>CM001438.1:0-612820 GCA_000244995.1 Burkholderiales bacterium JOSHI_001 | reverse complement strand
TGCAGCGGCGCCGGAGCGGTCAGCACCGCGGTGGCCGGGGTGGGCGCGGGCGGCGGCGGGCTGGGCGCTGCGGTGGCGGCGGGCGGCAGCGCGACGGCGGGCGCCAGGTCGGGGGGGAAGGCGCCTGGGTTTCCTGCGGGCCGGCGGTCCGCTCGGTGGGCACGGGGTTCCAGGTGCCCAGTTCGGCCGCGCCAGGCTGGTCGGTGGCGGGGGCGGGGGCGCCGCTCTCGCGCACCCGGCCGCCCCAGCGCGGCTGGGTGGCGTCGCCCTTGGGGCCGGTGTAGGCCTCGGTGCTGGCGCTGGGCACCGGCGCGGCACCGCGCTGCACGCCCTGCAGGGTGATGTTCAGCGCCCCCCACACGCCCTGGCCCTGGCGCGCCGACCCCGGCGGCGCGCTGCCCACCACCAGCGCCAGCAGCAGGTGCAGCAAACCCGCCAGCAGCAGGCACTGGGCCAGGCTGGGCCGCGGGCCGGGGCGGGCCGGCCAGCGTGCGCGGGCGGAAAGGGACATCGTGTTCACGGCAGCGGGCGCACGCCGGGCGGCGCCAAGGAGACCGCAGAGGGTAACCGCAGCACCGCGCGGGCCGGTGCCCGGCGGACCGGCGGCGTTGCCTTGCCGCCTCACACCGAGCGCAGGGAAATCAGTCCACCACCGCCAGCAGCACGTCCGAGGCCTTCACCAACGCCGTGACGACCACGCCCGGCGCCAGGCCCAGCTCGGCAATGGCGGCCTGGGTGACGATGGCCACCACGGTCAGGCCGCCGGCGATGGCCAGCACCACTTCGCCATTCACCGCCCCCGGGGTGACCGCCTGCACCGTGCCCTGGAGCTGGTTGCGGGCCGACACACGCGCACCTTGCAGCCCGGTGGCCAGCAGCACGCTGGACGACTTCACCAGCGCGATGACGGTCCGCTGCGGCTCCAGCCCCAGCCACTGGGTGCTTTCGCGGGTGACGATGGCGACCAGGCGCTGACCGCCGGGCAGGCTGATTTCCACCTCGTCGTTGACCGCACCCGCGCGCAGCGCGCTCACCGTGCCCACCCACTGGTTGCGTGCGCTGGTCTTCATGGTCAACACCTTCAGCAGCGAGAAGTCTTCGTCCAGGTTCATGCCGCCCTCGTCCAGCACCCGCAGGAAGCGGCGGTGCACGGCGTCCACCTGCTCGTAGCGCGCCAGCAGGCGTTGGCCATGGGCCGTGAGCACGGTGCGCCCGCCGCCGCGCCCGCCGGCCGCGCGCTCCACCAGCGGCTGGCCGGCCCCGGTGTTCATCGCGTCGATGGCGTCCCAGGCGGCCTTGTAGCTCATGCCGAAGTCCTTGGCCGCCTGGGTGATGGAGCCGGCTTCGGCCACCGCGCGCAGCAGGCCCAGGCGGCTGTGGCCGCCCAGGCTCTTGTCGCCGGCGGCGATCCACAGGGACCCGTCCAGGCGAAGTCGGGCGGGACGGCGGCGCGAAGGCGGGGCCATGGTGTCGTGGTCAGACCAGGGTCGCGCTGGTGGGGGCCGGCACGAGCGCGGCCACCACGCGGCCGGTGTCCAGGCGCACCACCTCTTGGGCCAGGCAGCGCACATCCTCGTCGTCGTGGGTGATCAGCAACAAAGGCAATTGCAATTCCTCCTGCAGGTCCTTCAGTTCCTGGCGCAAGCGGTCGCGCAGGGCGCGGTCCAGCGCGGCGAAAGGTTCGTCCAGCAGCAGCGCCGCGGGTTCGTTCACCAGCGCGCGGGCCAGCGCAGTGCGCTGGCGCTGGCCACCGGAAATCTGGTGCGGGTAGTGCTGCGCCACGGCCTGGAGATTGAAGTTCGCGATCCAGCGGTCCACTGCCGCGAAGGCGCCCGCACGCGCCGGGTTGCGCCAGCCGGGCTGCAGCGCGAAGGCGATGTTCTGGCGCACGGTGAGGTGCGGGAACAGCGCATAGTCCTGGAACACATAAGCCAGCCGGCGCTGCTGGGGTGTGAGCCAGGTGCCAGTCGCGCTGTCCTGCAGCACGCGCCCGGCCAGTGCCACACGGCCGGCGTCGGGCCGCACGATGCCGGCCAGCAGGCGAAGCGTCTGCGTCTTGCCCGCACCCGAGGGGCCGAACAGCACCAGGCGCTGCGCGCTGCTGGCAAAGCACACGTCCAGCGCGAACTGCGCGTCGCCGTGGCGAAGGCGGCGTTGCAGGCTGACGTCCCACACCATGTCCATCAGCTCCGCAAGGCCACACGCCCAGGCGCCAGCCGGCCGGCGGACAGCAGCACCGCCAGGCAGGTGATGGACGTGACGGCCACCAGGAAGTTGGCGGTGTCGTCCTGGCCCGCCTGCACCGCTTCGTACACCGCGATCGACAGCGTCTGGGTCTTGCCGACGATGCTGCCGGCCACCATCAGCGTGGCGCCGAACTCGCCCAGCGCACGCGCAAAGGCCAGCAGCAGCCCGGCCAGGATCCCGCGCCAGGCCAGCGGCAGCGAAACGCGGAAGAACAGCGCCAGCTCGCCGATGCCCAGCGTGCGCGCGGCGTCTTCCAGCTGCGGGTCCACGGTTTCGAACGCCGCGCGCGCGGCCTTGAACACCAAGGGGAAGGACACGATGGCCGCTGCGATCACCGCCGCCTGCCAGGTGAAGATGAGCCGGATGCCGAAGTGCTGCAGCAGGAAGGCACCGATGGGGCCGTGGCTGCCGATCAGCACCAGCAGGTAATAGCCCAGCACGGTGGGTGGCATCACCATGGGCAGGGTCAGTGCGGCGTCCACCACCTCGCGCCCCGTGAAGCGCTTGTGCGCTATCCACCAGCCCACGGCCACGCCCGCCAGCAGGTTCAGCGCGGTGGCCCACAGCGCCACCTTCAGGCTGAGGGCCAGGGCGATCCAGGCGGCTTGCATGGCGGGGTTGATCAGGGTTTGCCGAAGCCGTACTTCAACAGCACGGCTTGCGCGGGCGGCGTGAACAGGAAGTCGATGAACTTCGCCGCATCAGCCGGGTTGGGCGCGCCGGCCAGGGCCGCGATGGGGTAGAGCACAGGCTTGGTGGTGGGCACCACCAGCGCGGTCTTCACCTTGTCGGGCATCAGTGCGGCGTCGGTGGCGTAGACGAAGCCGGCGTCCACCTCAGCGCGCGCCACGTAGTCCAGCGCCTGGCGCACGCTGCTGGCGCCGATCACCTTGGGCTCGACGGCGGCCCACAAGCCGGCGCCTTCCAGCACCGCCTTGGTGTAGCGGCCCACCGGCACGCTGGCCGGCAGGCCGATGGCGATGCGGGCATAAGCCGGCTGGGCCAACTCGGCCAGGGCCTTGGGCGGCTGCGCCGCCGCCGGCACGATCAGCACCAGCGAGTTCGACACCAGGTTGCGGCGTGTGCCGGCCTTCAGCAGCTTCTGCGCGTCCGCCTGGTCCATGGCCTCTTGATCGGCACTGACAAACACATCGGCCGGTGCGCCCTTGGCGATCTGCTGCAGCAAAGCGCCCGACGCGCCGAAGTTCAACTGCAGCTTCGCACCCGGGTGGGCGGCCTCGAACAGCGGGGCGATGTCACGCAAGGCGTTGCTCAGGCTGGCAGCGGCCGACACGGTGATGTTGGCGGCCTGGGCGGCCTGCGACAGCAGGGCCAGGGCCAGGCCCCACAGGGCCTGTTGAATGCGGTGCTTCATGGTCGCTGGGTGGGGGGCAAACCGTAATATACAGACGAACATAACGGTGGCAAGCACACGCGCGACGGCTCAGGCCCTGGCCACCGCCAGCATCACCGCGCAGGCCTTGAACACCGCGGTGGCGTTCTGGCCCACGGCCAGGCCCAGCGAGGCCACGGCCTCGTTGGTGACACTGGCGCTGACCACCATGCCGCCCGGCAGGGTGAGCCCCACCATCGACGAGACCTGTCCTTTGTCGATGCGCGAGATGGTTCCCGCCAACTGGTTGCGCGCCGACAGCGCGTATCCCGCAAAGTCGGTCACCAGCACCACGGCCGACGCCTTGACCAGGGCGATGGCGTCCTGTCCCGCCTTCAGGTCCAGCTTCCTGGCCGCGGCGGCGGTCATGGACGCCGTGATCTCGATGCCGCCGGGCGCCGACAAGGTGGCCTGTGCGGTGACGGGGCCGATCTCGACCTCGCTGAGCGTGCCGGCGAACTGGTTGCGGGCGGTGGTCTTCATGGCCGATCTCCTGAGAAGTTGTGCCAGCGCGGGCTGCGACAGCAGCCAGGCTTCCTGCTGGTTGAGAAACGCGTGGTGGCGCCGCTGCAGCTGGTCCCAGCCCTGCAGCAGTTGCTGCGCGGCGACGGTCACCCGGGTGCCACCGCCGCCGCTGCCGCCGGTGGCCGACACCACCAGCGGCTCGCGCGCCCAGCGCGTGGCCGCTTCCAGCAAGGCCCAGGCGCCCTTGTAGCTGTAGCCCGCGGCGCGCGCGGCCTTGCGCAGCGAGCCGGTGGCCTGCACCGCGGCCAGCAGCGCGAAGAAGCGCGCGTCCAGGCGGCGGCCCAGCACCAACGCGCCGTCCAGCAGCGAGGGGTCGCGGTGGGAAGGGGCTTCGGGTGCCTGCATGCCCCACCTCCGCAAGTCGCGGGCCAAGCCAGGTTCTGCCCAGGTGGCGCCCGCTGGCCCCTGGGAAACGGGCGCCCTGGCACGCAACCGGCACCGCCCAAGGCCTGGCGTAGTTTTGTACACAACGCGACAAAGGCGCCGCGGCGTCTCAGCACGCACGCGGACGGATGCCAGGGCGGCAGGCGCGCGCAGACACGCCCGCTGCCACCCTGGCAAAGCAGGACAAATAACCCTCCATTTGAGTTGCAGCAAAGCCCTGCGCGGTCGCGGCTTCGCCGCCACATGCGACACCAAGCCGCGCCCGCGCGCAGGGGCGCGGCCTACGATTCACAGCACTGGCCAGTACCTCTTGCTCCCTGCGAGACCGGCGTCAGCCGCCGTCCACCTCGTTGGGTACTGGAACCATTTTTTCGAGGAGCGCCACATGCCCAACCGCCACAAGTTCGCCCTGCTCGCCACGGCGTGCATCGCCGCGGCCTGCCTGCCGTCCACCGCCCAGACCCTGCTGGACGCCACGGCCACCGCGACCTACATCGACCCCACCGCGCAGTTGGTGGGCCGCACCAACATCAGCCTGGGCAGCCTGGTTTTCGTGGCGCCGTTTGCCCGCCTGGCGGCGCCCAATGCCACGCTCTACATCAAGGTCGGCAACGAGACCAACATCCAGGACAACGTGGACGTGAACGCGGCCACCGGCGCCATCACCATCGGCCGGCAGGTCATCCTGGCCCATGGCGCCACCGTGAAGGGCCCCGTCCAGGTGGGCACCACCGGCACCTGCCCCGTGGCCACCGCCACCACCTGCCCCAGCTTCGTCGGCTTCAATGCCGTGGTGGACGGCGCGGTGATCCAGAAGGACGCCATGGTGTCCACCCTGGCGCGGGTGGGCCCCGGTGTGACCATCCCCTCGGGGCGCAAGGTGCTGTCGGGCGCCAACGTCACCACCAACGCGCAGGTGGCCGCCAAGACCGTGGCCATGGTGCAGGCCGACCGCGACTTCATGAACGGCGTGATCACGGTCAACCGCGAGTTCGCGGCCGGCTACGCCGAGATGGCCACTGCCTTCCCGAAGAAGGTGCTGGGCATCGGCCCCAACCCGGTGACGGCCTTCGACCCAGCCGAGGTGCTGCCCACGATCAACGGCGTGCCGGTCTCCGACCCGGGCTTCCGAAACCGCATCATCGGCGACGTTCGCATCGGCAACACGCTGACCGACCTGCGCCAGCGCATGGGCGCGCAAGTGTCGCTGCGCGCCGATGAAGGGCACCCCTTCGTCATCGGCTCGATCGCCGCGATGGCCAGCAAGACCACCTTCCACGCGCTGGAGACCACCGACCTGGCCACCGGCTTCAACGGCGCCTACGGCTTCCACAGCGTGGTGCACGGCGGCGGCGCGGCCGGCGCCATGCGCGCGGGTGACAACCTGGTGCTGGGCGACTGGGCGGTGCTGTTCCGATCGACCATCGGCCCCAACAGCCAGATCGGCTACAAGAGCCTGGTGCAGCAGGCCGACCTGCCGGCCGGCAGCGTGGTGCCCGAGTGCACCGTGATCATCGGCAACGGCGCCGCGCGCGTGACCAGCAAGGTGGAATGGTGCGACATCACGCCATGACGCTGCGCCGCACGCGCGCTGCATTCGCGCTGGCCGCTGGCGCCATGGCCTGCGTGCTGGCGCTGGCCGCCGGCCCGCACGGGCACCACCACCACGGCGCCGAGCCCGCCGACAACACGGCTGGCCTGAGCGCAGCGCCCACCGTGCTGGCGGGGTCCCTCGAAGACCGGGTGCGGCCGGCCGGGGCCGGCCGCATCGCCTGGTCCACGCAGTGGACGCTGTGCTGGCAAGCGGTGCCCGCCGCGCTGCGCTACGAGGTCCGCCTGATGACCAGCGAAGGCGCACCGCGAAGCGCCCAGCCGTGGTCTGACACCTGCTGGGGCGTGGAGGCCGCGGCCGGGGAGAACGCCGCGGACCAGGGCATGCCGCATCGCGCATTGATGCTGGCGATGCAGGCCGGGCAGGCCGCGCTGCAGGTGCGCGCCGTTTTCAAGGACGGCCGGCGCAGCGCCTGGACCCCGGAACAGCCGGTTGGCGAGGTGCCGGCGGACTGACGCAGTTGGCAGAAGGCCCGAGGCGCGAGCGCCTTGAACCGGTCAGCGCTGAAGGCTCAGCGCCTCACCCGCTTCGGCGCGGGCCACCCAGTCTGCGCCCCAGCGGGCGGCCAAGCCCAGGTGGGCCGCCAGCGCCTGAAAGCCGGGGTCGGTTTCGCGCACGTACAGGGTCTGCGGGCCCAGCTGCAGCACCAGGCCCACCTCGTCGGCCAGCGACGCCAGGCGCGTGGCCTGCACCTGCGTGACCTGGTCCCAGGGCAGCGGCGCGCTGCGCCAGCCGCGCGGGCGCAGGCTGTGGTCGGCGGCGTGGATGTCGGCGGGGGTCATGCTGCGGGCATTGTGAACCGCGGCCCGGTCGGCGTCAGAACCAGCTTTTCACCCAGCCCATGGCCTGGTTCACCGCCGCCTCGCCGGCAATGCCGCCGACGATGCCGCCCAGCACCGCGCCCACGCCGATGGTGACCGGGTTGGCGCCCATGGCGCCCAGTTGCGCCCCCACCAGCCCGCCGGTGACGATGCCGCCCAAGGCGCCGCCGGCCACGCGGGCGGTTTCCTCCACCTTGTTGTCGGCGTTGGCAATGCGGTAGGCGCCCAGGCCCACCGACAAGGCCAGGTTGGCCTTGCCCACCACACCCAGCTTGCCAGCCAGCGCGTTGGCGCCGGCATTGGTCTTGTTGGCCGAGGCCAGCGAACCGGGCTTGGGCCCGGTGTCCGGCCGCACGGCTTCGATGGCCGCGCGCACCGCCGGCGGCGTGGCCTCGCGCGCCGCCAACTTGGCGGCAGTGCGGCCGGCGCGGTCGGTGGGGTCGAGCTTCGAGACCGCGTCGGTGTAGCCCTGGCGCGCCGCCTGGGCCCCGATGCCTTCGCGCGCGGCCAGCGCGGTGGCGCCTTGCGCGCCGGCCTGCGCCACATCGCCCGCGGGCAGGCCGGTCATGCGCTCGCTGAAGCTGGGCTCGTTGCGCAGCGCGTCGGCCGCGGTGGTCTGGCTGGCCAGGCTTTCGCCGGGGGTGGCGGCCGGGCTGCTGCCCGCCGGGTGGCCGTTGTCGCCGCCGCCGGCAGCGGTTGCGGTGCTGCCACCGGCGCCGCCGGTGGAGGATGAAACGCTGGTGTCGGCCATGGCGAACGCCCCGAAGCTGGAATGCCCCGATTCAACGTGCGGGCGCCGGGCGCCTCAAGCTGGGATCGCCCTCAGTGGGAGCGCCCCCAATGGGTGCCCCCCGCCTGCCTTCAGGCGGCGTGCCCCGCGCCCAACGCCTTGGCAATGCGCTGCCGCCCCACCTTGGGTTTGGGCACCGGGAAGTCGAACCACTGCCGCACGTCCAGGTCCAGCGCGATGCCGTGCATGTAGTTGTACAGCGCCTTCTTCAGCCCCGGCGCGAAGGCATCGTGGTCGCAGCCGGTGGGGTCGATGAAGCCCACGTCGTTGCGCGCGAAGTTCCCCGGCGGCAGCGGCAGCAATTGCACACCGTAGTCCTGCGGGTTCAGGCCCACCGGCGAATGCACGGTGCAGGCGAAACGGTGGAAGAAGCCGCTCTGGATGCAGCCCTGCTCGAACAGCTGGCGCACCAGTTCCAGCGCGTCCACCGTGTCCTGTTCGGTTTGCGTGGGAAAACCGTACATCAGGTAGGCGTGCACCAGGATGCCGGCGTCGGTGAAGGCCTTGGTGACGCGCGCCACCTGGTCCACGGTCACGCCCTTTTGCATCAGCGCCAGCAGCCGGTCGCTGGCCACTTCCAGGCCGCCGCTCATGGCGATGCAGCCGCTTTCGGCCAGCAGGTCGGCCAGGTCGGGGGTGAAGGTCTTCTCGAAGCGGATGTTGCCCCACCAGCTGATGTCCAGTTTTCGCCGGATGAGTTCCTGCGCCAGCGCCTTCAAGGCCTTGGGCGGCGCGGCTTCGTCCACGAAATGGAAGCCGCGCTGGCCGGTTTCGGCCACGATGGTTTCGATGCGGTCGGCCAGAACGCTGGCATTGCCCGCTTCGTAGCGCGAGATGTAGTCCAGGCTCACGTCGCAGAAGCTGCACTTCTTCCAATAGCAGCCCTGGGCCACGGTCAGCTTGTTCCAGCGCCCGTCGCTCCACAGGCGGTGCATGGGGTTCAGCATGTCCAGCAGCGACAGGTAATTCGCCAGCGGCAGGCCGTCCCAGGTGGGCGTGCCCAGATCGTCCAAGGGGATGTCGGGCTCGGGGAAGTTCATGTACTTCACCACGCCAGCCTCGTCGCGCACGAAGCTGCGCACCAGGCGGGCCTTTGCGCGCTTGCCATCCAGGTGCTCCAGCAGCGCCAGCAGCGGGCGTTCACCGGCGTCCAGGGTCACGAAGTCGAAGTGTTCGAACACGCGCGGCTCGGCCAGGCTGCGCAACTCGGTGTTCACATAGCCACCGCCCAGCACGGTGGTGATGGTCGGGTTGATGGCCTTCACCGCCTGGGCGATGCGAAAGGCCGCCAGCACCGTGCCCGGGAAGGGCACCGACACCAGCACCACCGTGGGGGCGTGGCGGCCCAGCGCGTCGCGCACCAGGTCGATCAGCCCTTCTTCCACCCGCGTGGGCGGGCTGGCCAGGGCCTGGGCCAGGGGGTCGAAGCTGGCCTGGCTTTGTGCCAGTTGTTCGCCGTAGCGCACGAATTCGAAACGGGGGTCCACCGCGTCGCGCAGCACGTCGGCGATGTCGTTCAGGTACAGGGTGGCCAGGTGGCGGGCGCGGTCGTGCGTGCCCAGGGCGCCGAAGGCCCAGGCCAGGGGGTCGCCGCCCTCGGGGTCTTCGTAAGCGTCCAGCGCCTGGAATCGCGGGCCTTCAGGCAGGTACATGCGCCCGGCGATGCGGTGCATCAGGGTGGCGTCGCGGCCCTGCAGGAAGGCGATGGTGGGGTTGATGCTGCGGTGGTAGCGCTCGAAGGCCGCATCGAAGGCCTTCGCGCGCTCGCTGCGTTGCTGGGGTACTTGTGCGGCGATGGCCTCGCGCACTGTCAGCAGTCCGTCGGCGCTCAGCAGCTTCAGCGCCAAGGCCAGCGCCAGGTCTTCCTGCACCGCGTGCACCCCGCGGGAACGCAGGAAGCCGGTGAGGTAGGCGGTGGACGGGTAAGGCGTGTTCAGCTGCGTCATCGGCGCGATGAACGACAGCACGCGCTGCGGCGTGCGGGCCACGGCCGCATCCATCAGGGCCGGCCTTCCCGCGTGACCAGGGCGATGCGTTGGCGCGCCAGCGCGGCGGTGGCCGTGTCGCCCGCCTTGTCGGCGGCTTGCGCCGACAGGTCCAGCCACGCCAGCAGCGCACGCCGCCAGCCCTGGGCGCTGGCGGTGTCCACCGCCAACGCCAGCAACGCCGGGCTGGCGCGGCCGGCCTGGAACGCCGCGCCCGCGGCCACCAGGCGCGCCAGCGGGTCGGCCAGAGCCTGCACCTGGGGCGCCAGATCGGCTGCGCCCGGCGTGGCGAGCGCCTGCGCCACCGAACGGTGGGCCTCGGGCAGCAGCGCCGCTTGGGCCAGGTTCACCTGGCCTTGCAGATAGCCCGCGTAGGCGGCTTCGGCCGGCGCGGCCTGGCTGCGCAGGGCCTCGAAACGTTCGCAGGGCCCGGTGACCAGGCTGGCCACCTGGGCGGCGCACTGCATCAGCTCGGTGCGGGCCAGCATGTCGGCGCGGCCGGTGCGCGAGACCTCGCTGCGCGCGCGGTCCAGTTCCACCGTGGCCACGCGAGTGTTGCCATCCAGGTAGGCGGACAGCGCCCGGTCCATCGCGCCGCGGGCGTTCATCTGCCAGTCGGGCGGCGGCGCGCTGCTGCCGCAGGCCGCCAGCAGACCGGCCACCAGCAGGGGCAGCAGTCGGGTCATGGCAGCTTCAACTCCGTGTCGCGGGCGAAGGGCCACTTGCGGTTGATCTCGTTCACCAGGTGCTCCACCTTGCGCAGGCTGGCCTCCACCTCGCCACGCAGCGCGCCCAGGTCGGTGGTGGCGCTGCGGGTGTTGGCGGCCACGCCTTGCGCTTCCACCAGCACAGCGTCCAGCTTCTGCAGCGTGCCGCGGGCGTCGGTCAGCGCGGCGCGTGCATCGCCCAGCAGGCCGGTGAGCTGCTGCACCGTGGCCTTGCTGTCGGTGACCAGGCCCTTGGGGCCCAGCACCTGTTCGTTCAGGCGCGGGGTGATGCCCTGCGGGCCGAACAGCTGTGCGTCCGCGCGGCCGGCCATGGCGTCCAGGCGCAGCAGCAGCGCGTTGGTGCGCTCCAGGGTCTGCACCACCTTCTTGGCGTCCTGCTCGTTGCCCAGCAGCAGGCCCAGGGCGCCCTGCGGGCCCTTCATCTGGCCGCTGATTTGTCCGGTCAAGGCCTGGGCATTGCCCAAGGTGCCTGCCAGGGCGCTGTCGTTGCCGGTCAGGGCGGTGAGGTTCTGGATCAAATCGCGCGCGGCCGCCACCAGCTTGGGGATCTCGGCCGTGGCGTCGCCCGCCAGCACCTTGCGCACCGCGCCGTCCTTCAAGGGCGGGTCGCTGCGCACGCCGCTGTAGGCGCGGATGCCGGTGCCGCCCACCAGGCCCTTGACCAGCGTGAACACGCTGGATTCACGCAGCCAGTGCGCGTCCTTCTTCGGCACATCCACCAGGATGCGCGCGTTGCCCTCTTCGCCCAGTTCGATACTGCGCACCCGGCCGATGGGAAAGCCCGAGAAGGTGAGGTCCATGCCCACGCTCACGCCTTCGGAATCCTCGGCCACCAGCACCAGGCGCTGGGTGGCTTCGAAGGTGCCGCGGGCGTACATCAGGTACAGCACCGCGGCCACCACCAGCGCGCCCACGGCCAGCAGCAGCAGCGTGGCCTTGGCCTGCAGGTGCGGCACCGGCGGCAGGGCGGCGGTGGGCGGCACGGGAGGGGAAGCTTCGGCGCGGGGGTCCATCGTGCTCAATAGTAGTTGCCCACCAAGGACGCGGCCTCGATCGCCAGCACCGCCAGCGACATGCGCACCAGCGCCTGCAGTTCGGCACTGGTTCGGCTGGTGCGGCGCCGGGCGGTGTCGTACAGCACCGACGCCACCGGGATCAACGACACCGCCAGGCTGAGGAAGAAGGTCTTCAGCATGAAGATCAGCGACACCGCCGGCGTGAAGATGCGGCCCACGGTGTGGGTGTAGCCGGCAAAGCCCCAGGGTGTGAAGCCGTACACCAGCAGGTAGGCCAGCACCAGGGTCACCACGCCGGCCACCAGGGCCAGCGCGTTCACCGCCACCAGGCCGGCCAGCACGCGGGGCAGCACCTCGGTGCGCAGCGGGTCGGTGCCGGCCGCCTGCTGGCGCTCGAACTCGCCCTGGGCGCGCAGCGCCGCCACCTCGGCCCCGTTGGCGATGGTGGCGCGCAGCGCAGCGAACAGCGCCGCGGTGATGGGAATCAGCTCCAGCACCAGCACCCGCACCACCATTTCCAGCGCGTACTGGGTCAGGCCGTAGCTCAGGGCCGTGACCACCACGATGCGGATCAGCACCAGCGAGATCAACGCCGACAGCAGCGTGAACCAGGCCAGGTTGGCCGCCGTGTCCTGGTAGATGTGGCGCAGCAGGCCCGGGCGCAGCGCGCGTGCATAGCTGGACGGCGACAGCGCCAGCGCCAGGATCTGGGCCCCCAGGTGGATGACGCGCCACCAGCCCGCCGCCCAGCGCAGCGCCCAGCGCATGAGTTCATGCGCCGCGCCGCGCCAGCTTGCCGAGGATGCCGCCATGGCGGCGATGATAGGGGCCGGCCCGCCGCGCCCCGTTGCTGGGGTGTTGCCGCAAGTCGCCGTGCCGCGCCACAAATGCAAGCCGATGCAAGCTTGCGCGGCGTCAAGCCCAGGCCAGGCTGGCGGGTCCCGCAAGCGACAGGCATGCCCCGGGCCAGCCCCGAAGATGCCGCCCATGGACTTCCTGCCCTCGTCCCGGTCCCAGGCGCTGCTGGCGCAGTTGCAGCGCTTCATGGCCGACCTGGTGATGCCCTCGCTGCCCGACTGGCAGCGTTGGGCCGACGCCGGTGAATTCCCCTTGGACGTGCTGCAGCCTTTGAAGGAACAGGCCAAAGCGCTGGGCCTGTGGAACCTGTTCCTGCCCAGCCTGCGGCCGGACCAGCCCGGCACGGGCCTGGCCCACACCGACTACGCGCCGTTGGCCGAATGCATGGGCCGGGTACCCTGGTCGGCCGAAGTCTTCAACTGCAGCGCACCGGACAGCGGCAACATGGAACTGCTGCAGTTGTTCGCGTCGCCTGCGCAGCGCGAGCAGTGGCTGAACCCCTTGCTGCGCGGCGAGATCCGCAGCGCCTTCGCGATGAGCGAACCCGACGTGGCTTCGTCCGACCCCACGCAGCTTGAAACCCGCATCACGCGCCGCGGCGACGGCTGGGTGGTCAACGGCCGCAAGTGGTTCATCACCGGCGCGGCCCACCCCTTGTGCAGGCTGGTGCTGGTGATGGGCCGCAGCGCCGACGAAGCCCAGAGCAGCCACGCCGCCCACAGCATGGCGCTGGTGCCGCTGGACGCGCCCGGCGTCGTCATCGAGCGCAACATCCCGGTGATGGACCACCAGGCGCTGGACGGGCACTGCGAAATCGTCTTTCGCGACGTGCACATCCCCGCCGACCAGTTGCTGGGTGAGCCCGGCAGCGGCTTCGCCATGGCCCAGGCCCGGCTGGGGCCCGGGCGGGTGCACCACGCAATGCGCAGCATCGGCCAGTGCGAACTGGCGCTGGAACTGATGTGCGAACGCGCGCTGCAGAGGAAGAGCTTCGGCCAGCGCGTGGCCGACTACGCCAACGTGCAGGACTGGATCGCCGAGTCGCGGCTGGAAATCGACCAGGCGCGCCTGCTGGTGCTGCACGCCGCCTGGCGCATGGACCGCGAAGGCCATGCCGCGGCGCGGGTGGATGCCAGCGCCATCAAGCTGGTGACCGCGCGCCTGCAAACCCGGGTGCTGGACCGCGCGATGCAGGTCTTCGGCGCCATGGGCCTGGGCCCGGACACGCCCCTGGCGCGCCTGTGGGCCTGGGGCCGCGCCCTGCGCGTGCTGGATGGGCCCGATGAAGTGCACCTGCGCACCGTGGCACGCGAAGAGCTGAAGCGCGCCAAGGCCCGCGGCAGTGCCAACGCCCAGCACCTGCGGCGCTGGCAAGCCCCGCGGACATGAAAAAGGGCGGCGCCCGCTCGGGTGCCGCCCTTGGACTTCCAGTGCGGGGGTTCAGCGCACCGTGACGGTGGCGGTGGCCCGGGTGTTGTTGGTCTCGTTCGACTCCAGCACCACGTTGGCGCTGTCGGCGATGGCGCCAACGCGGTAACGACCGGCGGCCACCGTGGTGGGCACGATCAAGGTGCCCGAGAAGGCGGACGAAGCGCCCGCGGCCAGCGCCGGGACGGCCACCGTGGCCAACAAGGTGTCGGTGCCCGTGATCACCGCGTCCGTGGACAGGTAGATGCCCAAGGTCGAAGCCGCCGCCGCGCCCAGACCGGCATTGCGCACCGTGCCGCTGACCGTGATGCTGCGACCGCGGGTGATGGTGGACGGCGCGGACAGCGCCGTCACCGTCAGGTCGGCCGGCTTCGCCGCAACGGTGACCGAGAGCACACGCGCCGCACTCAGGTTGTTGGCTTCGCTGGCCTCGGCCACCGTGTTGGCGGGGTCGATGATGGCGCCGACGAAGTAGTTGCCCGCAACGGTGGTGGCAGGCAGGGTCACCGGCAGCGACAGCACCTGCTGCGCACCCGCGGCCAGCGCCGGCACAGCCACGCTGCCCAGCAGCGTGTCGGTGGTGGTGATGACGCCATCCACCGAGCGGTACAGCGACACCGTGGTCGCAGCGGCCGGCCGCGAGCCGGTGTTGGCCGCGGTGATGCTGGCGGTGAAGCTGCCGCCGGCGGCCACGCTGGCGGGCACGGTCAGCAGCGGCACGGTGAGGTCGGGCGCGCCCACGCGCTCGGTGCCGGCGGGCGAGCTGAAGTCCACATAACTCACGCCGGCCGTCGGCGTCCAGTTGGCGGTGAAGATGCCGTCGCCGGCGGCCTGGTCGGGCGCCACGCCGTCGTCGCGCAGGGTCACCACCGCGCCGTTGGACGCGGTGGCGGTCACCGGGCCGGACGCAGCCGCGCAGTTGATGCTCAGCGCCGACAGCACCGTGGGCACGCCGGCGGTGAAGGCGGCCGGCACCTTCAGCGCCGACAACAAGGGGCGGTTGACACAGGCGGTGGCGCCGGCAGCGTCCAGGCGGCGGCCGGTGATGGTCTTGCCGGTGAGCGAGGTGTTGGCCGCCGCGCCCGACAGGATCAGGTTCTTGATGGCGCGCCAGTCGCGCGTGCCGTCCTGCGCTTTCAGCAGCGCGGCCACGCCGGTGACGTAGGCCGCCGACATCGACGTGCCACTGGCCGTGCTGTAGCTGCTGCCCGGCAGGGTGCTGAGGATGTTCGCGCCCGGCGCGCCCAGGTGCACGGTGCGGCGTCCCACGTGGGTGAAGCTGGCCGCCAGGTCGGACGCGTCGGTGGCCGCCACCGAAATGATGTTGGGCAGGTCGTAGTTGGCGGGGTAGAAGTCGGTGCTGTCGTTGTCCAGGCCGGTGTTGCCCGAGCCGGTGACGAACAGGATGTCGCGCTGCGCCGCGATGGTGTCGCGCATGGCCTGCGAGAAGCCGCCCACGGCGCCGTAGCTGTTGCTGGTGGCCACCACGTTGTAGCCGGCCGTCTTCAGGCTGCGCGCGTAGTCCAGGCAGGACAGTATGTTGGCCACGGTGCCGTCGCCGAAATCGTCCAGCGCCTTGCAGGAGGCAATGCGCACATTCCAGTTCACCCCGACCACGCCCAGGGCGTTGTTGCCGGTGGCGCCGATGATGCCGGCCATGTGGGTGCCGTGCCCGTACACGTCCACCGGGTCGCCGTTGCCGTCCACCGGGTTGTAGCCGTGGATGTCGTCCACATAGCCGTTGGAATCGTCGTCCAGGTTGTTGCCGGCCACTTCAACCGCGTTGGTCCAGACGTTGCCCACCAGGTCGGGGTGGTTGTAGTCGATGCCGCTGTCCAGCACCACCACCACCACGTTGGCGCTGCCGGTGCTGCGGTCCCAGGCCGCCGGGGCCTTGATGTCGGCGCCTGCAAGACCGCCGATCTGGCCGGTGTTGTTCAGCGCCCATTGCTGAACGAAGCCTGGCTCGTTGGGCAACAGCGTGGCGTGCACCTTGTAGTTGGGTTCGGCGTATTCCACGTTCGGGTCGGCGCGGTAACGCGCCAGCGCGGCGTCCACGGTCTGGCCCGCCGCCAGCGCCACATGTTCAACGCCGCTTTGACGGAACTCGCGCAGGCGGCGGCTGCCTTCGCGGGCATGCTTCTGGGCGCGGGCGGTCGTGGAGGCCTGGGCCTTGAACTTCACCAGCAGCTCGCCGGCCGCTGCGGGGCGTGCAGCTGTCGTCGCGGCGGCGGTGGCGGTGGCCTCGGCCGCGGACAGCGGGTCCAGGCTCAGAAGGCCCAACAGGGCCAGTACGGCGGCCAACGGCCTGCAACGTGAAACTTGCATGTTATGAACTCCCTCGGTGATGGATGTACACGGAGGGGCAGCCAACGAAGATGTTGAGGCGCAGGTCCGTGCGATATGGGCCAAACCAGTATAGGAATCGGACCCGCGCCAAAGTCCGTGACACGTTGCCGCACGCGCCCCCGCCAGGAGCATTTCCCGCCGCTGGGGATCCCGAAACCAGGGGCGGCTGGTTTCGGCGGCTTAAGCCACCACGCCGCGCGCCGCCAGAGCGTGTATATCGCCGTCGGACAGTCCCAGGCCGCGCAGCAGCGCCTGCGTGTGCTCACCCTTTTTCGGCGGGTGCAGGCGCACCGGCAGGCGCTGTCCGTCCAGCGTCACCGGGAACAGCGTGGTGCGCACGCGCTGGCCGGCGCGCACGCCGTCGCACAGTTCCACCTCGGCCAGGCCGCCGGTGGCGGCCAGGTGGGGGTCGTCGTACAGGTCCTCGGGTTTGCGGATGGGCGCAAAGGGCAGGCCGGCGCGCTCCATGGCCTCGGCCAGTTCGGCCGCGCTGCGACCAGCCAGGCGCTGGCGCAGCAGCGGCATCAACGTGGGGCGGGCCAGCACACGTTGGTTGTTGCTGGCCCATTCGGGGTTGGCCTTCAGGTCGGCCAGGCCCAGCGCGTCGCAAAAGCCGACCCACTGCGCGTCGCTCACCGCGGCCAGGAAGATCTGCTCGCCGTCTTTCACGGTGAACACGTCGTAGATGGCCCAGGGGCTGATGCGCGCCGGCATGGGGTTGGCGGCCACGCCGGTCACCGCGTACTGCAGCATGTGCTGGCCGACCAGGAAGACGTTGTTTTCAAACAGCGCGCTCTGCACTTCCATGCCGCGGCCGGTGATGCCACGCTGCAGCAGCGCGCCCAGCACCGCGATGGCGCCGAACATGCCGCCCATGATGTCGTTCACGCTGGTGCCCGCGCGCAGCGGGTCGCCGGGGCGGCCGGTCATGTAGGCCAGGCCACCCATCATCTGCACCACCTCGTCCAGCGCGGTGCGGTTTTCATAGGGCCCGGGCAGGAAGCCCTTGTGGCCGGCGTAGATGAGACGCGGGTTGTCCTGCGACAGGCTGGCATGGTCCAGGCCGTACTTGGCCATGGTGCCGGGCTTGAAGTTTTCCACCACCACGTCGGCGCCCAGGGCCAGGCGGCGCGCCAGGGCGGCGCCTTCCGGCGCGTGCAGGTCGATCTGGATGCTCTTCTTGTTGCGGTTGAACATGGGGAAGAAGCCGGCGCCCGCGCCCAGCAGGCGGCGCGTGTTCTCGCCGCCCGGTGGTTCCACCTTGATGACCTCGGCCCCCAGGTCGGCCAGCACCATGCCGCAGGCCGGGCCCATCACCATGTGGCTGAACTCCACCACGCGCAGGCCGGCCAGGGGCTGCGGCACGGCGGCAGGGGCACTCAGGGCTTCGCGCGGGGCGGCAAGGGCGGCGTCGGGCATGGACGGCACTTTACGCGCCGCCCGCTCCCAGGCTCAGGCGCATCACCTCGGCCAGCGGTGTGGCCGGCAGCGGGCCGATCAAGGCGGCCAGGCGCGTGCCGTCCAGGCGGTGCGGGCGTTGCCACAGGTGGCGCATTTCCAGCAGCGCGCGCGGCATGGCGGCGAAGGGTGCGGCCAGGCGCATCAGCCACCACGGGAAGCCGCTGCGCAAGAGCTTGTGGCCCACCACGCCTTCGACCGCGGTTTGCATCTGCGCCCCGGTGCAGTTGATGCCGGGATAGTGAAGCGTGGTGAAGGCCGGCAGCGCCGCGTCGCGCTCGGCCACCGCCACGAACACCCGCGCCAGATCGGGCAGGAAGGCCCAGGCATGCGCCACATCGTCTGGCCCCATGTGCACCCAGCGGCCACGCGCCAGGCGCTTGGCCATCGCCAGGTCGACCCAGGTGCCCTGGTCGCCCAGAAAGTCCCCGGCGCGGATCACCACGCTGCGCACGCCCCGCGCCGCCGCGTCGGCCATGGCAGCTTCCATCGCGATGCGCTGCCGCGCCTTGGGGTGGTTGCCGGCGACGGGCGTGTCTTCCTTCAGCAGCGCGGGCAACTGCTGGCCGTAGACGTAGACATTGCCCGGCAGCATCAGCCGCGCGTTCAAGGCCCGGGCCAATGCCAGCGTGGCGGCGGTCAAGGGCGGCAGCAGGCGGTCCCACTGGGTGTAGTCGGGGCTCAGGCCGTTCACCACCACGCTGCAACCGGCGCCGGCACGCTGCAGCGCGGCGGTGTCCAGCGCGTCGCACTGCACGCCCTGAACACCCTCAGGCCAGGGTTGGCGAGCTATACGGCGGGTGTGCGCCACCACGCCCCAGCCGGCGGCGGCAAAGGCCCGCACCACCGCCGCACCCAGGCGGCCATGGGCGCCCAGCACCAGCACGCGGCGCGTTGCCGGGGAGGAGATTGACAGTTCGGTGTTCATGGCAAGTGGTGTCGCTGAGAAGGCAAGGCCCCATGCTCGCCGCGGCTTGACAGCCATGGAAGATGGATGAAAGCATGTGATCCATTCACTATTGAATGAAAAGCCACCCGCCATGCCCCTGCCCTTCGACCCCAGCCGCATCGACTGGAACCTGCTGCGCGCCTTTGTCGCCGTGCTGGAGCAGGGCTCGCTCACGCGTGCGGCCGAGCGGCTGGACTCCAGCCAACCCACGCTCAGCCGCCAGATCGCGGCGCTGGAAGCCCAGGCCGGCGCGCCGCTGTTCGAGCGCGCCGCCCGCCGCCTGGTGCCCACCGCGCTGGGCCAGGCCCTGGCCGAGCCGGCGGCGCGCATGCTGGCCGCCGCCCAGGCCATGGCGCAGGCGGCCGAGGGCGCGGCGCGGGGCTTGCGCGGCAGCGTGCGCATCACCGCCAGCGAGGTGGTGTCCACCCATGTCCTGCCGCCGTTGCTGCAGCAACTGGCCGGGGCACACCCCGAAATCCAGGTTGAACTGGTGGCCAGCGACCGGGTGGACAACCTGCTGCAGCGCGAGGCCGACATCGCGGTGCGCATGCTGCGGCCCACGCAAGGCGGCGTGCTCACCCGCCACCTGGCCGACTGGCCGCTGGGCTTCTTCGTGCACCGCGACGCGTTGGCCGCAGCCGGCGGACCGCCCACCCGCGCCACGCTGCAACGCTTGCGCTGGCTGGGTTTCGACCAGAGCAGCCAGCTCATCGACGGCTTCCGTGCCGCCGGCATGAACGTGGACCGCGACTTCTTCAGCTTCCGCTGCGACCACCAGCCGGCGCTGTTCGGCGCGCTGTGCGCCGGCCTGGGCGTGGGCGTGGCCCTGGTGCCGCTGGCGCGGCGCCAAGCGCAGTTGGTGCAGGTGCTCACCGACGAGCGCCTGCCGCAGTTGCCCGTGTGGCTGACCGCGCGCCAGGAACTGCGCGCCAACCGGCGCCTGCGCACGGTGTTCGATGTCCTGGCCGACGGCCTGCTGCGCTGGGGCGCGCCACCTGCGCTGCCTGCGCGGCCATCCCGCCGCACAGCCCGGCACTAAACTGCCGGCCAACAAGCGGAGCGGGCTCCCCGGGGATGGGCATGGCAGGCGACTTGAGCATCGAATGGCGTTGGGTGCTGGTGGCCCTGGCCACCTGGCGCCTGACCCACCTGCTGGCCGAGGAAGACGGGCCCTTCGACGCCGTGGTGCGGCTGCGCCAGTGGGTGGGCGACGGCCTCTTGGGCCGCGCGATGGACTGCTTCCACTGCCTGAGCCTGTGGCTGGCCGCGCCGCTGGCGCTGTACGTCAGCCGCGAACCCGGGCCCTGGCTGATGGCCTGGCTGGCGGCGTCCGGCGCGGCAGGGCTGCTGCACCTGGCCACGCACCCGCAGGACAAGGCGCCATGAGTTGCTGCGGCAGCAAGCGCGAGCAACTCAAGGCGCAGGCCCGTGCGCGCGCCGCGGCCCAGTCCGCTGAAGGGCAGGCGCCACAAGAAACGGTGCGCCTGTGTTACCGCAGCGGCATCGCGGTGGTGGTGCTGGGGCCGGCCACCGGCACGCCCTACAGTTTCCCGCCCAACCGTGCGGGGCTGCCGGTGGACCCCGACGACGCGCTGCTGATGCTGGACAGCGGGCGCTTCGAGCGTGTCTAGCCGCCCTTGGCCCTTCAGCGCCCGCCGGTCACATTGACCGTGGTGCCGGTGATGTAGCTGGCTTCGTCCGACAGCAGCCAGACGATGGCCGCCGCCACCTCGTCGGCCCGCCCCGGTCGCTGCATCGGGATGACCGCGGCCGACTTGTGCGCCCGCTCGGCATCACCGCTGTCGGCGTGGATGTCGGTGTCGATGATGCCCGGGCGCACCCCGTTCACCCGCACGCCCTCGGTGGCCAGTTCGCGCGCGAGGCCGAGGGTGAAGGTGTCGATGGCGCCCTTGCTGGTGGCGTAGTCCACGTACATGGCCGGAGCCCCCAGCACGGCCGCCACGCTGGACAGGTTGACGATGGCCCCGCCCGTGCCGCCGTGGCGCGTGCTCATGCGCTTGACCGCCTCGCGGCTGCACAGCAGGGTGCCGAACACGTTCACGTCCAGCATGCGGCGCCAGCGTGCGGTGTCCATTTCGTCCAGGCGGGCCTTCATGTCCACGATGCCGGCGTTGTTCACCAGGCCGCCCAGCGGGCCCCATTCGCGGTCGATGTGGGCAAACAGGGCCAGCACCGCCGCTTCGTCGGCCACATCGGCCTGCAGCACCAGGGCGCGCCGGCCGGCGTCGCGCACCTGCTGCGCCACGGATTCTGCGGCCACGGCGTCACGGGTGTAGTTCACGGCCACGTCCCAGCCCCGCTGGGCAGCGAGCAAGGCGGTGGCGGCACCGATGCCGCGGCTGGCGCCGGTGACGAGCAGGGTCTTGTTCATGGGTTCCCTTGGCAATGGAGACCCGCGCCGCGCGGGTCCGGACCCTGATGTTAGGGCGGCACCAAAGGAAGGGCCGGCGCGTGAAGCGCCGGCCGGGGGTGGGTTATTTCTTCGCCGGGGCCAAGGGGCCAGGGTTTTCAGCCAGCCACTTTTCCATTTCCTCGGGCGAGATCAGGTTGTCCTTGTTCAGGTCGATCTTGCTCCAGTCGCGCACCTGGCCAGGCGCAGTGGCGGGTGCCGGCCGTGCCGACGCGGTGGCGTCGGCACGGGCAGCCTTGGGCTTGGCGGTGTTTTCCTGGGCCCAGGCGCCTGCGGTGGCAGTGGCCAGGATCAGCGGGACCAGGCGAAGGGCGGCAGTCGGTGATTTCATCCATGTCTCCGATCAGGTGAAGAAGGGGGAAGTGATTCGTCGCGACGCATGCCAAAGAGTGGGCGCCCAACGGCGAAGTTCCGCAGCACTGGCCGCCTGCAGCCCTTCCAATGAAGCTTTCCTGGGCGCCCGGGCCAGGCCGCGGCCCACAACAGGCACGGCGAGGGCAAACCGGCTACACTGCAGAACTTGCCGCGCGTTGCTCACTGGTGCGGTATGTCGTCTGACAGGGCCCGCAGCGCCCCCAACGCAGCGCCCCGCAGTTGAATCACCGGCCCCCAACCGGTCTTCTCGGCCGTCAGCCCGTTTCCGCGGCGAGCCCATCCCCCGTCCAGCCTGTGGCGCCTTCAAGGCCCCATTCCCGGCCGGACCTGGAACTTCTCTCTTCCTGCGTGCCGGCCCCGAGGGCTGAGCACCGACTCCATGACCTTTGATTCCGTTGTGCCCTTTCGCGAGGGCAAGTACCTTGTCTCCCCCCTGGTGCGTCGCACCGACGCCGGCTGCTTTGCCGCGTCCGTGTCCATCCGCAGTGGCCAGGGCAGCGGCACGCACGACCGCGTGTACCGCTTCGAACCCCGCTTCTCCACCCCCGAAGGCGCGCAGCGCTTCGCCGCCGAGCAGGGCCGCCAATGGCTGCTGCAACGCCTGGCGGCCTGACGCCCCCACGCCCCACACCTGTACCCCACCCATTCGCAAGGAGCTGAAATTTGGCCAAGGAAGAACTGATCGAGATGCGCGGCCTGGTGGCCGAAGTGTTGCCTGACTCCCGCTTTCGCGTCACGCTGGAAAATGGCCACACCCTCGTGGCCTACACCGCCGGCAAGATGCGCAAGCACCACATCCGCATCCTGGCCGGCGACAAGGTGTCGCTGGAGCTGTCGCCCTACGACCTGAGCAAGGGCCGCATCACCTTCCGCCACATCGAACAGCGCCCTTCCGCCGCGCCGCGCGCGCCGCAACGTCGTTTCTGATTTCCCTGAGCGTGTGCCGGCCACTTCCGGCCGGCAGCGCTTGCCACCACGCGACCGGCCATAGGGGCACGGCGTGTTTTCCTGAAAGGCTCCCACCGTGGGCAACAAACTCTATGTCGGCAACCTGGCCTACTCGGTCACCGACGCGTCCCTGCAACAACAGTTCGCCGAATGCGGCACCGTCACGTCCGCCAAGGTCATGATGGACCGCGACAGCGGCCGCTCCAAGGGCTTCGGCTTCGTGGAGATGGGCTCGCACGAAGAAGCCCAGGCTGCCATCCGCAAGCTGCACGGCGCTTCGGTGGACGGTCGCGCCCTGGTGGTGAACGAAGCCCGTCCGCGTGAAGAGCGCCCGGGTGGCTTCGGTGGTGGCGGTGGCGGCGGTGGCCGTGGCGGCTACGGCGGCGGTGGTGGCGGCGGCTACGGCGGCGGCGGCGGTGGTGGTCGCGGCGGCTACGGCGGCGGCGGCGGTCGCGGCGGGTACTGATACACCCACCCCCGTAGCGGCCTTCGGCCCGCCTTGCAGGCCGCGCTGGCCGCAAGGGCCAGCCCTTCGCCAGGCACCCCAGGCCCACTGGGCCTGGGATGTCCGGGCTCAGCCCCCTCAAGGGGGCAACACCAGCGGACCGGCGGAGCCGGATCCGCGGTGTTTGCTTGGGAATACCCCGCGCGCTTGACCGCTCTGGCGCGCGTTGTCAGACCGCTCGCAGGGCGGGCGTGTCGGACGCGGTCAGGGTCATCAGGATGTCGGCGTACCAGGCCAGGTTCAGGCCCAGAGATTCGTCCACCTGCTGATCGCGGCTGCGCATGTCCATGCGCGCCGAATGCACCCCCAGCAATTTCCAGGGCAAGGCAGCGCCGCACGCGGCACTGCGCTTGACCACCGGCGCGCCACTGGTGCCCCGGTGCGTTCGCGCGTCCGTGAGGAAGGCCCCCTGGCCCTGGAAGCGCAAACCAAATGACGACGCGATGGCCGCCTGCCGCACCACGGGCAGTTGGTTCACGGTGTCGTAGAAGCCCAGCGGGAAGCCCACCACCAGCAGGGCGTCGCCCACTTCCACCTCGTTCAGCGCCTGCTGCAGGTGGTCGGGCGTGAAGGCGCGCAGTTGCGCCTTGGCCGGCAGCGCCGCGCGGTTGACCTCGATGGCCGCCACGTCGATGTCGCCGCCGGGATCGCGCCCCTGGCGCCACAGGCTGCGCCCAGCTCGGAACAGCGGCATCGACAGGATCACCACATCGCTCATCACCAAGGCATTGGTGTGCACCACCACCTCCAGCCGATCGGGGTGGTGGCCTTCGGTCTCGTCCACCATCACGTGCCGGCTGGTGCACAGGAACAGCCGCTCGTCGCGCTGGAAGAAAAACCCGGTGGCGCCGGTGAGCATGCGTTCACCGTCGAAGGTGGTGACGCGGGTGGTGGACAGCAACAGGGGTTCGGTCATGGCGAAGCGGGCAGGAGACCTGAAAGTCCAGTAGAACACGTCATGCCGGGCTGGCTTGGTGCTTCAGCCCACGCGCCAGAAGTCCAGCAGCACCTGCCGCGCCTGGCGCTGGCCCACGGCCAGGGCCATCACCTTGTTCAGGTGGGCCCAGGCCGGCGCGCCGGTGGTGAAGCGCACCACGGTGCGGAAGAAGTACTCGTGGGCGGCCACCGCTTCGCCGCGCGCCAGGCGGGCCATCACCTCGGGCGGGCCATGGCGCAGGCCGGTGCTCTGCACCTCCACCTGGGCGCCGTCCGGGGTGGCGATGACGTAGTGCGCGGCGATTTCCAGCACACCGTCGGCGCGGGCGATCTGCCAATCGACCCCACCTTCGACGATGCGCCCGGACAGTTCCGGCCCGCTGACGCTGCCGCCGCGCAGCGGGATGTAGCGCCGCTCGCCCAGCGGCGCGGCGCCCAGCGACACCAGTTCGCCCACGTCGCAGCGCACCTGGCACATCGCCCACAGCGCCGGCGGGGCGCCGAAATCGCCGGGGGCGCTCACTTCGCCACCGGCATCGTGAACTCGGCCCCCTTGCCGATGCTGTCGGGCCAGCGCTGCATGACGCTCTTTTGCTTGGTGTAGAAACGCACGCCCTCTTCGCCGTAGGCGTGCATGTCGCCGAACAGGCTTTTCTTCCAGCCGCCAAAGCCGTGCCAGGCCATGGGCACCGGAATCGGCACGTTGATGCCCACCATGCCCACCTGCACCCGGCGCGCAAACTCGCGCGCCACGCCGCCGTCGCTGGTGAAGCAGGACACGCCGTTGCCGAATTCGTGGTCATTCACCAGTTGCAGCGCGCTGGCGAAATCAGGTACCCGCACGCAGGCCAGCACCGGGCCGAAGATCTCTTCCTGGTAGATGCGCATGGACGGCGTCACGTGGTCGAACAGCGTGCCGCCGGTGAAGAAGCCGGCCTCAAAGCCCGGCACCTTGCAGCCGCGACCGTCCACCACCAGGCTGGCACCTTCCTTCACCCCGATGTCGATGTAGCCTTCAATGCGCTGCAGGGCCTGCGCGGTGACGATGGGGCCCATCTCGGCATCCAACTCCATGCCGTTCTTCACCTTCAGCGCCCGGGCACGCTCGGCCAGCCTGGGGATGACCTTGTCGGCCACGTCGCCCACCAGCACCGCCACCGAAATGGCCATGCAGCGTTCGCCGGCCGAGCCGTAGGCGCTGCCGATCAGGGCGTCCACGGCCTGTTCGATGTCGGCGTCGGGCATCACCACCATGTGGTTCTTGGCCCCGCCCAACGCCTGCACCCGCTTGCCATGGTGGGCGCCGGTTTCGTAGATGTACTGGGCAATCGGGGTGCTGCCCACGAAGGACAAGGCCTTCACCTCCGGGTGGGTCAGCAACGCGTCCACCGCCACCTTGTCGCCCTGCACCACGCCGAAAACGCCGTCGGGCAGGCCGGCCTGCTGCAGCAGTTGCGCCATGAACAGCGACGGCGAGGGGTCGCGTTCGCTGGGCTTCAGGATGAAGGCGTTGCCGCAGGCCAGCGCCACCGGGAACATCCACATCGGCACCATGCACGGGAAGTTGAAGGGCGTGATGCCGGCCACCACGCCCAGCGGCTGGCGCAGGGTCCAGTTGTCGATGGCGGTGGACACCTGGTCGGTGAAATCCCCCTTCAGCAACTGGGGGATGCCGCAGGCGAATTCCACGATGTCAATGCCGCGCGTCACCTCGCCCTGGGCGTCGGTGAACACCTTGCCGTGCTCGGCGGTGATCATGGCCGCCAGGGTGTCGCGGTGCTGGTTCAGCAGTTCCAGGAACTTCAGCATCACCCGCGCGCGCCGGATGGGCGGTGTGTCGGCCCAGGCCGGGAAGGCGGCGCGGGCGCTTTGCACGGCGGCGTTCACGTCGGCCACGTCCGCCAGCAGCACCTGGCGCGCCACCGCGCCCGTGGCCGGGTTGTAGATGGCCTGGCGGCGGCTGCCGCTGCCGGGCACCAAGTGGCCGTTGATCCAGTGGCCCACGTCGGTGGTGGCGGTGAAGGCTTCGGGCGCGCCCATGGTGTGTCTCCTGTGTACGGCAGTTCCATTGCAGAACGGCCAAGTCTAGACAGATTGCGGACGTCCCAAAGTGGCCCAAAAAAAAGCCCGCCGATTGCTCGGCGGGCTGAGGAAGTCCTTAAAGAAAGGACGTCGTTGGGACTGTTGCGAACACCACCCAGATTGGCTGCTCTTTGGCGGGTGGCGCTTTGCCGCACAGGCGGCGTGTTGGGACCTGCGAAGAGGGCAATGTAGTCGCCGGACCGTGCAGCGCCATCCCCAAATTGAAGTAAACGCGTTCCGTTCGTTGCGACATGTGACCCGCATCAACCCTTCTGAGCACGCTGTTGAATTGCCATCCAAGATGAGCGTCCTGCCCAAGCGCGGTGGCCCGGCAGGTGAATGCCACAATGCCCACCATGGCCACCGAAGACGACCTGCACACCCTGCAAACCCTGCTGGACGCCCTGCCGGCGCCGCTGGAGCCGCTGGACGTGATGGCGGTGGACGGCTACCTGTGCGGCGTGCTGCTGCAACCGCAGGACGTGGCCGAAGCGCGCTGGTTGCCGCCGGTGCTGGACCTGGAAGGCCGCGCGGCGCCGCCGCAACTGGACCTGGCGCCGCTGAGGCAGGCATTGATCAGGCGGCATGATGAATTGCAGTTGGCCATCGCCCGGCGCCAGTGGTTCGACCCCTGGGTGTACGAACTGGACGAGGACGCGATGCCGAGCGAGACCGTGCTGCCCTGGGTGGCCGGCTTTGCCACCGCGATGGAGTTGTTCCCCAAGGCGCTGGACCGCGACGAAGACGCATTGACCGAGCCCTTGGCGCTGCTGTACCGGCACCTGGACCCCGAAGACCTGGAAGACGCCGACGACCTGCTGGCCGAGATTGAAACCCTGGAGCCTCCGGCCACCCTGGACGACGCCGTGGAAGACCTGGTGCGGGCGGTGCTGCTGATGGCCGATGTGACGCGCCCGCGCATCGTGGCCACGGCTGCGCGACCCCAGCGCGCCCGCCGCCCCGGCCCGGGCGGTGGCGCCCGGCGCGGGCGCTGAAGCGCGCCGCACCTCCTTGAGGATTCAGCCCGCGAACAAGCGCTGCGCGTGCAGGCCCAGGCCCCGCGCCACGCTGGCCAGGCGGTCACCGTGCATCACCTTGGCAGCGGGAAAGCGTGCCGCAATCGCGTTCACCAAAGGCGCCAATCCGGTGGACCCACCGGTGAAGTACAGCGCGTCCACCGCGTCGGCGCGCAAGCCCGCCAGTGCGGCGGTTTCGCTGGCCGCGTCCACGATGCGCTGCAGGTCTTTGGCAATCGCCTGCAGGGCCTCGGATTCGCCCAGGGGCGCCTGCAGGCCGGTCTCGATCAGGCCCAGGTCCAGCACCGTTGCGCCCGCTTCGGCCACCGCGATCTTGGCGGCCTCGGCGCAGCCGATCAGCGCATGGCCCAGGCGCTGCTCCAGCACCTCCATCAGGCGGGCGTGCAGCAGCGGATCGCTGAAATTGGTGCGCAGCCGCCGGGCCTCGGCCAGCCGAGCCGGCGCGTAGCAGGTGTTGATCAGGTGCCAGGTGGCCAGGTCAAAGTACACCCGGCTGGGCACCTCGCGCCCGTCCGGGCCGCGGGTGCGGTGGCCGCAGTGCGGCAGGATGTGCCGCAGTTCGATGTGGCGGTCGAAGTCGGTGCCGGCCACATGCACGCCGTGGTTGGCCAGGATGTCGTCGCGCCGCTCCACGCGGGTGCGCCTCGCCGGGCCCACGCGCACCAGGGAGAAGTCGGACGTGCCGCCGCCGATGTCGGCCACCAGCACGCACTGCTCGGTGGTGATGGTGTTTTCGTAGTCCAGCGCGGCGGCAATCGGTTCGTACTGGAATTGCACCTGCGCGAACCCCACCGCGTGCGCGGCACGTTCCAGCGCGGCCTGGGCCCGTGCGTCGCGCACCGGGTCGTCGTCGACGAAGAACACCGGGCGGCCCAGCACGGCGCGTTCCAGCGGCGTGCCGGCCTCGGCTTCGGCCTGGGCTTTGAGGTGACCGAGGTAGCCGCTGACCACGTCCAGGTAATTCACCGAGCGGCCGGCGCCCACCTCGGTGCTCTGCTCGGCCAGGGTAGAGCCCAGGATGGACTTCATCGACCGCATCAACCGGCCTTCGATGCCTTCCACATAGGCCGCCACCGCGGCGCGGCCGTACAGGCGCGTGGGCGGCTCGTGCGGCCCCAGGCCCTCCACCGCATAGAACACCGCGGTGGGCATGGTGCGGTGACCGGGCTCCAGCTCCACCAGCCGCGTGGCGGCGGCGCCGCTGCCGGGGTCGATGGCCGTGGCGGAATTGGAGGTGCCGAAGTCGATGGCGCAGACGCCGCGCATGAAGTCAAGGCCCGGCGGCCTGACCGCAGCGGTCAGGCCTGCCCTGGCGGGCGAAGCGAAAGGGGCGCGATTCTATGCGCGGGGGCCCGCGCCGCTGCGCTTCAAGCGCCTGACGGCCGGGGCGCCAGGGTCACGCGCGGACGCGGTGCCGGCAGGGCGTCGCCGCAGAAGCCGAACGCCAGCTGCGGGCGCTGCCCGCTGATGAGTTCGGCCAGCGCGCGGCCCGACCCCGCCCCATGGGTCCAGCCCAGGGTGCCGTGCCCGGCGTTCAGCCACAGGTTGGCGATCCGGCTGCGGCCGATGTAGGGGATGTTGGTCGGCGTGCTGGGGCGCAGGCCGGCCCAGAAGCGGGGCTCGGTGGTGTCGGCCACGCCGGGGAACAGTTCTTCGTAGCGCTTGACCAGCGCAGCGCAGCGCAGGCGCGAGGTGGCGCTGTCCAGGCCCGTGTCGTAGCCGGCCAGCTCGGCCGTGCCGGCGATGCGCACCTGGTCGCCCAGGCGCGAGATGGCGATCTTGCGGCTGTCGTCCAGCAGGCTCACGGTGCTGGCGTCCTGCGGGCGCTTCAGGTCCAGCGTGGCCGAATAGCCCTTGGCGGGGTAGATGTTCAGGTTCACGCCCAAGGGCCGCAGCAGCGGCGCGGTGAAGGACCCCATGGCCGCCACGACGGTGTCGCCCTTGAGCAGGCGTTCGCCGCCGTTGCGGCGGTCGCGCACGCGCACCGCCTGCACGCGTTGCGCCGCCACGTCCAGGCCCAGCACGTCGTGCTCGAACAGGAATTGGGCGCCACGTTCGCGGCAGGCTTGAGCCAGTTGCTGGGTGAAGACGCGGGCGTCGCCCGATTCGTCGCTGGGGGTGAAGGTGCCGCCGAAGATGCGGTCACCAAAGGTCGCCAGCGACGGCTCCACCGCCAGCACCTGCTCGCGCGTAAGCACGCGGCGGTCCACGCCGTGGCGGCGCATCAGCTCGGCACCGGCCGCACCGGCGTCCAGGTCGGCCTGGCTGGAGAAGAAGTGCAGGATGCCGCGCTCCAGGCGTTCGTAACGGATGCCCGTGGCGGCCACCAGCTCGCGCAGCGATTCATGGCTGTAGCGGCCCAGCGCCACCAGTTGCGCCACGTTGCGCTCGAAAGCCGCGTCGTTGCACTGGGTGAGGAAGCTCAAACCCCAGCGCCACTGTTGCGGGTCCATCCGGGGGCGGAACAGCAGCGGCGAGTCACCCCGCAGCATCCACTTGGCCACCTTCAGGGGCGCGTCGGCGCTGGCCCAGGGTTCGCAGAAGCTGACCGAAATCTGCGCGCCGTTGGCGAAACTGGTTTCCAGCGCAGCGTCGGCCTGGCGGTCCACCACGGTGACCTGGTGGCCTTGGTCCAGCAGGTACCAGGCGGTGCTGATGCCGATGATGCCGGCGCCCAGAACGGTGACTTGCATGCGCGCACTCCTTGCGTGAATGGGCGCCATTGTGTTGAGGCGCCCCTTCAACATGAACCTGAATCACATTCTTTGCAACTTCAGTAGCCAGGCTGATGTACGCCACGCAACCCGCCGATGCGGGGCGGCCCGGAAACAAGGCTGAACCGCGTGACATCTCACCGCTTTACAACCTGATACATGGCTCACACTCATACATAGCCATTGCCCCCCGCCGATACCGAAGCCATGAACCACGCCACCCCTGTGCCTCTGATGCGCCGCCTCGGTATCGCCCGTTCGCGCCCCCGCCATGTGCCGGACGCCGCCGACTTCGGCACGGAGTTCGGCATGGAGATCTACCTGAGCCAGCGCTCACTTGCGGATCAAGGCCATGCTCGTCATGCATCAAGCATGCCGAACCATTGGCTGCGTCGGCTGGTGAGGCGCATGCGCTGGTCCTGAAGACCGGGCAGTCGTCCATCAACCACCCAGTTCAGAAGACAGAGTGGGCGCCTACAATCCGACCGTGGCCCGACTGTCCTTCCGAGAAAAAGTCCTGCAAGCGCGCGAAGACGCCATCGTCGAGGCGGTGAACCGCCTGCTGGCGGAAAAGGGCTTTGACCTGATGACCGTGGACGAGGTGGCCGCCGCGGTGGGCATTGCCAAAGCCAGCCTGTACAAGCACTTCCCGTCCAAGGAACTGCTGGCCGCCGCCGCCATGGTGCGGGTGATGGCCCTGGGCCTGGAGCGCGCCCAGGCCGAGGATGCGGCGCCCGGCGCCCGCCCGCTGGACAAGCTGAAGGCGGTGACCCGTTGGACCCTGGCCACCTTGCTGGCCGGACAGATGCCTTCGCTGCCGTCGCAGAACTCCAGCCTGCGCGCCACGCTGGTGGCCGACAAGCGCTATGTGGACCTGCTGATGACGCTGTCCGACCTGCTGGGCGGCTGGATCGAGCAGGCGCTGGCCGAAGGCGACCTGGTCAGCAGCGTGCCGCCGGAGTTGATCCTGTACACCCTGTACGCGCGCGCCTGCGACCCGGTGCTGGGTGTGATGAAGGCCGGCGGGCAGTACAGCGATGAGCAGATCATCGACGGCGTGATGACCACCTGCTTCGACGGCCTGCGCACGCGTTGAACGGGCCGCCCGCGGGGGCGGCCCCTGGCGATCACCTCACGATGAGCACCGGTACCTTGCTGTGCGCCATCACCTTGGTCACCACCGAGCCCATGACCAGGTTGCCCAGCGTGCCATGGCCGTGCGAGCCCATCACCATCAGGTCGTAGCCACCCTTGTCGGCCTGGGCCGCAATGTGCTCGGCCGCCGGCCCCACCTTGGACAGGTACTCGGCATTGATCTTCTGCTTGCTGAAGAACGCACGGATGGGCTTGAACACCTTGTCGGCTTCATCGCCGTAGTAGGACTTCAAGGTGTCCTTGTCCAGCGCCGACGCCGCGCGCGGCGGCACCGCCGGCACCACGGTCAATACGGTATAGGCATGGTGGTCGCCCATCCATTCGTCGTGGGCGGCCAGGTAGGCCAGCATGCGCTTGGTGTATTGGCTGCCATCGGCAGCGACGAGGATCTTCATGGGCGGGTCCTTTCCTGCGGCGTGCGCGGCTTGCGCATCGATTTCAGTGTCGCACGGGGCGTGGCTTGCCCACCTGCCCACGGTCAAGAAGGCGCTGTGCTCAGACCGTGAAGACGGCCAAGGGGTCGAAGCCCTGCTCTTCGCCCTTCTTGGCCAGGCCCCGCGCCTGGGCGATCACGCGGGTGGCTTTCGCACCCGCGCGCGACACGCTGTAGTCGTGCCGGCAATGCAGGTGGCCGTGCAGCCAGGCATCGCAGCGCGAAATCAGGTCGTCGTCGGCATTGCAGAAGCTGGCGGTGCCCGGCGCGGCGCCATAACGCGGGTCGGCGCTCTTCAGGCTGGGGCCGAAGTGGGTGATGACCACCGTGGCGTCCCAGCCGCCCGCGGCTGCGCCAGGGTTGCCACGCGCCAGTTCGGCTTCCAGCCAGCGCCGGCAGGCCAGCGACTCCTCGCGCACGCCGGCCACGTCGAAGGGCTGGCCGTCGCGCGTGGCGTTCATGATCCGCATGAAGTAGCCCGCAGCGCGCATGGCGCGCTCGCGCCCGGCGTCGCCGAAGAGGTCGAAGTCGCTCCAGCGGATGGTGCCGACGAAGCGGATGCGTCGGCCGTCGTCGCCAGTGAGCACGGTGCTCTGCTGTTCCAGCAGCGTGATGCCCAGGTCAGCGCAGCGTGCGCGCAAATCCACCCAGACATGGCGCAACTCACGGTCGTCGAACTCGTGGTTGCCGGCCACCATCAGCACCGGCACCGGCCAGTTCGCGAAGCGATCGAAGGCGACCCAGCTGGCGTCGATGTCACCGCCCAGCACCAAAAGTTCAGCCCCCGGTGCAGGCCGGGGGCTGAAGTCTTCGGTCTCCAGGTGCAGGTCGGACAGCAGTTGAATGCGCATCCCGCAATGGTCCCATGCCTCAACCAAGCAATCGCCGCGGATCCGGCTCCGCCGGTCCGCTGGCGATGCCCCTTGGAGGGGGAAGCGCCGAAGGCGCTACGGGGGTGGGCCCAATCAGGCCGCCAGGTGGGTTTCGATCTTCAGCTTGGTGTCGGTTAAGGCCTGGGGCAGGCGCGGCAGCAGCTGCTGGAACAGCGCGGCGTGCAGGCCCATTTCCTCGACCCAGGCCTGGCTGTCCATGGAGATGACCTGGTCGTACTGGGCGCGGCTGAAGTCCAGGCCGCTCCAGTTCAGGTCTTCATAGCGCGGGCTCACGCCGAAGGCATGGTCCACGCCCTGGGCCTGGCCGTCCACGCGCCCCAGGATCCACTGCAGCACGCGCATGTTGTCGCCGTAGCCCGGCCACACGAACTTGCCGTCGGCACCCTTGCGGAACCAGTTCACGCAGAAGATGCCGGGCGCCTTGGCGCCGCTGTCGGTGACGCGTTGGCCCACGGCCAGCCAGTGCGCGAAGTAGTCGCCCATGTGGTAGCCGATGAAGGGCAGCATGGCGAAGGGGTCGCGGCGCACCACGCCCTGTGCGCCGATGATGGCGGCCGTGGTTTCGCTGCCCATGGTGGCGGCCATGTACACGCCTTCGGTCCAGCTGCGCCCCTGCGTGACCAGCGGCACCGTGGTGCTGCGGCGGCCGCCGAAAATGAAGGCGTCGATCGCCACGCCGTCGGCGTTGTCCCACTCGGGGTCCAGCGCCGGGTTGTTGGTGGCGGCCACGGTGAAGCGGCTGTTGGGGTGGGCGGCGGGCTTGAGCTTGCCGTTTTCACCCTGCGCCTTGGCGATCTCGGGCGTCCAGTCCTTGCCCTGCCAGTCGATCAGGTGCGCCGGCGCCTCGTCGGTCATGCCTTCCCACCACACGTCGCCGTCGTCGGTGAGCGCCACGTTCGTGAAGATCACGTCGCGCTTCAGGGAATCCATGCAGTTCGGGTTGGTCTTGTAGTTCGTGCCCGGGGCCACGCCGAAGTAGCCGCGCTCGGGGTTGATCGCGTACAGGCGCCCGTCCGTGCCGGGCTTGATCCAGGCGATGTCGTCACCGATGGTGGTGACCTTCCAGCCGGTGAAGCCTTCTGGCGGCACCAGCATCGCGAAGTTGGTCTTGCCGCAGGCGCTGGGGAAGGCGGCGGCCACGTGGTACTTCTTGCCGGCGGGGTTGGTGACACCCAGGATCAGCATGTGCTCGGCCAGCCAACCCTGGTCGCGGCCCATGGTGGACGCGATGCGCAGCGCGAAGCACTTCTTGCCCAGCAGCGCGTTGCCGCCATAGCCCGAGCCGTAGCTCCAGATTTCCTGGGTCTCGGGGTAGTGCACGATGTACTTGACGGTGGGGTTGCAGGGCCAGGCCACGTCCTTCTGGCCGGCTTCCAGCGGGGCGCCCACGGTGTGCATGCAGGGCACGAAGTGGCCGTCGCGGCCCAGCACGTCGTAGACGGCCTTGCCCATGCGGGTCATCAGGCGCATGTTCACGGCCACGTAGGCACTGTCAGACAGTTCCACGCCGATGTGGGCGATGTGCGAACCCAGCGGGCCCATCGAAAAGGGCACCACGTACATGGTGCGGCCCTTCATGCAGCCCTTGAACAGGGCCTTCTCGCCGGTTTGCAGGGTCTTGCGCATCTCGGCCGGTTCCACCCAGTTGTTGGTGGGGCCGGCGTCGTCCTTCCTGGCGCTGCAGATGAAGGTGCGGTCTTCCACGCGGGCCACGTCGCTGGGGTGCGACAGCGCCAGGTAGCTGTTGGGGCGCAACTCCGGGTTCAGCTTCTTCATCGTGCCGGCGGCCACCAGGGCAGCGCACAGGCGGTTGTATTCGTCTTCGGAGCCGTCGCACCAGAAAACGTCCTTGGCTTCCGTCAGGGCGGCCATCTCGGCCACCCAGGCCACCAAACGGGCGTGTTTGACGTAGGACGGCGCCTGGATGCCGGCGCCGGCCGTCGTGTTCTGGCTCATGGGAACTCCAATCGAAGGTTGAAAAGGATGCGGAATCGGCTCACACCACCCCTGGAAAACAGGTGGTTTGAGCCCATGCCGCACGCCGGGTTGGGCATTCTGCGCCCGCCGTAACCGCGCCGTAACCACCAGGGGCCGGGGGGTCATGCAAATTTCACATAAGGTGATGCCGCCGCCCTTTCACCCCCGGTTCCCGGGCGGCTGTGACACCGTGCCGCGGGCCTGCGCTTCACATCGTCGATACACTTTTTGGCGTCATGGTCACCTTGCGCCGCCCTCGAACGCACACCCGCTGGGTGACGTTGGCGTTGCTGGTGCTGGCCTTGCTGGCACCCACGCTGATGCGGGCCAGCACCGACCGCGCGCCCTGGACCGAGATCTGCACCACCGCCAACAAGGTGGCCGATGCCCAGTCCGGCCACGGCAGCACGGCGGCCGGCGCGCATGAGCATTGCGACGCCTGCTTCAGCCGGCTTGACACCGCTGGCCCGGCGCCCGCGCCGCTGAAACTGGCCCTGCCGTCACCGCTGTCCCAGGCGGTACCGGCGCTGTTCCTGCAGGCGCCGCGCCCGCTGTTCGCCTGGCGCGGCGCCCAGCCGCGCGCCCCACCCGCGGCCTGACCGGCCCGGGCGCAGCGACGCCGTCGCCCGCGCCCCCTTGAAGGGCGCGCCGCATCGCGGTGCGTCGAAGGCACAGCCTGACGTCTGCGTTGGCTTGCCGCCAGTCATTCCATTCCATCGAGCCCCCGGCCGGCATCGGCCCGGTCAAGGGGCCACCCATCGCCATGAACCGCCTTTTGCCCCACCGTCTTTCCCTGCTGGCCGCGGCCAGCGCCCTGGCCCTGTGCGGCCACCCGGCCTGGGCCCAGGCCGATCGCAACGACCCCGTGCAGGTGGCCGCCGGCCCCACGGCCCTGGCCGCCGCGGACACCGTGGTGGTCACCGGCGCCCGCGCGCCGGTGACCCTGTCCTCGCCCATTCCTTCCACGGTCGAACGGGTCGACGCCACGCAGATCGAACAAAGCATCAACACCGTCACCAGCGCCGGCGCATTGCAGTACCTGCCCAGCGTGCACGTGCGCGAGCGCTACATCGGCGACCGCAACGGCGTGCTGGTGATGCGCGTGAACAGCTCCGTCGCCAGCGCCCAGACCACCGTCTATGCCGACGGGCTGCTGCTGTCGAACTTCCTGGCCAACAGCTTTTCCACCGCCCCGCGCTGGGGCCTGGTGTCGCCCGAGGAAATCGACCGCATCGACGTGCTCTACGGCCCGTTCTCGGCGCTGTACCCCGGCAACTCGGCCGGCGGCGTGGTGCGCATGCACACCCGCACGCCCACGCGCTTCGAGGCCCATGTGAAGCTGGACCTGTTCAGCCAGCGCTTCGAGGAGTTCGGCACCGCCGGCAGCTTCAATGGCAAGCACGCCAGCGCCTCGCTGGGCCATGCCATCGGCGACTGGACCTTCCGCCTGGCGCTGGACCACCTCAGCAGCCTGAGCCAGCCGCAGACCTTCGGCACCGCCACCCGCACCAACACCGTCGGCACGGTGGACGTGAGCGGCTCGCCCGTCATCCGCGACACCGACACCGCGGGCCAGCCCCGCATCGTGGTCAGTTCCACCGGCATCGACGACACCGAACAGGACATGCTGAAGCTGAAGCTGGGCTACCGCTTCAGCCCGGCGGTCAGCGCGAACTACACGCTGGGCCTGTGGCAGAACCGCGGCGCCGGCAGCGTGGTGAGCTACCTGCGCGACGCCAACGGCCGCAGGGTGTCCAACGGCACGGTGCGCCTGGACGGCGTGAACTACAACCTCTCGGCCGCCGTGCCCAGCCTGTCGCGCAGCGAACACTGGCTGCACGGCCTGGCGCTGAACGCGCGCACCGGTGCGTTCCAGTGGGAACTGGACGCCAGCCTGTACGACCAGAAGCTGGACACCAGCCGCACCGCGGCCGCGGTGCCCGCCCTGGACACCGGCGCGGGCCCGGTGCGCGGCACCTTGTTGCGCGCCGACGGCACCGGCTGGCACAACCTGGACCTGCGCGGCCAGTGGCGCCTGAACGACCAACACACGCTCAGCTTCGGCGCCCACCACGACCGCTACAAACTGGCCAACGTGACCACCAACGAAGCCGAGTGGGTGGGCGGCACCGGCGGCGCATTGGCCAGCAACAGCTTCGGCAAGACCCGCACCGACGCGCTGTACCTGCAGGACGAATGGCGGGTCGCGCCCGACTGGACCCTGCTGGTCGGCGGGCGCAAGGAACACTGGCGCGCCTACGAAGGCAGCAATTTCAGCGCCACCGCCGCGGCCGCCCTGCGGCAGCTGAACTATGCCGAACGCGCCAGCACCGATTTCTCGCCCAAGCTGCACCTGGGCTGGAAGGCCTCGTCCACGCTGGACCTGAACGCGTCGGTGGGCAAGGCGGTGCGCTACCCCACGGTGTCGGAGATGTTCCAGACCTTCTCCGGCCCCACGGCCGTGCGCCAGAACGACCCCAATCTGCGGCCCGAATCGGTGCTGTCCACCGAGCTGTCGGCCAAGCAGCAGTGGGAACGCGGCATGCTGCGCGCGTCGTGGTTCCACGAGCGCAAGACCGACGCGCTGATCAGCCAGACCGACACCACGGTCACGCCCAACTTCACCAGCATCCAGAACGTGGACCGCGTGCTGACGCAGGGGCTGGAGCTGGCCTTCCAGGCCCAGCCGGCCGCGGTGCCCCAGCTGGAGCTCAACGGCAGCCTCACCTACACCCATTCGCTGATCGCCCAGAACAGCCGCAACCCCGGCCTGGAAGGCACGGTGCAGCCGCGCATTCCCGACTGGCGCGCCACCTTGGTGGGCGTGTGGCACGCCAGCGACGAGCTGAGCTACTCCCTCAGCTATCGCTTCAGCGGCCGGCAGCACAATGCGCTGTTCAACACCACCACCAAACAGTACAGCGACCCGAACCCGAACGTGTACGGTGCCGTCAGCCACTACAGCGTGTTCGACGCCAAGGCCAACTGGAAGGTGAACAAGCAGTGGACCGCGTCAGTGGGCATCAACAACGTCGGCAGCTTCAAGTACTACGTGAACCCCAACCCGTACCCGCAGCGCACCTTCTTTGCCACGCTGAAGTACGACCTGTGACCTGGCCAAGCACGATGAAAGCCCTGCTCGCCCCGCTGCTGTGCACCCTGGCCCTGTCGGGCCCGGCTGCGGCCCTTGCGCAGCCGGTGGCCGCATCGGCGCCGGCCGCAGCGGGGTCGGCCCCGGCGGCCGGCCACGCGCGACACAAGGCCCCGCAACTGGCCCTGGGCGCGGCCTTCGCGCCCGATGGGGCCCTGTGGGTCGCGGCGCTGAATGCGCAGGGGCAGCTGTTCACGCAGGCCAGCACCGACGACGGCCGCAGCTGGTCGGCGGCGCGCGTGCTGCCCACCGGCAGCGACCGCATCGCGGCCGACGGCGAGAACCGGCCCAAGATCGCCTTCGGCCCGCGCGGCCTGGTGGTCATCACCTACACCGAACCGCTGGCCCGGCCCTACACCGGGCAGATCCGCATGCTGCGCTCGGAAGATGGCGGTGCCAGCTTCAGCGCGCCCTTCACCGTGCACGCCGACCGCCAGGTCATCACGCACCGCTTCGAGTCGGTGGCCTTTGACAGCCGCGGCACCCTGCACACCCTGTGGGTGGACAAGCGCGACCTGGAAGCCCTGGAAGCCGCGGCCCGCGCCGCCGCACCCGAGCCCGCACCCGCGGCGTCGGGCGCGCGCCGCAAACGCGCCGACAGCGCCTACCGCGGCGCCGCCATCTACCGCAATGAAAGCAGCGACGGCGGCAAAACCTTCGGCCCCGACATCAAACTGGCCGACCACTCCTGCGAGTGCTGTCGCATCGCGCTGGCCCCAGCGCCCGACGGCAGCCTGGCGGCGATGTGGCGGCATGTGTTCGCGCCCAACGAGCGCGACCATGGCTTTGCGCTGCTGGGCGGCCCGGCCCAGGCCGAGCCGGTGCGTGCCAGCTTCGACCGCTGGGCGCTGGACGCCTGCCCGCACCACGGCCCTGGCCTGACACCCGCCGCCGCCGGCGGCTACCACGCCGTGTGGTTTGGTGAACGCGCGGGCGACGCGCGGGTGCGCTACGGCCAGCTGGCCGCGGACGGCACGCCGCGCGGTGCGGTGCAGGCCCTGCCCGACGAGCAGGCCGAGCACGCCAGCGTGCACGCCGTGGGCGCGCAGCTGGCCGTCACCTGGCGCAGCTTCGACGGCCAGGCCACGCGCTGGCGTGCCTGGCTGTCCGGCGACGACGGCCAGCACTTCAGCCTGCGTGAACTGGGCAGCACCCGTGGCGACAACGACCACCCGCTGCTGCTGGCGCGCGGCGGCCAGATCCACGCGCTGTGGCGCACCCAGGAAGGAATTCGCGTTGAACGCCTGCTGCCCTGACACACCGCGCTGGGCTCGGCGCGCGGCGGCCCTGGCCCTGCTGGCCGGCGCCGGCGCGGCCCTGGCCGCGCCCCGCGCGGTGGAGGCCTTCGACGACACCACCTGGGCCGCGCTGCAAGGCGACAAGGCCCGGCCGGCGGTGGTGGTGTTCACCACCACCGACTGTGCACATTGCCCGGTGGTGATCGAACAACTGGCGGCAGAACTGCGCCAGCGTCGCCTCGGCGCCACGCTGGTGGCCGTGGTGATGGACCAGGCCCCGGGCGAGGACGACGCAGCGCTGCTGGCCGACGCGCACTACCGGCCCGCGGCGCGCCTGCTGGCCTTCGCCGGGTCCGCCGCCGCGCTGCGGCACCAGGTGCAGCCGCGCTGGCGCGGTGTCACCCCCTTCGTGGCTTTCATCGCTCCGCCCGCCCCCACGCTCACCGTGGCCGGCCCGCCACCTGCCGAGATGCTGCAGCGCTACATCAGCGCGCTGAACGCCCAGCGCCCGCAGCGGCCCTGACCCGGTTTCGACCGGCCGGCCGGGCCTGGGCGGTCGGCGCCTGCCCAGCCCACACCTCCAAGCTGGGGTGGCCGCAGCACCCGCCACACCCATGTGCGGGGCGCGCTGCGGTTTGTCATGTATCAATTCATTGGAAGGCGATACCATGGGCCCACGGCGTTGCGACGGACCGGTACACCGGCCCATTGCAACGCCTTCACCCGTGCGTGACGGCGCTCAGAAGCTGCTCGCACGGGGGAGGGCATAAGAATGAGTCGTCGGGCGTTTCTCCGGAGGCCACAGGGAGTGGAAACGGATGAAAAGGACAATGAATGAAGACCCGCCAAGTGGTCATCTTCAACGGTAAGCGCTTCAAGGTGCCGGAACACATCCAGCGCATTGATGCTGCCAGTACGCACGGATGGCAAGTGCGCTATGGGCCGTACAAGATGTTTTCAGACGGCACCCGCGATGGCAGCGGGGCTGCGGCGTCGTTGGAACGCGCCACCAAGGAATTGCGCAAGCGCATCGCCAAGCTGCCGGCCCCGACAGGCCTGCAGACCGAGCCCAGCGCCAACAAGACCAGCGACCTGCCGGTCGGCATCTCGGGGCCCATCGTGCGCCAGCGCAAGGACCGCAACGTGCCCGAGTGCAGCTTCGGTGTGCACCTGCCCCGTTTCGGCCAGAAACCGCTGCGGCGCAGTGTCTACATTGCCAGCGCCAACACCTACACGGTGGCGCGCTACAACGAAGCACTGGCCAAGGCCGTGGCCCTGCGCCAGGAAGCCGAACGGCTGTACCAGGAAGACGCGACGCGCGCCAAACGCAAGGCCTTCCGCCCGGCCAAGCCCAAGTAAGCCGAGAAGGCAATGGCAATGCGCCGGTCCGCCCATGCGGGCCGGGTGCTGGCCTGTCCGCGTGCCTCACGCGGCGGCGACGCGGGCGCCTGCGCGTGTCCAGGAACTGGCATAGTTCCACCCATGCAACACGGCATCATCGAGATCAAGGCCGCCGAGCCGACGCACACCGATGCCGGCGCGGCCCGCTGCGGCGGCTGCCTGCATTCGGCCGCCGGTCCGGTGTGCCGGGTGGTTGAAGGCCATACCTGCATGGCGCCGCAGCTCAGCGGCCCGCCCGAAGCGCTTGGGCGCGTGATGGACGCGCTGGCCCTGGCCCTGGCAAGCCCCGGGCAGCCCGTGGGTGACCTGGTGCACGCCTTGCGCCTGGCACCGGGCGACGAGGTGGAACTGACGCTGAACGTGGCCCCGCATTGTTCGGGGGTGGACCTGGCCGACCGCGCCTTCCAGACCCTGCGATCGCTTCTGCCCAACACCGACATCTACGTTCACCACCTCGCGCCCTGAGCCTTTGGCGGCGCGCCGGCACGCGCGGCCTTGAGCTGGTTCAAGGAAAAACCTGGTCCGTGGCACCACAGTGCGGTACCCCCGTCCGCACCCCTGCCACCCATGAGCATTCTTGGCCTCATCGTCCGCGCCCGCCCGGCCGACCTGCCCGACATCCGTCGCCGCCTGGCCGCCCTGGCCCAGGTGGACGTGGCCGACAGCCCCGATGAGGACAACGCCGACGGCCGCCTGGTGCTGGTGATCGAGGACAGCGCCGAGCGCAGCGCCGCAGCCACCATGGCCGACATCGCGGTCTGGCCGCAGGTGCTGAACACCTCGTTGGTGTACGAATACTCCGGCCCCGACTCGCCCGCCACGGGCGATGCGCCCAACGACTACACGGCCTGGCGCGGCAGCCTGCGCCCGAAGTCCGCCACCTAGTTGGCATACCGTGCCGCCGCGGGTGCGGACTTGAACCAGTTCAAGGACACCCCCAGGCACGGGCGGCAGCATCGTCATCCAGCACCGGGCGCCTCAGGCGCCCGCTCCGCAAGATGAACGAAAGCGCACGCGCCATGCCCTCCAACCGACGAGATTTCCTCAAGCAGCAGGCCCTGACCGCCACCGCCGCGGTGGCCGGCATCCCCATCGTGGTCCACGCGACAACACCCGCCGCCAGCGCCGCGGCGGCCGAAACCGGGGTGCGCTGGGACAAGGCCCCTTGCCGCTTCTGCGGCACCGGCTGCAGCGTGGTGGTGGGCGTGCAGGACGGCCGCGTGGTGGCCACCCAGGGCGACCCGGAAGCGCCAGTCAACCGCGGGCTGAACTGCATCAAGGGCTACTTCCTGTCCAAGATCATGTACGGCAAGGACCGTCTCACGACCCCCTTGATGCGCAAGAAGGACGGCAAGTACGACAAGGGCGGCGAGTTCGTGGCCGTCAGTTGGGACGAAGCCTTGGACCTGATGGCCACGAAATGGAAAGAAGCCCTCAAGAGCGATGGCCCCACTGGCGTGGGCATGTTCGGCTCGGGCCAGTGGACCATCTTTGAAGGTTATGCGGCGACCAAACTGTGGAAGGCGGGCTTTCGCAGCAACAACCTGGACCCCAACGCGCGCCACTGCATGGCCAGCGCCGTGGCCGGCTTCATGCGCAGCTTCGGCATCGACGAGCCCATGGGCTGCTACGACGACATCGAGCAGGCCGACGCCTTCGTGCTGTGGGGCAGCAACATGGCCGAGATGCACCCCATCCTGTGGAGCCGCATCACCGACCGGCGCCTGTCCAGCCCGGCCACCAAGGTGATGGTGCTGTCCACCTACGAACACCGCAGCTTCGACCTGGCCGACAGCGGCATGATCTTCAAGCCGCAGACCGACCTTGCGATCCTGAACTACATCGCGCACTACATCATCACCAACAAGAAGGTGAACACCGAGTTCGTCAAGAAGAACATCAACTTCAAGAAGGGCGCCGACGACATCGGCTACGGCCTGCGCCCGGCCCATGCACTGGAGAAGGACGCCAAGAGCAACGGCTACCCCGGCGCCGACGGCAAGCCCAAGGGCAGCCCCAACGACGCCACGCCGATCAGCTTCGACGAATATGCCAAGTTCGTCAGCGAGTACACGGCCGAAAAGGTCAGCGCGCTGTCCGGTGTACCGGTCAAACAGCTGGAAGACCTGGCCAAGCTCTATGCCGACCCCAAGGTGAAGGTGATGAGCCTGTGGACCATGGGCTTCAACCAGCACACGCGCGGCACCTGGGCCAACAACCTGGTCTACAACATCCACCTGCTCACCGGCAAGATCAGCCAGCCGGGCAACAGCCCCTTCAGCCTGACCGGTCAGCCCAGCGCCTGCGGCACCGCGCGCGAGGTGGGCACCTTTGCGCACCGCTTGCCCGCCGACATGGTGGTGACCAACCCCGAGCACCGCAAGCACACCGAAGAGATCTGGGGCCTGCCCGACGGCACCATCCCAGACAAGATCGGCCTGCACGCCGTGGCGCAGAGCCGCGCGCTGAAGGACGGCAAGCTGAAGTGCTACTGGACCAGCACCACCAACAACATGCAGGCCGGGCCCAACATCAACGGCGAGATTTACCCCGGCTGGCGCAACCCGGCCACCTTCGTGGTGGTGAGCGACGCCTACCCCACCGTCAGCGCGATGGCTGCCGACCTCATCCTGCCCAGCGCCATGTGGGTGGAAAAAGAAGGCGCTTTCGGCAACGCCGAGCGCCGCACCCAGTTCTGGCGCCAACAGGTGGCCGCGCCGGGCCAGGCCCGCAGCGACCTGTGGCAGTACATGGAGTTCGCCAAGCGCTTCAAGATGGAAGAGGTGTGGCCGGCCGAACTGCTGGCCAAGAAGCCCGAATACAAGGGCAAGACGCTGTTCGACGTGCTCTACAAGAACGGCAAGGTGAACAAGTTCCCCCTGGCCGACCTGACGAAGGTGAACGCAAAGTACATCAAAGACTACAACAACGACGAAAGCAAGGCCTTCGGCTTCTACGTGCACAAGGGCCTGTTCGAGGAATACGCCGAGTTCGGCCGCGGCCATGGCCACGACCTGGCCGACTTCGACACCTACCACGAGGTGCGCGGCCTGCGCTGGCCGGTGGTGAACGGCAAGGAAACGCTGTGGCGCTTCCGCGAGGGTTATGACCCCTACGTGAAGGCTGGCGAAGGCGTGAAGTTCTACGGCTTCAAGGACGGCAAGGCCAACATCTTCGCGCTGCCCTACCAGGCTGCGGCCGAAGCGCCGGACAAGGAGTTCGATCTGTGGCTGTGCACCGGCCGCGTGCTGGAGCACTGGCACACCGGCAGCATGACGCGCCGTGTGACCGAGCTGCACCGCGCCGTGCCCGAGGCCGTGCTGTTCATGCACCCGGACGATGCCAAAGACCGCGGCATACAGCGTGGCATGCAGGTCAAGGCGCAGTCGCGCCGAGGCGAGATCCTGCTGCAGGTGGAAACCAAGGGCCGCAACAAGGTGCCGCGCGGCCTGGTGTTCGTGCCCTTCTTCGACGAAGGCCGGCTGGTGAACAAGCTGACGCTGGACGCCACCTGCCCCATCAGCAAAGAGACCGACTACAAGAAGTGCGCGGTAAAGGTCGTCCGGGCCTGACGCCATGGAGTTGAACCGCCGCCAGGTGCTGCAAGCCAGCGCCAGCGCTTGCGCTGCAGGCCTGATGGCCAGCGGGGCGGCGTTGCTGGCGCAGAGCGCCGTGGCCCGGCCGGCGCAAGCGCTGCGCCCGCCGGGCGCGCTGGCGGAGCCCGAATTCCTGGGTGCCTGCATCCGCTGTGGCCTGTGCGTGCGCGACTGCCCACCGGGCAACCTGAAGTTGTCCACCGGCACCGCGGTGGCCACCGGCACGCCGTATTTCGAAGCGCGGCAGATCCCCTGCGAGATGTGCGAGGCCATCCCCTGCGTGAAGGCCTGTCCCACGGGCGCGCTGGACCCCGCCCTGGGCGACATCGCCAACGCGCGCATGGGCCTGGCGGTGCTGATCGACCAGGAGAACTGCCTGAACTTCCTGGGCATGCGCTGCGACGTCTGCTACCGCGTGTGCCCGTTGATCGACAAGGCCATCGCGCTGCAGAAGGTCAGCAACCCGCGCAGCGACCGCCACGCCATGTTCCTGCCCACCGTGCACGCCGACGCCTGCACCGGCTGCGGCATGTGCGAAAAGGCCTGCGTGCTGGAAAAGGCCGCCATCAAGGTGCTGCCGCTGGACCTGGCGCGCGGCGAACTGGGCCACCACTACCGCAAGGGCTGGGAAGCGGCCAACCGCCAGGGAAAGCCGCAGTTCGACCTGCCGGTGCAGAACCTGCCCGCGCAACCGGTGCCGGGTGACATCGCCCCGTTGCGTGGCGGCCAGCAGCCTTACGACCCAGCGGCTTCGGGGGTGAAGCGATGAGCGCCGAAAGCGTGCTGCCTGCGCCCAGCGTGCCCGCCGTGGTGTCGGCCGCACCCGGCCAGGCCGCGGTGCTGGCCAAGGGCTGGTGGCGTGCCCACCGGTGGCTGCTGCTGCGCCGCGCCTCGCAGCTGGGCATCCTGGTGCTGTTCCTGCTGGGGCCGCTGGCGGGGGTGTGGCTGATCAAGGGCAACCTGTCGTCCAGCCTCACCCTCGGCGTGTTACCGCTCACCGACCCCTTGGTGCTGCTGCAGGTGCTGGCCACACGCCACCTGCCCGAGACCAGCGCCTTCATCGGTGCCGCCCTCGTCACCACCTTCTATGCGCTGGCCGGCGGGCGGGTGTTCTGCGCCTGGGTCTGCCCGCTGAACGTGGTCACCGACGCGGCCGCCTGGCTGCGCCGTCGCTTCAAGATCAGCGCCGGTCGCGTGCCGCGTGCGAGCCTGCGCTTCTGGCTGCTGGGCGCGGTGCTGCTGGCCAGCGCCGCGACGGGACTGACCGTGTGGGAAGCGGTGAACCCAGTGTCCATGACCCAGCGCGCCCTGATCTTTGGCGGTGGTCTGGCCTGGGGCATCACCGCGGCCGTGTTCTTGTTCGACCTGTTCATCGCTCCGCGCGGCTGGTGCGGGCACCTCTGCCCGGCCGGTGCGTGTTATGCCGCCATCGGTGCCCGGAGCGTGTTGCGGGTTTCGGCACAGCACAGCAGCCGCTGCAACGACTGCGCCGACTGCTACGCCGTGTGCCCTGAGCCGCAGGTGATTCCCATCGCCCTGAAAGGCAAGGGCGGCGCATCTCCCGTCATCAGCAGCAGCCAGTGCAGCAACTGCGGCCGCTGCGTGGACGTGTGCGCCACCGACGTCTTCCGCTTCACCCATCGTTTCGACACCCGTAGGGACTGACACCATCATGTTCAGCGTTCAATCCATTGCCAAGATCGTGCTGGCCGCCGGCCTGCTATTGGTGGGCGTGCAGCTCAGCACCGCGCACGCCGCCGACGAAGCAGTGAAGCTGCAGAGCCTGCGCGACGGCGCGCCGGTGAACAAGGACCTGCCCGCCGCGGGCTTCAAGCAGGAGGCCGATCACCGGCCGTCCGACCGCGACTTCGTGCAGCAGCCGCCGCTGATTCCGCACACCATCCAGAACTACCAGATCACCAAGAACTTCAACAAGTGCATGGACTGCCACGCCTTCAGCAAGGCCAAGGCGGCCGGCGCCACCAAAGTGGGCGTGTCGCACTTCAAGGACCGGCAAGGGGTGGAACTGGACAACGTGAGCCCGCGGCGCTACTTCTGCACCCAATGCCATGTGCCGCAGACCGACGCCAAGCCGCTGGTGGAAAACACCTTCCGGCGTGCCCGCGGCATGCAGTGAGCCCCATCACCTGAGAATAACCATGGCCGACGACAAGAAAGAAAAAACCAGCCTGTGGCGCTGGCTGCTGCTGCCCGGCACGATGATGGCCTTCGTGGCCGGCATCGTGTTCTGGGGTGGTTTCAATACCGCGATGGAGTGGACCAATCGCGAGGCGTTTTGCGTCTCCTGCCACGAGATGAAGGAAAACGTGTACGCCGAGTACCGCAACACCATCCATTACCAGAACCGCACCGGCGTGCGCGCCACCTGCCCGGACTGCCATGTGCCCAAGGAGTGGGTGCCCAAGATCATCCGGAAGATCCAGGCCAGCAACGAGGTGTGGCACAAGCTGCTCGGCAGCATCGACACGCCCGAGAAATTCAACGCCAAGCGCGCCGTGCTGGCCCAGCACGAGTGGGACCGCATGAAGGCCAACGACAGCCAGGAATGCCGCAACTGCCACAACTACAGCTTCATGGACTATGCCGAGCAGAACAAGCGCTCGGCCGCGCGGCACCAGGTGGCCTTTAACGAAGGACAGACCTGCATCGACTGCCACAAGGGCATTGCCCACACGCTGCCGCCGATTGAGCAGCACATCGGCGCACCCAAGGAAGGCGCGGCGGTGCTGCCAGCGGCGTCCGCATCCGCGGCCAGCGCGGCGGCGCAGTAAGCGCCGCCAACGGGGCGGCGGCCCCGACGCAGGTACGGGCCTGGCTGCAAGCCGTGGCCTCTACACTGCCCCGCCATGCACGCCTCCGCCCCCCCCGGCACACACGTGCAGCACTTCCGCCAGGTGCTGCTGTGGCCGCTGGCCCTGGCCCCTGACGACCACGGTGGCCACGCCCGCCCCTGGGAAAAGCTGGGCGCCGACAGCCCCTGGCGCGAGGTGGTGGACGAAGTGGCTGGCGGCACCGACTGCCTGGCCGAGCGCCACTACAGCGAGTTCGTCACCTTCCTGCCCTATGTGCAGCGCTTCCTCTACGGCGAGGGCCGGCGCCAGCCCGGCTTGGACGACGCGGGCGACCCCGGTTCGCCCATGCGCGTGTTCCGCCGCCACGACATCGTGCGCGCCCTGGCCACCACCGATCCCGGCCTGCCGCCCATCGCGCTGGACGTGCGGCATGTGGACCTGTACTTCTTCTACGACCTGGACCTGGTGCTGCTGAACGTGGAGGTGGCCACCGACGACATCACGCTGGCCCAGGCGCAGGACCTGATGTACCGCTTCGGCCGCGGCTACCCCGGCGGCTGGCGCCCCGACGGCCAGCCGCTGCACAGCCTGCACGACCTGCAGTGGCTGGACGCGCAGGGCCAGGTGTGCTCGCGCAGCGACGCGGCCGACCGCGAAGGCTACTTGCGCTTCGTGGCCCAGCACCGCGCCCCGCGCATCGCGGTGCACTGGGCCCACCTTCTGGCGCCGCTGGTGTCCGACCATTCACCGGCCGCGGGCGCCCTGCGCTTTCGCCAGATCGAGTACTACCGCATGCCCACCATGGCCTACCTGGCGGTGGACGACCCCTGTGCCTTGACCCGGGCGGACTTCGTGCGCCTGGGCCTGGTCACCGGCACGGGCGGCAGCGACGACACCCTGCCCTTTGCCGACCAGCACCTGGCCGACTTCGAGGCCCGGCATTGTTACGACCGATTCTTCACCGCCGGCGGCGCCGCGCCGCACACGCGTTACCTGTGCTGCGGCCATGCCCTGGTGGTGGTGGGCCCGGCGGGCAGCGAGTTTTTCCGCTGCGCCGAACGCGGGGTGCTGGCGCAGTTCCGCCACCAGCACTACCTGCTGTTCCTGATTGCGCATGTGCAAAAGGCCGCGCTGCTGATGTTTTCCGATCGCCTGGTGGACGCGCTGAAACGCCTGGACGTGCGCGACGCTGAATCGGTGAAGCGCTTCAAGCGCAGCATCCGGGCCGCGTTCGAAAGTTTCCTGCGCTTCACGCACCGCTACTGGTTCCACGAGATCAGCGAGCAGGCCCAGGTGAAGGCGCTGTTCCAAAGCACCGCGGCCCACCTGGACCTGGAGCGGCTGTACCCGGAAGTGAAGCAGCGCATCTCGGACATGAGCGCCTACCTCGACGCCGACAGCCTGCGCCGCCAGGCCAACACCGTGGTGCGGCTGACGGTGGTGACCATCCTGGGGCTGATCGGCACCATCACCACCGGATTCCTGGGCATGAACCTGCTGGCCGCCGCCGAGGAGCCCACACCGCGCCGCGTGCTGGGCTTCACGCTGGTGTTCGTGGCCACCACGGCGCTGACGGTCTACACCATCGTCAAGAGCAAGCGCCTGTCGGACTTCCTGGACGCGCTGTCCGACGAACGGCTTTCGGCCTGGGACAAGTGCCGCGCGCTGGCGGCGGTGTTTGTCACCCCGCGCGGGCCGGGGGCCTGAGTCGGACACTGCCGCGCCACGTCACGCCGCGTAAGAAGCGGAACGATTTCGCATTCCGGCCCGGCCGCGTCAGTCAGGCGGCAGGGGTTTGTGACGAAGATGCATGGGTAGCCGCCGAAACGCAGTGGCCGCGCCATGCCGCGCCGCCACCGACCTGGCGTCCTGTCACGCAAAAACGCCCTGCTGCCCCGCCATGCCCACCTCCCCGCCCCCCCGCACGTTGCTGCGCCTGGCCGCCTTGGCCTGGCTGCTGGTCCTGGGCCTGTTCGTCTTCCCCAGCGCCCACGCCGACACCCTGCGTTTTGGCGGCACCGGCTCGGCCATCGGCACCATCAAGCGCCTGGCCCAGGCCTTCCAGCAAGTCGAACCCGGCTTCCAGCTGGAACTGGTGCCCAACCTCGGCAGCAGCGGCGGCATCAAGGCGGTGGGCAGCGGCGCCATCCAGCTGGGCGCGGCCAGCCGGCCCTTGAAAGCCGAGGAGGCCGCGACCGGCCTGCGCGCCGTGGAGTACGGCCGCACCGCCTTCGTGCTGGCCACCGCCAAGGACGGGGTGCAGAACCTGACCCGCCGGGAGGTGGCCGATTTGTACGCCGGCCGCCAGGCGCGCTGGCCCGACGGGCAACCGGTGCGGCTGGTGCTGCGCCCGGCCAGCGACGCCGACGCCAGCCAGCTGGCCTCCTTCTCGCCCGAGGTCAAGCTGGCCGTCGAGGCCGCCCAGGCGCGCGAAGGCATGGTGCTGGGCATGACCGACCAGGAAACGGTCGACGTCATCGAACGCCTGCCCGGCGGGCTGGGCACGGCTTCGATGGCGCTGCTGCTGTCCGAGCAGCGACGCGCCCATGCGCTGGCCATCGACAGTGTGGCACCCACGCTGGCCAACGTGGAAAACGGGCGCTACCCCTACACCAAGACCATGCTGCTGGTGCTGCGCGCCGACGCGCCGGCTGCGGTGAACCGCTTTGTGGCCTTCATCGGCTCGGCCGCCGGTCGCCGATTGCTGGCCGAGACCGGCCACGTGCTGCCCGTGCCCGCCGCCACCACCGCGGCGGCGCGCTGAGGCCCGGCCGGCCCCCAAGGCCCCGGCCGCGATGGAACGCCTGCTCACGCTGATCGCCGCGCTGGTGGCCGGCTGCGTGGCCTTGCTGCTGCCCGGGGTGAGCTTCTACGCGGGCCACCAGTCGCAGCACAGCATCCTGCGCACCGAGGCGGAGGACAACGCACGTGCCATCACCCGGCTGGTCAACGACAACCCCGAACTTTGGCGCGTGGTGGTGCCGCGGCTGGAAATGCTGCTGGGTGCCCGGGCCAGCGACAGGACGCCCGAGATCCGCACCCTGTTCGACGAGCAAGGGCAGCAGGTGGCGCGCTCGGCCGACGCACTGGCGGCGCCGCTGATGACGCAGACCTATGCGGTGTTCGACGCCGGCCGGCCTGTGGGCCAGGTGTGGGTGCAGCGTTCGCTGCGCCCTTTGCTGCTGCAAACCGGCTGGTTTGCGCTGCTGGGCGCGCTGCTGGGCAGCGCGGTGTTCCTCGCGCTGCGTGTGCTGCCCCTGCGCGCGCTGCGCCAGTCCAACGCCCGGCTCACCCGCGAAGCCACACACGATGCGCTGACCGACCTGCCCAACCGCGCGCTGTTCAATGACCGGCTGGAACAGGCCATGCTGCGTGCGCAGCGCCACAAACGGACCATGGCACTGATGTTCCTGGACCTGGACAACTTCAAGGACATCAACGACAGCCTGGGCCACGCCACCGGCGACCTGGCCCTGCGCCTGGTGGCCCAGCGCCTGCAGGCCTGCCTGGACAGCGCCGGGCCGACACCCGGCCGGCGCGCGCACGACGGCAGCCACACCCTGGCGCGCCTGGGCGGCGATGAATTCACCGTCCTGCTGGAAAGCGCCGGCACCGTTGAACAGATCTCGGCCGTGGCCGAAGGGCTGCTGGACAGCGTGCGCCAGCCGCTGCCGCTGGACGGCCGGACCCTGCACATCAGCAGCAGCCTCGGCATCGCCTTGTTCCCGCGCGACGACGTGGACGCCGGCTCGCTGATGCGCCACGCCGACATGGCCATGTACCGCGCGAAGGAACTGGGCCGCAACTCGTGGCAGTTCTTCAACGACGAGCTGAACCGGGGCATCCAGGACCGCATCGCGCTGGACCAGGCGCTGCGCCGTGCGCTGGATCAGCAGGAATTCCTGCTGCACTACCAGCCCAAGTCCGACCTGGCCAGCGGGCGCATCACCGGCGTGGAGGCGCTGTTGCGCTGGCAGCGCCCCGGCGTGGGCCTGGTGGCGCCGGACAAGTTCATCGGCGCACTGGAAGAAAACCGGCTCATCGTGCCGGTGGGCGCCTGGGTCATCGAGACCGCTTGTGCACAACTGCGGGCCTGGGACCGCGCCGGCATGCCCCCACTGTCAATGGCGGTGAACCTGTCGGTGCGCCAGTTCCGTGACCCTGAACTGGTGGACCGCGTGCAGCGCGTGCTGCAGGCCACCGGCCTGGCGCCGCAGCGGCTGGAACTGGAGCTGACCGAAAGCCTGCTGATGGACGACAACCGCCACAGCCAGGCGGTGCTGAACCGGCTGTCGGCCCTGGGCGTGCGGGTGGCCATCGACGACTTCGGCACCGGCTACTCGTCGCTGGCCTACCTGAAGCGCTTCAAGCTGGACACGCTGAAGCTGGACCGGTCCTTCGTGCGCGACCTGCCGGCCGACACCGAGAACGGCGCCATCGCCGGCGCGGTGGTGGCCATGGCCCATGCGCTGAAGCTGCAGGTGGTGTGCGAAGGCGTGGAAACCCAGGGCCAGCACGACTTCCTGCAGCGCCTGGGCTGTGACGGCCTGCAAGGCTTCTGGCTGGCGCGGCCGATGCCGGCGCCCGAGTTGCCCGAGTGGTGGCGCCGGCACAGCCCGCAGGCTCAGGCCGAAGGCCTGCCGCCTGAGTTGCAAGCCGCCCCGGATTGCAGCCCCGCCTGAGCCGCGGCGGCCGGGTCAGTCGTCGCGTTGGGGCAGCGCGTGCACCAGCCCGTGGTGACACTCGATGCAGGACTTGCCCTCTTTCTGCCCCTCCTGCATCTTTTCCATCGAGCGCGGCGTCTGCTTGTGGAAGTCCATCGCTTCCCAGCTGTGGCAATGGCGGCATTCGCGCGAATCGCTGGCTTTCATGTAGGCCCACACCCGCTCGGCCAGTTCGGCCCGGTGGGCTTCGAACTTCTCGGGCGTTTCGATGGTGCCCAACAGGTGGTGGTACACGTCGTTGACGGCCATCGCCTTGCGCAGCAGCTTGGGCCCCAAGGCGCGCGGCACGTGGCAGTCGGCGCATTCGGCGCGCACGCCGGAGGCATTGGTGAAGTGCGCGCTCTTCCTGTACTCGGCGTACACCGTGCTCTTCATCTCGTGGCAGCCGATGCAGAACTCGGTGCGGTTGGTCCACTCCAGCCCGGTGCTGAACAGGCCCCAGCCCACCAGGGCCACGGCACCGGCGCCCAGCAGGGCCAGCAGCGCTGCGCCGCGGCTGCGCAGGCGCCGGATCACTTGGCAGGCAACGTGACCAGGTGGGCCGCCAGGTCAGCAGCAATCTGGTGGTCCAGCAGCCGCAGCGCGGGCATGGCTTCGGCGGGGTTGCCGTTCAGCACCTTGTGCATCATCTCCCAACCGTTGTCGGCCACACTGCCCAGCGGCGGCGCGTCCTTCAGCTTCTTGCCGTCCAGGCCGTGGCAGCCGGCGCAGATGGTGTTGAAGTAGGCCTCCCCCTTGGCCGCGCTGCCCTTGGTCTTGCCGGCCACGTCCACGTACCTGGCCATGTCGATCTGGCCCTTGGACACGAACAGCGCCAGCTCCGACGCGTCCTTGGCACTGAGTTGGGCTTCCGAGTAGCCGTGGTTCTTGTCGCGCAGCAGTGCGGTGATGACCGCCGGGTCCTTGCCCGCAGCGCCCTGGATGCCCTTGATGCCGGTGGCATGGCCGCCCTTGGCGTAGGCGCCGTCCTTGCCCTTGTAGTCCCAGCCGTGGCATTCCTTGCAGCGCCAGGAGTTTTCCTTGCCGTACTTGCCATCCTTCACCGGGTAGGCCGGGTGGTCGGCGGTGGGCTTGGGCGCCTTGTTTTCGGTGAACCACTTGTCATACAGGCGGCCGCCGCGGGCAATGGCCGATTCGGTTTCGGCCGCCTGGCCCGGCAGGGCGGCGCCAAGCACGAGCAGGCCGGCCAACAGGGGTGCAAGCGCGCTGCGCAGGGGTTTCAGCATGGAAAGATCCTCGGTTCAATGGGAAGCCATCGCGTCAGTGCGGCGAAACGGTGGCTTGAATCGAAGTCAATCTAATTGCCGATCCTTAAGCAAGCATTATGTTTTCCGCCGCAACAAGTGCTCACCTGGGTTTGGAACACCAGGACGCTCACTTCACCGGTCATCAACCGTCAACAGGTTGAAGCGGCGTGTCCAGCACCAGCTGGTAGAAGGCCGCATCCAGCCAGCGTCCGAACTTGAACCCTGCCTGCGCGATGGTGCCGGCGTGCACGAAGCCCAGCGCGGTGTGCAGCGCGATGCTGCCCGCATTGGCCGCGTCGATGCAGCCCACCAGGGTGTGCACCTCGGCGGCGCGGGCGCGGGCGATCACCTCCTGCAGCAAGGCCCGGCCCAGGCCGCGCCCGCGTTGGGCGTGGTGCACGTACACGCTGTGCTCCACCGTGTACTTGTAGGCCGGGAAGGCGCGGAAGGTGCCCCAGCTGGCGAAGCCCAGCAGTGCACCGGCCGCATCCACCGCGCCGATGACCGGAAAGCCCGCCGCCTGCTTCACCTGGAACCAGGTGTCCATGGCCTGCGGCGGTCGCGGCACGTAGTCGTACAGCGCGGTGCTGTGGACGATGGCGTGGTTCAGGATGTCCAGGATGGCGTCGCCCTGGTCGGCGCGATTGCAGTCAATGAAGCGGATGTCGTCGTGGCTCATGGTGTGGCGCGCGCCAGCAGCGCGCTCAGTCCGGGGTAGGCATCGGGGCGCAAGGCGAACTTGGTGGCGAAGGGGCCCCAGGAATCGCCCGCGGCCAGTGCGGCCTTGAACGAAGCGGGGTCGTCAATCCAGCTGCCGCCCAGCAGCGTGAGGCCGCGCGCGAACAGCGCATCGGGCAGGCAGCCCGCGCCCGGGCCCACCATGGCCAGGCGCTGCGCCCCGGCGCAATGGGCCAGCACGGCGTCCAGCGTCTGGTTCAGCAGCACGGTGCTGGTGGACAGCACCTTGTTGCAGTGGCGCAGCTCGGCCGCGTCCAGCGTCACGCGAAAGCCATCGCGTTCACCCACCAGGTCGGCGCGAAGTTCCACCACGGTGAGTTGCGCGCCAGCGTCCAGCACGCGCTGGATCAGCGGCGGGAAGAAGCCGACCATGCCCAGGTGGTCGCCGGGCTGCAGGTCCAGATCGCCCACCGAGCCGGCGGCCGGTGGCGGCTTGAAGCCGGCGCGGTCGAACAGGTGGCGGGTGATGGCGTTCACCGCGGCAAAGCCCAGGGTGCGCAGCGAGCCCTGGCCTTCCAGGTACTGCCGTGCAAGCTGCAGCGCCGGCAGGCCGGGCAGCACCACGCGGCCAGCACCGGCACGAAGGTCCGCCAGGGTGCGGTCCAGCAGCACGAAGCTCAGGCCCAGCGAGCCGTCGTCCAGTTCAATGGCGCAGAACTCACCATCGCGGCTGCCGTCGGCGCTGGGCGGCGGCAGGTGCAGGGCTTTCACGGCCGGCAGGCTGCAGCGAAGCGCGGCGGCGCCGATTTGATCCAGCAGGTCGGTGGCAACGCTCATGGCCGGATCATGCCTGGGCCCGGCCCGGGCCGCTGCGCGGGCGATCAGGCCGGGCAGGCCGTGGGGGGTGGGTCGCCCGCCACGCTGCGGCGCAGGGTGATCGGCGGGCCGATGGCCACACCGGCCAGGTTGATCAGGCGCACCTGAAAACCGCCCTGCCCGTCCAGCGCCACCATCAGCGCCGCCGGTGGCCGGCTGGTGCTGCCGTCGGCCAGCATGGTGCCGAAGAAGAGGGGGTCGCTGCCCGGCGCGGCGCCCCACACGCCGTCGAAGTGGCGGTGAACGCAGTCGTCCTGCAGCGACACCGCATTGCCTTCGATGTGCATGCGCACTTGGCCGCCGGTGACGCTGTCCACCCAGTCGGTGGCCGGGCTGCCCGGCGCGCTGGCGGCGCTGCAGCCCAGCGTCGGGGCCAGCGCCGACTGGCACAGCGGGGCCGCCGTCGCCCCGAATGCCTGCAAGCCCGGCACGGGCGTTTCGCCGGTGCCGGTGCCGCCGGCGCCGCCTCCGCAGGCGGCCAGCAGCACCAGGCTGGCGGCCAGGCACAGGGCCAGAACAGGGGCGTGTCGGACGGTCATGGTGGGTCCTCGGAAGGCGGGCCGGCGACCCGGCCGCGCGCCGGTGAGGGCGGCGGGGCCTGGGTGTCCTCGCTGAAAAAGTAGGCGCCAAAGCGCAGGCGCAGGCTGCGCTGTGCTTGCGGCAGTTGGCGCACGTCGGCCGCGCTGAGGGCGCGGCCTTGGCTGAGCACGGCCTTGAAGGCCTGGCGCCAGGCCGCGGTGGCGGCCCGGCGCAGTTGCTGCAGCGAGTCGGCGCCGATGTCGTCCACGTACAGCGCCTGGTCCAGGAAGTTCGCTTCGCCGGCCAGGTTGGCCACCGCGGCGGCGGCATGGTCGTGCAGGTTGGCCGCCATCTGGGCGGCCATCTCGGCCGCGTCGCCGCGCGGTGCAAAGCCGCTGCGGGCCAGGGTGACGCCGCCGTCCGGGCCTTCCTGCACCAGTTCCAGGCGCAGCAGTTCGTCCAGCAAGGCCCGGGGGCGCACGTCACGGCTGATGCCTTGCGCCAGGGCGTCGAAGCCGTCTTCGCCGGTGCGCGCCAGGCGCCGCGGCGCGCCCTGGGGGTCCAGCCAGCGCTCGTCGGTGAGCCAGGCGCCCACCACCTGGCCGGCCACGCCCAGCGGTTGCGCGCTGGCCGCCGCGCGCTGGTGGTCCGGTGCGACGCGGGTGAGCAGGCGCACGTCGCGCCGGTGCACACCACACAGCAAGGTGATGGCGCTGTCGGTGGCCGGCATGCCACGCGCGGCCAGTTCGGCCTGGGCCGCGTCCAGGAACACGCGCTTCAGCGCCGCGGCCAGCACCGGGTAGCCGATGCCCTGGCGCAGCAGCAGCCGCGCCAGCGGGCGCATCACCTGCAGCACGGCGTCGAGCACCGGATGGGGGGCGGGCGACATGGGAAGCAATTTGACAAAGCGCGCGATGTGGAATATTTTCCCACATCATTGGATCCATCGCAAGCCCTTCCGGAAGAAGCCCACCATGCGCACCCTCCACCCGCTGCACCTGCCGGCCCGGTTGTGGCCCGCCGCCTTGTTGACCGTGCTGGCCGCCTGCGGCGGCGGCGGGGGCAGCCCATCCGCCGGGAACGCCGGCACGCCGCTGCTGGCGGTGGCGCAGCCGGGCGAACTGCTGGCCTTGGCGCGGCAGCGGCTGGCCGCGGTGGACCCCGGCCCGACCAACAACGCGGGCCTGGGCGGTGCGCCGATGCTGGCCCTGGCCGGGGACGCCAGCGGCAGCGCGGCCACGGTGCTGCGGTCCAGCACCTTGGTCCAGGAAGCCGGCATCGACGAGGCCGACCTCCTCAAGAGCACCGACAGCCATGTGTACACGCTGGACGGCAACGGCACCACCACCGCCACGCCCAGCCTGCGCGTGCGTTCGCACCGGTTGCAGGCCGACGGCGGTGTGCTGCCCCAAGGCAGCTTGTTGGTGGACGAAGACGCCGGCGGCTCGGTGACCCTGCACGGCCTGCTGCCCGCGCCCGCGGCACAACGCCTGGCGGTACTGAGCGAATGGATGAGCCACTCGCCCTTTCCCAATGAATGCCTGGCCATGGCCGATTGCCTGGTGCCGGCCGTGCTGCCGGCCATGCTGATCACGCGCAGCGAGGTGCACCTGGCCGTGCTGCGCGCCCCCGATGACGGCAGCCTGACCGTCCATGAACGCCTGGCCATCCAAGGCCGCCTGGTGGGAAGCCGCCTCGTGGGTCAACAGCTGGTGCTGGTCACCACCCACAGTCCCAGCTTGCCGCTGGCGCCTGGCGCCAGCGCGGCGGAACGCCAGGCCGCACTGGCCCGGCTGAGCGCGGCCGACATCCTGCCGACGCTGCGCGTCGGCGCCCAGGCCGTGCAAGCCCTGGTGGCCGACACCGACTGCTACCTCCAGACCGCCGGCAGCGCCAACACACCCGGGCTCCAGATCACCACCATCACGGTGCTGGACCTGGGCAGCCCCTCGCTGGCACGGCGCAGCCGCTGCTTTGTGGGCGAGGTGGACGCGATGTACCTGTCAGCCCAGAACCTGTACCTGGCCACCAGCCGTGCGGTCACGCTCAACGAAGGCGGGGCGCTGCGCTACACCGGCACCTTGGTGACCGACATCCACAAGTTCACCCTGGCCGGCCTGGACTGGCGCGGCAGCGGCCAGGTGGACGGCCACCTGGGTTGGGACCCGGCGCGCAAGGCCTACCGCATGAGCGAGCACGACGGCCTGCTGCGGGTGTTGAGCTTCACCGGCGACACGGGCTGGACCGCCCTGGAGGACGCCACGCGGCGCCCAGCGTCCCCGGCCACCTTGACGGTACTGCGCGAGGCGCCCACAGGCACCGCGCTGGAACGCATGGCCACGCTGCCGAACGCGTCGCGCCCCGCCCTGTTGGGCCATGCCGGCGAACAGGTTCATGGGGTGCGCTTCATCGGCACCCGGGCTTATCTCGTGACCTTCCGCCGCACCGACCCGCTGTACGTGCTGGACCTGGCCGACCCGGCCGACCCGAGGGCCGTGGGCGAATTGCAGGTGCCGGGCTTTTCGGACCACCTGTTCGACCTGGGCCACGGTCTGCTGCTCGGCACCGGCCACGACGCCGACGCCAACGGCCAGCAGGGCGGCCTGCGCTTTGGCCTGTTCGACGTCTCCAACCCGGCACAACCGCAGGCGCTGGGCAGCGTGGTGATCGGCGAACGCGGCAGCGCCAGCACGCTGGACCACACGCCGCACGGGCTGGCCCTGCGGGCCGATGGCGACCAGGTGCGTCTGGCTGTTCCCGTGGTGAAGGCAGCGGCCAGCTTTTCCAGCTTCAGCCCGGCCCTGCTGCAGTTGAACGTGGACACCACGGCCCGCACGCTCAGCGCCAAGCCGCTGCTGGCGTCCACGGCCCCGGGGGCCTTGTCCCTGTGGGACCAGCGCGTGATGCACAGCAACGACAAGTTGCTGCATTGGGTGGGCGGGGACTTGCGAACGCTGGGCTGGTAGGCGCACGTCTTCAGGTCACGGCGGGCCGCTGCCCGCGTGCCGCCAAAGCAGATCAGAACTTGCTGAAGTCCGGCTTGCGCTTCTCGAAGAAGGCCTGGATGGCTTCCTTGGTTTCCGGACTTGAAAGACGCGGCCGGAAGACCTCGCCTTCACGCGCTATCGTCGCCATCAGCGCTTCGCGCTGCGGCGCGCGCAAGAGCTTCTTGCTGTCCTGCACCGCACCCGGTGGCAGGGCCATGAAGCGTTCGGCCACACGGCGGGCATGGTTCAGCACCTCGCTGGCCGGCAGCACCGCGTTGGCAATGCCGCATTCCACCGCCTGCTCGCCGGTGAAGGGGTCGCCCAGCAGCAGCTTCTCGGCCGCGCGGCGCGGGCCCATGAGCTGGGGCACCAGCAGGCTGCTGGCAAATTCAGGCACCAGCCCCAGGCTGACAAAGGGCATGGCCAGGCGGGCTTCGTCGGACACATAGACGAAGTCGCAGTGCAGCAGCAGCGTCGTGCCGATGCCGATGGCCGCGCCGGTGACCGCGGCCACCACCGGCTTGTCGCATTCGATCAGCGCGCGCATGAACTGGAACACCGGCGAGTCGGCGCCCTGCGGCGGGCGCTGCAGGAAGTCTTCCAGGTCGTTGCCCGAGGTGAAGATGCCCGGCTGCCCGGTGATCAACACCGCACGCACGGACGCATCACCCGCGGCCGCACGCAGCGCGTCGGCCATGGCCTGGTACATGGCGATGGTGAGCGCGTTCTTCTTCTCCGGGCGGGCGATCTCGATGGACGCCACGCCGTTCAACACACCGGTGCGGATGCTCATGGCGTCACACCAGCTCAAAGATGCCAGCGGCGCCCTGGCCCATGCCCACGCACATGGTCACCATGCCGTACTTCAGCTGGTGGCGGCGCATGGCGTGGATGGTGGTGGCCGCGCGGATGGCGCCGGTGGCGCCCAGCGGGTGGCCCAGCGCGATGGCGCCGCCCATGGGGTTGACCTTGGTCCGGTCCAGCCCCAGCGTGTTGATCACCGCCAGCGACTGCGCGGCGAAGGCCTCGTTCAGTTCGAACCAGCCGATGTCGTCCTGTTTCAGGCCAGCCACCTTCAGCGCCGCCGGAATGGCTTCGATGGGGCCGATGCCCATGATTTCCGGCGCCACGCCGCGCGCGGCAAAGCCGATGAAGCGTGCCAGCGGCGTCAGGCCGAACTGCTTCACCGCCTTTTCGCTGGCCAGGATCAGCGCGCCCGCGCCATCGCTGGTTTGACTTGAGTTGCCGGCCGTCACGCTGCCCTTGGGCGAAAACACCGGTTTCAGCTTGGCCAGGCCTTCCAGGCTGGTGTCCGGCCGCGCGCCTTCGTCCAGGTTCACGGTGCGGGTCCTGGTCTTCACCTCACCCGTGGCCAGGTCCGGCGTGCGCTCGGTGATCTCCACCGGCGTCATCTCGTTGGTGAACTCGCCGTCGGCCATGGCCTTCAGCGCGCGCTGGTGCGAGGCCAGCGCAAATTCGTCCTGGGCTTCGCGGCTGATCTTCCACTGCGCCGCCACCTTTTCGGCGGTGAGGCCCATGCCGTAGGCGATGCCGATGTTTTCGTTCTGCGCGAACACCGCCGGGTTGAAGCTGGGCTTGTTGCCGCCCATGGGCACCATGCTCATGCTTTCGGCGCCGCCGGCGATCATGACGTCGGCCTCACCCACACGGATGCGGTCGGCCGCCATCTGCACCGCGGTGATGCCGCTGGCGCAGAAGCGGTTGACGGTGACGCCGGCCACGGTGTGCGGCAGGCCGGCCAGCACCATGGCGGCGCGCGCCATGTTGATGCCCTGCTCACCCTCGGGGAAGCTGCAGCCGATGATGGCGTCTTCAATCGCCTTCGGGTCCAGCGTGGGCACCTGCGACAGCGCGTTGCGCACGGCCGCCATCAGCAGGTCGTCCGGCCGCGTGTTGCGGAAAAAGCCCCGGCCGCTGCGCCCGATGGGCGTGCGGGTGGCGGCCACGATGTAGGCGTCTTGCACTTGTTTGCTCATGGTCGTGGTCTTTCGGATCAGTTGCGAACCGGCTTGCCGGTCTGGAGCATGCCCATGATGCGCTCCTGGGTCTTCGGGTTGTCCAGCAACGCGCAGAAGTGTTTGCGCTCCAGGGTCATCAGGTACTCCTCGGTCACCAGGCAACCGGGGTCCACGTCGCCGCCGCACACCACCTCGGCGATCAGGCTGCCGATGTGGAAGTCGTGCTGGCTGATGAAGCCGCCGTCGCGCATGTTCACCATCTGGCCCTTGATGGTGGCCAGGGCCGAACGGCCGGCGGCCGGGATGACGCTCCTGGCGGGCGGCCGGTAGCCGCTTTCAGCCAGGGCCTTCACCTGCGCCGTGGCCACGTGCAGCAGTTCGTCCTTGTGCGCGACGATGATGTCGCTGTGCAGCAGCCAGCCGTTCTTGCGGCTTTCGATCGCGCTGGTGCCCACCTTGGCGGTGGCCGCGGCCATGAAGCCGTCCTTGATGAAGTTCAGCAAATCGGTACCCGGCGCGGTGGCGGCGTTCTCGGCCGCGCGGCGCGCGATGTAGGCCAGGCCGCCGCCCGCGGGCACCAGGCCCACGCCCACTTCCACCAGGCCCACGTAGGTTTCCATGTGGGCCACCCGGCGGGCGCAGTGCAGCGCGATTTCATTGCCGCCGCCCAGCGCAATGCCGCGCATCGCGGCCACCACCGGCACGTTGGCGTAGCGCATCCGCAGCATGGCGTCCTGCAGGGCCTTCACCACCTTGGCCACGCCCTGGCCACCTTCCTTCATGAAGATGGGCATGGCGGCTTCCAGGTTGGCGCCGGCGCTGAACACGTCGTCGGGCGACCAGATCACCAGGCCCTGGTACTTGGCTTCCGCAATTTCCACCGCCCTCAGCAGCCCTTCCACCACTGCCGGGCTGATGAGGTGCAGCTTGCAGGTGATGCTGGCGATCAGCACCTGGCCGTCGTTCGTCCACACCCGCACATCGTCGTTGCGGAACTCTTCGGTGCCGCTCTTCAGCGGATCGACCGCGCCGGCGCCGAACACGTTCTCGCCAAAGGGCTGGCGGGCATACACCGGCAGGCTGCTCTTGGCGACATAGGCCTTCTTCGTCGGGCTCCAGCTGCCTTCGGGCGTGTGCACGCCGGCACGTCCATCGAACACCCAGGCCGGCAGCGGCGCAGCGCACAGGGCCTTGCCGGCGGCTATGTCCTCCTTCACCCAGTTCGCCACCTGCTGCCAGCCGGCTTCCTGCCACAGCTCGAAGGGGCCCTGCTTGCTGCCAAAGCCCCAGCGCATGGCGAAATCGACATCGCGCGCGGTGTCGGCGATGGCTTCCAGGTGCACCGCGGCGTAGTGGAAGGCATCGCGCAGGATGGCCCACAGGAACTGGGCCTGCGGGTTGCTGCTCTCACGCAGCAGCTTCAGGCGTTCGGCCGCCGGCTTTTTCAGCATGCGCTCGACGATGGGGTCGGCCTTGCCGCCCGCGGGCACGTAGTCCTTCTTGGCGGGATCAAGCCGCAGGATGTCCTTGCCCACCTTCTTGAAGAAGCCCGCACCGGTCTTCTGGCCCAGCGCACCGGCGGCGATCAGGCCTTGCAGCACGGCGGGCGTGGCATAGGCGGGATAAAACGGATCGTCGGCCAGGTTGTCCTGCAGGGTCTTGATGACATGGGCCATGGTGTCCAGGCCCACCACATCGGCGGTGCGGAAGGTGCCGCTGGAGGCGCGGCCCAGCTTCTTGCCGGTGAGGTCGTCCACCACGTCGAAAGTCAGGCCGAAGGTCTCGGCTTCCTTCATCGTGGCCAACATGCCCGCAATGCCCACGCGGTTGGCGATGAAGTTGGGGCTGTCCTTGGCCCGCACCACGCTCTTGCCCAGGAAGGTGGTAACGAAGGCTTCCAGTTCGTCGAGCACCGACGCGTCGGTGGTGGGCGTGTTGATCAGCTCCACCAGCGCCATGTAGCGTGGCGGGTTGAAGAAATGGATGCCGCAAAAGCGCGGCTTGATGCTGTCCGGCAGCACCGAGGCCAGCTTGGTGATGGACAGGCCCGAGGTGTTGCTGGCCACGATGGCGCCTGGTGCCAGGTGCGGGGCGATCTTGGTGTACAGGTCCAGTTTCCAGTCCATGCGCTCGGCAATGGCCTCGATCACCAGGTCGCAGCCGGCCAGCAGGTCCAGGTGCTCTTCGTAGTTGGCCTGCTGGATGAGCGAGGCGTCTTCCACCACGCCCAGCGGCGCGGGCTTGATCTTCTTCAGGTTCTCGACGGCCTTGCTGACGATGCCGTTCTTGGGGCCTTCCTTGGCCGGCAGGTCAAACAGCACCACCGGCACCTTCACGTTCACCAGATGGGCGGCGATCTGCGCGCCCATCACGCCGGCGCCGAGAACGGCCACCTTGCGCACCTGGAATCGGTTCATTGCTTGTTGCTCCGTTGGGGAAACTGTCGAGTCATTCCACCCGCACCCAGACCTGGGTGCGGAAGAAGGGGCCCATGTAGCCGCGCATCTGCAGCTTCTTGCCGCCTTCGATGGGCTTGAGGCGGGCCTTGTAGACCTTGCCGTTGTTGGGGTCGAGGATGTCGCCGCCGTCCCAGACTTCCTTGTCCTCAGCGTTCTGCTTCAGGTTGCGCAGCACGGTCATGCCCAGCACCGGCTTGTCCTTGCGTTCGTCGCTGCACTTGTCGCACTTGGCGTCCTGCTTGCTGGCATCGAACACCTTTTCGATCTTGCCGCTGAACACGCCGCCGGCTTCGGTGATGCGCACCAGCGACTTTTCCTGCTTGGTCTCGTCGTCGATGGTCTTCCACAAGCCGGTCGGCGTGGCCTGGGCCGCGGCCCACGAACTGACCAGCGTCAAGGCCAGCCCCGCAACAAAACGAACCATGGCTGCGTCTCCTGTGTGTTTGGGGAAAGGGTGGACTTTAGAACAGCGCTTCGTCCATGGCCATCAGCGGCGCCAGCCCGGCGCGGCAACTGCGGATCAGGCCCGCCGTCTCCGGCAGCAGCTTGGCGAAGTAAAAGCGCGCGGTGTGCAGCTTGGCGGTGTAGAAGGGGTCGCCCGAGCCCTGCTTTTCCAGCGCAATCTTGGCCATGCGGGCGAAGAGGTAGGCGAACACCAGGTGGCCGGCCACGCGCAGGTAGTCCACCGCGGCGGCGCCCACCTCGTCGGCGTTGCCAAAGGCCTTCATGCCCAGTTCAGTCGTCAGCTTGGTGACCTTGTCACCCAGGTCGGCCAGCGGGTTCACGAATTCCTGCATGGCTTCGTTCACGCCTTCGTCTTCCACAAAGGCCTGGATCTTCTGGCCGAACTTCTTCAGCTTGGCGCCGTTGTCGCCCAGCACCTTGCGGCCCAGCAGGTCCAGGGCCTGGATGGTGTTGGTGCCTTCGTAGATCATGTTGATGCGCGAGTCGCGCACGAACTGCTCCATGCCCCACTCGCGGATGAAGCCGTGGCCACCGAAGACCTGCATGCAATGGCTGGTGGCAATCCAGCCGTTGTCGGTGAAGAAGGCCTTGATGATGGGCGTGAGCAGGGCCACCTCGTCCTCGGCGGCCTTGCGCTCGTCCTCGTCGTCGGTGGCGAGGTAGGTGTCGATCAGCAGGGCGGTGTGCATGGCCAGCGCGCGGCCGCCTTCGGCGTAGGCGCGCGCGGTGAGCAGCATCTTGCGCACGTCGGGGTGCACGATGATGGGGTCGGCGGCCTTGTCCGGCGCCTTGGGGCCGGACAGCGCGCGCATCTGGATGCGGTCCTTCGCATAGGCCACGGCGTTCTGGTAGGCCACCTCGGTCAGGCCCAGGCTCTGGTTGCCCACGCCCAGGCGGGCGGCGTTCATCATCACGAACATGGCCGCCAGGCCCTTGTTGGGCTGGCCCACCAGCGAACCGTTGGCGCCGTCCAGCACCATCTGGCAGGTGGCGTTGCCGTGGATGCCCATCTTTTCTTCCAGGCCGCCGCAGTGGATGGCGTTGCGGCTGCCGATGGAGCCGTCGGCGTTCACGTTGTACTTGGGCACCACGAACAGGCTGATGCCCTTGCTGCCGGCCGGCGCGTCGGGCAGGCGGGCCAGCACCAGGTGGATGATGTTCTCGGCCAGGTCGTGTTCGCCCGCGCTGATGAAGATCTTCTGCCCGGTGATCTTGTAGCTGCCGTCGGCCTGGGGTTCGGCCTTGGTGCGCAGCAGGCCCAGGTCGGTGCCGCAATGGGGTTCGGTCAGGCACATGGTGCCGGTCCACACGCCACTGGTCAGCTTGGGCAGGTAGAGCTTCTTCTGTTCTTCGGTGCCGTGGGCATGCAGAGCCTCGTAGGCGCCATGGGACAGGCCCGGGTACATGGTCCAGGCCTGGTTGGCCGAGTTCATCATTTCGTAGAAGCACTGGTTCAGCAGCACCGGCAGGCCCTGGCCGCCGTATTCGGGGTCGCAGCTCAACGCCGCCCAGCCGCCTTCCACGTACTTCGCATAGGCCTGCTTGAAGCCCTGGGGGGCGGTCACTTCGTGGGTGGCGCGGTCCAGGCTGCAGCCTTGTTCGTCGCCACCGCGGTTCAGCGGGGCGATGACCTCGGCCGCGAACTTGCCGCCTTCTTCCAGCACCGCGTTCATGGTGTCGGCGTCGATGTCGGCGTGCTTGGGCATCAGCTTCAGCGTGTCGGCGGCGTTCAGCAGTTCGTGCATGACGAATTGCAGGTCGCGCAGCGGCGGGGTGTAGGTGGGCATGACAGATCGCTCCGGTGATGAACGGTGAAGGGTGTGTTGTGTCAGGCGCGCGCAGGGCGCCGTGTCTTGGGCGACGCAGCGCTGGGCCGCGAAGCCTGCTGGGCAGGTGCCTTCTTGGAGGCGGGGAAATTCGGGGGGAAGGTGGCGTAGTGGCCCACGATGCGCTCGAAGCCGGCGCGGGCGCGGTCCAGCGCGCCGGGCAGGCGAAGAAAGCGCGCGTCGTGGTGCAGGGCCAGGATCAGGCCGTGGACTTCAAACAGCATCTGCAGCGGGTCGGTGTCGGCGCGCAGGTGGCCTTCTTCGACGCTTTGCGAAATGGCGCGGGCCAGCGCCGCGTGCCAGGTGCGCACCATGTCGGCCAGGGCGTCGCGCACGGGGCCGGGGCGGTCGTCGAACTCCACCGCGCCGCTGATGTAGATGCACCCCGAATCCAGTTCCACCGACACCTGGCGCACCCAGCGCTCGAACAGCGAGCGCAGCCGCTGCAGGCCGCGGGCCTGCCGCATGGACGGGTGGAACACCTCGGCCTCGAAGCGCTGGTGGTATTCACGGATGACCGAGATCTGCAGTTCCTCGCGCGAACCGAAGTGGGCGAAGACGCCGGACTTGCTCATGCCGGTCACCTCGGCCAGCGCGCCGATGGACAGACCTTCCAGTCCCATGTGCGAGGCCAGGCCGAGCGCCGCGTCCAGGATGGCGGCGCGCGTTGCCTGGCCCTTTTGCATGGACTTGTGCAAGGCCTTGTTCAAGGCCTTGGCGGACGCGGCCCGCGGCGACGCCGTGGCGTCCACGGCGGCGGCGGGGTCGGCAGGGTTGGGGTTCACGGCGGGCACGGGTGGGGCGGGTTTCGCAAGAACCGAAATCTATACGAACGATCGTGCTATTTTGGGGGCAAGGTCCACCCAAACAACGGTGCTTTTGCCGCCTATTTCTAGGGCAGGGGACCTAGAACCGGCCCGCGGACGGCCGGGGCCGGCGCCCGGCGCGCCGGGGCGCTCACTCGGCGGTGTCGCCTTCTTCGGCCTCGTCGGCCTGGGCTTCGCGCACCTTGTCGCGCAGCGGCTCGCGCAGGCCGGCCATGGCGTCCACCAGGTCCTGCGGCGTCCCGGGGGTGCCCAGGCGCAGCGCGGGCGTGGGCAGGGTGCTCATGTAGGGCGCGGTGAACAACTGCCCGTGGCTGCGCAGGTTCAGCGCCGAGGCCACGGCGCCGCTGGTCAGCACGAGGGCGGCCATGGCGTAGCCCACGGCGCGCTGGTGGCCGGGCAGCACATGGGCCAGGTGGGCGCGCAGCAGCAGTGCCGCCAACACCGCCGACAGCGGCCGGGTGGCCTGCCACAGCCAGGGCCAGCCGCCGGACGCGGCCACCTGGGGCAGCACCGCGTCCAGCAGTTGCAAGGCCAGCAGCCAGGGCAGCAGGATGGCCATGTGGCCCCAGAAGTCGAAGCGGTGCTGGAACAGCTTGGACGCCAGCGCCCAGGCCCCGCACCAGCCCACCAGCGCCACCGGCAGGCTGACCAGCATGGGCAGCCAGGCGGTGAAGTCGGCGCCAGGGTCCAGCCCCACCCAGTGTTCGGCCCCCACCAGCGCCAGCAGCAACGCGGCCAGCACCGCCATGCGGCCGGCGTTGGCGCCGCTGAAGGCCGCGGCCAACGGCCGTTCCGGGGCCAGGGCGTCGTGTTTCAGGCGCAGGCGCAGGCGCACCCCGCCCAGTTGCAGCACGCTGCCTTCGGCCAGCGCCTGGCTCTGGCCCGCGACCAGCCGGCTGCGGCCCACCAACACGCCATTGGCGCTGTCGCCCACCGTGAGGCGCAGCACGCCGGTGGCGTCGGGCGCCAGGCTGGCGTGTTGCGCGGCCACATGGGGGTCGTCCAGCACCACCAGGTTGCCCAGGGCGCGGCCCAGGGTCACCGGCCAGCGGTGCACGTCCACGCTGCGGCCCACCCGGCCGTCGCGTTCGAGCAGCTCGATCAGCGCGATGCGGTCTTCGGGGCGGTCCATGCAAATCCGTCGAGGTAGTGCTTGGTCAGGCGCTGCGCGCTGGCGAAGCTGACGCCATGGGCGTCAAAGCGGCCCTGCACGCCCACCTGGGCGCCGTCCAGCGTGGCCACCAGCACGGAAAGCTCGTGCAGGCCTTCCAGCTTCTTGTAGGCGCGCAGGCACACCACCGCGCGCAGCGGCAGGCCGGCGCGGGCCACGGTCTGCTCCAGGCAGCGCGGCGCAGTGAGCTGGCGGTTGGCCCCGCCCATGAACTCGTTCTGGAAGCTGGCCGAGTAGCGCTGGCTGAAGCGCACAGCACCCAGCTTGGCGCCGTCGTAGGACTCGTGGCGCACCGTGAGGTAGCCGGTGAGCAGCGAGCCACTGACGAACACGCGGCTGTCCATTTCGCAGTCGCTGCGCTCGAACTGCAGGCCCCGCGCCGCCTGGGGCGAGCCCTGGCCCCAGCAGCGCAGGAAGGTCTCCTGCGGTACCGGAATGGCGTAGCGCGCGTGCCCGGCCGGGCGCCAGGGCTGGGCCACGAAGCGGTCGGTCAGTTCGGCCTCATGGCGCAGCAGCTGGCGTGCCACCTCGGGGTAGACCGGCGCTTCCAGCGGCTTGGCCAGGCGGCCGCGCTCCAGCAGGGCCTGGGCCGGCGCGGCGGGCACCAGAAAGCTGACCTGTTCGCCGTCACGCCGGGTGGCCACGTTCACGCCCACCAGCCGGCCGGTTTCGTCCAGCGACGGGCCGCCGCTCATGCCGGGCGAGAGCGACCCACCGAAGAACAAGGTGCGCAGGAAGCTGCGCTCCACCGGGCCGTTGTAGCTGCCTTCGGTGACGGTGAAGCCCACATCCAGCGGATTGCCCAGCGAGAAGATGCGCGCCCCGCGCGGCAGGGTTTCGCTGTCGGGCCGGAAGCCCACCGCGCCACGGCCGGCCAGCGGCGCGGGGTCCACCGCCTTCAGCAGCGCCAGGTCGTGCACCACGTCGAAGGCCAGCAGCTGCAGCGCACCCTGCTGGCCGTCGATGGTGGCGTACACCAGCCGGTTGCGCTGCGGCTGCAGCGCGTACTGGCTGACGACGTGGAAGTTGGTGATGAGGTGGCCTTCGGTGCTGACCAAAAAGCCCGAACCCACCGAGGACTGGCTGTCCTGCGTCTTCAGCAGCGTGCGCACCTGCAGCAGGCGCGGGCGCATCTGCTCGTACACCCGCTGCGCGGCCGAGGACACCGGGCCGGGCGTGGCCTCGGCGGCCGAGGCGGCTGCACCGGGCACCGGGGCGGACGCTGCAAGCGGCGGCGCCGACGCCGCCCCAACCGGCTGGCCCGAAGCCGCTGCGGCCACGGCGGCCAGCAACAGGGCCAGGACAGAACGCAGGGCAGACAGCATCAAACCATTCTGGCATGCACAAAGAACCCGACCGGCGCCGGCCCTTGTGCAATACCTTGAGTGCCGTCACACAGGCGCGCTATGCTCAGACCCTGACCATGGACGTGCTGCAACTCGACATTTCGGGGCGGCCACAAGCGTGGATCACACCGCGCGAGGCTGCTGTGGTGTACGCCAGCGAAGGCGTGGCGTGGACACTGGGCCGCGCCTTCCGCGTGCTGCGCGGTGGCATCCAACGGTCCACCGGCTTGCAATCGCGCATCGAGGTGCACCCCATCATCGCGGTCAAGGGCGCCATTCCCAGCCGCGCCTGGCGCGTCGCCCCGGCGCTGACCAACCCCAAGCTGTTTGTGCGCGACCGCCACATCTGCGCCTACTGCGGCGGGCGCTTCGGCTTCGACACCTTGACGCGCGAGCACATCGTGCCCACCTCGCGCGGCGGGCGCGACACCTGGATGAACTGCATCACCGCCTGCCGCCACTGCAACGGCCGCAAGGGCAACCGCCTGCCCGACGAAGCGCGCATGACACTGATGTACACGCCCTACGTGCCCAGCCTGCACGAAGACATGATCCTGCGCGGCCGCCGCATCCTGGCCGACCAGATGGAATTCCTGCTGGCCAGCGTGCCGCGCAGTTCCAGATTGCACGGCTGAAGCCCCAGCCCGGTCAGGGCGGGGCCGGCGGGCCCGTCAGAACCGTCCCTGCGCCAGCCAGCGCTCCATCTGCGGCTTGCGGTCGTTGCCCCAGAAGGGCTCGCCGTCGATGACGAAGAAGGGCGCGCCGAACACGCCCGCCGCCAGTGCGGCGTCGTTGGCGGCCTTCAGGCGGTCTTTCCAGCGCGCATCGCTCCAGGCGGCTTCGGCCGCTTCGGCGTCCAGGCCGCTGTCGGCCGCCAGCGCACGCAGGGCGATCGGGTCGCTCAAGGCCACGCCGCGGGTGAAATAGGCCCGCAGCCCGGCGCGTGCCCAGTCGGCCGCAGCCGCAGTGCCTTGCGTGTGCTGCAACCACCAGAACACGCGCGCGGCGTTCTGTGTGGGAATGGGGAAGGTGGCCGGCTGGCTGAACGGCACGCCTTCGAAGCGGGCCGAGCGGGCGAAGTCTCGCAGGCTGTATTCACGCTTGATGGGGTAGGACACCGGGCTTTTCAGCTCGGCCGCCGCGAAGGTCACGCCCAGCAGGATGGCGTGGCGGTTCACGGTGCGCTGGTGGCGCGCCGCCAGCGCGTCGATCCACTCGTTGGCGATGTAGGAGTAGGGCGACGAGAAGTCGAACCAGAAGTCAATGGCGTTGGGCATCCCGCCACCTTAGTGGGGCGCCGCGGGCCCGTCCATCGGGGGCGCTGCGGGGTCCCCGCATTCAGGGCCTCCGGTCTTGACCATGCACACCCGTGGGCCAGGGTCGGTGCCCAACAATGGCCGCATGAACCTGTGGATCGACCTGGCCCTGGCCCTGCCCGCCCTGGCGGTGGCGCTGTGGCTGCGGCCCTGGCGCGGCGTGGACGAAGCCGGCCCCCCCTGGCCCTGGCTGGCCTGGTGGGCCCTGCTGCCGGCGCTGTGGGGCGTGGACCGGTACGTCAACAACGCCGTGGTGCAGCCCCTTTCCGGAGCCTGCCTGCTGGTGCTGATGGCCGGCTGGCCGCTGGCCGTGCTGGGCCTGCTGCCCGTGGCGCTGTTCACCGCCTGGGCCGCCCACCTGCCCTGGACCGAGGCCCTGCACCGCGGTGTGTGGCTGGGCCTGGTGCCGGCCACGCTGACCCTGCTGCTGGGCGCGGGCGTGCGGCGCTGGCTGCCGCACCACCTGTTCGTCTACATCCTGGGCCGCGGCTTCTTCGCCACCGCCGCGGCGCTGAGCATCACCTCGGTGATGGGGCTGGTGCTGCACGGCGGCGTGGCGTCCTTGAGCGACAGCGAGCTGATGATCGGCCGCTGGCTGTCCGCCTGGGGCGACGCCTTCCTCACCGGCATGATCGTGGCCATCTTCGTGGCCTTCCGGCCGCAATGGCTGGCCACCTACACCGACAGCCTGTACCTGCCGAGGTAGGCCCAGGGACTCAGCGGGTCAAGGCCCCGGCGCCCACTTCCTGCACCAGCCGCACCGCCATGTACAGCCGGCGCGGGATGGCGTCGATCATCACGTACTCGGCCGCATTGCTGTGGTAGCCGAAGCCGGGCAGGCCCAGGCCTTCGAGCACCGGCTTGCCCGACAGCGCGGCATAGGCCGCGTCGGTGCCGCCGCCGCTGCGTTCGATCACCACCACGTCGCCGCCGGCTTCGGCGTACACGCTGCGCGCCAGCTCAATCAACTTCAGGCAGAGCGCATCGGCGTTGAAGGCCGGCCGGCCGCGGTTGACCGTGATGTCGATTTGGGCCTCGGGCAGCTTCTTGTTCTGCGCCCGTTCGCGCAGCGCGGCTTCCAGCGCCACCAGGTCCTCGTTGCGCACGTAGCGAACGTCGGCCAGCAATTCGGCCTCTTCCGGGATGATGTTGGCCGTGCCGCCGGCCTTGGCGATGGTCCAGTTGAAGCGCAGGCCGCGCGCGCGGTCGTCCAGGTCCTGCGTGCGCAGCACCAGGTCGGCGGCTTCGGTCAGGGCGTTCACGCCCAATTCCGGCGCCGCACCGGCGTGCGAGGCACGGCCCTTGATGCGCACCTGCACCGAGCCCACGCCCGAGGTGCCACGGGCAAAACCCTCGCGCAGGGCCAGCGTGGGCTCGAAGGACAACACCGCGTCGTGCTCGCCGGCCAGTTGCTGAATGAGATCGCGCGAGCCGACCGAGCCGCGTTCTTCGTCGGTGTTGAACAGCGCCGTCACCTGCGCATAAGCGCCCGGCCGCGCCTTCAGCAGCCGCATCGCATGCAGGACGGTGGCCACGCCGCCCTTGGCGTCGGCGATGCCGGCGCCGAAGGCGCGCGCGCCGTCGATGCGAAACGGCGCGCGCGCCAGCACGCCGCGCGGGTACACCGTGTCCATGTGGGCCATCAGCAGCACGCGCCCGCGGCCCGTGCCCTTGAGCACGCCCACCACGTTGTCGCCCACCACGTTGCCCGCCGCCTTGTGGCGGATGACCTGCGCGCCAGCCTGGTGAAGTTCACCGGACAGCAGCTTGGCCATGGCCGCCATGCCTTCGGCGTCCCCGGTGCCGGTTTCGATGTTCACCAGACGCTCCAGCGTCTGCAGCACGGCGTGTTGCTCGGCATGGGCGGCGCCCAGCAGGGCGTCGTCGGGGGCGGCTTGCGCCAGCGCCCAGGCCGACAGCACCAGCGCCGCCAGGGCGCGTCGCGGGCCGGGCAGCGTCATGCCAAGGCTCTTGCGATGAGAATTTTCTGGACCTCCGAGGTGCCCTCGTAGATCTGGCACACCCGCACGTCGCGGTAAATGCGCTCCACCGGAAAGTCGCTGACATAGCCGTAGCCGCCAAAGACCTGGATCGCGGCCGAGCACACCTTCTCGGCCATCTCGCTGGCAAAGAGCTTGGCCATGGCGGCTTCCTTCAGGCAGGGCTTGCCAGCGTCCTTCAGCGAAGCCGCGTGCCAGATCAATTGCCGCGCGGCCTCGATCTGCGTGGCCATGTCGGCCAGCTTGAACTGCACCGCCTGGTGGTTGAAGATGGGCGTGCCGAAGGCCTGGCGGTCCTTGCTGTAGGCCAGCGCCGCGTCAAAGGCCGCACGGGCCATGCCCAGGCTCTGGCTGGCGATGCCGATGCGCCCGCCTTCCAGGCCGGACAGCGCGATCTTCAGCCCCATGCCTTCGTCCTGCAGCCGGTACTCGGCCGGGATGCGGCAGTTGTCGAACAGGATCTGCGCCGTGTCCGACGAGTGCTGGCCCATCTTGTCCTCCAGCCGCGCCACGGTGTAGCCCGGGGTGCTGGTGGGCACCAGGAACGCACTGATGCCCTTCTTGCCTGCAGCCTTGTCGGTGACCGCCATCACGATGGCCAGGTCACCGTGCTTGCCGCTGGTGATGAACTGCTTCACGCCGTTGATGACGTAGTGATCGCCATCTCGAACTGCCGTGGTCTTCAAGCCGTCGGCCTGGCTGCCCACATGCGGCTCGGTCAGGCAGAAGGCGCCCAGCATGTCACCGCGCGCCAAAGGCTTGAGGAACTGTTCCTTCTGCGCCGCGTTGCCGAAGGCCATCAGGATGGAACACACCGGGCAGTTGTTGACGCTGACCACGGTGGACGTGCCGCCGTCGCCGGCCGCCACCTCTTCCAGGATGATGGCCAGCGACAGGTAGTCCAGCCCCGCGCCGTCCCACTCGGTGGGCACGGCCACGCCGTAGCAGCCCAGGGCGGCCAGGCCTTTCAGTTCTTCGGCCGGGAAGTGGTGTTCCTTGTCCCAGCGCGCAGCGTGGGGCGCGATCTGGTCCTGCACGTAGGCTCGCACCGCGTCCTGCACGGCCAGGTGGTCTTCGGAAAGCAGCATGGGGTTTGTCTCGTGGTGGTGTTGTGGTCGCCGCTACCAGGCGATGGGCGAGCCGTCGTGGTTCAGGAAGGCGCCGTTGTCCTTCGGCGTGGCGCGCGCCAGCGTGGCACGCAGGTCGGCGGCGCTTTGTTCCACCGTCAGGTCGGCGCCCGCGCCGCCCATGTCGGTCTGCACCCAGCCGGGGTGGAAGGCGATGCACACCGCGCGGCCGGCAACGGCCAGCGACACATCCTTCACCACCGAGTTCAGCGCCGCCTTGCTGGCGCGGTACAGCCAGCCGTTGGGCGCGGCACGGGTGCCGATGGAGCCCATGCGCGAGGACAGCACGCCCAGCCGCCCGCCCGGCGCCAGGGCCTGGGTGATCACGGGCAGCAGGCGCATGGCGGCCAGCACGTTGGTGTGCATCACGGCGTCGAAGTCACCGGCCGCGGGCGCGGCCAGGTCCGGGTTGCCTTTGGGCCCATAGACGCCGGCCACCAGCCAGGCGCTGGTGAAGGCCTCGCCGTCCAATTGCCAGGCCAGGCCGGCGCATTGGGCCGCGTCGTTCACGTCCAGCGCCAGGGCCTGCGCGCCCAGGTCCTTCAGGCGCTGAAGGCCCGCGGCGTCGCGCGCGGTGGCCACCACGCGCTGGCCGTCGGCACGGTACTGGCGCACCAGCTCCAGGCCGATGCCGCGCGACGCGCCGACCACCAGCACGGATGCGCTCAAAGCATCTCCACGGCCAGCGCGGTGGCCTCACCACCGCCGATGCACAGCGCCGCCACACCCCGCTTGGCCTTTTGCTTGCGCAGGGCGCCCAGCAGCGTGACCACGATGCGCGCGCCCGACGCCCCGATGGGGTGGCCCAGGGCGCAGGCGCCGCCGTGCACGTTGACGATCTCGTGCGGCAGCTTGAACTCGGCCATGGCGGCCATGGTCACCGCGGCGAAGGCTTCGTTCACTTCCCAGAGGTTCACGCTCTTGGCGTCCCAACCGGCCTTCTTCAAGGCCTTCTCGATGGCGCCCACCGGCGCGGTGGTGAACCACTCCGGCGCCTGGGCGTGCACCGAATGGGCCGCGATGCGGGCGATGGGCGTGGCGCCCAAGGCCCGGGCGGTGGATTCGCGCATCAGCACCAGCGCCGCGGCGCCGTCGGAGATGCTGCTGGCGTTGGCGGCGGTGATGGTGCCGTCCTTCTTGAACGCGGGCTTCAGGCCGGGGATCTTGTCCAGCTTGGCCTTGAAGGGCTGCTCGTCCAGCTTGAACACCGTGTCGCCACCGGCCTTCCCGGCGGACCCTGAACTGCCCGACTTCGCGGGCAGGGTGACCGGGGCCATCTCCCAGGCGAAGCTGCCGTCTTCGTTGGCGGCCTTGGCGCGGGTGGTGGACGCAATCGCAAACGCGTCCTGGGCCTCGCGCGTGAAGCCGTACTTGGTGACGCAGGTTTCGGCAAACACGCCCATGGCCTTGCCGCGCTCGTAGGCGTCTTCCAGGCCGTCCATGGCCATGTGGTCGAACAACTGGGCGGCGCCGTAGCGCACGCCCTTGCGCGCGAACATCAGGTGCGGCGCGTTGGTCATGCTTTCCATGCCACCGGCCAGCACCACGTTGGCGCTGCCGGCGGCCAGCATGTCGTGGCCGAACATCATGGCGCGCATGCCGCTGCCGCACATCTTGCTCAAGGTCACGGCACCGGCGGAATCGGGCAGGCCGGCCCGGCGCATGGCCTGGCGGGCCGGGGCCTGGCCCTGGCCGGCCATCAGGCAGTTGCCCATCAAGACTTCGTCGATGGCATCGCCGGGCACGCCGGCGCGCTCCACTGCGGCCTTGATGGCCACGGCGCCCAGTTCCCAGGCGGCCTGGGAGGAAAAATCACCCAGCAGGCCGCCGATGGGCGTGCGGGCAGCGGAAACGATGACGATGGGGTCGGACATGGGAAAGCTCCTGCAAGAAAAGTCGAACCAGAACCGTTAGTTTGCGCCAGCCGGCAAGGCGGCACGTTCTTCTTGCGCAATTCGGCGGATGTGGGCCTGGAACTGCGCATCCTCGCCGCGCAGCAGCGTGGGCAGGGCGTTGAAGAAGTCGTCGCGCCGGCACCATTCGCGCATGTAGTCGTCCCACGAATTCCAGCGCCTCTGTTCAGTGGGTGACATGTCGTCCTTGTAGGCCACCAGGTAGGCGCGCTCGAACAGGCTGATCAGCATGTCGAAGATGACCTGCATGCGTTCGCGCTGCTCGGGCGTGGGATCGGGCAGCGCGGTGGTGGTGCGCAGTTGCAGGTCGGCATGGGCCAGCACCACCTTCAGGAAGTTGTTGTAGGCGTCCGAGAGGTGCTGGTAGGCCTCTTCCTCCTCGTTCTCGCGCTCCTTCTTCTGCTGCACCCAGAACACCCAGGCGGCGAAGGGCAGGCCGACGACGGTGACGGCGAAGCTGGCCAGTTCCAGGACCTCGTGCAGGTTCACAGCGCCTGCCTCACCGCGAAGCGCTTGTGGGCGTCATACGGGAACACATCGTGCACGTGGCCCGCCGCGATGCGTTTCTTGTGGCCCTGCCAGAAGTCGGCGTCCAGCAGCTCGGCGTGGTGCTTCATGAACACCGCGCGCACCGCCGGGTTGCCCAGCAGGAAGGGGCCGAAGGTTTCGGGGAACACGTCCTTGGGGCCGACGGGGTACCAGACTTCGCCGCTCATCTCGTCTTCCTCGTTGCGCGGCGGCGGCACGTGGCGGAAGTTCATGTCGGTGATGTACTCGATCTCGTCGTAGTCGTAGAACACCACCTTGCCGTGGCGGGTGACGCCAAAGTTCTTCCACAGCATGTCGCCAGGGAAGATGTTGGCGGCCACCAGGTCCTTGATGGCGTTGCCGTATTCAATGACCGCGTGCTCCAGCTGCTGCGGCTTGGCGTCCTGCAGGTAGATGTTCAGCGGGATCATGCGGCGTTCGATGTACACGTGCTTGAGCACCAGGTCGTCGCCCGCCTCTTCCACCAGGCTGGGGCAGAAGTGCTGGATCTCGGCCACCAGCGCGTCGTCAAAGCGCGCGCGCGGGAAGGCCACGTTGCTGTACTCCAGCGTGTCGGCCATGCGGCCCACGCGGTCGTGCTGCTTCACCAGCAGGTACTTGCCCTGGATCTGCTCGCGCGTGGTTTCCTTCTGGTGCGGAAAGAAGTCCTTGATGCACTTGAACACGTAGGGGAAGCTGGGCAGGTCGAACACCAGCATCACCATGCCCTTGATGCCGGGCGCGATGCGCAGGCGGTCGCTGGAATGGCGCAGGTGGTACTGGAAGTCGCGGTAGAACAGGTTCTTGCCATGCTTCTGCAGGCCGATGGCGCTGTAGATCTCGGCCCGCGGCTTCCTGGGCATCATGCTGCGCAGGAACTGCACATAGGCGCTGGGCACCTCCATGTCCACCATGAAGTAGGCCCGCGCGAAGGAAAACAGCAGCAGCAGGTCGTCCTCGCCGAACAGCGCGGCGTCGATCACCAGGCCGGTGCCGCCGCTGTCGTGCAGGATGGGCAGCGCGAACGGCGTCTCGCTGAAGCCATTGATGATCTTGCCCACCAGGTAGGCGCCCTTGTTGCGGTAGAACAGGCTGGCCAGCACCTGGATCTGGAAGTTGGCGCGCTGGCGGAAGTCGCCTGCGCCGATGCGCTTGAGAACGGCGTCGTGCACCAGGTCGATGTCGCGCTCCAGGTCCACGAAGGGGTGCTTGAGCTGGAGGTTGTCCACGACGCGCCGCAGCGTGTCGCGCAGGTTCTCCAGCGTGGGGTAGTAGGCGCGGTAGGTCGGCGTGGCGGCGGGCTCGTCGTTCTCGATGTATTCGGTGGAAACCGCCGGGCGCACGAAGATGAAGTCGTTGCGGAAGTAGCTGTGGTGCAGGATGCGCGTGGTGACCGAGTTGAAGAAGGTCTCGGCCAGTTCGGGCTGGTGATGGTTGGTGAGAAGCCCGATGTAGTGCAGCTTCACCTGCTGCCAGGTGTCCATGCCCAGGGTGCTGGCCTGGAAGTCCTGCTCCAGCCGTGCCGCGGCCTCGGCCACGCGCTTGTCGTAGAACTCGATGCGTTCGCGCTGTGCTTTCTGTTGGCCGTGCCAGTCGGCCGCCTCGAAACGCGCCTTGGCGCCGGCGCTGGTTTCGCGGAACAGGCGGTAGTGGCGGTTGAAGCCGTCCAGCATGGCCCGCGCGATGTCGAAGGCGCGGCTGTCGGTCAGGCGCTGCGGGAACATCGCGGCGGCAGGTTCAGACCGGTTCGGCGCGCGGGAAGCGTTTGAAGGCGTTGGCGAACACGTCCACCACGGTGTCGGGGCGGTCCATGGTGACGTTCAGGTCCTTCAGCAGCCCATCGCGCAGGCCATAGACCAGGCCATGGATGGCCACCTTCTGCCCGCGCAGCCAGGCGTCCTGGATCACGGTGGACAAGGCCACGTTGCCCACCTGCTCGATGACGTTCATCTCGCACAGGATGTCTTCCTGCTGCTGCTGGCCGTCCAGGTGGTCGATGCGCTTGCGGTGGCGCAGCCGCACGTCCTGCACATGGCGCAGCCAGTTGTCGGCCAGGCCCACGCGGGTGCCCAGCAGCGCGGCGCGCACCCCGGCGCAGCCGTAGTGGCCCACCACCATGATGTGCTTGACCTTCAGGTGTTCCACCGCGAACTGGATGGTGGACAGGGCGTTCAGGTCGGAATGCACCACCACGTTGGCCACGTTGCGGTGAACAAACAGCTCACCCGGCTGCATGCCCACGATTTCATTGGCCGGCACCCGGCTGTCGGCGCAGCCGATCCACAGGTACTGGGGCGCCTGCTGGGCCAGCAGGCGGGTGAAGAACTGGGGGTCGCGCGCCGTGGTTTCGGCGGCCCACTGCCGGTTCTTGTCAAACAGGTCTTGGAGGGGAGAAGCCATGGGGGCGCAGTTTACGCAGCGCCGCGGAAAGACAAAACGGTAGGCCCAAAATGACAAAACGGCAGGCCTTTTGGGGGCCTGCCGCTTGATCGCTCTTTTCAATCTCCCTGACTGCCCATGACGACAGCACTGCGGGAGAGTGTGCACCGTGCACAGATTCCGCGCATCACCCCTTCTGGGGAAATGGCGGGCATGGCGTGAAAAGCATCACCCTCGTTCGGGTGGGTGCCACCCCGCTCAGTCCAGCACGGGCAGCACTTCGTCGCGCAAGTGCACGCGGGCCTGTTCGAAGTTAGGCAGCACGCTGCGCACCACGTCCCAGAAGGCCGGGCTGTGGTTCATTTCGCGCAGATGGGCCAGTTCGTGGGTGACCACGTAGTCGATGACCGGCAGCCCGAAATGCACAAGGCGCCAGTTCAGGCGAATGGCCCCGTCGGCGCTGGCACTGCCCCAACGGGTGCTGGCCGAGCTGAGCGACAGGCGCTTGATGCGCACGTTCAGCGCCTGGGCGAACAGGGCGCAGCGCTCCTCGAACACGCGCCGGGCCTGGCGCTGCAACCAGCTTTGCACCACGTCGCGGATCTGGTCGGGCTGCGCACTTTGCGGCAGGCCCACGTGCAAGGCCAGCCTGGGCACGCCAGGCAGGGCCTCGGCGCCGGCGTTGAGCACCGCACCGGTGGCGCGCGGGTCCAGCACCACGATGACGGTTTCGCCCAGGAAGGGAATGCCCACGCCGTCGCGCCAGTCCACCCGCGCCTGGTCCAGGCGCTGGGCGCGCTGCTGCTGTTCCTGCAGCTTGCGCAGGATCCAGCGGGCTTTCTCCTTCAGCGCCGCATCCACCTCGGCCAGGCCCACCCAGCGCGGGGCGCTGACGCTCAGCCCTTCGGGCCCGATGACGAAGCCGATGCTGCGACGGCGCGCGCGCTTGAAGGCAAAGGCCACCAGGTGGCCGTCCAGACGCACTTCACGTTCGGCGCGTGGGTGGCGCAGCAGCGATGGCGCTGCCACCTCGCTGCCCCGGGGCGCGGGCGCCGGCGCCGGCTGGGACGCCGGAACCGCCGGCCGGGCCGGTGCGCCCGCCTGGGGCGGTGTGGCCGCCGGCGGCGCCCATTCCTCGAACAGCGACAGCTGGGCGGTGGGGTCCTGGCGGGCGGCGGGCGGCATGAGGCCCAATTCTAGGCACCTAGGCAGCGCCCGCCGTTGCCGCTGCCGGCACCTGCGGGTAAGCCTCGGGGTCCAGGCGGCGCATTTCGGCCTCGATCCAGGCCTCCACCTCGCGCATCAGCTCGTCGGCCTCGCGGCCCACGCTGGGAATCGGCCGGCCGATGGACACGTCGATCACGCCCGGGCGCAGCAGGAAGCTCTTGCGCGGCCAGCATTTCGCGGACGTCACCGCGATGGGCACGATGGGCGTGCCGGTGCTCACCGCCAGGCGGCTGGCGCCGTTCTTGTACGGGCCCTGGCTGCCGCGCGGCGTGCGCGTGCCCTCGGGGAACATGATCACCCAGTGGCCGGTGGCCATCAGTGCGCGGCCCTGCTCGGCCACCTTGTTCCAGGCCTCCGCGCGCTTGCTGCGATCAATGTGGATGAAGTCCAGCTTGCCGATGGCCCAGCCGAAGAAGGGCACGTAGAGCAGTTCGCGCTTGAACACATAGCTCAGCGGGTGCGACATCAGCATGGGAAAGGCGAAGGTTTCCCAGGTGCTCTGGTGCTTGGGTGCCAGCAGCACCGCGGCGTTCTTGTCGGCCGCGCTCGGCAGGTGCTCCATGCCGCTGACGCGGTAGTTCACCCCGCAGATGAACTTGGCGCCCAGGATGGACAGGCGCAGCCAGAACGCGCACATCCAATACAGCGGCGTGCCCTTGATGAACCAGGACGCCACCACCACCGCCAGCGCAATCGGCACCACGGTGACCAGCAGCCACAGGCCGAAAACCGCCGAACGCAGCGCCGCCAGCAGCGTGCTCAACGCAGGTCTCCGTGCGTGGAGGCGCCCGCGTCTTCGCGGTGCAGCAGGAAATCAACAAAGTCCGGCAGGTCGTCGTGCACCAGGGTGCCGGGCACCTGCTGCACGATGGCGTCCAGCTGCGCCGGGTCCAGCTCGGCGGCGCGACCGCTGCGCACCAGGTGCGGCTGGCAGCCGGCGGCGCGTGCGGCCAGCAGGTCGCGCAGGGTGTCGGCCACCATGGGCACGCTGTCCAGGGCGATGCCGTAGCGGTGGGCGATGTCCAGCATCATGCCCGGCTGGGGTTTGCGGCATTCACACTGGTCTTCCGGCGCGTGGGGGCAGAAGAACACCGCGTCCAGCCGCCCGCCCACGGCCTGCAGGCGCTGGTTCATGCGCGCGTGCACCGCGTTCACGGACGACATGTCGATCATGCCGCGGCCAATGCCGCTCTGGTTGGTGGCCACCACCGTGTGCCAGCCATGGTGGTTCAGCCGCGCGACCGCCTCCAGCGCACCGGGCAGCGGGTGCCACTCGTCGGGTTCTTTCACGTGGTCGTCGCGAAAGGCATTCAGGATGCCGTCGCGGCCCAGGATGACCAGCTTGACGATCGGGGTCACTTGACAGCCCTCCGCGCTTCGCGCGCCGGGATTCGCCCTTGGGAGCGGCCCGACGTGCTCATGATGCCAGCCGCGACAGGTCGGCCACCCGGTTCATGGCGGCGTGCAGGGCCTGCAGCAAGGCCAGGCGGTTGTGGCGCAGGGCGGGGTCTTCGGCATTGACCATCACGTCGTCGAAGAAGGCGTCCACCGGCGTGCGCAGCGCGGCCAGGGCCTGCAGCGACGCGGTGTAGTCACCCTGGGCGAACTTCGCGTCAGCCCCCGGTGCCACCTGGGCCAGTGCGCTGTGCAGGGCTATTTCGGCGGCCTCGGCCAGCAGGGCCGGGTTCACGTCAGCTTGCACCGTGCCTTCGGCCTTCTTGAGGATGTTGCCCACGCGCTTGTTGGCGGCGGCCAGCGCCGCACTTTCCGGCAGGGCCGCGAAGGCGCGCACCGCGGCCAGGCGCTTGGGGATGTCACCCAGGCGCGCGGGCTGCAGCGCCAGCACGGCATCCACTTCTTGCACGCTGTAGCCCTGCTCGCGCAGGCTCACCGCCAGGCGGTCGGCGAAGAAGGTCCGCAGCGCCGCACGCGGGTCGGTGATCAGCTCGCCGAAGGCGCCGACCGCGGCCTGCAGCAGTTCGGGCAGGTCCAGCGGCAGGTTCTTTTCCACCAGGATGCGAATCACACCCAGCGCATGCCGGCGCAGCGCAAACGGGTCCTTGTCGCCAGTGGGCAACTGGCCGATGCCGAACAGGCCCACCAGGGTTTCCAGCTTGTCGGCCAGCGCCAGCACGGTGCCGGTGTGGTTGCGCGGCAGGGCGTCGCCGGCATAGCGCGGCTTGTAGTGGTCTTCGATCGCGATGGCCACGCCGTCGCGCAGGCCTTCGTGGCGGGCGTAGTACCCGCCCATGATGCCCTGCAACTCGGGGAATTCGCCCACCATGTCGGTCAGCAGGTCGCACTTGGCCAGCGTGGCGGCTTCGCGCACCTTGCTGTCCAGCACGTCGAAGTGGTCCTTGTCGTCGGCCGTGAAGGGCACGGTGGCCAGGCGCAGCTGGTTCACGATGGCGTGGCCGATGGCGCGCACGCGCTCCATGCGTTCGCCCTGGCTGCCCAGCTTGTTGTGATAGACCACCTTGGCCAGGCCGTCCACGCGCGCGGCCAGCGGCTTCTTGCGGTCCTGGTCGAAGAAGAACTTGGCATCGGCCAGGCGCGGACGCACCACGCGCTCATTGCCCTGCACCACCGCGCTGGCGTCGGCCGGGCGGATGTTGCTGACCACCAGGAACTTGTTCGTCAACTTGCCAGCGGCGTTCAGCAGCGGGAAGTACTTCTGGTTGGCCTTCATCGTCAGGATCAGGCATTCGGGCGGCACGTCCAGGAACTGCGGCTCGAACTGGCAGCTGAGCACATTGGGGCGCTCCACCAGCGAATTCACCTCGTCCACCAGCGCTTCGTCCTCGATGGGCTTCAGGCCTTCCTGGGCCGCGGCGGCGGCCAGTTGCCGCACCACGTCGGCGCGGCGCGCCTCGTAGGACGCGACCACGCCGCCCTCGTCCAGCAGCTGCTGCGCGTAGCTGTCGGCGTGGCGCAGCTCGATCACCGCGGACTTGGCCTCGAAACGGTGGCCGCGCGTGCTGCGGCCGGCCACCAGGCCCAGGGCCTTCACCGGCACCACCGCGTCGCCATGCAACGCCACCAACCCGTGGGCCGGGCGCACGAAGTGCACGCTGGTCCAGCCTTCGGCCAGTTGGTAGCCCATCACCTTGGGGATGGGCAGCTTGGCCAGGGTCTCGTCCAGCGCCTTCTGCAGGCCTTCGGCCAGGGTGGCGCCGGCCACCACGCTGTCCAGGAACAGGGCTTCGGCCTTGCCGTCGGGGGCGCGCTTCAGGCCCGGAACCACCGACGCGTCAGCGCCCAGCGCCGCCAGCTTCTTCAGCAGCGCGGGGGTGGGGGCGCCGGCGGCGTCCAGCGCCACGGCCACCGGCATCAGCTTGGTCTGCACCGCGCGGTCGGCGGCCCTGGAGGCCACCGCCGCCACGTGCACGGCCAGGCGGCGCGGGGTGGCGAAGGACGTGACGGTGGCATCGGCCGCGGCCAAACCCTGGCCCTTCAGCGACGCGGCCAGCGTGCCCGCGAAGGCCTCACCCAGCTTCTTCAGCGCCTTGGGCGGCAGCTCTTCAACGAACAGTTCAAGCAGCAGGTTCTGGGTCATGGTCAGGCCGCCTTCTTCTTTTCAATGTCGGCCAGCACCTCGGCGGCCCAGCCCTTGGGCGCCATCGGGAAGCCCAGCCGCGCCCGGCTGTCCACATAGCTTTGCGCCACCGCGCGCGCCAGGTTGCGGATGCGGCCGATGTAGGCCGCGCGCTCGGTCACGCTGATCGCGCCCCGCGCGTCCAGCAGGTTGAAGGTGTGGCCGGCCTTCAGCAGTTGTTCGTAGGCCGGCAGGGCCAGCTGCTGCGCCATCAGGTGCTGGCTGGTCTTTTCGTGCGCGCCGAAGGCCTGCAGCAGGAAATCGACATCGCTGTGCTCGAAGTTGTAGGCGCTTTGTTCCACCTCGTTCTGGTGGTAGATGTCGCCGTAGGTGATGCCGGGTGCAAATTCGAGCTCGAAGATGCTTTCCTTGCCCTGGATGTACATGGCCAGGCGCTCCAGGCCGTAGGTGATTTCGCCGGTGATGGGCTTGCAGTCGATGCCGCCCACCTGCTGGAAGTAGGTGAACTGGGTCACCTCCATGCCGTTGAGCCACACCTCCCAGCCCAGGCCCCAGCAGCCCAGCGTGGGGTTTTCCCAATCGTCCTCGACGAAGCGCACGTCGTTCTTCTTGAGGTCGAAGCCCAGCGCTTCCAGGCTGCCCAGGTACAGGTCCAGGATGTTCTCGGGCGCGGGTTTCAGCACCACCTGGTACTGGTAGTAGTGCTGCAGGCGGTTGGGGTTGTCGCCGTAGCGGCCGTCCTTGGGGCGGCGGCTGGGCTGCACGTAGGCGGCCTTCCAGGGCTCGGGCCCCAGCGCGCGCAGGAAGGTGGCGGTGTGGCTGGTGCCTGCGCCAACTTCCATGTCGTAGGGCTGCAGCAGGGCGCAGCCCTGGCGGTCCCAGTAGTCCTGCAGGCGAAGAATGATTTGCTGGAAGCTGAGCATGGTGGGGGCAGGGGTGGCGCCCTCGCGGGCCGCCGCCGCGAAGGGCAAACCGGAGATTTTACGGGCCGACGCGGCGCCAGAGCCCCGCCAGCAGCCCCAGCGCCAGCGCCCACAAGGGCCACAGGCCTGCAGCCGCCAGCCAGCGTGCATAGGGTGTGTCGCCGCTGCGGCCCTGCACCGTGCCGTCCAGCGTGGCTTCCACCAGCGGCGGCAATTGCTGCGTGACCACGCCGCGGTGGTCCACGATGGCGGTGGCGCCGGTGTTGGTGGCGCGGATCACCGGGCGCTGGAACTCCAGGGCGCGCAGGCGCGAGAACTGAAGGTGCTGTTCCTGCACCTGGTGGCGGCCGAACCAGGCCAGGTTGCTGCTGTTCACCAGCACGGTGGCGCCCTGCGGCCCCACCACGCCAGCGGCAATGTCTTCGCCGAACAGGTCTTCGTAGCAGATCAGCGGGCGCAGGCGCTGGCCGGCCACGTCCATCGGCGCGGTGCTGCGGCCCTGGGCCTGGTCGCCGATGGGGATGTTCATCAGCGCCACCAGCCAGCCAAAGCCTGGTGGGATGAATTCACCAAAAGGCAGCAGGTGGCGCTTGCCGTAGCGGTAGAAGTCGTGCGGCCGGCTGTCGGCCTTCAGCCCGGCCAGGCTGTTCACCCAGCCGGCTTCGTCGCTGCCCAGGAACAGGCCCACCAGCAGGCTGCGCCCGGGCTGGCCGCTGCGGGCCACCGGGCCATGGAAACTGGCCCAGCCGGCCTCGTCCAGCAGCAGGTTGGGCAGGGGGATGGCGGACTCGGGCGTCACCACCAGCGGCCCGCGCGCCGCGCTCACCTGGGCCGCCAGGCGCGCAATGGTGCCGTTCATGCGGTCGGCGTCGAATTTCAGGTCCTGCGCCACATTGGTCTGCAGCAGGCTCACACCCAGGGGCGCGCCGTGGTGGGCACTGAAGTCCTGCGGCAGCGCCAGGCCCGCGGCGGCCAGTGCCCCCGGCAGCAGGGCGGCCCGCCAACGGCCCTGAAGCAGCCCGGCCACGCCCCAGGCGCAGGCCGCCGCCAGTGCGCCAATGCCATACACGCCGATGTAGGGCGCCCAGCCCGCCAGGGGGCCATCGGCATGGGCATAGCCGGAGGCGATCCAGGGAAAGCCGGTGAACCAGCGCCCGCGCGCCAGTTCCCCCAGCAGCCAGCAGGCGGCAAAGACCAGCCCGGCCAGCGCGGGCGCGGCTTGGCGCCAGCGGGCGGCCAGCGCCATGGCGCCGGCAAGGTACAGCGACAGGAAGGCCGCCAGAACCGCCACCGCCAGCGCGGCCAGCGGCGCCGGCAGGTGGCCGTAGTCGTGCATGCTGATGAACAGCCACCACAGCCCGGCGGTCAGCCAGCCAAAGCCGAAGGCCCAGCCGCGCCAGGCCGCCGCCCCGACCGTGGGCGCGCGCTGGACGGCCCAGGCCAGGCCCGACAAGCACAACACCTGCAACCACCACAGCGGCAGCGGCGCAAAGGCCAGCGCGTGCAGGGCGCCGGCCAGCGCCAGGGCCAGCAGGCCCGGCCCGCCCGACAGGCGCCGCTTCAAGTGACGGGGGTGGCCGCGCGCGCCACGCGGAACCAGCGCACGGCGCCGCCGCGAGTGAGCATGACGGTGAAGTCCAGTTCGTCCACGGTCACCTTCTCGCCGCGCCGGGGCACGCGGCCATTCTGGTGCACCACCAGGCCGCCGATGGTGTCGAACCCGTCCACCGGGTAGCGGGTGCCGAAGGCCTGGTTCACCGCGGCAATGCCGGTGTCACCGGCCACGCGGTGGCTGCCGTCGGCCAGGGTGTAGATGCCGTTGTCGGCCTCGGTGGCCTGCTCGTCGAATTCGTCCTCGATCTCGCCGACGATTTCTTCCAGCACGTCTTCGATGGTGATCAACCCGGCGGTGTTGCCGAACTCGTCGATCACGATGGCCAGGTGGTTGCGGTTGCTGCGGAAGTCGCGCAGCAGTTCGTTCAGGCCCTTGCTTTCGGGCACGAACACCGCCGGGCGCAGCAGGGTGCGCAGGCTGAGTTCGGGCGCGCGCTGCAGCTTCAGCAAATCTTTCGCCATCAGGATGCCGATGACGTTGTCGCGCTGGCCTTCATAGACCGGGAAGCGCGAGTGCGCGGTGTTGATCACCGATTCCAGCAGCAGGTCGTAGGGCGCGTCGATGTCCAGCTGGTCCATGCGCGGGGCGGCCACCATCACGTCGCCGGCCGTCATGTCGGCCATGCGCAGCACGCCTTCGAGCATCAGGCGCGATTCGGGCGCGATCAACTCCCGCTGCTCGGCGTCGGCCAGGGTTTCGATCAGTTCGTCGCGCGAGTCGGGCCCGGGCGACAGGAATTCCACCAGACGCACGAACAAGCCTCGCTTGTCGGCGGGCGTGGCTGCGGCCGCGCGTTGCGGCCGCCCAGGCTGAGGTTCGGACACGGCGGGTGTCGGAAGTGGCGGAAAGGGGAGAATACCCGATTGGCTTGACAGGGCATGAAGCTTGCGAGACTCTGCCCGCCCCTGTCAGCCCCCTTCACTGGAATCTCGGAGCCCCCATGTCCAACGGCCTCATCCCTGCCACCATCCTCACCGGGTTCCTGGGCAGCGGCAAGACCACCCTGCTCAAGCGCGTTCTGACCGAAAACCACGGCCAGAAGATCGCCGTGATCGAGAACGAATTCGGCGAAGAGAACATCGACAACGACATCCTGGTGGCCGACACCAACGAGCAGATCATCCAGATGAACAACGGCTGCGTCTGCTGCAGCATCCGCGAGGACCTGCGCAGCACCCTGGCCGACCTGGCGGAAAAGCGCCGCAAGGGCGAACTGGACTTCGACCGGGTGGTGATCGAAACCACCGGCCTGGCCGACCCCGGCCCGGTGGCGCAGACCTTCTTCATGGACGACGAAATCGCCGAGAGCTACCTGCTGGACTCGGTGCTGACCCTGGTGGACGCCAAGCACGCCGACCAGCAACTGGACGCCCGCCAGGAGGCGCGTCGGCAGGTGGGCTTTGCCGACCAGATCTTCATCAGCAAGACCGACCTGGTGGACGCCGGGGTGGTGGACGCCCTGGCCCACCGGCTGAAGCACATGAACCCGCGCGCGCCGCACAGCCGGGTGCACTTCGGCGAGGTGCCCATCGCCAGCGTGTTCGACCTGCGGGGCTTCAACCTGAACGCCAAGCTGGAGATCGACCCCGAATTCCTGACCGAGGACCAGCACGACCACCATGACCATGATCACGATCATGAACATGGCGAACACTGCGATCACCCGCACCACCACGCCCACGACGACGACGTCAAGTCCTTCGCCTTCCGCTCCGACAAACCCTTCAGCGCCCCGAAGCTGGAAGACTTCCTGGGCTCCATCGTCCAGGTCTACGGGCCCAAGATGCTGCGCTACAAGGGGGTTCTCTATATGAAGGGGTCGGAGCGCAAGGTGGTGTTCCAGGGTGTGCACCAATTGATGGGCAGCGACCTGGGGCCGAAGTGGGCGCCGGGCGAGAAAAAGATGAGCAAACTGGTGTTCATCGGCATCGATCTGCCCCGCGACATCCTGCTTCAAGGCCTGGAGGGCTGCCTCGTGTGATCTTTACGGTTCCTGGGCGGGGGGGCGTGGCTACAATCCGCGCGCCTCGCGTCTGGGGCCGGGCTCAAGACACCCCACCCACGGCGGCCGGATGCAGGTATAAGAAGCACACCAGCGAGGAGTACCGTCGTGAGCAAGACCTCGGCCAAGAGCGCAGCACCCGCCAAGAGCAAGGCGCCAGCCAAGACCAGCGCGCCGGCCAAGGCGTCACCTTCCACCGCCAAGGCCCCGGCCAAGGCGGCGCCCGCCAAGGCAGCGCCCGCGAAAGCGGCTGCGGCCAAGGCTCCTGCAGCACCGGCCAAGAAGGCGACTGCCACCACCAAGCCCGTGCCCAAGCCAGAAACCAAACCCGCCACCAAGGCCCCTGCCGCCGTGGCACCCAAGCCTGCCGCGGCTCCCAAGCCCGCGCCGGCACCCAAGGCGACCAAGTCTTCCGCGCCCGCGCCGGCCCCCCAGCCGGCACCGGCCCCGCAACCCGATACACGGCACCGCTTCGCCGAGCGATTCGCGCCGCCCAAGCCGCCGAGCCGCAACCTGCCCGAACCCATGGAATTTGTGAAAACCGCCATCAAGGCGGACCCGAAGCTGGTCAATGCCTGGAAGACCAAGGCCGGCCGCGACCTGACCGAACCCGAACTGCTGGCCATGCCGGAGTCGGAGTACATGAACGAGAAGCAGTTGGACTTCTTCCGCGCCCGGCTGCAAGGCCTGAAGGACGACCTGCTGTCCAACGCCGGCGAAACCACCGAGCACCTGCGCGAGGACACCTCCATCGTGCCCGACCCGGCCGACCGTGCCACCATCGAGGAAGAGCACGCGCTGGAGCTGCGCACACGCGACCGCGAACGCAAGCTGCTGAAGAAGATCAGCCAGTCGCTGGGCCGCATTGAATCGGGTGAGTACGGTTTCTGCGACGAAACCGGCGAACCCATCGGCCTGGGCCGGCTGCTGGCCCGCCCGACGGCCACGCTGGCGCTGGAAGCCCAGCAGCGCCGCGAAATGAAGCAGAAGATGTTCGGCGACTGACCGAATCTGCACGCCATGGCCACCGAAACGCCCAAGGACGGCGAGAGCTTCTTCCGCAAGGTGGTGCGCTTCGTGGCCAACCCGGCCACCGACTGGGCTGACCTGAACACGCGCCAGGACGACGGGCGCGAGTTCGAACTGGAGAAGTCCGAACTCAAGGCCATGATCGAGCGCAAGCGGCGCAACGACTTCGTGCGCAAGCGCGAATTCGACATGCTGCGCAAGCTGCGCCGCGAGGGCCTGTCGCCGGAACAACTGGCCGCGCTGGGCGGCTCCAGCCGCATCGACGACTCGGAAGTGCGCATGTCCGACAGCCCCGGCGTGCGCCCGGACGCCCAGGTCAAGGCCAAGATCGACGAGATCGAACAGCAGATGGTGGGCGAGCAGGGCTACTCCACCACCGTGCGGCGCGAACTGCACAACGCCCCCACCGAACGCATGGGCCTGCCGCCCTCGGTGCCCCTGGGCGACGACCCCGCCAGCCGCCTGCCGGCACTGCCGCCTCTGCCCAACATGGACCTGCCACCACCCGCCGCCGCGGCGCCGGTGACCATGGGCGGCGGCATGTCACCGCTGGCACCGCCGCCTGCGGGCGGCCGGGTCGTGCCCTCGGCGCCTGCGGTGGAAGGCCCGGCGCCGCAGTCGCGCTCGGGCGTGCTGGCCGTGGAAGTGAGCGAGGTGGTCCACGACCCCGAACTCGACGAAGCCGTCATCGCTTTCGCCAACGCCGACTTTGCGCAATGTGAGCATTCGCTTACGCAACTGAGCTCGCTGGGCGGCGTGCGCCACACCCATGTGGAAACCTGGATGGTGCTGTTCGACCTGCACCGCGCCACCGGCCAGCACCAGAAGTTCGAATCGCTGGCGCTGGACTTCGTGCAACGCTTCGGCCAGAGCGCGCCGCAGTGGTTTTCCATGCCCAAGCTGGTGGCCGAAGCCGCCGCCGCCGCGGCCGAAGAACGCAGCCGCCACGGCCGCGCCAGTGCCGCCACGGCGCAGGGCGACGTGGGCTGGGTCTGCCCGCAGGTGCTGGACACCGACGCGGTGGCGCGCTTGCGCTCGGCCACGCTGCAACTGCCGCTGCCCTGGGTCTTCGACTGGACCGCGGTGCGCCGCGTGGAAGCCGAAGCCGCCGGGCAGTTGTCCATCCTGCTGCGCCAATGGGCCGGCCAGGCGCTGGAAATGCGCTGGATCGCCGGTGAAAACCTGTTCACCGCCCTGGCCGACGCCGCCCCCACCGGCGTGCGCGACGCCGACCCGGCCTTCTGGCTGGTGCGCCTGGACGCGCTGCGCCTGGCCAACCGGGCCGACCAGTTCGACGAATGCGCCATCGACTACTGCGTCACCTACGAGGTGTCGCCACCGTCGTGGGAACGCGCGCGCTGCAATGTGCGCATGAGCGGCGGCGGGGCCAGCACCCGCGCGCCGTCCATGTCCATCATCAGCGAGGTGTCCACCGGCTTCATGGAGTCCTCCCTCGGCGAGGACGCCCACGGCGTGCAGGTGGCGCATGTGGAACTGTCCGGCCAGCTGGTGGGCGACATCTCCAAGACCCTGGAAGCGCTGGAGCGCCAGTTGGGCACGTCCGCGGTGGTGTCGGTGTCCTGCGCGCGCCTGATCCGGGTGGATTTCGTGGCCGCCGGCGACCTGCTGAACTGGGTGCTCACCAAGCGCAGCGAAAACCGCAGCATCACCTTCAGCGACGCCAACCGCCTGGTGGCGCTGTTCTTCGGCGCCATGGGCATCAACGAACACGCGAAAGTGCAAGTGCGGAAAGTGTGAGCCCCCGGCCCGCGGAGTACCGCGGTCCACCCCCCAAGGGGGTTCGCCGGCCGGCTTGGGGCGGCCCGGCGCTCGCCCGGCGCTCGCTAACCTCTGTGGCCCGCTAAGCTGCGGCTTCTTACTTCATATTGAACTGCATGGAACCCTTCCACGGCACCACCATCGTCAGCGTGCGCCGCGGCGAGCAGGTGGCCATCGGCGGCGACGGCCAGGTCACGCTGGGCACCATCGTCGTCAAGGCCAGCGCGCGCAAGGTGCGCAAGCTCTACCGCGACCAGGTGCTGGCCGGGTTTGCCGGCGCCACGGCCGACGCCTTCACCCTGTTCGAACGCTTCGAGGCCAAGCTGGAAAAGCACCAGGGCCACCTGGTGCGCGCGGCCATTGAGCTGACGCGCGACTGGCGCACCGACCGCGTGCTGCGCCGCCTGGAAGCCATGCTGGCGGTGGCCGACCGCACGGCCAGCCTGATCATCACTGGCAATGGCGACGTGCTGGAGCCCGAGCAGGGCATCGTGGCCATCGGCTCGGGCGGCGCCTACGCGCAGGCCGCCGCCAAGGCGCTGCTGAACCACACCGAACTCAGCGCCGAGCAGATCGTCAAGAAGAGCCTGGAAATCGCGGGCGAGATCTGCATCTACACCAATCAGAACCACACGATTGAAGTGCTGAGCTGACCATGTCGATGACCCCGCAGGAAATCGTCTCTGAACTGGACCGCCACATCGTCGGGCAGAAAGCCGCCAAGCGCGCGGTGGCCATCGCGCTGCGCAACCGCTGGCGGCGCCAGCAGGTGGACGAGAAGCTGCGCGGCGAGATCACGCCCAAGAACATCCTGATGATCGGCCCCACCGGCGTGGGCAAGACCGAAATCGCGCGCCGCCTGGCGCGACTGGCCGACGCGCCCTTCATCAAGGTGGAAGCCACCAAGTTCACCGAAGTGGGCTATGTGGGCAAGGACGTGGACACCATCATCCGCGACCTGGTGGACATGGCGGTGAAGCAGGAGCGCGAAGCCGCCCTCAAGCGCAACCGCGTGCGCGCCGAGGACGCCGCCGAAGAGCGCATCCTGGACGCCCTGGTGCCACCGCCGCGCAGCGAGTTCGGCCTGACGCCATCGGCCAGCAGCGACAACACCGCACGCCAGGTGATGCGCAAGCGCCTGCGCGAAGGCAGCCTGGACGACAAGGAGATCGAGCTCGAACTGGCCGAACACGGCCCGCGCGCGATGGAAATCATGACCCCGCCCGGCATGGAAGACATGGCCGAGCAACTCAAGGGCATGTTCAGCCAACTGGGTGGGGCGAAGAAGAAGCTGCGCAAATTGCGCATTGCCGACGCGCGGGCCCTGCTGGTGGACGAAGAAGCCGCCAAGCTGGTGAACGACGACGAGATCAAGACCCGCGCGCTGAGCCATGCCGAAGCCAACGGCATCGTCTTCATCGACGAGATCGACAAGGTGGCCTCGCGCGGCGGTGAAGGCGGCAACGCCGAGGTGTCGCGCCAGGGCGTGCAGCGCGACCTGCTGCCGCTGGTGGAAGGCACCACGGTCAGCACCAAGCACGGCATGGTGAAGACCGACCACATCCTGTTCATCGCCTCGGGCGCCTTCCACCTGGCCAAGCCCAGCGACCTGATCCCGGAACTGCAGGGCCGCTTTCCCATCCGGGTGGAATTGACGTCACTGAGCGTGGACGACTTCGAGGCCATCCTCACCAGCACCCACGCCAGCCTGATCAAGCAGTACCAGGCCCTGCTGGCCACCGAAGGCGTGACGCTGACGCTGGAAGCGGACGCCATCCGCCGCCTGGCGCAGATGGCGCATGACGTGAACGAGCGCACCGAAAACATCGGTGCGCGCCGCCTGGCCACGGTGATGGAGCGGCTGCTGGATGAAGTGAGCTTCGACGCCCCGAACCTGTCCGGCCAGACCGTGCGCGTGGACGCCGCGATGGTGGACGCGCGCCTGGCCGAACTGGCCGGCAACGAGGACCTGTCGCGCTACATCCTCTAAGCCCTGCCTCGACCGGCGCGTTGGCCGGCGCGCTTGACCAAGCTCAACCCGCCGCCCAGCCTGGCCGATAGCCTAGGGCCATGAATGAACGTGCGCGACGACGCAGTGCTTCGCTGCTGTGGGGCCTGAAGCTGGCCCCCGGAGACAGCGTGCCCGCGCGGGTGATCGAGACCCGCTGGCGCTGGCCCGCGGTGCTGGCGCTGGCCGGCACCGTTCCGGCCTTCTACCTGGAAATGCTGCGCGCCTCGCGGCCGATGGTGGCCACGCTGGCCTACCTGCTGGCCGCGGGCGTGAACACCGCGGCCCTGCTGCACACCGGCTGGCGCTGCGGGCGCCTGGGCCAACACCTGCGCGCCAACCCGCTGGACGTGACATTGGGTGTCGGGCTGCTGCTGTCCGCACTGCTGCCCGCCAGCAGCCAAAGCGAAGGCGCACTGATGGTGCGCATGCTGGTGGCGCTGCTGGCCATGGTGCGCATGATGTGGGCCACCCAGCACCTGTTCAGCCGCGGCAGCATGCTGCACCTGCTGCTGTTCGCCGCCGGGGTGCTGGTGCTGTGCGGGGCCGGCTACTGGTGGCTGGAGCCCACCACGCCCACGCTGGCGCAGGGCATCTGGCTGGCCTTTGCCACCGCGGCCACGGTGGGTTACGGCGACGTGGTGCCTACCACGCCGGCCAGCAAGGTGTTCTCGGTGTTCGTGGTGATGCTGGGCTTCGGCGTGCTGTCGATGGTGACCGCAGCCATTGCCACGCGCTGGATAGAAACCGAAGAGCGCATCATCGAGCGCGAGATCCTGCGCGACGTGCACCGCCAGATCGACGCCCTGCACCAGGAGATTGCCGCGCTGCGGCGCGACCTGGCGCTGTGCGAGCGCCCCGTGCGCGAGGTCACCGACCCGCCGGACTGAGGTGAACCGAAGCCCTACAGCCCGCCGAAGCCCGTGACCAGCCCGCTTTCAATGCGGTGGGCCTGCAAGGCCAGAAGGCCGTCGAACAGCAGCGTTTCCACCAGTTCGTGGCGCAGTTCCAGGCAAGGCACCACCTTCCAGCCCGCGCCGCCGGTGACGATGGTGACCGGCGCCTGGCCACAGTGCGATTCCAGGTGCCGGTGCATGCGCTCGATGGCGCCGGTGATGGCGAAGGTTCCGCCGCTGGTCAGCGCGTCGGACGTGTTGGTGGGAAAGCGCCGCACCTCGCCGGTGGGCACCCGCAGGCCCGCCGTGCCGCCCTCCAGGGCGCGCAGCATGATGCCATGGCCCGGCAGGATGAAGCCGCCCAGGAAGCGCCCTTCCGCGTCCATGGCATCCACCGTGACCGCGGTGCCGATCATCACCACCAGAATGGGCCGGGCCGGGCCGCGCGCCAGCGCATGGGCGCGCGCACCGATCAGCGCCACCCAGCGGTCGGCGCCCAGGCGGCCGGGGTGGTCGTAGCCGTTTTCCACCCCGCCATCGGCGGCGGAGGACACCACCCAGCGCGGGCTCAGGTCCCACAGTTCCAGCTGTTCTTCCACCCGGCGGCGCACCGCGTCCCCGGCCACGTTGCAGCCCAGCATGCTGCGCGGGGCCTGCATCGTCTTCCACTCGCCTTCGGCCAGTTCGTCGATGGTTTCCAGGAACACAGCGCCCTGCGCCACCGGTGCGATGGCGGGCTGGGGCCGGTCGTACAGCGCCCATTTCAGGCGCGTGTTGCCGATGTCGATGGCCAGAAAGCTCAAAGGCGCTTGCTCCTCGGTGCGGCATGTCTGGCGCACGCCTGCGTGTTGTCTGCTCGGCCACGCTCCCGGCTGGCCGTCTCACCGCCCGGATTGTGACGGCAAGCAACACCCGGGGTAAACACGGGGGCGCCGCAGGGAAGCACAATCACACGCATGACCTCACCGACGCTCATCGTCACCCAAAACTTCACCGATGCCGACGCCGCCTTGGCCCATGCGCGCACCATCTACGACAGCGGCATCGCCCACCTGCGCCAGGCGCTTCAGGACTTCGTGGCCGGGCGCGATGGCGGCGAGCGCGTGCGCGCCTGCTACCCCTTCGCGCGGGTGCGCACCGCCACCGTGGCGCAGGCCGATTCGCGCCTGTCCTATGGCTTCGTGGCCGGGCCCGGCGTGTACGAAACCACCCTCACGCGGCCCGATCTGTTTGCCGACTACTACCGCGAACAGTTCCAGTTGCTGCTGCGCAACCACGGCGTGGCCATCGAAGTGGGCCTGTCCAAGCAGCCCATTCCCGTGCACTTCTCCTTCGCCGTGCACGACCACATCGAAGGCCAGCTCAGCAGCGAGCGCCGGCTGCTGCTGCGCGACCTGTTCGACCTGCCCGACCTGGCCGCCATGGACGACGGCATCGCCAACGGCACGCACGAGCTGGCGCCGCGTGAGGCCGCGCCGCTGGCGCTGTTCACCGCACCCCGGGTGGACTACTCGCTGCACCGGTTGCGCCATTACACCGGCACCGCGCCCGAGCACTTCCAGAACTTTGTGCTCTTCACCAACTACCAGTTCTACATCGACGAATTCGTGCGCCTGGGCCACGAGTTGATGGCACAGCCGGTGCCCGAGGGGTCGGACCTGTCCGGTACCGACGTGGCCTTCGTCGAACCCGGTGGCGTGGTGACCCGCCGCGCTGGCTGCGCCGCCGAGCCCGATGACGCCCACGGCGCCGTGCCGCCGCGCCTGCCGCAGATGCCGGCCTACCACCTGGTGCGGCCGGACCGCGGCGGCATCACCATGGTGAACATCGGCGTGGGACCGGCGAACGCCAAGACCATCACCGACCACATCGCTGTGCTGCGCCCGCACGCCTGGCTGATGCTGGGCCACTGCGCGGGCCTGCGCAACACCCAGGCGCTGGGCGACTACGTGCTGGCGCACGGCTATGTGCGTGAAGACCATGTGCTGGACGAAGAGCTGCCCCTGTGGGTGCCCATCCCGCCGCTGGCCGAGGTGCAGCGCGCGCTGGAACAGGCGGTGGCCGACGTGACGCAGTTGAAGGGCTTCGAGCTGAAGAAGATCCTGCGCACCGGCACCGTGGCCAGCACCGACAACCGCAACTGGGAACTGCTGCCGCACACCGGCCCCGAGCGGCGCTTCAGCCAGAGCCGCGCCGTGGCGCTGGACATGGAAAGCGCCACCATCGCGGCCAACGGCTTTCGCTTCCGGGTGCCCTATGGCACCTTGCTGTGCGTTTCCGACAAGCCGCTGCACGGTGAGATCAAGTTGCCCGGCATGGCCAACCACTTCTACCGCGAACGGGTGGACCAGCACCTGCGCATCGGCATGCGCGCGGTCGAACTGCTGCGCCAGCAGCGGCTGGAACAGTTGCACAGCCGCAAGCTGCGCAGCTTTGCCGAGGTGGCCTTCCAGTAGGGCGAAGCCGGCGGCCCCAGGGCCGCGCGGGCGTCAGAACTGCGAGCGCAGGGTCACGCCCAGGCCGCCCAGCACGCGCAGGGAAATCTCCGGGCCGCCGGACAGGCGCAGCGTGGGACGCGACATCTGGATCAGGGTCACCAGCGGGTCGGGCGAAGCCTTCAGGGCCCAGGCATCGCGCACGTACATCGACGCCTCGGCCGGCACATTGGCGCTGTCGTCGGCGGCGGCCATCGGGCTGGCCGCAGGCGTCTGCAGGGTCGTCTGCAGCGCGGTCTGGCGGTGCCAGGGGGCCAGGCGCATCACGCGCTCGCCCAGGCGGGTCACCGCCAGCAGCAGGCGGCCGGCGCGGGGTGCGGCCGGGGCCGATTCAACCAGGGCCACATCCTGCGGCGCCACGTCGACATCGGCTTCGACCGCATGGACGCGCTGGCACACCACCAGGCTGCCGGCGCACAACAGGGTCAGCAGGCTGGCCCGCATCAGCTTGCTGGCGGCCAGGCTTGGGGCGTGTGCGGTGGTGGTGTTCATGTCTTGGGCTCCCTGGCAGTGTGTGCGTGGAAGGCATCGTGCGCGTGCTGCAAAGTCACGCTGTGAACACTTGATTCCGCTGCGCCAGCCTGCGCAACCGCGATGGCGTGCAGAAGGTCACGGCGGGCACTGGCGGCATTTCGTGCGCAATTGCCGGCGGTGCACCCAAGTTCGCATGCGCGCGCCGGAAAAAGATTGAGCCCCTTCCACCGGCCAGTTCTGGGCACCACGCCAGGGCGGTGACACCTGGTTGCAGCCTGGGCGCCCGGCGTGGCCGCAGGCGTGACGGATGCACGCGCGTGCACGGGCTGTGCGGCAGGTCAGGCCCGGTGCGCGCCGTGCTTGCGCTGGCGGCGCGGCAGGCATAGGCTGCGTTTCACCCGTCCCCTCAAAGCCGCCTGCGGCCGTTACCGGTCCGGGGACGCCGGTGGCAGCTGACCGTGGGCAAGGAGAAAAACCATGCCAAGCCCACAACACCCCGGCGTTGCCGCCATCCGCACCCTGGCCCTGGTGGGGCCGGCGGCCGCCGGGAAAACATCGCTGGCTGAAGCCTTGTTGGTGAAAAGCGGCGCCATCGCCGTGGCCGGCAGCCTGGAGCGCGGCACCACCGTGAGCGACTTCGACCCGCTGGAGCGCCGCATGCAGCATTCGCTGAACGCCAGCGTCATGCACACCACGCATACGGGCACACGCATCCACCTCATTGACACCCCCGGCATCCCCGACTTCGCCGGCCAGGCCCTGCCGGCCCTGGAAGCGGTGGAAACCGCGGCCATCGTCATCAACGCCGCCGTGGGCATCGAGCCGGCCGCTGTGCGCATGATGGACTACGCGGCGCAGCGGCACATGGACCGGGTGCTGATCGTCAACAAGATCGACGCCGCGCCGGAAAAGCTGGCCGGCCTGCTGGCCGACATCCAGGCCACCTTCGGCAAGGAATGCCTGCCGCTGAACCTGCCCGACGCCAAGGGCACGCAGGTGGTGGACTGCTTCTACAACCGAGCCGGCCACAGCGACTTTGGCAGCGTGGACAGCGCCCACCGCGCACTGGTGGAGCAGGTGGTGGAGGTGGACGGTGAATTCGTCGATCGCTACCTCAACGACGGCGACATCGACGCCGGTGAACTGCACGCCCCGCTGGAGCAGGCCTTGCGCGAAGGCCACCTGATCCCGGTGTGTTTTGTCTCCGCGCGCAGCGGCGCTGGCGTGGCCGAGTTGCTGGACGTGATCGTCAAGCTGCTGCCCAACCCGACCGAGGGCAATCCGCCCGACTTCCTGAACGGGGAAGGCGAGTCGGCAAGGCTGATGCACGCCGAGCCCGACCCTGCCAAGCACGTGCTGGCCCATGTGTTCAAGGTGACGGTGGACCCCTACGTGGGCAAGATGGGCTTGTTCCGGGTGCACCAGGGCACGCTCAGCAAGGACAGCCAGCTCTACGTGGGCGATGGCCGCAAGCCCTTCAAGGTGGGCCATGTGTTCATGCTGCAGGGCAAGGACCACGTGGAAGTGCCGCAGGCGCTGCCGGGTGACATCTGCGCCGTGGCCAAGGTGGACGAACTGCACTTCGACGCCGTGCTGCACGACGCCGCCGAGGACGACCACATCCGCCTGTTGCCCCTGCCCTTCCCGCTGCCTGTGCACGGCCTGGCCATATCGCCCAAGCGCCATGGCGACGAGCAGCGCATGTGGGAGATCCTCACCAAGCTGGTGGACGAGGACCCCTGCCTGAAGGTGGAGCATGTCGCGGCCACCAACGAGACCATCGTCTATGGCCTGGGCGAGCTGCACCTGCGCATCCTGCTGGACCGCCTGCGCGAGACCTACAAGTTCGAGGTGGACACCGCGCCGCCGCGCATCGCCTACCGCGAGACCATCACCGCCCCGGCCGAAGGGCACCACCGCCACAAGAAGCAGACCGGCGGCGCCGGCCAGTTCGGCGAGGTCTACCTGCGGGTGGAGCCGCTGCCGCGCGGCGCGGGCTTCGAGTTTGTGGACGCGGTCAAGGGCGGCACCATCCCGGGCCAGTTCATCCCGGCGGTTGAAAAGGGGGTGCGCGAGGTGCTGGTGCATGGCGCCATTGCCGGCTACCCGGTGGTGGACGTGCGGGTCACGGTGTTCGACGGCAAGCACCACAGCGTGGACAGCAAGGACATCGCCTTTGCCACCGCGGGGCGCAAGGCCTTCATCGCTGCCATCCGCGAAGCGCGGCCCATCGTGCTGGAGCCCATCGTCAACATCGAAATCACCGCCCCCGACGCCGCCATGGGCGACATCACCGGCGACCTGTCGGCCAAGCGCGGGCTGGTCAGCGGCACCGACAACGCGGTGCTGGGCCAGATGCTGGTGCGCGGCCAGGTGCCGCTGTCGGAACTGGCCGGCTACCAGAACCGCTTGAACGCCATGACCAGCGGCCAGGGGCGCTACACCGTGGCGTTGTCGCACCACGAGGCGGTGCCGCCCCATGTGCAGCAGCAGCTGACCGCCGCCCACAAGGTGCGCGACGACGACTGAAGGCCCGAACCGGGCGCTCCGATGTCTGGGGCGCCCGTCCCGCCACAGGCCCCTTGATCGGGGCCATTCTTAAACTAGCTATTGCGAATCATTCGCATTGGCATTAGCATGTCGGCATGGACGCCCACCCCATGCCCACGGCCCCTCCGGCCCTGAACGCCATCACCCTGGCGGACGCCCTGGGCCAGGGCGGGGGACACAAGGCCGCCAGCACCCGCTGGGTGGCGCTGGGCGTGCTGGCAATGCACCTGGCGGGCCTGTGGGCGCTGCTGCAGGTGCCGGCGGTGCGCCAGGCCGCGCGGGACGCGGTGCCGCTGGTGTTCAGCCTGGTGACACCGCAGCCCAAGTCCGAGCCACCGCCGCCTGCGCCCACCCCCTTGCCGCCGCCCAGCCCGGTGGTGCCAGCGCGGGTGGCGACCGCCCCACCCCGGCCCGCACCGGCCGCCCCGCCGGTGCTGGCCACCGCGCCCGCCACGGCCTTCACCACCGCGCTGCCGCCGGCGGCGGTGCTGGTGCCCCAGGCATCAGCCACGGCCGAAGCGGCGCCGGCACCTGTGGCCGCGCCGGCCCCAGACCCGGCCGCGGCGCCAGCACCGGCGCCTGCGGCACCCGCGCCCGCGCCCCGCTGGCTGCCGGCCACGGCGGTCAGCTACCTGGTGCCCCCCGCGGTGGAGGTGCCGCTGCCCAGCCGCCGCCTGGGCGAGTCGGGCACGGTGCTGCTGCGGGTGCTGGTGGGAACCGACGGCCGGCCGCAGCGCATCACCCTGCACAAGGGCTCGGGCCACGCGCGCCTGGACGAACAGGCGCTGTGGGCCATGGCCCAAGCGCGCTTCAAGCCGCAAACCGACAACGGCCAGCCGGTGGAGTGGGTCGTGATCGCGCCCTTGGCCTACGAGCTGGACTGACCGGTGCCGCCGCGGTCGCCAGCCCCTGGAATTCCCTCCTGAACGAAAGCCCCGCCATGGAAACTTCTCCCTTCGGCCTGACCCACCTGCTGGTGCAAAGCGACGCGGTAGGCCGCACCCTGCTGCTGCTGTTGCTGCTGATGTCTGTGGCTTCCTGGGCGCTGATCGCCGCCAAGGGCCTGGGCACCTGGCAGCGGGCCCGCCGCAGCGACACCTTCCTGACCCTGTTCTGGAACGCACGCTCGCTGGACGAAGTGAAGGACGAGATCAGCACCCACGGCGCGCACGACGCTTTCAGCCACCTCAGCGCCCACGCGCTGCACGCCCAGGCCCACCACGCGCGCCACGGCGCCACGCGGCTGGCCGATGCCGGCAGCGCCAGCGACTTCATCACCCGCACCATCAAGAAGGTGCTTGACGAAGAAACCATGCGCCTGGAAAGCGGGCTCACCACGCTGGCCACCGTGGGCGCCACGGCGCCCTTCGTCGGCCTGTTCGGCACCGTCTGGGGCGTGTACCACGCGCTGGCGGCCATCGGCATCAGCGGCGCGGGCACGCTGGACAAGGTGGCCGGCCCGGTGGGCGAAGCGCTGATCATGACCGGCCTGGGCCTGGCGGTGGCCATCCCCGCGGTGGTGGCCTACAACGCCTTCACCCGCAGCAACCGCGTGCTGGCCGGGCGGCTGGACGCGTTCGCGTTCGAACTGCACAGCTTCCTCACCATGGGACAGGCGCCCGGCGCTGCAGTGCGCCAGGCCGCACCCGCCGCGCCGGCCCAGGTGCGGCCCCTGCAAGCCGCCACCGCGGCCTGAACGCCGGAAAGCCCCGCCATGGCCTTCGCCTCCTTCAACGGCCCGCGCGCCAGCGCCCCCATGGCCGAGATCAACATGGTGCCGCTCATCGACGTGATGCTGGTGCTGCTGGTCATCTTCATCCTGACCGCGCCGCTGCTCACCCACGCGGTGAAGCTGGACCTGCCGCGGGTGGACGCCGTCCCCAACCTTCAGAAGCCCGCCAAGGTGGAAGTGGCCATCAACGCCCAGGGCCAGCGCTTCTGGAACGGCGAACCGGTGGACCGCGCTGGTCTGCAGCAGCGCCTGGGCCAGGCCAGCCGCCTTCAGCCCCAGCCCGAATTGCACCTGCGTGCCGACCAGGCCGTGGCCTACCGCGAAGTGGCGCTCACCCTGGCCGATGCGGCCCGCGCCGGCCTGGCCAAGGTGGGCTTCGTCAGCCAGCCCGAACAACCTTGAACCCCAGCACGATGAAACCCCTGAGCCCCCTGCCCCTGGGCGCCCTGGCCGCCGGCTTCGGCCTGGCCGGCAACGCCTTCGCCCAAACCGCCGCGCCCGCTGCGCCCACCGAAGAAACCGTGATGCCTGTGGTGCGCGCCAAGGCCCGCAGCGAACCCACCGACAAGCAAACCCTTCAGGCCACCACCACCCGCATCGGCAAGGGCCTGCAGGAACTGCGCGACGTGCCGCAATCGGTGACCGTGGTCACCGAACGCCTGATGGACGACCGCAACCTGGACACGCTGAAAGAAGCGCTGAAGAACACCGCCGGCATCAGCTTCCAGGCCGCCGAAGGTGGCGAAGAAGACATCCGGCTGCGCGGCTTTTCGCTGCAGTCCACCGGCGACATCTTCGTGGACGGCCTGCGCGACCCCGCCTTCTACGAGCGCGACTCGTTCAACTGGGACCGGCTGGAGGTCATCCGCGGCTCGGCCAGCATGTTGTTCGGCCGCGGCTCCACCGGCGGTGCGGCCAACCAGGTGAGCAAGCTGCCACGCCTGCTGACCGAGCACGAGGTGAGCGTCACGCTGGGCACGGGAGGCACCTTGCGAGGCACCGCCGACCTGAACTTCGTGACCGGCGAAAACGCCGCGCTGCGCGTCACCGCGATGAGCACACAGGGCGGCGAAGGCGGCCAGAAGCAGGACAAGACCGGCTTCGCGCCCAGCTTTCGCTGGGGCATCGGCACGCGCGACGAGTTCCTGGTGAGCCTGTACCACCTGGACAACCACAACGGCGTGAACTACGGCCTGCCCTGGCTGCAGCAGCAATTGCTGGCGGTGGCGCCCGACACTTACTACGGCCTGGCCAGCGACTACAGCGCCAGCGCTGTCGCGCTCGGCACCTTCAGCCACACCCACCGCTTCGACGCGAAGAACGAGTTGCGCACCACGCTGCGCTTGGGCGACTACGACCGCGACCTGCGCGCCAGCGCCATCCGATTTGCGGCCGCCGCGCGTCAGCCCGGCGGCGTGGCGGTGACGCAGCAGAACTTCAGCGCCGACACGGTGCTGACGCGTGGCACCAACCTGAAGGCCCAGCGCATGAAGACGGCCTACCTGCAAAGCGATTTCAGCGGCAAATTCCAGGCCGCGGGCCTGCAGCACCAGGTGCAGGCCGGCGTCGATGCCGCGCACGAAGACTTTGCCAACGACGCGTTCTCGCTGCCCGCGGGCGTCACCCTCACCAAGCCGACCACCACCGCCGGCGCGCCCGACGACGGCGCCACGGTGGACGAAGCCCTGCGCACCCGCAGCGCCAACCGCACCTTCAAGGCCGACGGCCTGGGCCTGTACGTGCAGGACCTGGTGCAGGTGGCCGAACACTGGAAGCTGTTGGGCGGCCTGCGCGTGGACCAGTTCAGGGGCCGCTACCACGCCATCACCGCGCAAGGCGCGGCCACCACCACGGTGAACGGCGTCACCACCGCCAACCCCTGCTTCACCCCGGCCGACACCCGCTTCCAGCGCAGTGACTCGCTCTGGAGCCATCGCCTGGGCCTGCTGTACCAGCCGTCGGCCACCAGCAGCTACCACCTCAGCTACGGCACGTCCTTCAACACCTCGGGCGACGCCTACCAGTACGACCCCGGCACCGCCGACACGCCGGCCGAGAAAAGCCGCAACCTGGAACTCGGTGCCAAGTTGGATTCGGCCGATGGCCGCTTCAGCACCCGCCTGGCGCTGTTCCACAGCACCAAGTACAACGAACGCAACCGCGACTCGGAATCCGTGGACGCCTGCAACTACGTGCTGTCAGGCCAGCGCCATGCGGCCGGGCTGGAAATGGACTTTGCCGGCAAGCTGAGCGCCGACTGGGAGTTGTACGCGTCCTACGCCTTCATCCCGGTGGCGCGGGTGGACGCGTCCAGCGGCGCCGCCGGCACCGAAGCCGTGGGCAGCCGCCCGGGCCTGACCCCCAAGCACACCGGCACGCTGTGGACCACCTACCGCGTCAGCCCGCGCTGGCGCCTGGGCGGTGGCCTGAACGCCGCCAGCAGCAGCCTGCCGGTGGCCGCTGCGGCCGGGCTGGTGGCGCCGAAATGGGTCACCGCCGACCTGATGGCCGAGTACACGCTGGGACCGCTGAGCTACAAGTTCAACCTCAGCAACCTGGCCAACAAGCACTACGCCGACCTCATCTACCGCGGCCACTACGTGCCCGGCAAGCCGCGTACGCTGCAGATGACCGTGGCCTACAAGTTCTGAGAGGCCACCACCATGCTGTTGCACATCCCCCAGGTGCTGAGTGCCGAAGAACTGGCCCGCGCGCAGGACCTGCTGGCCACCGCCGAGTGGTTAGATGGCCGCCGCACCGCCGGTCCGCAGGCGGCCGCGGTCAAGCGCAATGAACAGCTGCCGCCGGACAGCCGCGAAGCCCGCGTGCTGCAGGACATGGTGTTGGGCGCGCTGGAGCGCCACGCGCTGTTCTTCAGCGCCGCGCTGCCCAAGCGCGTGCTGCCCCCGCTGGTGAACCGCTACCAGGGCGAACTGAACACCTATGGCAATCACGTGGACCAGGCCATCCGCTACCAGCCCGCCACGCGCCAGGGCATCCGCAGCGACCTGTCCTGCACCGTCTTCCTGGCCGACCCGGCTGCCTACGACGGCGGCGAGCTGGTGGTGGAACACCCCTTCGGCCAGCAGCGCGTGAAGCTGGCCGCGGGCGACGCGGTGCTCTACCCCGGCAGCAGCGTGCACCGGGTCGCACCAGTCACCCGCGGCACGCGGTGGGCGGCCTGCTTCTGGATCGAAAGCATGGTGCGCAGCGAATCCCAACGTCGCCTGCTGTTCGACATGGACATGGCCCTGGTGCGCCTGCGCGAGCGCCATGGCGAAAGCGACGAGACCGTCGCGCTCACCGGCACGTACCACAACCTGCTGCGTGAATGGGCATCGACATGAGGATGCCCACCCCCCTGGAAGCCCGAGCCATCAACCTGGCCGACTACAAGGCGCTGGCGCACCAGGTCCTCAGCGAGGAAGCCTGGGCCTATTTCGCTGGCGGCGCCGCCGACGAGATCACCTTGCGCGCCAACCGCCAGGCCTGGGACGCGCTGCGCCTGTGGCCGCGCGTGCTGCGTCCGCTGCAGGACGGTCATACCCGTGTGGCCCTGCTGGGCCGCACCCTGGCCCACCCCATCCTGCTGGCGCCGGTGGCCTACCAGTGCCTGGCCCATGCCGACGGTGAACTGGCCACTGCGGCCGCCGCCGCGGCCCTGCAGGCGGGCATGGTGCTCAGCGCCCAGGCCAGCGTAACGATGGAGCAGGTGGCGAAGGTGGTGCTGGGCGAGGCGCAGCATGGCCCCTTGTGGTTCCAGCTGTATGTGCAGGCCGATCGTGGCTTCACGCGCGAGCTGGTTCAGCGCACCCAGGCCGCAGGCTACGAGGCCATTGTGCTGACGGTGGACGCGCCCGTGCACGGCGCGCGCGACCGCGAACGCCGCGCGGCCTTCCAGTTGCCGCCTGGCGTGCAGGCGGTGAACCTGGTGGGTGCCCGCCCGGCCCCGCGCCAGGCAGGCCTGGCAGGCGGCGTGGCCGGCCAGGCCGCCACCTGGCACGACCTGGCCTGGCTGCGCGAAGCCACGAACCTGCCCCTGCTGGTGAAGGGCGTGCTGCACCCGGACGACGCGCAGCGCGCATTGGCCCTGGGCGCGGACGGGCTGATCGTCAGCAACCACGGTGGCCGCACGCTGGACACCGCCCCGGCCAGCGCCCAGGTGCTGCCGCGCATCGTGGATGCGGTGGGCCCGGGCGTGCCGCTGCTGGTGGATGGCGGCATCCGTCGCGGCACCGATGTGCTGAAGGCCATCGCCCTGGGCGCTGACGCCGTGCTGGTGGGCCGGCCCCAGGTGTTTGCACTGGCCGCAGCGGGCGCCCACGGCGTGGCCCACATGCTGCGCCTGCTGTGCGACGAACTGGAAATCGCCATGGCGCAGTGCGGCTGCGCCACCTTGGACCAGGCCGACCGCCGACTGATCTTCAGCTGAGCCCGCCGGCGGGCCGGCCGATCAGGCCATGGCCAGCGGCTTGCGCCGGTCGGGCGGGGCGAACAGGGTGTCCAGTTCGGCCAGGTCGCTGCGGTCCAGCTTCAGGCCCAGGGCCTGCCAGTTTTCACGCAGGTGTTCGGTGCGCACGGCTTTGGGGATGGCCAAGGTGCAGGGCTGGGCCAGCACCCAGGCCAAGGCGACCTGCGCGGCGGTGGCGTTGTGGCGCTGCGCCACCGTTGCCAGCGCAGGGGCGCGCGACAGGGCGCCGCCATCGATCGGGCAGTACGCCATGGCAGGCATGCGGCGCTGGCGCATCAGCGGCAGCAGGTCGTACTCGATGCCACGCTCGGTGAGCGAGTAGTACACCTGGTTCGTGCTGCAGGCCGCCGCACTGGGCAGCGCAGCCAGTTCCAGCAGGTCGTCCACGTCGAAGTTGCTCACGCCCCAATGGCGGATCCAGCCACGCTGCTGCAGTTCAGCCAGGCCGTCCAAGGTCTGTTGCAGCGGCACGCCGCCGCGCCAGTGCAGCAGGTACAGGTCGATCTGGTCCAGTTGCAGCCGCTGGCGGCTGCGCTCGCAGGCGGCGCGCAGGTCGTCCGGCGCAGCGTTCTGGGGGTAGAACTTGGTCACCACTTGCAGGTCGTCGCGCGTCACGGTGGCACCCCGAAGCGCCTCCGCCAGCGCTTCGCCCACCACCCGCTCGGCGCCGCCTTCGCCGTACATCTCGGCGGTATCGAACAGGCGGTAGCCAATCTCCAGCGCTGCCCGCACCGCGGCCACCTCGGCCTTGCGGCGCCGGGCGTCCTCGCCCATGCGCCAGGTGCCCAGGCCCAGGGCTGGCCAGGTCTCGCCAGAGGGCAATTTCACGTTGTGCATGACAGCACTCCAGGGGTTGTGCGCAGCCATCCTAGGCCGCGAGCCCGACACCGGGCTTGCAGAATTGTTGCGCCGCAGCATAAATCCGGTCAATGGCCTTCGGCGTTTATCATCTGGGCATGAATGCACCGCTCGATGTCGCCCGCATCCGCCTGGACAACGCCCTGCTGCTGTTCGACGAATTCGTGCGGGCCACCATCAAGCAGCCCGACGCTGCCACGCTGCGGGGCCTGGAGCGGCGTTTCGCCGAGCGCCTGCAGGTGCAGCCCAGCTACTGGAGCCAGATCAAGAGCCGGTCGCGCCAGATCGGCGAGCGCCTGGCGCGGCAGTTCGAGCAGCAATGCCACAAGCCGCGCGGCTGGATGGACCTGCCGCACACCGCCGCGATGGCGCCGGCACCGGAAGCGAGCGACGCGCAGCGCAGCGAGAGCCTGCCCCGTGACGCCGACGAGCGCTTCATCGTGGCCTTGGTGCTCAGCTACTACCGGCGTCACCCCCAGCGCGCGCGCACGCGGCTGCTGGACCTGCTGGGCGAGGTGCTGGTGCCCGAACCTTCGGGGGCGGCCCCAACGCTGGCCCCGACTGCAGCCTCTGCACAGGCACCCGCGACCAACCCGACCCCCGCCGAACCCGACTTGTGGCGCCTGGCCAACGCCGGCGTGGCGCCCTTGCGGGGCAAGCGGTGATGGGCAACCCCGGTGGCCACTCTGGGTGCTCATACGCCCATCCGGCCGCTCGGTGCATCCCCAATTGAACCTATTGCATCGGATAACGATTCGTTTATCATTCGCCCCAAGTTGCAGCTGGTTCTTGATGTCCCTCAACAAGAACCAAGCGCGATGAGACCCACGGTTACCACCCCCCACCCGAAGCCAACGTCCATGTCCAACTTTGCCCACCACAACCGCCTGCTGCCGCGCACCTGCGCGTCGGGTTTGGCCGTGGTGGTCCTGCAAGGTGCCATGAACCCAGCTGCGCGTATCTCTGCACAGGCGCCCCCGGGCACGCCGTCGAGCCGGATTCAATAGCCGAATCCAACCGCTCCACACGGCCCGGGCTGCGCAAGCACCCGGGCCGTGTTGTTTTCCAGACCGCCAAAGCACCCACAAGGAGTTCCCTCATGAAGCTGACCATCCGCCAACCCAAGCCCCGCAACCCGCTGGTGGCCGCCGCCCATGGCCGGCGTGCCGGAGCGCACCGCCGATCCCAAGGCGGCCAGCGCCAGCAGTTCAAGCTGGCGCTGCGCCGCGAACTGGTGCACGAGCCCTTGCCCAGCCCCTAGCCTTCCAAGCCCATGGCGTGGGCCGGTGTTCGTCCGGCCGCGCCCGCCCAAGGACACAACGATGACTGCCTCTCCCGTGAGCCCCTGGCTCGTTGACGAAACCGCCCCCCGCGGCCACCGCGTTCGCCGCCTGCTGGCCACCGCCTTGTGGCGGGCCAGCCAGGCGTTGTCGCGACTGGCCACCCGGGTGGCTGCGCCCCCAAGCACAGCCTCCGCACCGCAAACCCTGCCGCGCCTGGAGTTCCACGGCAGTGGCGCAGCGCCGGAAGGCGCCTTGTATGTGGACGGCGTGCTGTTCGGCCACCTCGAAGGTGTCACCCGGCTGTGACGCCTGCGGCGAACCGGCCGCGGCCCATTCAAGCCGCGGCCGGTTCCCGCCGATAAGTGTTGCAGGAACCACGCACCCATGTCCGCAGCCATGATGTCGGCCCCCACCCCCAGCGCCCGCCGGGTCCCCAAGGACCTGGCCGGCTGGGTGAACCGCTGGCGCGACGCTGAAATCCCGGTGCTGCAGCACAGCGCGGCCGAGTTGGAGCAGTGGCGCGACCACGAAGACGTGGCCGACGCGCGCCTGCTGTCCGAAACCTTCTCAGCCGACCCGCTGATGTGCCTGAAGCTGCTGGTGCATGCCGCCAAGCTGCGGTCCAACCGCCGCACCGCGGACGCTGAAACCATGCTGGAGGCCCTGGTGCTGATGGGCATCAGCCCCTTCTTCCGCGAATTCGGCCAACAGCCGGTGGTGGAGCAACTGATGGCGGAGCGCCCGGTTGCGCAGGACGGGTTGGCGGCGGTGCTGATGCGCTCGCGCCGTGCGGCGCGCTTTGCGCTGGGTTTCGCCGTTCACCGCATGGACCACGATGCTGCGGTGATCCATGAAGCCGCGCTGCTGCACGACTTCACCGAGATGCTGCTGTGGGTGCACGAACCCGAGCTGGCCGAGCAGATGGCCCAGCGCCAGCGCGAGGAACCCGGCCTGCGTTCGGCGGCCGTGCAGCGGGAACTGCTGGGCGTGACCCTGGGCGAAGTGCAGCAGGCCTTGATGAAGGCCTGGCGCCTGCCCGCGCTGCTGGTGCGCATCACCGACGACCAGCATGCGCACAGCGCCCAGGTGAGGAATGTGCTGTTGGCCATCCGCCTGGCACGCCACACCGCCCTGTCCTGGGACAACCCGGCCGTTCCCGACGACGTGGCCGACATTGCCCAACTGCTGACATTGGGCGAAGGCCCCACCCGCACCCTGCTGACCGACCTGGACAGTTGAAGCGTCGGTTGCCGCGTGAGCGGCGCGTGACTTCTTCCCCTCTTCAGAGCGATTGTTGGCACGCGTTGCGCCAGACAAACTGGGCGTCCCATGTCGAACCAGTTGTCACAACGTACGTCCTTGGTGCTGCTGGCCGCGCTGTCGCTGGCGCTGGCCTGCGGGCTGCTTGCAGCCGGCCCCTGGCTGGTGCTGCCCGAAGCCGAGCACTACGCCGACACCCGGCTGTGGGCCGGCCTGCCCTCGGCGCTGAACGTGCTGAGCAGCTTGCCGCTGACCGTGGCCAGCCTCTGGGGTGCCGCCGCCCTGCACCGCGCTGGCAATGAATGCCCGGACGCGCTGCGCCGGCCCTATGGCGGCTTCTTCGCGGTGGCAGGCAGCAGCGGCCTGCTGGCCGCCGCTTTTCACCTGGGCCCCACCAATGCGGCGTTCGTGGCCATCCATGTGCTGGAAGCCGCCGGCTGCGCGCTGCTGATGCTGGGCTTCCTGGCCGAGCGGGTGAGCGCGCGTTGGGGCTCGCCGCTGAACTGCGTGCTGGCCTTGTCCGCAGCCTGCCTGGCGGGGCTGTGGTGGTGGTTCAGCGACGGCGACCTGAGGCCGCTGGTGTGGCTGGAAGCCCTGCCGGTACTGCTGATGGGGGCCGGCCTGCTGGTGCTGCCTTGCCACTACAGCTGCAACAGCGACTGGGCCGCCCTGCTCGGCATCTACATGCTGGCGCGCACCATGGAAGCGGCCGACGGCTGGTTGTTCGAACAACTGGGCTTCATCAGCGGGCACTCACTGATGCACCTGGGCCTGGCCGCAGGCAGCGCCCTGATGGCGCGGCGCGTCTGGCTGGCCAGCCGCTGCGCGCGGCAGCGTCACGCCTCCGGCGACAAGCCCAATCTGGCGCTGACCTCGCTCCACACCTCGGCCTGAAAGGCCATGTGCACATGCGCCACGCCGGGAAGGTGGCGGTTGTCCGCGCCCGGCAGGGTGGCGGCGTGGGCGGGAAAAACGATGTTGTCGCAGTGGCCGAAAAAGCAGGTGAAGCGGGCCCGGCGCTGAGCCGGTTCGGCCGCGGCCAGGGCCTGCAGCCAGGCGCTGCCCTGGCGCATCTGGCGTGTGTTGGCGGTCATGCTCCAACGCGCCAGCCAGGTGCCATGGTGCGGCGTGCCAATGGTCACCACACCGCTCACCCGGGCATCCGCGTCATGGTCCCGCAACCAGGCCCGCACCGCCAAGCCGCCCATGCTGTGCGCCACCAGCAACGGCGGCCGCCCCGTGGCCTGCTGCAATTTCAGCACCGCGCTGTCGATCAAAGGCACGTAACGGTCGATCGAGCCGAACACCGGCTCCAGGTTCACCGCCACGAAGGGCACGCCCTGCGCCTGGAGCCGTTGCATCCAGGGTGTCCACAAGCCGCGGTTGCAGACGAAACCGTGCACCAGCAGGACACCCTGACGATCGGTTGCAGGCAGGTGGTCGGCTATCAGTCCGCTGCGAAAGGGCTGGCGCCAGCCAAACACCCGCAGGCCGTTGATGACCTCGCCCGCCCACGCCTGCACCAGCTGCCACGCTGACGCGCGGGCGATGCCGGCGCCGGGCCGCACCTGGCTGAGCAACACGAATTCCAGCGCCAACACCCAGGCGTGCGCAAACACCAGGGCCAGCGCGCCACCCAGCACGTGGGGCCAGGGCCAGCCGCCGACCAGTCCCCAGGCGACCCAAGCCAGGATCAGCGTCAGCACGCCGAGCACCAGCGCACGCTGCAATCGCGCCAGCATGTCGCAGTCAGGCGGGGCCGGCCAACGGCGCGGCCAGCTTGACGTCCCGCCCACTCAGGCGCTTCGCCAGCGCGGTGGCCAGGCGGTTGACGATGCCGTAGATCGACAACTGCGGGTTCGCGCCGACGCTGGTCGGGAACAGGGAGCCGTCGTGCACCGACAAGTTCTCCAGTTGCCAATGGGTACCGTCTGGCCGCACCACGCCCAGACGCTCTTCGCCTGCCATGGCGCAGCCACCCATCACATGCGCACTGACCATCCGGGTGAGCAGGGGCTTCATGGGCAGCAACGCGATGAGGTCGCGCGCCTGCGCCCAGGTGGTGCAGGAGGGGGCCATTTCATGAACAGGAATCACCTGGCTTGCGCCGGCCGCGAACTGGATCTCGGCCATGGCCAGGAAAGCGCGGCGTGCAGCGTCCATCACGAAGTCATTGAGGGGGTAGTCCAGCACGGGTGAGCCATCCCGCCGCAGCGTGACCCGGCCGCCCACGGACTGCGGGTGAAAGCCATCGCGCATCAGCGCCAGCAAGGCCTGCGCGTGCGGAAACTGCTGCATCAGCGTGGCGGCCTCGGCCCCGAAGCCAGTCATCGTGGTGGTGAAGATCAGCGGGTGCAGTGGCGGGGCTTCCAACTTGAAGCCCATGGGGCCATCGATCGCCTGTGTGTTCAGGAAGTGGTCGCTGTAGAGGGTTTGCGGCGCGCCGTTCCAACCCTCCACGCGCTGCTTGAACACCGCGGCAGACACCACCACCGGGTGCAGGAAGGTGCGTGTGCCCAGCAGGCCATGCGGGTCGGGCGCACCAGAGCGCAGCAGCAGCGCCGGTGAATTGATGGCGCCTCCCGCCACCAGGTAGTGGCGGGAACGGATGCTGACACGCTGCTCACCTTCCGTGGTGCCGTCGGGCTGCACACCCACGGCCAGCAACGACTGCACCCGTCCGTCCCTGAGGCTGAACTGCTGAGCCCGCGTTCGCACCAAAAGGCGCGCACCGCGGTCCATCGCCATCGGCAGGGTGCTCACCAGCATCGACTGCTTGGCATTGGTGGGACATCCCATGCCACAGGAACCCAAATTCCAGCAACCCTTCACATTGCGTCGGATGGCCCGTACTTCGATGCCCAGTGGCGCCGCCCCTCGGCGAAGGATTTCGTTGTTTTCGTTGGGGGCGGTGGTCCAGGGCGCGATGGACAGCCGCTGTTCGGCGCTCTCGAACCAGGGCGCCAGTTCCGCTTCGGTGAGTTCGCTCAGCCCATAGTGATGCTGCCAATGGGCCAGCGTGGCTGCGGGCGTTCGGAAGGAACTGGTCCAGTTCACCGTGGTTGAACCACCGACGCAGCGCCCCTGCAGGATGTTGATGGCCTTGTCGGCCGTCTTACGCCCTGCGCTTTCCTGGTAAAGCGCCGGGTAGGCCTCGCGTTCCAGTTGGTTGAAGTGCCGACTGGACATCAGCGGCCCCTCTTCAAGCAGGATCACGTTCAGGCCGGCGGCTGTCAGCAACTCGGCCGAAATCCCGGCCCCTGCGCCCGTGCCTATGATGGCCACGTCGCACTCCATTTCCAAGGGCAAGGGCCGGTGCTCCGCGCTGTAGACCTGCCAACCACGGGCCAGGCCTTCCGCAATGGGATCGGGCAGGTGGCTCATGTTCCGCGGCCCATCACAGGGGCTTGGGGCCTGGATAGCCCAAATGGCGCCAGGAGCCTTCTGCGCTGAAGTGCGCCGCCATCGTCAGGTCCCGCAGGGCCTGGTAGGCCTGCCGCTGCACCGGGATTCTGGATGTGCGCATGTCCTGCAGCGCCGATGACAGCTCGCGTTCGGACGCCAAGGGCCAGGCATCGGCAAGGCCGGCCAGCGCCCACCTTCCCGGCGTGATGGACAGGATGCCCAGGAGGTCGGAAATTTCGCTTCGTGTGGCATTTGGCAGGCCGGCGACGATCTGATCCAGCCGGTTCAGGTGCTCTGCGAGGGTGGATTCGCTTGTCGGTGGCCGCATGCCGCTGAGCACGACCGAGGCAACCGCGCTCATGAGGCGCCGAGCGGCCGGAGTCAGGTGGGCGTTTTGCAGGCCGGGTGTCCAACTGGCCACGCCCAATCCCAGCGCAACAGCGCTGGCGGAGGCGGCGGCGAGAGCAAGCACATGGCGTCTTTGCATCGGGCGAGTGTTGCACCGTGTTCTGGCATCGGCCTAGGCGGTCGTCACTAACCGCGGCGTGGGTGACAGCGCCTGTGGATACGATGGCGCGATGAGCACCGATTTCAGTCCGCGCGTTCGAAGGATCTTGGCTGAACTGGGACGTGTGGACGCCATCAGGGCTGGCCAATGGCTCGACAGTTCACTGCCACCGAGGGTGCAGGCACTCAAGGCGTTCCAGCATCAGCGATTTCGGCACACCTACCAAGACTTTTTGATCAACCCGCGCTACGAGAAGGCGGCCTGTTTTTTCCTTGAGGAGTTGTACGGGCCTGGGGACTTTTCGGGGCGCGACGCGCAGTTTGCGCGCGTGGTTCCGGCCTTGGTGCGGTTATTCCCTGTGTCAGTCGTTGACACGGTCGAGTTGCTGAGCGAACTGCATGCCCTGAGCGAGGTCTTGGACGACGCCATGGCGCGGGCTGTTTCTCGACCTGTGATGTCGATGGCAGATTACGCTTCGGCCTGGAGTTCAGTGCAACAGCTGGATTCGCGGCAACGGCAACTGAGCATGGTGTTGGCGCTCGGCAGGCAATTGGACCGATTGACCCAGAACCGTCTGATGAGGCAGTCACTGCGTTGGATGCGCCCTGCCGCCCGAGCTGCAGGGCTGGAGAAACTCCAACAGTTTCTGGAGCGCGGCTTCGATGGGTTTTCTGCGATGCAGGGCTCAGAAGAATTCTTGGCCATCATCGCATCCCGCGAGCAGCAATTCATCACCGATATGCAAAGCGCCCGAGATATTCAGGGCATTGCCGGATAGAAAGAATAGACCAGAAAGGGGAAAAGGCCCAATCGGAAAACCGATCGGGCCTTTTCTAATAATAGCCTGACAATGTCCTACTTTCACACGGGAACCCGCACTATCATCGGCGCTGAGGCGTTTCACTGTCCTGTTCGGGATGGGAAGGAGTGGGACCACCTCGCTATGGTCATCAGGCTTGACTTGTCGCCATCTTGCCCACGGCAAGACAGCCAATTCACAGAATCGAATCAGATTGATTGCACAACAGATGGCATAACCCGTTGACGATCATCGTCAAAATTATAGGGTCAAGCCTCACGAGCAATTAGTACCGGTTAGCTTAACTGGTTACCCAGCTTCCACATCCGGCCTATCAACGTCCTGGTCTCGAACGACTCTTCAGGGGGCTCAAGGCCCCGGCAAGACTCATCTTGAGACGAGTTTCCCGCTTAGATGCTTTCAGCGGTTATCTCTTCCGCACTTAGCTACTCGGCAATGCCATTGGCATGACAACCGATACACCAGAGGTGCGTCCACTCCGGTCCTCTCGTACTAGGAGCAGGCTCTCTCAATCTTGCAGCGCCCACGGAAGATAGGGACCAAACTGTCTCACGACGTTTTAAACCCAGCTCACGTACCTCTTTAAATGGCGAACAGCCATACCCTTGGGACCGGCTACAGCCCCAGGATGAGATGAGCCGACATCGAGGTGCCAAACACCGCCGTCGATATGAACTCTTGGGCGGTATCAGCCTGTTATCCCCAGAGTACCTTTTATCCGTTGAGCGATGGCCCTTCCATACAGAACCACCGGATCACTTAGTCCTACTTTCGTACCTGCTCGACTTGTCAGTCTCGCAGTCAAGCACGCTTATGCCTATGCACTATCAGCACGATTTCCGACCGTGCCTAGCGTACCTTCGAACTCCTCCGTTACACTTTGGGAGGAGACCGCCCCAGTCAAACTGCCTACCATACACTGTCCCCAACCCGGATAACGGGCCAAGGTTAGAACCTCAAACACACCAGGGTGGTATTTCAACGTTGGCTCCACGACACCTAGCGGCACCGCTTCAAAGCCTCCCACCTATCCTACACAGATCTGTTCAAAGTCCAATGTAAAGCTACAGTAAAGGTTCATGGGGTCTTTCCGTCTTTCCGCGGGGAGATTGCATCATCACAAACATTTCAACTTCGCTGAGTCTCTGGAGGAGACAGTGTGGCCATCGTTACGCCATTCGTGCAGGTCGGAACTTACCCGACAAGGAATTTCGCTACCTTAGGACCGTTATAGTTACGGCCGCCGTTTACTGGGACTTCAATCAAGAGCTTGCACCCCATCATTTAATCTTCCAGCACCGGGCAGGCGTCACACCCTATACGTCGACTTTCGTCTTTGCAGAGTGCTGTGTTTTTAATAAACAGTCGCAGCCACCGATTCTCTGCGGCCTCATTGGGCTCCCCTTGTACAGGTTCACCTACTAAAGGCACACCTTCTTCCGAAGTTACGGTGTCAATTTGCCGAGTTCCTTCTCCAGAGTTCTCTCAAGCGCCTTAGAATACTCATCTCGCGCACCAGTGTCGGTTTGCGGTACGGTCGTGTGTAGCTGAAGCTTAGTGGCTTTTCCTGGAAGCAGGGTATCGCTCACTTCGGCGGCAAGCCGCCTCGTTATCACCCCTCATCTAAGATCTCCGGATTTGCCTAGAGACCACGACTACAGGCTTGAACCGGGACATCCAACACCCGGCTGAGTTAACCTTCTCCGTCCCCACATCGCACTACACATCGGTACAGGAATATTGACCTGTTTCCCATCAGCTACGCATCTCTGCCTCGCCTTAGGGGCCGACTCACCCTACGCCGATGAACGTTGCGTAGGAAACCTTGCGCTTACGGCGAGGGGGCTTTTCACCCCCTTTAACGCTACTCATGTCAGCATTCGCACTTCTGATACCTCCAGCAAGCCTCACGACTCACCTTCACAGGCGTACAGAACGCTCTCCTACCGCGCATATTGCTATGCACCCGCAGCTTCGGTTACTGGCTTAGCCCCGTTACATCTTCCGCGCAGGACGACTCGATCAGTGAGCTATTACGCTTTCTTTAAATGATGGCTGCTTCTAAGCCAACATCCTGACTGTTTTAGCCTTCCCACTTCGTTTCCCACTTAGCCAATATTAGGGACCTTAGCTGGCGGTCTGGGTTGTTTCCCTCTCGTGTCCGGACGTTAGCACCCGGTGCACTGTCTCCCAAGCTGTACTCATCGGTATTCGGAGTTTGCAATGGTTTGGTAAGTCGCCATGACCCCCTAGCCATAACAGTGCTCTACCCCCGATGGTAATACTTGAGGCACTACCTAAATAGTTTTCGGAGAGAACCAGCTATCTCCAAGTTTGTTTAGCCTTTCACCCCTATCCACAGCTCATCCGCTAGTTTTGCAACACTAGTCGGTTCGGACCTCCAGTGCGTGTTACCGCACCTTCATCCTGGCCATGGATAGATCACTTGGTTTCGGGTCTACACCCAGCGACTAGACGCCCTATTCGGACTCGGTTTCCCTTCGCCTTCCCTATTCGGTTAAGCTTGCCACTGAATGTAAGTCGCTGACCCATTATACAAAAGGTACGCCGTCACCCTTACGGGCTCCGACTTTTTGTATGCATGCGGTTTCAGGATCTATTTCACTCCCCTCCCGGGGTTCTTTTCGCCTTTCCCTCACGGTACTAGTTCACTATCGGTCGATTACGAGTATTTAGCCTTGGAGGATGGTCCCCCCATATTCAGACAGGATTACACGTGTCCCGCCCTACTTGTCGCATGCTTAGTTCCACACTCGATTTTTTTCATACGGGGCTATCACCCGCTATGGCCGGACTTTCCAGACCGTTCTGATAAATCAAATGCTAAAACATGCAGGCTGTTCCGATTTCGCTCGCCACTACTTTCGGAATCTCGGTTGATGTCTATTCCTCGAGCTACTTAGATGTTTCAGTTCACTCGGTTCGCCTCGCTACCCTATGTATTCAGATAGCGATACCCTTGCGGGTGGGTTTCCCCATTCGGAAATCTCCGGATCAAAGCTAATTTGCCAGCTCCCCGAAGCTTATCGCAGGCTATCACGTCCTTCATCGCCTGTAATCGCCAAGGCATCCACCACATGCACTTATTCACTTGACCCTATAACTTTGACGCCCACGTTAAGGGCATCGTCAAGGAACGTTTGATCTTGCGATCAATTGAGTATTCGCGTTATGCCGTCTTCAAATCTCATTTCTGAGTTGAAGTCTGTTGACGCAATCAAAATGTTGCTGACGAGACGGAACGCCATGAAAAGCGCTTTCGCCAGCAACTCTGATTCGACTCTATGAATTGTTAAAGAACGACAGCCGATCTTGCGATCGCACTGGAAATGCCTTCCGAAGAAGGCATTTCCAGTACAACGAAATTGGTGGAGGTGAACGGGATCGAACCGATGACCCCCTGCTTGCAAAGCAGGTGCTCTCCCAGCTGAGCTACACCCCCGTTGAGGATGGTGGGTCTGGTTGGATTCGAACCAACGACCCCCGCCTTATCAAGACGGTGCTCTAACCAACTGAGCTACAGACCCGAACCTCGTGGTGAGTCTGGGCGCCGTGGCACCACAGGCGACTGGGCCAGCCCACGTCTCACTTTCTGTCGTAAATCACAGCCGATAAGTGTGGGCGCAAGAATTTGAATGCTTTTTCCAGAAAGGAGGTGATCCAGCCGCACCTTCCGATACGGCTACCTTGTTACGACTTCACCCCAGTCACGAACCCTGCCGTGGTAATCGCCCTCCTTGCGGTTAGGCTAACTACTTCTGGCAGAACCCGCTCCCATGGTGTGACGGGCGGTGTGTACAAGACCCGGGAACGTATTCACCGCGGCAAGCTGATCCGCGATTACTAGCGATTCCGACTTCACGCAGTCGAGTTGCAGACTGCGATCCGGACTACGACCGGTTTTCTGGGATTAGCTCCCCCTCGCGGGTTGGCAGCCCTCTGTACCGGCCATTGTATGACGTGTGTAGCCCTACCCATAAGGGCCATGAGGACCTGACGTCATCCCCACCTTCCTCCGGTTTGTCACCGGCAGTCTCATTAGAGTGCCCTTTCGTAGCAACTAATGACAAGGGTTGCGCTCGTTGCGGGACTTAACCCAACATCTCACGACACGAGCTGACGACGGCCATGCAGCACCTGTGCCCAGGTTCTCTTTCGAGCACTCCCACATCTCTGCAGGATTCCTGGCATGTCAAGGGTAGGTAAGGTTTTTCGCGTTGCATCGAATTAAACCACATCATCCACCGCTTGTGCGGGTCCCCGTCAATTCCTTTGAGTTTCAACCTTGCGGCCGTACTCCCCAGGCGGTCAACTTCACGCGTTAGCTTCGTTACTGAAAGGGAACCCTTCCAACAACCAGTTGACATCGTTTAGGGCGTGGACTACCAGGGTATCTAATCCTGTTTGCTCCCCACGCTTTCGTGCATGAGCGTCAGTGCAGGCCCAGGGGATTGCCTTCGCCATCGGTGTTCCTCCGCATATCTACGCATTTCACTGCTACACGCGGAATTCCATCCCCCTCTGCCGCACTCAAGCCGTGCAGTCACAAATGCAGTTCCCAGGTTGAGCCCGGGGATTTCACATCTGTCTTGCACAACCGCCTGCGCACGCTTTACGCCCAGTAATTCCGATTAACGCTTGCACCCTACGTATTACCGCGGCTGCTGGCACGTAGTTAGCCGGTGCTTATTCTTCAGGTACCGTCATCCTTCCGAGGTATTAGCTCAAAAGATTTCTTCCCTGACAAAAGCGGTTTACAACCCGAAGGCCTTCTTCCCGCACGCGGCATGGCTGGATCAGGCTTGCGCCCATTGTCCAAAATTCCCCACTGCTGCCTCCCGTAGGAGTCTGGGCCGTGTCTCAGTCCCAGTGTGGCTGGTCGTCCTCTCAGACCAGCTACAGATCGTCGGCTTGGTGGGCTTTTACCCCACCAACAACCTAATCTGACATCGGCCGCTCCAATAGCGAGAGGTCTTGCGATCCCCCCCTTTCACCCGTAGGTCGTATGCGGTATTAATCCGGCTTTCGCCGGGCTATCCCCCACTACTGGGCACGTTCCGATGCGTTACTCACCCGTTCGCCACTCGTCGCCAGGTTGCCCCGCGTTACCGTTCGACTTGCATGTGTAAGGCATGCCGCCAGCGTTCAATCTGAGCCAGGATCAAACTCTTCAGTTTAATCACTGTTTTAAAACTCACTCTAAACGGAATTGAAGTGAACTTCACTTCTACTTCCGTGAGCGTTTGCGAGTCCGAGGACTCTTGGCATTCGCCTTCAAACGCCCACGCTTATCGGCTGTTGATTTTTAAAGAACATCGCTTTTCAGCGCTGCTGACTTGTGATCAGCGAAGACAGTGATTCTGGCATCTTTTTCAATCCCCTGTCAAGCGCTCGGTTATTTACTGCTTGCCGACTGTCGTTGCGCTTGCCCGGGTCGCTGGGACCGTTTGCGGCCTTCGCGATGAGCAGAGCCTGCTACTGTAGCACAGGGTTTTCCAGGTGTGCAAGCAGCCCTGGAAATTTATTCATGCGGCCTGCCTGCAGCCATCTCCCGCTCAGGGTCGTCTGAGGCCAGGATCTGGTCCAGTCGCAGGGCAATGCGTCGGGTGTCAGCGCGAAGGATGCGCTGCTTGATCGTGGGCATCTGCGACGGGTGCATGGAAAAGCTGCGCAGGCCCATGCCCAGCAGCAGCTCGGTGAATGCAGGGTCGCCTGCCATTTCGCCACACACGCTGACGTGCTTGCCGGCCGCGTCGGCGGCTCGGATGGTGCCGCGGATGAGGTGCAGTACAGCAGGGTGCCAGGGGTTGTACAGGTGGGCCACCGATTCGTCAGCGCGGTCAATGGCCAGCGTGTATTGGATGAGGTCGTTGGTGCCGATGGAGACGAAATCCAGGTGGCGCAGCAAGCTGGGCAAGGCCAGCGCGGCAGCGGGGATCTCGACCATTGCCCCGATCTCCACCTCGCCGTAGGGCTTGCCCGCCTCGTCAAGCTGTTGCTTGGCGCGTGACAGGCACTCCAGTGCAGCGTGGATTTCACTGACGTGCGCAATCATCGGGATCAGCAGCCGCACCTTTCCCAGGGCACTGGCGCGCAGGATGGCGCGCAACTGCTGACGGAACATCCCAGGCTCGGACAGGCTCCAGCGGATGGCCCGCAGGCCCAGCGCAGGGTTCAGCAGGTGCTCGTGGCGGAGTTCCTGCACCGTGAGCCGATCCAAGGGCTTGTCCGCGCCCACATCGACGGTGCGGATGGTGACGGGCAGGCCCTTCATGGCGTCCACCGCGTCGCGGTAGGCCTGGAACTGCTCTTCCTCGTCCGGCAATTCGCCATCGCGGTTCATGAACAGGAATTCCGAGCGGAACAGGCCCACGCCCACCGCGCCGCAATCCAACGCCGAGACGGCGTCACCTGGCAGCTCGATGTTGGCCAGCAGTTCCACCGCCTGGCCGTCCAGGGTGACCGATGGCGTGTGGCGCAGGCGGTGCAGCCGCGCGCGCTCCAGTTCGCTCTGGCGCTGCCTGAACCGGTATTCCTCCAGCACCAGGGGCGACGGGTTGACCACCACCACACCCGCGTCGCCGTCGATGATGAGCCAGTCGTCCTGGCGCACCAGGCGGCTGGCTTCGCGCGCGCCCACCACGGCCGGGATGTCCATGCTGCGGGCCACGATGGCGGTGTGCGAGGTCTTGCCGCCCACGTCGGTGATGAAACCGGTGAAGACGCTGCGCTTGAACTGCAGCATGTCGGCCGGCGCGATGTCCGAGGCCACCAGCACCAGCGGGTCCTCGCCCGCAAAGTCACGCACCGCGGGCCGGGCAGGGATCAACGCGTCGGCCTTGGCCAGCGCCCGCAGCAAGCGCTCGACCACCTGTTCCAGGTCGGCCTTGCGCTCGCGCAGGTACTCGTCCTCCATCTCGTCGAACTGGCGGCCCAGCACCTCCAGTTGGGCCGCCAGGGCCCATTCGGCGTTGTAGTGACGGGCCTGAATCCAGTGCTTGGTGGCGCTGATCAGCGTGTCGTCGTACAGCAGCATCAGGTGCACGTCCAGCAGCGCGGGCAGCTCGGCCGGCGCGTCGTGGGGCATGTCGCGCTTCAGCCCGTTGAGTTCGCCCGCCACCTGGTCGCGGGCGTCGCGCAGCCGGTCGATCTCGCCGTCGACCTGGGTGACGTCGATGAAGTAGTGCGCCACGTCCACCCGGCTGGACGCCACCAGCACCGCGCGGCCGATGGCCACGCCCCTGGAAACCGGCAGGCCGAAGATCTGGATGCTCATGCGACGACGATGCCGATGACGGTGGGACGTTGCGCGCCGGCGCTCATTCGCCTTCGCCGAACTTGTCGTTCACCAGCTTGGTGATGGCTTCGGCGGCAGCCTGTTCGTCCGCGCCAGAGGTTTCCAGTTCCACCTCACTGCCCAGGCCGGCGGCCAGCATCATCACGCCCATGATGCTCTTGGCGTTCACACGGCGCGTGTTGCGGGTGAGGAAGACGTCGCACTGGAAACTGCCCGCCAGCTTGGTGAGCTTGGCCGAGGCGCGGGCGTGCAGGCCCAGCTTATTGCTGATGGTGAGCGTTGACTTGAGCATGGTCACCCGGCTTGATGGACTGGTTCTGAGGTCTGGAGACGGCCACCTGCATCACGCCCTGGGTGGCCCCCGCCACAGCGCGGGCCACCAGGTCTTCGGCCGATTCGGTTCGATAGCACAAGGCGCGCCACAGCATGGGCACGTTCACCCCGGTGACCACGCGCACCTGCACCCCGTCGGCCAGCTTCAAGGCCAGGTTGCAGGGCGTGGCACCGAACACATCGGTGAGGATCAGCGCCTGGGGGTCACGCACCCGGTCCAGCGCGGCGGCGGCCTCGGCCTCGGGCAAGGGGCCATCGGGCGGCACGTCCACCGCCTCCACCACGCAATCGGGGTAGACATGCGCGGCAGCGGCCTTCAAGGCGGAGGCCAGCGGCGCGTGGGCAATGATCAGCAGTCCGGGCATGGCATGGCGTTGGGGGGATGGCGGATTATCGGCCCTGGCCCGCAGTGGCCGCCGGCCCCCTTGCGCGGCCCTTGAACTGGAACCACAGCCCGGCCCCCAATTGGCCCAGCAGGAACAGGCCGAAGGCCGCCTGGTAGGCCGACAGCGTGGCCCAGCCACGTGACTGCAACATGTCGATGGCCACCCCGATGGTCCATTGGATGAGGAACACGCCTGAGAAGATCACCAGGTTGTAGGCCGATAGCGCGCGCCCGGCCGAGGTCGCCGCGAAGGCCTGCCCAATGGCGGGCTGGCTGAGCGAAACCACACTGGTGCACACACACCAGGCAGCCCACCAGAGGGCGCCTGCCTGGGGCCCCAACCACACCAGCGCAGCCATCAGGACCACGCCCAGGGGCCAGCCGAGGGCGATCAGGCGTTCAGCGTGCCAGCCACGGCGCAGCAGTGCCGGCATGGCCAGCCCCCAACCGCCGAAGGCCAACAGCATGCTCAGGTTCACCACCAACAAGCCACCTGCTGCCTGCTTGGCGCTGTGGCCACCGACCTGAGTGAGCCAGGGGCCGATCCACAGGGCCTGCATGGCCACCAACCCGCCGTAGGTGACGGCACCCAGCGGCACCATGCGCACGAACATGGGATGGCGCCACACCGCTCGGTAGCCGCCGTCAGAGACACGTTCGCCCGCGACTGTTGCCCGAGCGTCGGCCGGAGCCACCTGGGCGATGAGCAGCATGCACACCACCAGGCACAGCGCCACGCACCAAAACAGCCCGCGCCAGCCCAGCAGGGGCAGCAGCCACTGCACCGGCAGCGTGGAAGCCACCATGCCCAGCGAGCCGGTCATCAGCATCCATGAATTGGCACGCATCTGCGCGCTGTCCGGGAAGTACAGGCGGTAGGCCGTCAAGGGCGCCATCAAGCAGGCGGACACGCCCACGCCAATCAACAAGCGGGCGGCGATCAGCGGCACCAGGCCCTGCGCCAACGCGAAGGCCGCGCAGCCCAAGGTCGCCAAGCCCAGCAGCAACAGCAGCACCCGCTTGGGGCCGTGGCGGTCCAGGGCCTGGCCCAAGGGAAGCTGCATCAGCGCAAAGCCGAAGAAGTAGGCCCCGGCCAGCAAGCCCAGGTGCGAAGCCTTCAGGCCCAGTTCGTCGGCGAACACCGGCGCCAGGGTGGCGGTGACCGCTCGCACCAGGGCCGAAAAGAAGTAGGCGAACGCGAAGGCCAGGAACACCAGCGCCATGGCGCGCGGGGTCAGGCGAGTTGCCGGGCCGGTCATGGCGCCTGGACCCGCAGTGCATCGAAGAAGCTGCGCGCAGCGGAATCACCTTCGGTGTCGGCGCCCGAACTCAGCACCGAGGCCTGGTACACGCGAAGCCCATGGGCAAACAGCAGCACGCGCTGCGTCATGGCATGGCCGTCGGGCGAATGCCCTTGCAACAGCAGCCACTGCGCCGATGGATTGGGGGTCATGCCCGGTACGCTGGCCGCCAGCGCAGCCCGCGGCGCCGCCCGCAGGTTCTCGCTGGCCTGCCGCGCCAGGGCCTGAAGCACCGGCGTGGTGCGCGCCGGGTCGGGCACGTCGGCCCAGGCGACAGCGAAGGTCATGCTGCTGGCGTCACAGGCGGTCAAGGTCCAGTGCAGCGGCGTGTTGAGCAACTTCAAGTCGCGCGCCATGACAGTCGGGCGACAGGGAAAGCTCACCTGCAAGGGTGTTCCGACCAGCGTCATGGAACGCCAATCCAATGCTGGCGCGCAGGCGCAACAGAGCAGGGACAAGGCCATTGCGAACAGGGCGCGTGCGATACGATTCATGCTTTACGCCCAACCCCTGCAGAACCTGCCGCGTGACTTCTTCACGCCGCCCCGAAGAGAAATGATCGTCTCCCCCTTGGGTACGGGGTGGACGGTGGTGGCCCCGGGGCACACGATCCTGGCGCTGGTTGTCATCGTTGGTCGGCGTTGCCGCGCTTTCGTGGAATCGACGCGCATGCGGCCTCGTATGCACATGTCGGACAACCATTTTCCACACTGGAGCGTCCGCGCATGGATCTGTCCGACCTGAAACGACCTTTGCCGATGCACGCCGCTGTTCAATCCCCCGCCGAAATGCACCCTGAGGACGAAGATGCGGGCGTTGAACTGGTCGCCCAGGTGGCCGGTGAAATCGCGGCCCCTCTGACGTCCGCGCTCGAACGCGTGACCATCCTGGCCGAGACCGGCATCATCGACCGCCAGGGCCTGCGCGCCCTGAAGGACGAACTGGAAGCCGCGCGCCGGGCCAGCATGATGGGCCAGCAGATCGCCCGCTTCGCATCGGGCCGCATCCGCCAGACCCAGGAACAGCTGAACCTGACGCAAATGCTGCGCGACACGCTGCTGCAGCGTGGCCGCGAAGTCCAGGACCGCGGCATCCAGCTGCGCCAGGTGCTCAAGCCCGCCGAGGTGGTGGTGGACGCGTCGCTGCTGTTCGCGCTGCTGCAGGCGGTGCTGGACTGGAGCCTGGAGCATTCACGCACGCACATTGAATTCCGCCTGGACATGAAGCCCTGGCCGGCGCACGCGCGGCTGAGCTGCCGCTTCGGACACCGCCCGGCCGACCTGGCCCCGGATGGCGCCAACGCCCCGCGCAGCGCCTCGGAAACGCTGCGGCTGAAGTCGCTGGAAACACTGTCGTGGAGCCTGATCGACTGCATCGCCCGCACCATGGGCCTGCACAAGGACCGCGCCGACAGCGCCAACGAGACCACGCTGACGCTGGAGTTCCCGCGCACCGTGAACGACACGCTGGAAGGCATGAGCACGGTGGAGCTGGACACCGGCTTCGCCGCCAGCGGCAATGCGCTGCCGTTGGCCGGCAACCAGGTGCTGGTGATCGCGTCGCGCCGCGACGTGCGCAACCAGGTGCGCCACGCCATCGCGCACATGGGGCTGATCGTGGACTACGTCAGTTCGGTGGACGACGCGCGCATCTTCTGCGACGAAGGCGCGCCCAACGCCATCGTTTACGAGTCGGCACTGACCGGCGCGCCGTTCGACACGCTGCGCGAAAGCCTGAGCCACAGCGCGCCAGGCATGGTGTACGTGGAAATCACCGAGCAAGGCCAGACCTTCGAAGTGTCCAGCTTCGGCGACGCACAGATGGCACGCGTGGGGCGCGACGCCATCGTCAGTTCACTGCCTTCGGCGCTGATGTTCGAGCTGTCCAAGGGGCTGTGAAGCCCCCTGGCGCCGCCAAGACCTAGCCAAACACCTTCTTGAGGATGGCGCTGCCGGTGCCGACGGGGTCGCGCCGGATGTTGCGCTCTTCCTCGCCGATCATCGCGTACAGGCCGTCCAGCGCCTTGCGCGTGACGTAGCGCTGCACATTGGCGTCTTCGCCCTTCAGCAGGCCCAGCTTGGCGGCCTTGCCGCCCACCGCGTTGAACTTGTCGGCCAGCGCCACCTTCTCGGTGGCTCGGGTGACGATGGGCAGGAACTTCACGCTCAAGGGGCTGCGCGTCTTGCTGGAAAAGAAGTCGGTGACCGAGGTGTCGCCACCGCGCACGATGCCCAAGGCGTCCTTGGCGGTGATGGACTTGGCCGCCTGCACCAGCAGGGTCTTGGCTTCGGGCACCGCGGCCTCGGCGGCGCGGTTCATGGCCGTGACCAGTTCGTCCACCTTGGCCTGCTGACCGGTGGCCTTCAGCAGCTTGGCGGCGTCGTTCAGGATGCCCGGCAGCGGGATGCGAACCTTCGGGTTGCCGAGGAAACCATCGGCCTTGCCCAGCAGGCCCACGGCCGACAACGCCCCGCGTTCCAGCGCCGCGCGGATGCCGGCGGCGGCGTCGGCGTCCGACAGCAGGCCCGCGGCCCAGACGGCCGAGGCCGGTGTCCAAAGGCCCGGGGCGGCCAACAGGGCCAGCGAAAAGTCTCTGCGGTCCATCGCACCTCCTGAGTTGGTACCCACGCCGCCAACAGGGGCGTGTCAGCCCATCTTGCCACCAACGCAGGCACGCACGCCGAGGAAGACCCCGAAACGGTGCAGGCGCGCACCGCGACGCACCTGGTGGACGGCGCCGGCAGCGGGGGCCGAAGGCGGCTGCGTCAGCGCACCTGGGGCGCGTCAGGCTGAGACGGCGAGGCAGCGTCCCACACCCACACCGAGGCAAAGACCAGCGACGCCAAGGCCACGGCCAGGTACACGATGGATGCAAAGCGTTTCATGACACGCCCCCTGCAAGGACCGGCGCCCATGGCGCCACGACCAATCCAGAGCAAGAAGCGCGCACGCCACAAGCGCCAAGGTCCATGCACGCCCATGGCGAGCCTGTGCTATAGTCACAGGCTCAGTCGCGGGGTGGAGCAGCCTGGTAGCTCGTTGGGCTCATAACCCAAAGGTCGCAAGTTCAAATCTTGCCCCCGCAACCAAGAATTCTCGAATAAAAACAATAACTTAGGAATAGTTGAACGCCGGCCCCGTGGTCGGCGTTTTGCTTTGTGTCGAGGTTTGTGACGAGGTCTGTGTCGTCACAACATCCGTGCGAGCGCGAAGTGACCGTTGGGCTCTGTGACGATGTATGCGGCTTCGGCGCTCGCCCGCATCGACGGGACCGGCACGCAACCTTCGGGCGTCTTGCCTAGCGAGATTCGCACCCCCGGTTTGCCAGGAGGCCGCCACCCCGCGCTGAGTCGGTACGCGGCACATGCCTCCATGACCTCGCTCGGATTTGTACTCGGCCTCGGTCTCCCCATGGGTGGCTTGTCGGACGGCCGCTGGATCGGCCAGCTCTTCTTGTCCCTTAGGCGCGAGGGTTCAACTGGAGCACCGCGCTGCTTCGACTTGCTCCTACGCATGGCCTGGGTGCACCCGCGCCGACCGTGGAAAATGGGCCTAAAAGGGAGAGCGGTCAATGAGCCAGACGGATTTGCAGCCTTTGGGTGACTCCGCCAACCCGCCTGCTGCGGCTTGGGTACGTTTTTTGAGGAGCTACGGGCCGACGCCGAACAACCTGACCATGTTCGACGAATACGTGTCGAGCGCACTAGGCCGTGCGAAGGTCGTGCCAATCGCGCTGTCCACGCCGCTGCTTGACGCCATGGTGCGGCATGTTGAGTCTTCGGTACCCGGTTCGCTTTTGATTGCGGGTACAGCTGGCGATGGCAAGACTTACCACTGCCGTGCGCTATGGGCGCTCATTGGAGGGGACCCCAAAGTCTGGGCAGCGAAGGGGAACGTGAAGGAGCATCGCCTGGCTGATGGCAGATTGGCGGTGTTTATCAAGGACCTCTCCGAGTTCAACGGCGAAGAAAGCGACCTGCCTTTACAGCGCCTGGAAAGGTCGGTACTCGGCGGAGACGACTCGGAGATCGTGGTTCTGGCTGCCAATCACGGCCAAATTCTTGATCGGCTCCGCGATCTGGGAAAGCGGCAGGATCGCGTCCATCCTCTGCGCAAGCCCCTCCAAGAGCGCTTTCTGCAAGCGGGCCCTGCACCGGATCGGCTGGCAGTCTTCGATCTGAGTCGATCCACCGGCCGCAGCACATTCGACGAAGTCGCCAATGCAGTCGCAAGTCACCCAGAGTGGGACAACTGCTCGCGCTGCGCCCTGAAGGTTGGCGGCAAAGTCTGCCCGATCGATGAGAACCGCCGCCGCCTCCTCGGCGAAGCTGATGGAGGGCAGCTCGCCCGCCGACTCGGCGACCTTATCGAGATCGCCCGCCTCAACGGGCTGCACCTGCCGGTGCGCGACCTGCTGGCCCTGTGCTCCAACATGGTTTTGGGCTACGCGGACGCGAAGCTGGCCAAGGAAAACCTGATGACCTGCGCGGACGTGCCCAGAATCCAAGAGGCTGGACATGTCAATTTGGCCAGCATCTATGCCAACGCCTTCGGGGCGAACCTGCCGAAGCGCAGGGCCTCAGACCGCCCGGTCTTCAAAGCCATGGCGAGTTTCGGCGTGGGCGAGGAGACGACAAACGCGGCCGACGGCCTGCTTGTGTATGGCAAGGATGACTCGCGGTTGCAGGAGGACTTCGCGCGCTTGGTGGCCGTCGACCCGGTCTACGGCGCGACGGCGGAGTTTCGCGCGGCGCAAGACGCCTACCTTGAGGGCCATGAAGGCGCGCGCCTGGAAGGCGGATCTACCGAGTTCATGGAAGTGTTGGAGGACCAGCGTCGCCGCCTCTACTTCTCTCTGCCTGAGTCGGAGCCGGGATACCCACGCTGGTCGATGACGGCCTTCCGCTTCGCGGGCGACTACCTGAACATCATCGAATCGCTCAAGGCCAAAAGGCCCGTGACCGACGCGACACGCGGACGCATCGCCCGAGGCCTGAACCGGGTCATGACAGGCCTGCTCTTGGAGAACGTCGACCGCATCTTCATCGCCAGCTCCGGCGGCTTCACGCAAAGCCGGGTGAGTGTGCTCTGCGACCACGAGACGCCTTCGCGAAGGCAGGGCGGCGTGGGTATGGCCATCAGGCTCGACGAGGAGACCGGCCGCCCACAGCTCGACCTCTCGCTCTCGCCCGGACCCGGAAACTCAGTGGCCTTCGACCTCACGCCAATCAGGCATGAATTCCTCTCGCGCGTCGCCGAAGGCGCGCTGCCGGCGAGCTTCTCTAACGAGTGCCTCGAAGACCTGCTCGCCTTCAAGGCGAAGCTGCTGCGCAAGGCCGAGATCGTCCGCAAGGCTGGATTTGTCGGTGACGACGACGAGGTCGGCGGAGAGGCTTCAGCCTTGACGCTCAGTTTCATCGACATCGAGCCGGGAGGCCGTGGCTTCGCGCGCCCCGTGACCGTGAGGTCCCCGGTATGAGCGAGATCTTCAAGCGCACCGAGATAAGGAGCGTCGACTTCACCGTCGACGAGAACATCTGGGGCCACCGCCTCTACGATGAGCAGCTCCCACATTTGACGGTGCTCGAGTTCCTCGGCGTGCTGGGTTCGAACTTGGACAAGCCGCTGCGCCCGCACGAGGGCCTTGGCGGGGCCTTCAAGTTCCAGCCGCAACGTCAGATCCGCCTGCGGGGGCTGCTCTTCAACAACCCCTACGTCGAATCCATCTCCGAGAGCGCCCAGCCCGACGAGGAGAAGTGGCGGCAGTGGTCCGAGAAGTTCGCTCAAGGCTCGACCGGGAATGGCGATGGCGCCGACGACATGGCCTACCTGCGCCATTCGTTCGCGAGCTTCGACGACTTCGCAAAGGCAGTGGAACTGCTGCGCTCATCCTCCTTCGAGTCGCGTAGCAACAAGCGCTGGAGCTCCAAGTTCGTCTTCCCCTTCGGCCCCGACGCCCTTTACGAGGACTTGGAGATCGACGCCAAGGGCAAGATGAGCAACGACCGGCGCTTTTTCGCTCGAACCGGCGAACTGCTCTACATGATGCTAACTCGAGCAAAGCGCGGCTCCGTGCTTGGCGACTTGCTGGCCAAGCGCCTCTTCGATCGCGAGGCGCCGATGAATCGGCTCGCCCGCGCGATGCAAGGCGCGCCGCAGCGGGCGGACGATTCTCGGCAGTCGGGCTACCTGCCCGAGGCCGCCAACCCGCGCTTCGACCAGATCTGCGAAGACTGGCTGTCCATCCTGGCCAAGGACATGCCAATCTACGACGCCTTGGAGCACCTGATTGCCATCTCCGGCCTCAACATGCTGCTTTACTTCCTGGAGAGGGCCAAGCGCGTGGCAGGCGATGACGATCCGGTTGAGATCGTCTGCGAGATCGTCTCCAGGGAGCGCACGAAAGTCCGGGCGCTGTCCGGCGACAGCTACCAGCTCAACCAAGGCCTGCCCGCAAAGGCCGTGCGCGCCCATGTCGAGTCGATCCGCATGGACCCCCTCTGGGCCAAAGCCGCGACCAGCGAGTTTCCCGAAGCCGAGCGTGTGAGGCTCATGCGCGAGCGGTTCCAGTGGCCTTCGGCCGACGGCCGGGACGATGAGGACTATTCGGGCGAGAGCCCGGACGTGTTGGTTGGCAAACTCACCGAGCTTGCCCTGGCTCGCCATGAGCAGCACGTCGGCAAGATCCACGCGTCCTGGTCGCGCGCGATTGGCCTGAGCTCGCGACGCCTCTCGCGGCGCACGCGCTATGCCCCCAACGACCGGCTCTTAAAGTCGATCGTGGTGGCCATCGTCGACGACCGCATGCAGTTTGACGAGTTCCTGGCCGAAGCCAAGCGTCGCTACGGTTTGGTCCTCGGCGATGCCGAAGGCGCGCGCCTGCTCGACGCGAAGCTCGTCGACCAAGAGGAGCTCAGCGAGAACCGGGACAACCTCGAAGCCCGGCTCGTGGGGTTGGGCTTGGTCCGCCGGCTCTCCGACTCCTGCTCGTTTGTTGAAAACCCGTTCGCGTTCAAGGGTGAGGCCGCATGCTGACCGACCGCATCATCGGGCGCGTTGGCGCGGACATCCTCGCCAAGCGCATTTCCAACCCTGGGCAGCCGGGGGATTCCGCCGCGCTCTTCCGGCTCGACAAGCTCTCATCGAACCAGATTGCGGCGGTGGCGCGGGCGATCCTCGCCAATCCCGACCTGTTCGCCCGAGTGGATCTCATGATCCCGGATGCCCTGGTCGAGGGCCAGGGGCTGCCGCCGGAGATCCTGATCGCGCACAACGCCGGCTACATCCGCAACAACGCGGCGACTGCCAAGGCGGCGATCCTCACTGCCAATGGCAACGAGCACAACCTAGCCGATACGCTCGGCCACGTCATGGCCATCGGCGCCAAGGAGATGCGCGCCGACCCCGAACCTTGGGTCGAGGCCACTTTGCATGCCGGTGGGCTCTCGCCTGTGCCGGACGACCGCTTGGTGTTCCATGCGGCACTGGGCGGCTTACTGGCTTCTTCCGAGCTCTCCTTGGTTCAGCTCGGAGAGTTCTGCTCCGAGATCGTCGAGGCCATCTCCACCCGGGGCCTGGCCATCCGCGACGCCGTGGGCTTCGCCTTGCCGCGCGCGGGCCTGCCTCGCGACAGCGCGCTATTCGCCAACGCTAAGAGCTTCGGGTCACTTCGAAAGTCTTGGCAGAAGGCCTTCGCGAAGCTCTACACCCAGCGTGCGCCGCTGCTCAAGAAACTCCGCCAGAACGGGCAGCCGCTGGATCCCGAGGAGTTGGTCGAGCGCATCGCCGCCAACGCCACCGAGATCGCCGAAGCCGCGCGCCTGGCGCTCGACGCCTTCGCTTCGGCCCCCGCCGGAGACCAAGAGGCGGCGTCCGCGCTGGCCCAGTTCGAATGGGAGGCCGATGGCGTCTACCTGGCCTTCGACAAGCCCAAGGAGAAGCAGCTCGGTTTGGCCGACGCCACTGTCCGCTTCTTCGACCACGATTGCGACCAAGAGAACTCGCTCGACCCCGAGGGCCGCAAGTTCTTGGAGGACTTGAAGTCGCGTGAGCGCCGTTCCGACTTCACCGAGGACGACGAGGAATTCTTCGTCAAGCACCGCCGGCTGCTCGAGCAAGACGCCAAGCTCTGCGCCCGTTGGGAGAAGGCTCTCTACGGCAAGCCCATCGAGTGCAGCGACTTCTTCGATGGCTTCGTCCGCGTGGTCAACAGTCTGCATGCGGGCCTGCGCGACGCCGAGGGCGACCGGATCCTGCGCTTCACCGTGGGCAAGGGGCGCAAGGAGTGGCGCGAACGCTTCAACTACGACGCTGGCAGCTACTTTTCGGCAATGTATCGGGGCTTGAAGGAGCTCATGGGCTCCAAGGCCGAATGGAAGGTGGAGCGCCTAGGCAACGCGAGCCTGCCCGACCCTCTGTTCGACTACGAGGCCTTCTTCGCCAAAGAGAAGGAGCTTCGCAACGACAAGAAGAACAAGGTCCGTCCGAATTCGTCACTCTCGCGCGTGGCCTTGCAGATCAAGTTCGATGTGGCCCTGATCCAGACCTCCAAGGACAAAGAGACGGTGCTCGCGAAGACCCAGCTTCTGTGGAGCTACAAACCAACTTCCATCGGCTTGTCGATGGTCGCCGACATGCGCCGCCTCTTGGAGAAGGGCGCGGTTGGCTGCACGGAAGTCCCGCGCCGCCTGGTGAGCAAGAAGGGCGGGGTGCAAAACGTCTCGCTGCTCGACACCAGCACTTTGGAGGCCACCTACTCGACAGATGCTGGCTCGCTCGTGCCGGCCGCCAACAAGCTGCGCAGCCTGCGAGCCGAAATCAAGTCCCGGATCAAGGATCTGGCGGAAGGCGGATACCTGACCCCGTCGCAACGCGATGAGGTCAAGGCGTCCTGGGACAAGTTCGAGGAGGACTACATCAAGGCGATGGACGACTTCGTCTCCATCGGGCTGCACGGCGAGGCCGTCATGCGCCAAGCCGAGTCCTTCGGCGCGCTGATGTCGACCCTCATGTCGCAGGCCCGCGGCGACGTTTGCCGATCGCGCTTGGTCTCGGAGATCTTGTCGGTGGGCACCGCCCGCGTGGCCGGCGACAACCCCGCCTTGATCATCCCGCCGTGGCATCCCGAGCGCATGAAGGCGCTGGCAGTGAAGTCCCGCCGCGTGGCTGGCTTCGCCACCCATTTGCTCTCGAGTGGCAGCATCCTTTACGGCGACCGCGAGATCTTCATGCGCGAGCTCTCCGATGAGATCGCTCACCCGTTCTATCCGGAGATCGCCGTGCTCAACCGGGCCGGCGCGCCGGCGCTAGTCTCGGAGAGCAGCACGGTCAACGGCTACAGCCTCTTGGAGTCGCCCACGCGCGGCGCTGAGGACGCCATGACTGACGTGGATCCGGCCGCCGCTGCCAAGCAGGCGCGCGAACTCTTGGAGCGCTATGTCGGTTTGCAGCCCCATGAGGCCTCAAATCTCAGCGTCGTACTCTACAACGCCGACGCGGCCGAACTGCCGCTGGCGACGGTGCGTGAGCTCTCTTCGATCCACGAAGACGGGAAGATGCAATGCAGCGTGTCAGTGCGTCACTCGGACCCTGCGAAGCTTCGCAGCGTGTACGGCGAGTTGGTCAACAAGGCCGGCGACGACCCGGACCTGCCCGTGGTCAGCGAGACCAGCGATAACTTCATCTCGAAGCTGCGCATATCGGTCACGCCGATCTCGGCGACTACTGGTGAGAGCGCCCAGGGCTTCAAGGCCTTTGACGTGGCGTTCCTGCACGATGTGGTTTCGCGCGCCGCTCAGTCCGAATGGCTGTCGGTGCCTTGGACCAACGACCGGCCGAACCTCGAGCACGCCCCCTCGCGCTGGTCCTACCGCAGCGTCTCGGGAGAGAACGAGCTCAAATCCACGACGTTCTTGACCTGCCCCTGGCAGACGGCCTCCGGCTGGGCGTACGTGTCCGCGGTGGCCGCCGTATGTCGCCAGCTCGATGCGTTGCCTGGCGAGCGATATCTACCGGCCCGGCGCATTTCGCTGCAGAACCCTGCCCTGGCCGGGATGATTAAGGACGCCCACGACTTGGCCGAATGGGTCGCCACCTACGACGAGCTGCTCGACAAGCGCCAGCTCCAGCACAACGACATCACGGTCGTGCGCTACCGCCGCGGCTCGACCAATGGCCGCAATATGATTGTAAGTTCGACCTCCGAGCTGCGTCTGTTGGGAGTGCTGGTGCGCCGTCGTCTGGATGAGTTGAATTTGCAGCTCGACACTTCCGACGTCCAGGCCACCGCCGACAAGGCCAAGCGCGATGCGCTCTCGGTCTCTGGCGACATCGTGCTGCGGGCCGCCAAGCGCGGCGTCTCCGCGGGCGAAATGATCGGCCTTGTGCTCAGCCGCCATTTGCTCGCCGAAGAGTTCAGGGCGACAGCGGGCAGCGGCAAGGTTTTGACCGCCTACTTCCTACTTGACGACTACGCAAGCTGGCTCTCGCAGCCTGAGAGCCGCATCGCCGACATCCTCGCCCTCAATGTCGAGGAGTGGGAAGAGGGCATCCGGGTGGTCATTTCGATCGTCGAATCGAAATATGTCTCCGCCGATGGCCTCGCCAAGGCGCGGCGCGACTCCAAGGATCAGCTCTTGGCCACTCTAGGCATGTTCCGCGAGGCGCTCTTCGGCGACCCTGGCCGGCTCGACCGCGACGTGTGGCTCGCCCGCCTGGCCGACATGCTCATTGACGCAGACATCCCGCCGGGGATGACGGGCCTGATGGAGCGCGCCCGAGCGAAGCTTCGTGAGGGCGACGTGGAGATTTCGCTCCGCGGCTACTCGCATGTCTACGTCCACACGTCGGACGCCGGTGCATCCTCGGCCTCAGAGCAAGAGCTCTTAGAGGAGGCTGATGGTATGAAGGCCTGGCAGGAGGTCTTTGACCGCCCAGATCTTCGCAAGCTCGCCGAGGCCTATGCCAAGGGCGCTGGCGGGCTCGATGCCCGCGCGGGGCTGGGCGCTCATGAGCCCTGGAACGGCCACGTCTTCAAGAAGCCAGCGCCTCGCGTCCCCTGGCTCGCTGCCATGGGCCAACTCGCCAGCGGCGTTGCCGATGCCGTTATCGAAGCCGCGACAGGGCAAGAGGGGGCCGTAGCGATGTCTCCGGCCAGCAACCCGGAGCAAGAGCCGGCAGTTCCTGTCCAAAGTGCGGCACAAACCGACGCCGCAGCGCTCGCTTTGGACCAGGCAGCGGCGACCAGGCCGGCATCGTCCGCGAACTTCGGCGCTGCGCTCTCCGAGCTCGTCGCTTCCAAGTTCGCCGGCGGCTCCCAGTCGGATGCCGAGCGTGAGGAGTGGGCCCAGGATGTCACCAAGAAACTGAAGGCCGCCCTCAACAGCTACGGGTTGCAGGCCGCAATCCTCGGGACGAGGCTGACGCCCAATGGTTGCCTGGTGCGCCTGGCAGGTTCTGACCGGCTGCGCGTCGAGGACATCGAGAACAAGCGCACCCAGCTCTTGACCACGCACGCGATCAACCTAGTTACGGTCCAGCCGAAGCCTGGCGAAATCGTGGTGACGGTCGCTGGCTCCAAGCGCCAGGCCGTGTCGCTCTGGGAGCTCTGGTCGCGCCGCGAGCTGAACCGCAACGTCGCAGGCATCAACACGTCCTTCCTATTGGGCCTCCAAGAGATCAACGGAGCTCTGCTGTATCTGAACCTCGGAGCGGAGTTCGGCGGGCTCTCTTCCCACGAGCCGCATTCCTTGGTGGCCGGCGCGACCGGGAGCGGCAAGTCGGTGCTGATCCAGGCATTGATGTTGGACATCGCCGCGACGAACTCCAAAGACATGGCGCAGCTCATCTTGATCGACCCCAAGATGGGCGTCGACTACGCTCCGTTGGCCGACTTGCCGCACATGCGTGACGAGATCGTGACCACCAAGGAGAAGGCGGGCGAAGTGCTTGAAGCGCTGGTGCAGGAGATGGAGGATCGCTACCGCGCGTTCGCCAAAGCCCGCGCGCGCGATCTGCCGACCTACAACGCCAAGGTCTCGGGCGAGGAGCGCCTGCCCATGGTCTTCTTGATCCACGACGAGTTCGCGGACTGGATGCTCGACGACGCATACAAGTCGGCGGTGGGAGCGGCGGTGCAGCGCCTGGGAGTAAAGGCCCGCGCGGCCGGAATCCACCTGATCTTTGCGGCGCAACGCCCCGACAAGGACGTGATGCCGATGCAGCTTCGCGAAAACTTGGGCAATCGTCTGATCTTGAAGGTCTCCAGCGAAGCAACATCCAAGATCGCGCTCGACCGGCCAGGCGCCGAACTGCTGCTGGGCCGCGGCCACTTGGCTGCCAAACTCAACGGCGAGCAGGGCCTTGTCTTCGCACAAGCGCCGTTTTTGTCAGATCAAGACATTGAAGCGGCCGTGGCAGCGATCGCTCGGGCGCAAACATGAGAACGCTTAAGGAGACCGGCATGCTGTGTAAGGAGCGGGCCGAGGTGTGGCATGACTAGTCAAGCCCGTGGCGCTCAGCCGTTTCGTATTGCTGCTCGCGCGATGCGGCAGCTTGGGGCAGAGCTAATCACCTCCGACGAGATGGCGCTGTACGAGCTGATCAAGAATGGCTTTGACGCCAAGTCGCCGCGCACGGCCGTAGCAATCTCGGCGCCCGCCGACGCTGCAGCTGTGGCGCTTGTACGAGAGCAAGTCTTGACAGGACGCATCGCCGTGTCGGTGGCCCTGGAACGGCTGGAGAAGACGCTCTCCGCGGACTTGACGATCGAGCAACGTGCAGCGTGGCTCCAGCGTTTCAAGGAGCACGGAGCATCGGCGGACAAACTGGGTGCCTACCTTGACGCATTTCTGCGAAGCGACTTCTGGATTGAAGTCCGCGACACGGGCTTCGGCATGTCAGCAGACGATCTGCGCGAAAAGTTCATGATGGTGGGGACGCCCAACAAGCTGATCGAGAAGGCGCAGGCGGGCCGCACTATTCTGGGTGAGAAGGGCATCGGTCGGCTCTCGATGATGAAGCTCGGCCAGGTGGCAAAGGTTCGCTCGAAAGTACCAGGAGGGAAGTCTTGGAACTCGATTGAGTTCGACTGGAAGAAGTTCGATCGTCCTGGTGCCGAGCTGGGCGACGTGCTGTTTGAAGTGGAGGACGCTGAATCGGACGCTGAAGATGTGCAAGGCACGGTCATCCACATCACTGAGTTGCTGGCCAATTGGTCGGCGGCAAAGGTTACCGACTTCCTCAACAAATACGTCCGACGTCTGCAAGACCCGTTCGCCAACCCCAGGCGACCGTATCCTATCGATGTAGTGCTGAACGCACACCGCCTCGCCATCACGCCTATCCCTGCGTGGCTCCTGGATGTGGCGCAGTTTCGATGCGAAATCAGCTTCACGCCGAGCGCTGAAGACAGCCAGTCAGCGGCCTTACGCCGGGAGGTAACTTGGAAGGGAGGCTCAAGCGCCGAATCTCGGACCTGGACCCTAGACGAGCTTGCGGCTCTTGCGGGCGTACCCGTCGAAACCTGTCGCAGCCTCGGGCCATTTACTGCGTCGTGCTACTGGTTCAACCGCGCGCTCATCGTCGGAACGCTGGATCACTCCAAGGCACGGATGCTGGCCGAGCTCAACGTCTGGTGCGGCGGCTTTGCCGTTTATCGGGACGGGTTCCGCGTGGGCCAGACGGGAGGGATGGAGGACGACTGGCTGGAGTGGGATGGAAAGGCGCTGAAGACCAAGGGCTTCATGCTGAATCGTTACCAGACGGTGGGTACAGTTTGCATCTCATCGAAGGGGAATCCACGGCTCATCGATGCCGCCAACCGTGAGCGGCTTGTATCTTGTTCGGAACAGACCCTCTTGGTGGCGGTACTCGGTGACATCCTTGTCAAGGACCTGCGCTCGCACATCGACGCGATAAAGCAGGTGGAAGTTAAGCGGGCGATCGAGGAAGAATCGGCAGAAGAGAGCCTGAAACGATCTGAAGTGTCGCTGGTCAATACCTTGGTGACAGTCGAGGAGATCGCAAGGTCCTTGCCGTCGGCCGCGCAGCCAAAGCTAGAGGAGGTCCGACGCACCTTGCAATCGCAGGTCGAGTACGTCGAGACTATCAGGAGCGCGTTGAAGCTTGCGCGCGAGACGCGGGTCGAGTTGCTCGAGCTCGCAAACATTGGCTTAGTGGTCGAGATCGTCGTGCACGAGCTCACTCGCCTGACACAGAGCACCGGGGACCTACTCCTCAATCTACGCAAGGCAACGGCTGCTGATGCCCCCATAGTGCACCTCATTGATAACCTGCAATCGCAGATCAAAGCCACCAGTAAGCGAATTAGCTCAGTCGACGTCTTGAGCCCATCGGGGCGCAACCGGCGCGAACGGTTCAACGTGGTCGCTCAGCTGAAAACGGTGGTCAGCGGCTTCGAGGCGAGGTTTCAGCGTCATGCGGTCGCATGCGAAGTGCTGGTGGATGGCGAACCCGCAACTGCGCAGGTTTTCGAGGTGCGGCTCGTGCGCGGCCTGATCGCCCAAGTTCTGGAAAACTTGCTGACGAACTCAGTCTATTGGGTCCAGCAGGGTTTGAAGCGCGGCGAGGAGCGACGGCACATCGTTGTCGAGTTGGACACCCGCGCGAGTGTGGTCATGGTCACCGACAACGGCCCGGGCATTGATCCCTCGCACGGTGAGTCCATCTTCCGGCCCTACTTCAGCATGAGAAAGCGTGGAAAGGGTCTTGGGTTGTATATCGCCCGAGAACTCGTTGAGTACCACGGTGGAAAACTTCATTTGGACGCGAGCGGCGAGGTCGATGGGCGGCTCAGAACATTCGTCCTGGAACTGCCGAGGGAGGGAGAAGCGTGAACGACCAGTACGTGCGTGGCGAAGGTGAAGAAGTAGAAGGAGCAGTTCCTGTCATCCAGGCGGATTCGATTGCCCAGCAAGCCCCAGCAGCACAACAGCCAGCGCCCAAAATCGTCCTCGTGGTCGACGACGAGCTCCATCAGCTCACGAAGTCGCATGTACACCGCTTGGCCGCGAACTTCTACGACACGATCGCAGATGTCAATGACCCCATTTTCGAAGATCTCTGGGCCGTGGCGAAAGCTGTGCCAGAGTTGGGCGCGGCGGCTTGGGATCTGAACAAGGCAGCGACCTACCTTGCCAGCGAGGCTGCGGTCTCCACAGTGCTGTTGTCGCCCCAGTTCGCGCAGTTCGCGCAGCCGCGGCTCTTAGCCCTACTCGCTCCGTTCTCATCCCGGGCCCAACGGGTGGCGGATTTGAAGCAGGTCTTCCAAGATGCCTTTCAGGCTCCTAAGTTCGACCTGCAATTCGCCCCGGCCCCCAGACCCGCTTTCGCTCGTGTCGCACAGTGTGCTGCGATTTTCCTAGACCTGTTCCTTGAGCAGGGTGCGGCATCACCGGTCGCCGCGGTGCAAGACTATCTTCGGCAACTGGCGGTCGACGCAGGCGAGGCTATGCTTCCTCCGCTCGTACTAATATCCTCGCACCCGGAGCTTGAACAGAACAAGCTGCGCTTCAGCGAGCATGCGCAGATTAGCGCTGCGGGCCTAATGGTTCTTCCCAAAGCGGCGCTGATGGAGCCCGAGTTTCGGGCGTCTGGCCTGACGTTGGCCTTCACGCAGTTGGAGCGCCAAACGCATGTCGCGCACGCCCTCAGGCGATTCATGTTTTCCTGGCTCCAGGCACTCGAGACGGCGAAGGAGAACACCGCGCGAACGCTGTGGAACCTGGATGCTTCGGCGATGCAGCAGATCCACCTCGCCTCAATCAGCGATCACGACCCGTACGACGAGCACTTGAATGAATTTCTCAGCCGAGAACACTTGTTCCATGTGGAGTCGCAGACAAACGTTGCCGAGAGCGTGGCTGAGCTCGATAGACAGTTTCGCGCTCAGCTCACCGCGGATGGGCAGATCGAGAACCGACTCATGTCGCCACTGGCTGATGTCAAGACGGCGCGCGCATTTGTTTCCCACTTCACATGGTTTGGTTCGGCATTGCCTGAAACCTTCGTTGGTGACGCGGGGGATGAGGACGGCGCAGCGGCGCGCATCAGCCGCTTGCTGCCATTTGGCAGCGTTTTGGTCCAAGAGCAAGTCGGCGACGATAGTCGGTGCTTGGTGCATATCACGCAGCAATGCGACCTCAACGCCATTAGTCGAAACAGGGATGCCTCGCGCACGTTGGTGTTCGCGACGGCGATAGCCAGTGAGCTGCACGCGTACTCGAATCCGATCGTGGAGACAACCGAGTTGGTCGCGAAGAGTCTTCGGATCGGACACGGAGCGGACGAGCGAGAGTTCGATCTTCGGATCAAAGTTGGCGAGATCCTTGCAATGCCACTTCGCGAGTTTCTGGTGCGGGCGCGTGCGGAAGGTTGGCGTGTGGCAGGGCGGCTGCGTAGCGACATCACCAACCATGTGGTTGCCGCCACTACCAGCCAGATGAGCAGGCCCGCATCGCAGAAGATGATTCGGCCAGGTTTGCTCAGATCCAAAGTATTCTTGCAGTCAGCTGCGTTTCCGGGCGGGAAGATCGCACTGCTCGACAAAGACTCTGCCGAGGCTGAGAAGCCCGCCAAAATCTTCTCAGTGCTGCGTGATGATGGCAGGTTTAGCTTTGAGGACAACGCGTCCATCGAGATTGCGCTTTGGCTTGCGCACCAATCGGCCTCCATCGACTTGGCGTTGGATGCTGACCTGCTTTCCGCTGCACTGCGGCGAGGCTGGACCTCCCCAATCGACCTGCCGGGCGGTCTCAGGATTCGAGTACGCGAATGCGACTCGCTTGGTGCTGCCTTCCGAGGGCTTGTTCGTGGTGACATCGGCCAGGGTGGCGCTCAGCTGACGATCGTCTTCGAGAAGTAGCTTGCTGAGTCGGCGAGCAGCCTCGGAGTTCAGGGCATTCGCCCGGTGGTTGCTCACGTCGGTTGACTCCTGGACTGGTCGCGGTAGGGACGGAGATTGCTCCCCGCCCTCCGCACAGATCCGTACGTGCGGCACTACCGCATACGGCTCCTGCCTTGAGTCATGACGCGAAGCGTTGATGCGGATACGGGTGGAGTACCCGCGCCCGCGGAAGGTAGCGCTCGACAATGCGTGCGAACCGGGTCCATGGCAACCACTCTGCTTCAAGATGGGTTCGCCGGACGCTTACCCTGGACTACTTGTGACAAACAGCGCAGGAGCCGTTGCCCTCGTCAACCCCGTAGATGTCGTCGATGTCGTCCGGGCAGGCCTTCACAGGGCGTAGCGGATTGATGGGGATAGCCTGGAGCATGCGCGCGCGGCGGATCCCGTATTCGGCCTGGATCTCCGCGATGCGTTCTGGCTGCTCCATGTCCGAGAGTGACTCGCCCTTGGACCACGTGAAGGGCGAGCCATGATCCAAGGCATCCTTCTCCAGGGCCTTGGCGGCTTGGTAGGCCTCGGGGTGCTTCTCGCGCAGGCGCACCCACTCGATCTTCTGCTGGAAGAAGCAGAAGGTGCAGCCGCTGCGCGAACGCCACTCGTAATACTTGGGATAGCCGACGCCGGAGTTCTCCAAGATGTCGATGACGCCGGCCTTGTCGATGCCGGCCTCGCGGAAAGGCATCTTCACGAAAAGGTTCTCGGCCTTGGCCGCATAGCCTTCTCGGTAGTCTTCATCGGCCCGGATCGCGACATAGGACGTGACCTTGTCGCCGGCTGCCAGCATCGGCCGCACCCACTCCTCGAACGGAGCCAGCTTCAACTTCCGCGTGCACCAGCGCGAGTTGGGGTTGGGCAGAAAGTGGTTGTATTGGCGCAGCCAAAACTTGAAGTCGCGATTGGGGTTCAAGCGCAGGATGGGCTTGTGCAGCTTGCCTTCGAGCTTGGCGAGGAACTCGTAGACCTCAGGGAGCTCTTCGCCGGTGTCGGTGTAGAAGTAGTCGATGTCTAACTCAGGGTGCTTGGCGGCCATGTAGACGGCGAGCGCCGCGCTGTCTTTTCCGCCCGAGATCCCCAGGACATGCCGCTCAGCCATTGGCCGCCTCCTTGTCGATGGACGCCAGCTTCATCCCGGCCTTGGCCAGGATCGCCAGCAATACGTCGGTCCCCAAGCCTTGGCCTTCGAGCATCAAGGCGAGCTCGTCGGCCTTGGTTTCAACAGTCTTGCGATGCCGATCCGGAATCGCGAACGAGCGCGAGATGGTCTTCGTGTCCGCGCCAGCGCCGATGACGACCGCGATGGCTTCGCTGTGCGCCTTGCGGCCCTGCACGGCCGCAAAGGCCTCCGACTCGCGGAAGCGCCGCGCGAATTTGGCCAGCCCCAAGACCGCCGCGTCGATGTGGCGGTCCACCCAATCGCGTGGCGGCCTCTCGGCCGCGAGGGCCAGGATGCCTTCGAGCGAGGCTCGCGACCCGTCGTAATTGGCCAGGCGCGTTGCGAAGCCGTCCATCTCGAAGTCGCCCGAGATGCCGGAGACCGACTTCGCCCGCTCGCGCAGGGCTTCAAGATCATCGCGGCTCGCGTCGAGCGCGGAGAGCATCTTGGCTTCGACATCCGAGAGCATCTTTCCGTAGGCGCCGGCGAGCTCCTGCAGCGGCGCGCGTAGCGCCTTCACATAAGCTTTGCCGTCGGCGGCGCCCAGAAGAGAAGCCAGGTCGACGAACAAGACCTTGTGCGGGTCGCTGGCCTTGAGGAGCATGTCGCGCATTTCCTTGGCCACCTGCCCCAGCCGCGAGGTCCGGCGGGCCCATTCGGGCAGGTTGAAGACCATCGCCACCAAGCCACGGGCGGCTTCGAGCGGGTCGGCCGCGCCGGCGTTCTCGCCGATGTCGGCCAACAGCTTCGAAATGCCTTGGAGAATCCGGTTCTTGTCCTCGTCGATGGCCACCCAGCGTAACGAGAAGCGGTCGGGATCTTGCAGGCACTCGTCGATGTCGAAGTCGGTGAGCCGTGGCACGAACATTCCGTCCTTGTAGACGGCGATGTTGGCCTTGTGGGCGAGCAGGAAGGCCGTGAGGATCACGGACTGAATGCCCAGCTTCATGCCAAACGGCGGCGCGCTCCACAGCGCGTAGATCTCGTGGGCACCGACGCGGGCGTCAGCATCCGAGAAGAGGGCGCGGGTGGCCACCCACAACGGCGCGAAGCCTTCGGCGAAGCCGTCGCCAGGCGGCATGCAGCGCCATGCGCCGGTGGCGTCTTGGCGATGCAGTTCCGTGCGTTTGAGCAGCGTGTCGTAGAGGCCGCGCTCGGCCGGGTAGCCCTCGAAGCCCAAGGCTTCTTGGCCTTCGGCGTTGATCATCGCGTGCAGCAGGTCTCCACGCGCCCTCACGCTGTTGCTCGACACGCTGTCGCGGTTGACCAGTTCGCTCCACACCGGCGGCGAGTGGGCGAAGAGCTTTTCGGCCAGCTCCGAGGCCACGGGCGAGAGCTTGGTGCCAGGCTCCACGACTTCATCGGATCCGTCGTGCCACTTCGCCAGTGACACGGCGGCTTGCAGTTGATCCTCAAGGTCGGCGCGGGTGGCGGCCAATCGGGCGTAGACCTCGCGGCGGGCGACGGCGTCGCCTGAGAGCTCATGGCGGTCCTTGACTTGCTCCAAAGCCACCAGCTCCGCCGAGAGCTCGGCGATGCGGGCGTGGTTCTCCGGGATGCCGATCATCACCGGCCAAGGGCGCAGCTTCGCGCAGGCCTGCGCGCGCTTCCTCGCATCCCTGGGCTTCATGCCCTTGCTCGGCAGCGCGAGGATGAAAACACCAAACTCACCCTTCTGGGGGCGGTAGTCCCCCGCGATCTTCTCGGCCTGCTCGATGCTGCAAAGCGAGAGCTCCATCCAGCGCATGGAGCCCGTCTCATGGTAGTGCCGCTTGGCCACCACGGGATGCAGCCCCATGAGCTGGGCGAGTCGGCCGTAGTCGATGCCAGGAGACGCGGCCAAGGCTTGAGCGATGGCTGCGTCGATGTCGAAGTCGCTGCCCTCGAACACGGACCAAGCACCGGTGTAGCTCTTGTACAGGGCAACTTTGAGGTCGGACAGCCTCTTGAGGGCGGCCTGGAGCTCCGCGGCGGGCCGCGGATAGAAGAGCGACTCGATCACCGCAGAGTCCGCTGCCAGTCCCGACCCATTGCGGAACATGTCGATGACAGCGATGTTCTTGATCATCGCAACAAGCAGCGCATCGCCAGTCTTGGCCTCGGCCCGCTCGACCGCTTCGACAGCCTGAGACCAGCGGTGGCCATCAGGCGATGCCAGGATCGCAGGCTCCAAGTTGGAGCGCAGGTAATCCCAGTAATCGCTCGGTCGATACCAGCTCGCTTCGCTCTTGGGCGTCGAGTTCAGATAAGTGCGGAAGCCGTGTGGTTCCACAGACGACAGGAAGCCGAAGGTGCTGCGCTCGTTCTGTCCAAACTGCCGTTTAGAGATCGGGCCCAGCAGAGCTGCCATGGCAGGGTGCAGCGGCCAGCAGTCCTCCAATGCCTTCGCGAAGTCCTTGCCCACGGCGGGACGACGGGATCGAATGGCATCGGCGATGGCTATGGACGCCTTCGGCATCCAAGGTGGTGCGCCTTCCCTGTTTTGTATGGCCCGCCCGATGAGCTCGACCACTTCGTCGCTTGCGGCTACGAATGGAAGGTCGACATAGCGACCCTGGACCTTGGCCCAGTCGTCGCGGGTATCGATGCCTAACCGTGCTGAGTATTGCGCGAACGACTGATGCAGCACGCCCACGACCACCAGGCGGCCTTCGGAGCGAGCGGCGGCCTCGGCCAGCTCTTGAAAAAAGTAGACATCGTCGCCGGAGCCAAGCGCGGAGGCTTCGAGGAACTTGCCCATCTCGTCGATGATCACCAGCGCGCCATCCTGAGGCCGGCTCCTAGCCTCATCGAGGAGCTCCGCAATCAGCGACTGGGCAGTGGGCTTGCTGCGGCCATCTACGGTGCGACCCTGCGCGCGCCGCAGCGACGCATGCAGTTCGGCCACTACGCTTCCGCGCCGACCAACCGCCGGCACGAGCATCCAACCCTTGCGCACTGGAAAGGCTTTGTCGAAGGCGGGTTTGGAGTCCAGCCGCAGTGCTTCCCGGGCCTTGGCCCGCAGGTTCCTGTCCGCATGCAGCGCGCTCGCCAAGGCCACGGCCAAGGAACTCTTTCCGCCGCCGAATGGTCCGGTCCATGTGAAGCAGCGTTGGTTGGTGCCTGCGAGCTGCTTGCACATGCCGTCGACCACGGAGTTGGCGGTCGCATGGCAGATGTAGCCGGCGAGAGCATCCGCTCGGCCGATGTCGGCGTCGACACGGATGGAGCGCTGGTACTGCCGGGAAATTTGGACGATGTCGGACAGCGCCAGTTGCTTTCTGTCAGTCATAAGCGCGCCTGATCATGTTCTTGATGTCTTCCTTGGAAAGCGGCTTGCGGTGGACCTGCCTTAGCCCGGCAGAGTCCGTCCATGCGAGCTTCCGTCCAGTGAAGTCCGACAGGGTCATCAGGCGTTGGGCGACCGACTCCTCATCGAGCTTGAAAACGCGTCCCGGCGATCCTTCCGCGTAGGCCACAGTCTCGAAGGCTAGCGAGCTTTGGGTCTCAGCCTCTCGGTTCCAAAAGTCGACCAGTGCATACGCGAAGACACCATCGTGTAGAGAAGCCTTGGGCCCGCGCCGAAAGGCGTACTGGCCTTTGTGAACCTCCTGTAGCAGTCCCAACTCACCAAGCAGCGGCTCGGCGAAGTCTTCTGGCGAACCGCCTGCTACGCGAGGCGCGTAGCTCCGAAGGCACGTCTCCAAGTCTCGCGAGATCGTCGAAGCCGAAAGGCGGTGCTTGGGGTCGAGCGCGCGGGCGTAGCGAGCGAGCGGTTCTTCGAGCTCTTGGCGCGTAAAGGTCGGGGCCGTCACATGGTTGAACAGCCAATGCCAAGTGGTTGAGCGGACGCAACGGCCCGCGAGCTGCCAATGCGCGAGCCACGCCGTCGATGGGCTCTCGGCGTAGGGGTCGAGACCACCGTCCTGAAGGACTTCGTGCGCGATACCCCGGAACACGAAAGCCTGTTCGGATTCGTACATGACGCCGCAAGCAAGGGCCCAATGGCGGATTGACGCCACCATGTTCTTGCCCACGCCGAACGCGGCAATGGCGCCTTCATCCGAAAAGGCAGACTTCAGGACCCTCCCGTCGACGGCTTGGTCGTACGCCTTCTTGAGCCACATTTGGCGCAATGGAAAGGTCTCGTGCCCGGAAAAGTGCGCGCGCACGCCTCCTTGGTTCTTTGCTGTACTCATTGCTGCTCGGTCTCAGTTCGGGCTACCAACTGGTGAGTATCGCCAGTCGCGAGAACTGTACGCAAATCCAGTAGCGCTGTCGACGGTGCAGTTCGGTTTCCGAGCCCCGATCTGCCCTTCTCTTAGGTCAGTCCGGCATGTGCTCGACCAAGTCGGCGATCGAGCAGTCGAGGTAGGCGCACAGGCGGTCGAGTACATCGGTGCCGGTGCTGTAGCCCTTTTGATTCAGGATCTTGGACAGCGTCGAGCGATTGATAGAAGTCGCATCGGACACCTCCTGCAGCGTGATCCGCCGTGAGTCGCGGAACTGCTTTTTCTCGAGCTGCTCGGCCAGCTTGAAGCGGATCACCACGTCACCTTTGATCTGCTAACGTGGAGAAAACTCCACAAATGTGCTTGACAGTCGGCAAGCGTTGATTAATATTCGCGCCATACGTCGCGAAGAAGCGATGTTTGGTGAGTTTTCTCAACGCGAGGGTAGCATGAGCTCGACCTATTTGACGACTGACGAACTGGCTGCGCGCATCAAGTACGACGTGCGCACGATCCGTGAGCGGCTGAAGGACAGCGTGTTGTTTGAAGGCACGCACTACATCCGGCCTTTCGGCGGACGGAAGATTCTTTTCCTCTGGGAGACCATCGAGCGCGACATGATGAGCGCAGGCGTGGCCGAATCCCGTGCCGCCATCCCCATGGCCAATGGCGGAGTTCTGCATGGCTAAGGTCACCGCCCGCAAGGAAACCGGCCGGCTGGTCATCGACTTCACCTACCGTGGCGTGCGCTGCCGCGAGCAGACCGCGCTGTCTGACACCGCGGCCAACCGCAAGGTTCTGCAGGCGGTGGTGAATCGGATCAAGAAGGCACAGGCTGAGGGGAGCTTCCGCTATGCGGACTTCTTTCCCCAAAGCGCCTTGTGCGGCCGATTTGCCGAATCGCCTGCAGTGCCGGGGCCTGAAGATTCGGGCCTCTCGACTGAAGCCAAGGCAGCGCCACCGTCTCCTGCCTTCCGCGCCTTCGCCGACGAATGGCTCACCAACCACGCCGTCGAATGGCGCCGCTCCCACGTACGCGTGCTTCGCTCCACCATCGACGGCCACCTGGTGCCGCACTTCGGCGACAAGCCTGTGGGCCAGATCGGCAAGGCCGACATCCTGGCCTTTCGCAACAAGCTGGCCGAAATGCCGGGACGCGTGTCCAAGGGCCTGTCGGCCAAGCGCATCAACGGCATCCTGGCCCCGCTGAGGCAGATGCTGGCCGAGGCCGCCGAGATGTACGGCTTCACCTCGCCGGCCGTGAACATCAAGCCGCTGCGCGTGCGCAAGAGCGACGTGCAGCCCTTCACCCTGACCGAGGTGCAAACCCTCATTGGCCGCGCACGGGCCGACTACCGCAACTACTTCATCACCCGCTTCTTCACCGGCATGCGCACCGGCGAGGTCCATGGCCTGAAATGGAAGTACGTGGACTTCGAGCGCCGACTGGTCCTGGTGCGCGAAACCTTTGTGCTGGGCGAGGACGAGTACACCAAGACCGACAGCTCGCAGCGCGACATCCAGATGAGCCAGGTGGTGTTCGATGCGCTGCGCCAGCAGCACGCGGCCACGGCCAAGCTCAGTGAGTACGTGTTCTGCAACCGGGCCGGCGAGCCACTGGACAACAAGAACTTCAGCGACCGGGTCTGGTACCCGCTGCTGCGCCACCTGGGCCTGCCGGCGCGCCGGCCCTACCAGATGCGCCACACCGCAGCCACGCTGTGGCTGGCCTCGGGCGAGGCGCCGGAGTGGATCGCGCGGCAACTGGGCCACGCCAGCACCGAGATGCTGTTTCGGGTGTACAGCCGCTACGTGCCCAACCTCACCCGGCGCGACGGCTCGGCCATCGACCGGCTGCTGGCTTCGCGCTTTGCCGGCATCACCGAGGTAGAGCCCGGTGCGCCGCAACTGCCGCCACCGAAGGAACAGCCTCCGCCGGTGAACGCGGGCAGATGGGCGCTGGCCGCCTAGCCACCGCCGCCTGATTCATCGCTGCTTCAGCCCCATGCCTGCCGGGCCCCGCCAAAGGGGCTGCCGGCTGGGCAGGGCGGAGCACACCTCCAGACATCTCAAGGTCATTGCCATGAACTCCGACTATCCGTTCGTCAAACCCCGCCGCCACCCCAACTGCCTGTTCCTGGTGGTGCACCTGCGTGGCGCTCCTTGCCGGCGCCTGCGCCGGGCCTTCTTCGCCCGCATGCACGCCGAGGCGCGCCGCCTGGGCGTGGTGCTGAGCCACAAGCTCGGCGTGTGCCTGCTCTTCGGCGCAGAGCGCATCTGCGCCAGCGCCCATCGACACCAGATGGTGAACTGGTTGATCGACCAGCCCGAGGTCGCCACCGTGGACGTGGGCGAGCTTGCGCACCTGGGGGACGTCTTCCAGCACAAGCTGCGGCTGAGCTGCATCGATGGCCCCTTGAGTCGCCGCGATAGGCAGGCCACGCAGGCCTTGACCCTGCGGGTGGCCACGGGTGCGGTAGCTCAATGGACGCAGTACCTCTCGGGCCACATGGCATGAAGCGCCGCCGCGACTTGCTGGCCAGGCTGGAAGCTTCGTACGCAACGCCGCTGCGCCGCCATGGCGTTGCCTACCAGCTGCCTGCAATCACTGGCAATACGGACCACGCCCGGCCGAAAGCGCTGGACAAAGTGACCGAGGCACCCAGGGCTGGCATTTCGGCGCCACAGCCCGACGAGGTCGGCGCATTGGACACCTGGTACCGGGTGGAAGACCTGTGGCTGCGCTTGGGCGCGCTGCTGCCACTCGCCCTGGTGGCAGACCGGGAGCAGCGCTTCCTGCACTGGCTGGGCCTGCGCCAGCTCGTCGAGCCCGGTACTGGGCGGTTGCTCCGCAGCGCGGCGCAGCAGTACACGTACGAGTGGCGCGAAGCCGGGCAGCGCCGCAGCCTGGTCAGGCTCTTGGCCTGGGAGCAGGACGACCTGATGCTGGACCTGATGCCCACGCGCCAGTTGCAGCGCTGGGCTGAAGGCGATGCACTGGCTGCCCTGATGCACGGCCATCTGGCCCGGCACGCCACGCCCCTGCCGCGGACTGAAGCCAAAGCTACAGCTTGGCGTTCAGCACCAGTTCCGACAGGGTGACGCCCAGCGCCGCGGCCACACGGCTCATCGACATCAGCCCCACGTTCTGCTCGCCGCGCTCGATGCTGGACATGTAGGACCGGTCTACGCCCGAGCGGTGCGCCAGTTCCTCCTGCGAAATCCCCCGCTCCTTGCGGGTCTCGCGGATCGAACGCCCGAAGGCCACCAGCACAGGGTGGCCGGCGTGGCTGGGCGAGGCACGGGGCATGCCCAATGGTCATGAATTGACGCCAATCGCACCACGGACGATCATCCGAAATCAGATTCCCATGGAAGACATCAACACCCCCAGCACCACCGGCCTGATGGATCGACCCGCAGGCCCCGACTACCGCCTGGGCGCCATTCCGCTGGCGCCCGAACGCTTCTCCACATGGAAGGAGCGGCTTGCACAGTGGCGCGCCTTGCGCGACGCGCCGCTGTACCTGGAGGACGGCCGCGCCCGGGCTGCCCGAGGCGCCGAGCGGCATGCCAAGCGGCGCCTGAGCGTGCACCACGCCACCCAGTACGGGCACGTCTTCAGCAACAAGCGCATTCCACGCGACGTGCAAGCCGCGGCCATGGGCCGCTTCGAGGCCGACCTGATCGCCCTGACGCCCCGGCGCGTGCTGGTGCTGGAGGTGAAGAACTGGAGCGGCCAACTCAAGGTGGCCGGTGACCGTTGGGTGCAGGTGCAACGCAGCGGAGCCGAAGTCACCCACCCGAACCTACTGGCCCACAACCGCGAGAAGCTGCGTGCCTTGCACCGCTACCTGGCGCATGCGGGCGTCAACATCCCGGCCGAGCGGTTCCACCAAGCGGTGATCTTTGTGAACCCCAGGCTGGAGATCGACCCTGCCATTGCCGACCACCCGGCCGTGCTGTGCATGGATGACGTGGGCGACGTGCTGGGCAGCGGCACCAGCCTGGGCCGGCACATGGCGGCCCGTTTGGTGCAACTGCTCACCGACGCGGAGACCAATGCCACCTTGGCCGAAAACCTGCTGAAGGTGATTCCGCCGACTGAAGTGGCGGCGGCCACTGCCGCCATCAAGGGTCTGCGCACCTGGGACCGACTGACGCTGCGCGGCGGCCGGGAGTTGCAGGGCGACATCATCTGGCTGCGGCTGACCGGCAACCAGGCGCCCGCGGCGGCACTGAAGCCCGGCGGCGCGGCTTCGCTCGAATGGCGGCGCGGTGTGATCGGCGGCATCCAATGGGTGCTGCGCAACCGTGGCGCCGGCAACCTGCGCGGCGACATCTTCTGGGACCAGCACCTGGTGCCAGGCCGTCGGGTGCCGCTGGATGCGGACGATTGCGTCTACTTCCACGAGCCCGGCGAGCCGAAACCCAGCATCATTGCGCTCAGCCACGTGGAGAGGTTGCAGATCGGATGAGGAAAGGTCGGGGCAAGAGCGGCAAGAAGCCGGTCAGCCGGGTTGTGCAGGGGCAGCGCGAGGCGCTTGAGCGCGAATGGTTCTGGGCCGTCCTTCTGGACGGCGACCGCCGTCGCATCAAGCAACTTGAGCGGATGCTCAGGCCGGCGGCAAACGATCCCTTCGATGTGCGGGTCGTGGTCTCGCCCCGGCAGGACCAGGACGCAGCCGGTCCGCCCGTTGGGCCATCGCAACCGGAACTCTGAGATCGCGGGCCCTGCCCGCGTCCCCGTAGCGCCACCCTCTTCACAACTGCGCTCGGCCGCTGCGCCGCGGCTCACCGCTGCCGGGCCCGAAGGGGTACGGCCATGGCAGCAAGGCGTCGATGCGCGGCCTGCGGGCGGACGTTCAAGGTCCTGCCCCAGGTACCGGACCAAAGCTACTGCCCCGAGCCGGCCTGCCAGCGGGAGCGACGCAAGCTCTGGCAGCGTGAGCGCCGGCTGGCCGACCCGGACTACCGCGACAACCAAGTCCAGGCGCAGCAAGCCTGGCTGGGCCGCAACCCCGACTATTGGCGCGACTACCGCGAGCGGCATCCCGAGTACGCGCAGGCCAACCGGGCCCGATCGGCAGACCGTTCACGCGACCGATCACGCGAGAAACGCGACGGCAAGTTTGCAAAGATGGACGTGTCACCCCCGCCAGATGCGGCGGCCTTCCTGCCGGCTGGCCTGTACCAGATGCGGGTGATCGACACCAAGGCGTTTGCAAAGATGGACGCGTGCTTCCTCGTGGAATTGAAGCCGGTCAAGCCAGTCAAGTAGTTCGGACGGGTTTGCAAAGAGAGGACGTGCTCGGCAGCCAAGATCGCCGCTGCTACCGTAACGACCGGCAGTCACCGAACTCCAGACTGGCGCACCAAAGCGACTGCCGCCGTGGCCCACCGAGCCTCGGCCGGCGCCTGACGCGGGCAGTCTCGACATGGCCAACACCGACGACATCGAACCAGGCAGTGACGGCGGGCCCAGGATGCGCGCGGTCGAGTACGTGCGGATGTCCACCGAGCACCAGCAGTACTCCACCGAGAACCAAGCCGACAAGATCCGCGAGTACGCCGCCCGGCGCCAGCTCGAGATCGTCAAGACCTACGCCGACGAGGGCAAGAGCGGCCTGCGCATCGACGGGCGAGCAGCCCTGCAGCGCCTGATCCGCGACGTGGAGTCGGGCCAGGCTGACTTCCAAATCATCCTGGTCTACGACGTGAGCCGATGGGGGCGGTTCCAGGATGCGGACGAGAGCGCGTACTACGAGTACATCTGCCGCCGCGCCGGCATCCAGGTGGCCTACTGTGCCGAGCAGTTCGAGAACGACGGCTCGCCCGTGTCCACCATCGTCAAAGGGGTCAAGCGCGCGATGGCCGGGGAATACAGCCGCGAGCTGTCGGCCAAGGTGTTCGCCGGCCAGTGCCGCTTGATCGAACTGGGCTACCGCCAGGGTGGCCCCGCCGGCTACGGCCTGCGCCGGGTGCTGATCGACCAGGCAGGGCAGGTCAAGTCAGAGCTCAAGCGGGGGGAGCACAAGAGCCTGCAGACTGACCGGGTGATCCTGATGCCGGGCCCGGCGGACGAGCTGCAGGTGGTGGGCGACATCTACAAGTGGTTCATCAACGACGGACTGGTTGAGTCCCAGATTGCAGGCCGCCTGAACGGCATGCGCGTGCCGACGGACCTGGGGCGCGACTGGACACGCGCCACCGTGCACCAGGTGCTGACCAACGAGAAGTACGTGGGCAGCAACGTCTACAACCGTGTCTCCTTCAAGCTGAAGAAGCTGCGGGTGCACAACCCGCCCGACATGTGGATCCGCCGCGACGGCGCCTTCGAGCCCATCGTGCCACCGGACGTGTTCTTCACGGCGCAGGGCATCATCCGGGCAAGGGCCAGGCGCTACACCGACGAAGAACTGCTGGAGCGATTGCGCGGCCTCTATCAACACCGGGGCTACTTGTCCGGGTTGGTGATCGACGAGTCCGAGGGCATGCCGTCGAGCTCGGTCTATGTGCACCGCTTTGGCAGCCTGGTGCGGGCCTACGAGCTGGTGGGCTTCACGCCGGGTCGGGACTACCGGTTCCTTGAGGTCAACCGGGCCTTGCGGCAGATGCACCCCGAGGTGGTCACGCAGACCGAGCGTCGCATCGCAGAACTGGGGGGCGCCGTGGCGCGCGACCCTGCCACCGACATGCTGCTGGTCAACGGCGAGTTCACCGCGTCCATCGTGCTCGCCCGGTGCAAGCAACTCGACACGGGCACAAGGCGCTGGAAAGTTCGCTTCGACACCAGCCTGTTGCCCGACGTCACCGTGGCGGTGCGGTTGGATGGGGCCAACCAGGCGGCGGTGGATTACTACCTGCTGCCTCGGCTCGATTTCGGCGTACCGCGCCTGAGCCTGTTCGACCACAACCCGGCCGAGTTGGAGAGCTACCGCTTCGAGACCCTGGATTACCTCTACGACATGGCCACCCGCACACGACTGAGGTGGGCGGCATGAGCGCTACAGAGAGCCAAAGGGAGATCCGGATGATCGAACTCGACCGGATCGAAGTCCTCAACCCACGCGAGCGCAACGACAGGGTCTTCGACGAGATCGTCGTCAACATCAAGAAGCTGGGCCTGAAGAAGCCCATTACCGTGACACCCCGGCCGGCCTCGGATGGATCGGAGCGCTACCTGCTCGTCTGCGGTGAAGGCCGGATGAAGGCCTACAAGTCCTTGGGCGAGGCGGCCATTCCCGCCCTGGTCGTCGAGGTCAGCGACGAGGACGCCTTCATCATGAGCCTGGCCGAGAACATCGCACGCCGGCAGTGCCGGCCGCTGGAGTTGCTGGCCGGCATCGAGCAACTGCGCGAGCGGGGCCTCGCCCACAAGACCATCGCTGCCAAGACCGGACTCACACCCACCTACGTGCAAGGCATCCTCACGCTGCTGGAAAAGGGTGAGCAGCGGCTGATCGTCGCCGTTGAGCGTGGCGACATCCCACTCAACGCGGCCATCGCCATCGTGGGCGCGGGCGACGACGACCGGGCCATCCAGACCGCGCTGCAGGAGGCCTATGAGGCCGGCACCCTGCGCGGCAAGAACCTGCTGGAAGCGCGACGCGTGATCGAGCGGCGCAAGACCCTGGGCAAGTCGATCCAGCATGCCACGCCGAGAAAGCGCGAGGCTGTGACCAGCCTGAGCCTCGTGCGCACCTACCAGAAAGAGGTGGATCGGCAGAAGTTGATGGTGAAGAAGGCAGAGTTCGCGCAGCAGCGACTGCTGTTCGTGGTGAGTGCCCTGCAACAACTGATGGCCGATGACCACTTCGTCACCTTGCTGCGAGCCGAGGGGCTGGACTCCATGCCCAAGCAACTGGCCGACAAGGTAGGCCTGAACCGGGCCATCGCGTGAGCAAGATCAGCCTGGGCTTCGTACCCGAACCCAAGACCATCGCGATTGACAAGATCCTGCCTTCGCGACGGGCACCGACCGGCATTGCCGCGTCGCGCAAGTACAAGCAGGTGCTGTCGTCTATCCAGGAAGTCGGGCTGATCGAGCCGCTGACGATCGCGCCCACCAGCAGTGCCGAAGGGCCGTTCACCCTGCTTGACGGGCACGTGCGCCTGATGGCCCTGCGCGAACTCGGGCACCAGGACGTGCCTTGCCTCACGGCCATCGATGACGAGGCCTACACCTACAACAACAGGTTGAACCGGCTCAGCTCGATCCAGGAGCACTTCATGATCCGGCGTGCCATCGAGCGCGGCGTGTCGCCTGAGCGGCTGGCCAAGGCGCTGAGCCTGGACGTCAGCCACATCCAGAAGAAGCATCGCCTGTTGGACGGCCTTTGCCCCGAGGTGATCTCGCTACTCGAGGACCGGCAGTTCTCGGCGGAGTTCGCCAGGATGATCAAGAAGATGAAGCCTACGCGCCAGGTGGAGTGCGTGGAGTTGATGATTTCGGCCAACAACATGACCACGTCCTATGCCGAAGCGCTGCTCGCGGCCACGCCGGCTGACCTGCTGGTCGAGAACGTCAAGCCCAAGCGCATCCGCGGGGTGACGCGCGAACACATGGCCCGGATGGAACGCGAGATGAACAGCCTGCACGGCCAGTATCGCCTTGTGGAGCAAAGCTATGGACAGGATGTGCTGTCCCTGGTGCTGGTGCGTGGCTACCTGGTCAAACTTATCGGCAATGCAGCGGTCGCCAAGTTCCTGAAGGCCAAGGTGCCCGAGATCATGGAGCAGTTCGAGGCGATCGCGGCGACGGCGTCGATGGATGGCTGAAGCCCAGGCTCTTTGGGGCTCACGCGTCAGGTTGCGCCACGCATGCATCCGGGGTGAGCAACGGCCACAACGTTCAGGTCTCCCGGAGCCGAGGCCGGATCGAGAATTCCTGCCGCAAGCATGTGCGCCGCATACGAATGTGCATTGGAGACCTGAACCATTTGAATCAAGTAGGGCTCAGGGTGGCCCGTGTCGACACGCCCAAGTGGAAGGAGGCCGGAATGTGTATAGGAGTTCGCACCGTCCCATGACAAGCCGCGGAACTCTCGCAGTCCCTTCTTGAGTGCAGGCGGGCAGCTCGATGCCTCGACTTGCTTGAGCAGGACACCTGAAAGTGGAAGGTCGTTCGCCTTCCTGAGCGTTGCCAAAGTATGCGGCGCGGCAAGCGTTCGAATTTGATCGTCCTTGGCCGCAAAGGCCAACCAGGCAGCCCGAAGCAGCGCCTCGTGTTGGACTCGCATGAGAGCGAGAGCCGAGGTTTGCAGGCCTTCGCCAAGGAGCTGACGTAGTGCCTGTCCATGCTCGATGGCAAGTGAACAGGCGTCCAGGACGACGCTTTCGCGAAGGTCGAAATCATCGTCCAGTTCTTGCGCGGTCTGCTCCAGCACTTCCCGCCAGGCCAAATGCATGCTGGACGATCGAGCGAGAAGTGCGGGCAATCTGAGTTCCGACGACATTGACTCGATCACCAGCAGGACATGGATGCGCGCGAAGTCAAATTCACTTGCTTTCCTCAGCGCGCTTGAACTTCGGCGTCACCGTACGGCAGCGCTGATCCAACTGATGCGCAAGCCGCTGCACTTCTTCATCGGTCAGGGCCTGCGTGCCTCGGGTGCTGAGCAGGCCGCCGAGTTCCCTACCGCTGAATACACGTACGCCACCTCGTCCCGTTCGCTGAACGAACCAGCCGGGCAGAGCAATCACGGGTAGTGATCTCACCGGCATGCCAGCCGCACTGGTTAACCAGTAGGAAAGCCACTTAGCTTGACGCTCGGCCTGCTCCAGGGGCTCGACCGTCGAGTAGGTCGGGAACTTGAGGGCCTGCCCATCAAATATCACCGTGGCATCAGCGCGTCCCCTGCCGAGATTCGGCTTGGTAAAGCCCTTTGTTTCCACGGCGAAGAGCCCCTCCCTCGACACCACCACATGGTCGATGTTGAATCCCTCGGCAGGCACATCATGAAACGTCACAGCACCTTTGCGCATCAATTGTTCTAGTTCTTGGCCGACCGCAACTTCTGCGTCATAGCCGGCGCGCAGGTTGTCCAGATGGGATTCGGACTTGAGCAGCTTACGGACGTAGATGACCAGAAATCCTATCGCCGCAATGCCATAGATGGGCGCAAGCCTGGTCATGTTCTCAAGACCACGCAGATGGCTTTGCGCCAAGAAAATGGCGAGCAGCACCATTGGCAATGCCGTTAACAGCGTGATCGTGAAGATCATGTCGCCTGTCACTTCCTCGATCTGCTCGCGCAGTGAGTGGCCCGGACCACGAAGCAAGTCGATGCCCAGCGGCGAGCGGCGTTGCGTTCGGGCAATTCGCCGCCGTCGGGCCACAAGCAAGAGTCCTACGACCGGCCCAGCAAGGAAGCAGGCCAGCACACCGCTCAGCAGCGCTACCTGCGAAGTCAACTCTCCCATGACATCTTGTCCATACCAGATCGGCCGCCCCTCTGTTTGTGAGTATGGACCATCTCATCGGTCTGGCCGTTCGGGGCACCTCGCGCACAGGGGCGACCCGCTTTCTCTTCCGTGCGCAATCGGTCGAATGTCTCGGTGGCAGCGGATGCCGACGTTCGTTTTCGTCGCGCGTACGTACGCTGGCCGACATTTAGCCGTCGCCCGCCTTGAGAGTCGCGGCCCTATCGCACCAACCGACCCAACGTAAGCACTTGGTGTGTATTGCAGAATCCATCGAGAACGATGGTTCGCACGGAGCCGCCACCGTCGATCAGCGCCGCGGTGCCTTCAACCACGGGCCCTCGGCGCTTCCAGCTCGTATTCAACCGGATTAGCTGGAACAACTGCGCCGCAGTGACGGCGGGAAACATCTGACGAAACGCCTCCGACTTGATGAAGTAGTGCACGCCACTGCCGTCTTCCGTGGGACCGATGTCGGCGTAGTTGGGGTGCGCGCTAATCAGGCCAAAGGCCGGCTCAAGCGGGTCACGGTCCTCAACGAACCGCCAGAAGGTTGATGTCAGCGTGTTGCCAAACCGGCCCTTGAGCGCCAGGACGCTCTTGAAGGAGGGTTCGTAATCCTTGGCCTCGATGCTGAACTTGTCGCCTAGAAACAGCATGCGGCCGGCACCGAAGTTGGCCTCAGCTTCGATCATCTCGTGGCAGTCCGGCGCAAGCGTGATCTCGGTGTCGCCGAGCAGGAACTCGCTGTGCCACGGGATGAAGCTGTGGCTGACCTCGTGCGCTTCAATCCAGCGATGCTTGAGCTCGGGGACCTCCTTGTCGATCAGGATTTTGCGGTCATCGGGCAGCCACAGCCCGCTGAGCTTTGCCTTTTTGACCACCTCAAGGATCAGCTTGGGGTCCTCGACAAGACGCTTGCCAGCCACCTTGACGCGGTGGGCGAACTCGGCAAGAGGGCCCACGTCGGTCGACGAGTAGTACTTTCGGTCGAGCCGTAGAAGTTCCCGAACCATCCGCAGGTCGAGCGGAGGTTCGGGGCGTCCCAGGTCCCTCAGGATCTTGGCGATCAGCAGATCGATATCGCGCTGTTCAGACTGACCAACAAGCTCCCGCACCTCTCAACTACTCCTTGTCACGAAGGTAGCGCACGAAGCTTTTGAGGGCTTCTTGCTCTTCGCGCGTCAGCGCCGCCATGTCGTCCGAATGCGCAGCAAACTTCAGCGCGTTCGTATTGAACGACGCGTCGTTGGAGACGGCGGCGCCGGCGAGCTTCATCACTTCCCCAACCGGCAGGTCAAAAAAGGTGGCGACCTTAGAGATCGTTCTCGGCCGAGCGCGGTATTCAGGTTCGTGTTCGATGCGTTGAAGCTCATGGGCTTCCACCGAAAGCTTCTCTGCCAGTTCTTCAACACTGAGCCGCTTCGCGCGCCGAGACAATTTCACCAGCAGTCCAAAAGCGACCGTGAGTGGCTGTTCGGCAGGTGCGTCTTCCTTGGCCTTCGCGTCGAACGCGGGGCCAACCACGAAATCGTCGTCAAGCGTTTCCTGAATCATGCGCGCGTACCACTGACGGTCCGGGCGATGCTTGCTATTCATAAGTTACCTCCAGTCTGGGGCGCACCGCTCGAGAGCAATGCAGCCGCCTGCTGAGGCGTCATTTCGAAGTAGGGTAGGTTGTCGTACTTCGGGTCCGGCCCGAGGCAATCCATTTTCAGCTTCTGGTACAGCGGCTCCGCACCAGGCAAGGCGTGCAGGCCGATCCGTCCATCAAATCCTTCATCCAAGCTCCGAATGACAGCCTCGGTGACCATGGTCACGCCGACGCCGCCATACAGCGGGTTGGGCATGAGCCTTGGCCGATTCCAAGGTGCGGTGGAAACGAGGTCCACGTAAACCATGTGCTGGTTGAGCTGAGCTGGAAGGCGACAGCGCCTCACCAAGTTGACGAACATCAGGCCTTGGGTGTCGCCGCCGCATCGCAACGCATAGGACGCCCACTCCAGATGGCTACAGCGGACCGTGACCTTGGCGGGCCACTGCCAGTGGGCATCGGCCACATTCCAGTTCTTGACTTCGTCACGGGTGAGCTTTCCAGCGTTCCGCAGTTCATCGAGCTTCGCCTGCATTGGCGGAAGCCAACGCTGCACGAAGGAGGTCACATCTTCAGGTTCGATGCGGCCGATCAGGTCGGCCGGTTCCATCTGTTGGGTGTGTCGATTCCACAGCTCGAGCATTTGGTTTACAGGAGCATGAGCTCCGCCTTCTCTTTGCTTGTCTCGTTCTCGAAGAAGAGCTTGTCGCCACGCTGCTGACGGATGTCCACCGTCTGATATAGGCGAAGCGCCTGACGCAAGACGGCGGTCTTGGACAACGACCTCTCAGACGACAGCGAGTCCAGCACGTCCATTTCGGCGTCGGATAGGACGAGCGTGAGGGTCCTTTTCGAGGGGGTGTTCATGGTGAGTCTCCGGTCGCGGGGGGCCTAATGCTCTTGAAAAGTAGCGACTTTGTCAACAACGAATGGCCACAAACTAATGTAAAGATCGCCATCTGATCGCCAGTTGACAAGTTCTTTATGGCGATCTACTATTCATCGCATGATGATTTTTTGCTCATTAAATCCTCATCGCAAGCAGGGCTGGCTCTGCACTCCAGACGGGGAATCCCCATGAACCACGCTACCCAAACGCAAGCGAACCAGGCCGCCCGTCCCCAGGGCCAAGCCATCGAGGTGCTTGACGAGCACTTCACTCCGCGCAGCGCGCGCATCAACGACGACCGTGTGACCGGCCGCCAGATCGCAGAGGCCGCGGGCTACAACTCCATCGACGAGGTGGTCGTCCTGCAGCAGCTGCCCAGCGGCGCGCTGGAGGAGCTCCGCCCGGAAGAGCTCGTCGACCTGGCCCAGCCGAGCGCGGAGCGCTTCTTCGTTATCGAAGGCGATGCAACCTTCCGCTTCTTCCTTGACGGCCTCAAGCTCGAGTGGCCGCGCGCGAAGGTCAACGCCAGCACCTTGCTGCGCCTCGCTCGCAAGGGTGAAGAGTTCGAGGTGGTGCAGCAGCTGGAAGACGCGCTGGACAAGGTGCTCGACGATGACGACATGGTGGATCTGTCCCACAAGGGCACGGAGCACTTCAAGACCCGCAAAGGCAGCAAGCTGATCACGGTGCATTACAACGATCAGCCGTTCGAGTTGGCCAAGGGCACCTATACGACCGAGCAGTTGAGTGCCATCTTCAAGGTCGATTTGGGTTACCTGCTCGACTTGTGGGTCGACGGCAAGCTGGTCGAGCTTAAGCCGGGGGAGGAGCTCAAGCTCAAGGGCGGGATGTGCTTCACGTCGCATCCGCCGCGGGGGCAGTCGTCGTGAGCGTCGCCCAACTGCGCGCGCTGCAGGCCGTCGTGCCCAGCGCTGAAGCGTTCCAAGAGGGGGGCCGCCTGTTGGCCTTCCTGCCTGGCCTCAAGATCGAAACGCAGGGCGGCACCGTCGTCTGCGACGCGCTGCTGCACCCGCACGATCACACGGGCTACCAGACACGGCTCTTCTTGGACCGTCAGATCCCCGGCGGCAGCGCGAACAACTGGACCGCGCACTCGCTGGGTGGCCGCACTTGGTGGGCGTGCTCATGGCAGGGCGTCGAGGCCGCGCTGCCCTGGGTGCAGATCCTGATGAACCACCTGAGGGCATTCCGGTGAGAATTCACATCAAAATCACCGAGGCGCTCCTGGCGCAAGCCCGAGCCGATCTGCACCGCCGGCACCCGTTCGCCTTCGAACGCGTTGGCTTCCTAACCGCGGGCGCCACGTGCTCGCGCGACGGCGACATCCTGCTGCTCTGCCGCTGCTATCACGCGGTGGCTGACGAAGACTACGAGGCCAGCACAACGGTCGGAGCCCAGATTGGGTCCGACGCAATGCGCAAGGCGATCCAGGTAGCGCACCCGGGAAACTCGGCGCTCCTGCACATCCACACTCACGGTGGCCGAGGCGTGCCGGCCTTCTCGAAGACCGACCTAGTCAGCGGTGCCCAGTTCGTGCCTGGCTTCTTCAACGCGCTGCCGCGCACGCCCCACGGCCTGCTTGTGCTGAGCAACACTAGCGCCAAAGGCTTGGTGTGGACGGCGAAGATCGCCAAACCCCAATACGTCGACGGTTTCACGCAGGTGGGTCGCTTAGTTGAGAAATTTGGAGATAGCTATGAGCAAGCATGACCGCCAAAGCTTTCTGGGTGCAACGAGCGAGCAGTATCTGAAGCGCGCGAAGGTCGGCGTCATCGGCCTGGGCGGCGGTGGGTCGCATATCGTTCAACAGCTCGCCCACCTTGGCGTCGGCAACTACGTGCTGGTCGACCCGGATACCATTGACGAGACGAACCTGAACCGCCTGGTCGGCGGGACCCTGGAAGACGTGAGGCTCGGGACCTTGAAGGTCGACATCGCCGAGCGCGTGATCCGCTCCGTCGTTGCCGACGCCACCATCGGCCGGCATCCCGCGCAGTGGCAAGTGGTGTCCAAGGACCTCCAGACCTGCGACGTGCTGATCGGCTGCCTTGACGCCGTGGCGGCAAAGGATCAGCTCGATAAGTTCTGCCAGCGCTTCCTGATCCCGTATATCGACATCGGCATGGACGTCCACAAGGTGGGCGGCGGCTTCCTCATCTCTGGCCAGGTCGTGCTGATCACGCCGGGCAGCCCTTGCCTGCGCTGCATGGGTTTGGTGACCGAAGAAGCGTTGGCCCGGGAAGCCCGGAACTACGGCGCCGCGGGCGGCAAGCCGCAGGTTGTGTGGCCCAACGGCCTACTGGCGTCGACGGCCGTCGGCTTGTTCACACAGTTGATCTGCCCTTGGCATAGCGGGACTCGACCGTCCGCGTTCCTTGAATACGACGGCAACAAGGGCACGCTCACGCCTAGCAAGAGCTTCGAATTTGTCGCGGGCCGCCCATGCGCGCACTTCCACGCGCACGAAGCCGGTGACCCCCTCTTCGATATCCGCCAGGATCACCAGTGCGCGAAGGGAACGGCGTCGTAGGCCTGGTCCTGCCGGTAGCGGTCATCCGGCCGTCCAGCAGGGACGGCCGCTTGCAGTCTGCTGAAGTCGCGCCAAACATTCCCGTTTAGATCACCTGAAGCCCAAGTCCTTGGAGGTATTCAAAAGTCTGAGCGTAGTAACCAGGAGTTCGTGTCGCATCCTCTTCATCCCCAGCAGGCACAAAGATCACCATGCCCTGCCGCGCCCGAGTCAGCAGCACTCGATAGGCGTTTTTCAGGTTGCGCTGGTTCTCCGTGCTGTGAATGTTCTTCCACCGGCTACCAGCAAAGTCGTAGTGGCGCCACCCAGCGGAAGTCATGCGCAAGTCCGCATCCCATGCCGCACAGGCCCAGTCCAGTTCCAATCCCTGAACCTGGAACTCGGTAGCGCACTCTTCCAGGTAATAGCTGGAGCGCACGTCGTCGCGCTCAGCCAGAAAGTAGTGGATGGGGTCGGCCGCCAGTCGCACGTCCACGGCGTACGGCTTCAGGCGCATGGCTTTGGATGAACTGAGCAAACCGTAGCGCTCATTGGCTCGGGCCTGGCGCTTCAGCCACTGCTTCGCGGCGTTCAGGTTGCGGGTAACGACGATGGGGTACCGGTCTTTGAATCGGCTCAACTCGTTCCGCGCGGCATCCTGGTCCTCATCCAGCAGCGCCTTCACAAAGGCTGACACGCTGTCGGCGCGAAACGAGCGCATCGATACCGACAGGTGCAGGTCGGAATAGAGATCGGTTTGGGTGCCTGCGCGGGCGCGCCTGAGTGGCTCGCCCGCACCGTACTCGGCCTCCAATAGCTGGTCAGACAGGCACAGTCGCCAGTGCGGAAAGCGCTCTCGGCACGCGTCGATCCAAGCGCCGATGCCGGCTTCGCCGGTGTGGATCTCCTGGCCGCCGCCCACCAGGCACACGATCACGGCCCAGCCTTCGTGCCGGTCCATGGTTTCGATCAGAAACTCAGGCTCCGAACGGTTGAAGTCGGGCTGGTTCTTCTTCTGGCGCATGAACAGCGTGGTCTTCTGCAGGTTCCAGGCGCGCTGGGCTTCGTCAAAGATCACGATGCGGTCCACCGGCGCTTGCGCATGACGCAATGCTTCATCTCGAAAGTGGTGAACGTTCTGGATGAAGGCCTTGATGGGTTTGGATGCGCTGGCCTTGGTGACCGATTCGCCCGCCTGCCTGCGCCGCCGCACGTCGTCGCGCGTCAGGGCCTCGCACAACACCGAAACCAGCGGTCCGTTGCCGGACAAAAACACTGCGTGCGAGTCGCCGATGTCGCGCCGTGCGGTCGCAAGGTTCAGACCGACCAAGGTCTTGCCGGCACCCGGCACGCCGGTAACAAAGCAGATCAGCTTTTCGCCCCGTCGCTGGGCCTGCTGGATCAGCTGTTCGAGCCTGTGCGCGGTGTCGGTCAGATTGGTGGCATCGGCCTCGGTCCGCACGATGTCGGTGACCTCGTGCTGTGCGTACAGGTGCCGGGCCGCTTCGATGATGGTGGGCGTGGGGCGATAGCGCCCAGCCTGCCAAGCTGCCGAGTCGATTGGGCAGACAAATTGCTGGCTGAGCTCGTCCAACAACCTGGGCACCTGCTGTGGTGCCAGCGCGATGGGGTCGCGCACCCGATCGCTGGCGTAGCTTGGCGCTGCCGGCTCGCTGATCGCCAACCCGGTGGGAACAAGCAACGGAATGATCGGCAGCCCATGGCTGGTTTCATGAAAGTTCTTGGTGTCGAGCGCGTACTGCCACACCTGGTTCAGCGCGCTTTGGCCAACGGTGGAGTCACCCACCTTGAACTCCAGGATGACGATGCATCCAGCAATCACCAACACCGCGTCGGCGCGCAAGCCCATGCGCGGGATGTTGAACTCCAGCAGCAGGGTGCCGTTGCGTCCCTTCAGCCAGCGCCGCAGCAGTTCAATTTCCGCCAGCCACGCGTCGCGCTGTGCCAACTCAACCGCGTGATTGCTTTGCTGGGTGAGCTGGCCAACGATTTCATCGTCGGACTGGGCACTGAAGACCTCAAACGATGCAGCGTACCAAGCGCGTTGAAGTAGCTGGATCGGGGTGGTGGGGGCCATGTCGCGGGCCAGGTTATCAGAGCAGCAACACGGCCCACGAACTTCTGCGTTCCGCTGGTCACTTGTCGTGTCAATTTCTGGCGCCAGCGGACGTACAACGCCCACACCCTGATTGACCAAAGCTGTCTGGAGCAGCCAGCGTTGGCGATAGGCTCGTGCCGATGAATGCCGTGGCTCGCCGCTAGTGTCCGATTGGCTCAAGTCGGATTCGCTTAGCCAAGCTGACTGACCGTGTCAAGACGAACGCTGGGCTGATCACTACCGATCCAACTCTGGCGCATCTAGCTCACGGCGCCAGCGGCTAGCTCAAGGCGCCAGCGGAGCCGCGGTACTTCTCCAACTGCTGGTCGACACGTGCGCAGGGCCAGGTTTGCACCCTGCAAAGCAGGATGTGGTCGACAGCTGTGGGTATGCTGGAACCAATTCGTTCTTCCAGTTCTTGCCTCAATCGAATCAGCAGATGTGCGGCAGTCCTTGCATCAGCCAGGGCACGGTGGGCGCGGCCAGAGTCGGGCAATCTGCAATAGCTGGCCAGCGTGCCCAACCGGTGATTCGGTGCCTGCGGAATAAGGCGCCGAGACAGCCTCACCGTGCAGGCAAAGGGCGCCCCCACCTGAACCTCGAGGCCAGCGCGCTGGGCTTCCGAGATCCAGAACGCACGGTCGAACGCAGCGTTGTGGGCTACGAGCGGGCATCCCGAGGTGAAGCGCAGCACTTCAGCCATGACGGCTTCTGCCGGCGGCGCATCGGCGAGCATCTCGTTGGAGATGCCAGTGAGTTGCTCGATGAATGGCGGTACCCAGGCGCCGCTGTACATGAGGCTTTGGTATTGGTCGACGATGCGATCGCCATCGACCAAAACAGCGGCGATCTCTGTTGCCCGGGCGCCTTGGTTGGGCGAACTGCCGGTGGTCTCGAAGTCAATGACAGCGATGGGCATGTTTGAAATCCCGACGGCACGTTGTGATCGGGGAAGTACGACACATCATGCCAGTGGATGGCTATGCCCCTCCCAGAGCATTCCAATCAATCCCTTGGCACAGGCTCTGGCCAGCGGAAACGTTCCGCGGACGCGGAGTTGCGATCGGACGCGTCCGGTTGCACGCGCCCAGATCGCGTTCAAGACTCCTTCAGCCCCGTCACCAGGCAACTGCGCCGCAGCTCCCCGCCATGGGCGATCACATCGACAACGTCCATCTCCAGCGTCATGGACTGGCCAGGCGGCAAAGCGCGGATGCGCGCAAAGAGCTTTTGATCATCGACCTGGCAGGAGAACGTCCGGGCAGAGATGCCCAGTTTCCTGACCACCGCGGAGGCCTTGCACGCGCCCTGCACCGAAAGCCGCCGCGTACGGTCCACCACCGAGATGATCGACCCGTCCACGGCGATGGAACCCACCACGACGGGCTCTGTGTGTGGCACCAGCGGAATGTCAAACTGCTCGGCCGAGGCGCTGCGAACGCGACGCCACAGGGTTTGGCGGCGGCCGGCGCGAACCAGGGCAGCGCGGATCGGATCGATGGCCTGCTCCTTCGGCATCCATGCCGGCCGCTCAGCGTCACCGCGGCGCAATTCGTCCACGAGGTCCAGGTTCACGGTGCGGCGATACGCTTCGGACTGCAGGGCATTGAGCGCCTGAGCCATCTCGGCGCCAATTTGCTGCGCAACGCCGGCACCCAGTCGTCGGCCCGCCTCGGGAGCAGCCAGCAAGGCGGCCCCGATCCGATCGGTGGTGCTGCCGGGCAGTTGATTCACGACGACGAGTTTCACGCCCTCCAGGTGACTGGGCTTGGCATTGAGCAGGCATTGCCTGAGTCCTTCCAAAACGGCGCGCAACCTGAAGGTTTTGGCTGCCGCCCGAAAGTCCCCGAGCAGATCCTCACCGTGCCGGACCACTGGCCAGGTGGCAGTGAGTGAGACCAGCACCTGCCAGCCTGGGGCCTCCAAGTCCTGGATCTTGAACTTGCTTGTCATGTCGTCTCCCCAATAGTTCTTTCGGTGGCGGCCAGCCATGTGGCAAGCACATGCATGACGCGGTGCACTTGGGTCATCTGCGTCATCGGGCCAACGTCGTTCTCGCGCAGTTGGATGCCGAGGCGAACGCGACCTTGGTTTCGGTATTGGACTCGGGCTGAACCCAGTGGAGCTTCGACGCGTTCGACGCTGGAGTCGATCTCGCCGAGGTCCTGAGGCACGCCCCCGTCCGACGGCATCAGAATCAGCAAGTCCTCCGTTCGCACGCCGCTCGCGCGGCACCAGTTCACGAGCGCGCTCGCCTCTTGTGCTGAAGCCACCAAGATGGGCGTCGAAGTGGCGCGGTACCGCTGCGTCCAGGCGTCGACGGCGCGCTTGGTCTGGCCTCTCCAGTCGGCGTCCTGTGCAATCGCTGCCAACTGCCGCATGAAGCCGCGAACGCGCTCGGTTTCGACGGGCCGTCGCGATCCGGCGCGAACATGGTTCAGGGCCTCGCGGCTGCTCGTGGGGTGCCATCCGGACGCCGACAAGTCATATCCTGCGGCCTCTCGGCAGGCGAACTCATGCCGCAGGAGATCGGTGATCACGGCTGGGTCCAGCATCAGCCGCTGGGCCAGCATGGCATCCACCCGGCTGCGCCGGTGCACCTGCTCGAGCAGTCGATCGACAGTCAGCAGATCCAGCGAAACTGTTGTCGCCGGCTTGCGCGCAGGCAACACAGGTTGGCTGGATGCAGCCTTGCAGGTCGCAACCGGCTGCAGCGCGCCGGCCACGAGGTGGCGCTCGGCCCAGGCGGCATCCATCACGATGCGATGCCTCGATCGCGCTACCGGGCGGCCACAAGCGTAGGCCGCCGTCGTGGCATCAAGCTTGACTTCGAGTTCGCGCCCGAGGTCTTCCATTGCGACCACCAGCATGTACTCATGCACGTGGATGTACCAACGCAGCGCAGTCGACGGAGACGCATGCCCGATCGCCAGCGCCAGGGCCCAGAGCCCGCGCTTGCTTGGTGCGTCCGTATCCAGCAGGACTTGCCTGGCCGCGCGCGGATCGCAAGGTCCGATCAGTCGTCGCACTAGGCGAAGGCGCGCCGGATCCGATGGCAGTTCGCGCATGCACAGCATCAGCGCCATGCGGCAGGCATAGGCGTGCCGAAGATGGTGTGGGTGAGCCGTAGGACGTTGCGCCACGACGCGCAGGGCATCAGTGATGCGGTCCATGAGGCGCTTGCGATCCGCCAACCGGCGTGGCTCGTTGCTCTGCGCAATCAGCACGCCGCACCGATCGCTGCCAACGGTCGCATCCGCATGGGCCTGCCATCCTTCGAGCAGTTTCGACTCGAGCGGGGAAAGCGGTCCAATCAACGGCACCTGCCTCACACCAGCATCCGATTTGAGATTCCGATACGCGTTTCGGCGGACGAGCACGATCCATTGCTCGTCGAAAAGGATGAGATCGGCAGCGCGCAGCGCGATGCATTCGCCCACGCGCAGGCCGAATCGGTACAACAGGATGAGCACGCAGGCCTGCATGCTGCGTTCGCGCAGGTCAGTCGTTGGATCTGCGGCCAGCAACTCAAGGGCTTGCGTGTACTCCGGCCAGAGCATCACACCGGCGTCGGGAGCGTGGTGGCGCTCCAGGCCCTCGGGGGCGATCTCGCCCCAGTCGATCTCAGGTAGGCAGTGGTGGCGGATAAGGAATCGGTGGAAATCTCGCAGCCGGCCCCAGGTGTAGGGAAGGCGGCCGGCACCGATGCGTTCGAGAAGTTCGCTGAACGCGGAGGCGAGCGCGTCTTCGTCGATGTCCGCCAGTGTGTGGGCGCTCAGCGTGTCGATGACCAGACGGATCAGTTCGGTGAAATACCGATCGGCCGACACGGACTGCAGGATCCGGTCGTCGGAGCTGTTCTGCAGCAACTCGATCAACCACTGCACCATGGCGAGCACGAAGTCGGGAGCCTCTGCATGTTGTTCAAGCGCCGCCTCAAGTTGTGGGATGAGTACTTCGTTCCGATTGAGTGACCTTTGTGTGCGCACAGCAAACTCGTTCGCGGCCTTGCTCACCTGCCGGAAGATTGCCCGGACGCTTCTGTGCAGCGCCAATCCCTTCGCGCGCCCAGCCGCCTCGGTCGGCGAAGCAGCACTTGCGGGTATGCATGCGGCTGGGCGGTCCGGTTGAGTCGGGGCGATTGCTTCGGCGTCAGGCGCGGCATCGATCCTTGGTGCCTTACCCGTCATCCAGCGCGACCAGTCGTGCTCGGCCAGACCGACCGACTCGGTAGACCCATCAAGGTACGCCGCCACGTGGCCAGGAAGGCGCGTACGGGCAGCGATCCCGACCATTGAGCACAGCCAGCGCAGTGCAGCGTCGGGTCCGGCGAAGTCGGTGGCTGTGCCGCCTTCGACCTGACGGCGCAGCGTGGTGATGAGACGTTGCAGGGAGCGGCGACATTCGGACCGTCCATCCTGGTTGATATGGCCGGCGTACTCGGCCACTCGGGCGAGCAGCAGCAGCGACATTGGCTGCATCGGGAAGCGCTGGACTGCCACCTCCTTGCACGGCCAAGTCTGGCTCACGACCAGGAATGCGCCAAGACCGTCGACAGCCGTCAGTTTCCATGTGCCGGGCCTGGTCAGTGCGTCCAAGACTCTGGGGTCGGCGACGAAGCTGTACAACGCGGCGCCGACCATGGCCTCGGCCAGTTGGCCGGCGCCCGTCAGGCCATGCGAGCGCCGTGCTCGCTGGTGCAGCAAGCCCTCGAATGCCCCGCGCATTTGCTGCCAGAGATGGAACTTCAGCATGTCGCCCTGCAAGTGCTGGACCGGCAGGACTGTCAACGTTCTGCTTGCCGGCAGGCGCAGCTGGGTCTGGCCGTAGCGGCGCTTGAGCCAACGCAGTAGCCGGTCGATGCGTCGAAGCCCCGCCAGTTCGGCCGGGGTGCCTGGACTCGCGCGGCCGCGTAGCGCGTCGCGGTGCAGGGCATCGATGTCATCTTGGTGCAGCGCGCGCAGGTTGCGGCCCTTGCACCATGCTCGCAGCCGTTCCTCGACATGTTTCGCGAAGCGCCGGTCATTGGCGGCAAGTTGCGCCGATCGTTGCGCGGAACCGAGGACAGCAGGAGCAGGTGCGAAGCGCGGAAGTGGACGGCCGCGGCGAGTGGGTCCCTCCCCCAGCGGCGTAGCCAGTTCCGTCCACCCTTGCCGCAACAGCATGGCGTCGATGGCGGGCTGTAGCTTCTCGAGTTCTTTGGGGCTGAGAGGCGACAAGGCGCCCAGTGTGGGTTGCGCGAGATCGACGTGGCCGAGCAACTGCTGGCACAACTCTGCGGGCCAATCGCCCCGCATGGCCGCGGTGGCGAGTTCCCGGCGCAGTTGATTCGCTGGCAGGCCTTCCAGCGCGGCAGGCCACCAGGACTCGATGGTCGTCCGGTCGATACGCTGCGGCTGCAAGTCCTCGTCCAACATGAAAAACAGGGGCAGCGCCCTTGGGCCGAACGGATGGATGACGGTTTCAATTTGCAGCGATAGGGTCGGCTGCGTTGAATTTACCCACTTGGCCAGTCGGCTCAGGTGCTCCAACCAGTGTCGAAGCGTGCAAACGACCAGTGGCGACAGAGGGATCAGTCGCGCCTCGCCGGGTCGATGCGCGGCCTTGTCCGCCGCCTCGGCCATGCCGAGCGTCAGATCCAGCATGTCGGTGGACTCGAGCGGGTCATTGATGGGCCGCAACCCTGTGCCCGCGATGACGAGCGACAAGGCGTAGCGGCAATAGGCGTTGTGGCGATCAATGAGGGTGGCAGCGCCGACGACATCGGCCCGAAGCCGCGCTGCCCAGGTTGTGATGGCCTGTGTGGAGAGAACTGGTGCGCCAACCAAACATGTGGAACGGATCTCGCCTGGTCCACCGTCGCCGAGAAGCCGCTCCCATGCTTTGCGACAGGCTTCGGCGAGCTTGGCGTCCTCGAGGGCCACGTAGTAGGCGGCCACCGGCGGCACCGATTCGTCTGTGCTCGTGAGCGCATGGACCACCAACTCCTGGCCCGCCACTGCGAATAGTTCGACCGATAGGGCGCGCGAAATGCGCCCTGGCGTCAAACGTGCGGATGGGTTGCGACGACGAATGGGTGCAAGCCATTCCGAGAGCAACTCGCCTGCGTCATCGGGCGCTACGCCGAGCAGGTGGGACAAGCGACCGGCTTGGCCCGCTGCGGCGCATGTCGTGGACAAGGCCTCCTGCAACAGCGGCGGTAGGTCGATCACAACTTCGTTGGTCATGGTCGCCATCTGGGGGCCCAGGCTTGCCGAGGGTTTCCAGGCCTTGGCCGGGCGGCGAATCTGTCGACGCCAGCGCCAGTGCTCATCGACCCAGTCACTGCCAGCGACTTCGGCGCCAACCACGAGTTTCAGCGCGTCGCGCGCCGAACAACCCAACCCGAGCATGACCAGGCAAATGACAGCGCCGCGCCATCTCGGCCTGTCTCCATTCAGGTCCAAGCGGATGGCCTCGACCAGTACTCGGCAGTCCAACGGATTGAGGTGATCCCACGCCCATCGAAGGCGCTGGGACATCTCGAGCAATCGATAGGAGGCAAGCCGCTGGTCGACGCGTTCACAGCGGTCGACCTGAGGCTGCTCGGACGGTGTGATCGCTGGCGTCGTGGCCAGCGGCACATTGGCCGGCCCATCGGCGAGGTCCTCGTCGTCAAAGACCAGAACTTCCTGTTCGGGCTGGCGGCGATCGAGATAGAGGTCGTCCGCCTGGGAGGTGGCCCAGGGCGCCCGGCGTGCGGTGCCATCGGGCGTGGGCTTGATCGATCGAATGACGCCGCGGGGCGAGGGATCGTCGTCCCCGAAGAGGTCGCGCTGCGGCCGGGTCCGCTGTGCGCCAGGCTCGACGCTGCGGATCAACGTCTGCAGCGCATGAAAGAATTCCCGGATGGACGCGGCCGGCACATTGGCCAGATCCGTAGGTGGCTCGGCCCGCGCCAGGTGCGCGCCGATGGCCTGTAGCCACGCCGGCAGATCGAGGTTGTCATCGCCAGGGCGCGGCATAGCGCGAGCCACCTGCCGCCAGGCCTCCATGGCCTCGGCCTTGCGGACCGCTTCAGCCACTATGACGACGGCGCCTGAGGTCTCGTTGCCAGCGGCCAGGAACAACACCAGCAGCAGGCGCAGGCCGTCGAGGGTTGCGCGCTCCGCCAGCGCGCGTCGGTCTGCTACCAGGCAGGCAAGCACGGGCCGGTCATCGACGCTGCCGGTATGCCGCCCGCCGCGCCGGCTGGGGTTGGCGCTGCGGTGCCAGGAGCCGTCGCGCCAGGAGGGACTGGCCATGACCGCGGCAGCGACAAGTTGCAGCCGGTGCGCAGAGCCCTGCACATCGTGGCCCAACGAGCCAAAGCGTGCGACAGCGTCGGCCACAGCCTCCACGAAGGCGACAGCGGCGCCGGGATCCTGGCGCAGCCGCACGGCACTGGCCAACGTCGTCCATGCCCCGGAAGAATCGGCCTGTGCCGCCTCGGCCATGATCATTCCGTAAGCTCCAGAATTTGGTAGGGCGGGTAGAGCCATGAAAGCGTGGCGAGGATCACTTTTGCGGCAGCGGAGTCGATGCGCCCAAGGTTTGCATTTCCCAGCGCGGCGCGCCAACGAAAAAGCGGCACGTCGAAGGCCGGATAGAGGGGGGGTGCGGCCAATGGCCGGGGCCGATCGAGGCTCGGAGGTTCGCTCCAAATCGGCGTGGCGCGCAACTCGAAAGGCGGCATAAACCCCCCGCGTTTTCCGGCCGTGCCATCCGGGGTGCTTCCCGATTGGCCCTGGCGCGCCCGGTCGACCCGAGCGTGCATTCGCTGATGGGCCTGTTGCCGGAAACGGCGGAAGATCGCTACAACCCCATTCGGCCAATGCTTGCCTTCGACGAGACCGACACCCGTCATCAGCCCACCTATACCGCGGCGGAAGCTGCGCACTACCTGAAGCTGCCCCAGGCCACCTTGCGTACCTGGGTGGCGGGGCAGCCCGTGGCCGAAGGCCAGGGGTATTTCAAGTCACTGATCAAGCCGGCCCGGGGCAAGCCGCCGCTGCTGTCGTTCTACAACTTGATCGAGGCCTTCGTGCTGCGTGCGCTGCGCACCAAGCATGGCGTGTCGATCAAGGCGCTGCGCGACTCCATCACTTACGCCGAGAAGGCGTTGAAGCTGGAGCGGCTTCTCTTCAGCGAAGACCTGCGCACCTATGGCGGACGCGCGCTGCTGGACCACTATGGCCAGTTGATCGAGTTGTCGGCCTCGGGCCAGATCGCCATGCGCAAGGCGCTGGAAGGGCACCTTGCGCGCATCGAGTGGGATCGCTGGAAGTTCCCGGTGCGCCTGTATCCCTACACGACGCCAGCACAGGATGGCAGCCGCCCGATCGCCATCGACGCGCACATCGCATTCGGCCGCCCGGTGATGGTGTCGCGCGGCGTTTCCACCCACGCCATCGCCGAACGGCTGGACGCGGGTGAGTCGGTGGCCGACCTGGCGGCCGACTACGACCTGACGGTCGGCGAGATCGAGCAGGCTGCTCGGTACGAGCGGGCCGCTTGAACGGGCGGCGAAACGCACAGCCGCTACGATCACCGCCAGCGATGTCCGTAATCGAGAGCCACCACATGGTCGACGCCATTCGGCGCGTGCAGCGCATGGACCTGCGGCAGCGCGAGCAGTTGGCCGAGGAGGTTCACGCCCGCCAACCCCAACTGTTCTTCTCGGTGCTCGCGCTTCAGCGCCATGGCGCCACGCTCGAGCAACTGGAGGTCGTGCTCAACCTGCTGCTGGTCTTCCATGAGGCCATGAAGGGCAGCGGCCTGGTCTGGCCGGTGATTTCCGAAGCGGTGCAGGAGCGGTGTCTGGCACGCATCGCGGGCCGGTTGAGTTACGCCGAGGGCTTGACGCCGGAGTTGCATGCCCAGGCAGCGTCGGACGCCTCCAGCAACCCTTCCGAGCCCGTGTTGCTGGCGTACGCCATCGCGACCCTTCAGGACGAGGGTCTGGCCGGCATCAAGACGGAGGCAGAGAAATTCTTGATGCTGGCCGCGTTGAACCTGGTGGCGTGCATCGCAGAGACCGCTCCTCAGCGAGTTCGTCCGAAGTAGCAGCCCATCTAGTCAACTCGCGCGTTGGAAAGCCGCAGTCCGAGGGCGGCGCAGGCCTGGCAGAGGTGATGGTCCGTACGCTCGGCAGAAGTCCGTCGTCCGCATGAAAAAACTCCATTAGTTATCGCCTGATGCGATGTATCGGAATTATTCCATTCCTCTGAAAGAACCTTGACAGGCCGCCGGAAGCGTCGTCGACACGACCAAGCGCAGGGCGGAATAGAAATTTCGTATTAAATTCCGTTCTGTGCAAACTACACCCAGCCTTCTATTCCGAAAGCTCCTTGCCCAGGCACCCCGGGGCACGCCGCTGTCCACCGCCTGGCTGGGCGAACGGGGGCTGCGCGCGCAGCAGGTGGCCCGCCTGGCTCAAAGCGGGTGGCTGCAGCGCCTGGGTCGGGGCGCCTACCTGCTGCCCGGCGATGAGTTGAACCGGGACGCGGCGCTTGCCTGGCTGGCGAGCCAGGTGCCGGGCTTGCACGTGGCCGGCGCCACCGCGCTGGCCTGGCGGGGCGTGCGGCACAACCTGGCGTTCAAGGAGCGGTTGGTCCTGTGGGGCGACAAGCCCATCCGCTTGCCGGCGTGGTTCACCGCCGCGTTCCCGGCCAGCTACCAGGCCACGCACCTGTTCGGCAAGGGCATGCCGCCGTCCCTGGGCCTGGCACCACTGCCGGCCGGTCGCGCCGACCTGCCTGTGTCCACGCCGGAGCGCGCGATGCTGGAACTGCTCAGCGACGTGGGCAAGCGCCACAGCCTGGAGCAGGCGCGTCAGCTCGTCGAGGGTCTGCGCTCGCTGCGGCCGGATGTGCTGCAAGAACTGCTGGGCCAGCTTCAACGCATCAAGGTGGCACGGCTGGCCCATGCGCTGGCCGAGGAACTTGACCTGCCGTGGAAGACGATGGCGCGCGAACACAGCGAACGCCTGGGTGGCGGCAAGCGCTGGGTGTCGGCCACCCGCACCGGCGAACGGCTCAACCTCAGGAGGCCGCCGTGAACGCCGAGTACGTCCGCACCGTCCAACTGCTGCTCGAGGTGGCGCCGGGCGTCTTCGCCAGCCCGGTGATGATTTCGCGCGGCGTTTCCACCCACGCGATCGCCGAACGCCTGGGCGCGGGTGAGTCGGTGGCCGACCTGGCGGCCGACTACGACCTGACGGCCGGCGAGATCGAGCAGGCTGCGCTGTAAGAGCGGGCACCCTGAATCGGCACCGAACGGCGACGGGCCTGGATGGCCAGCACATCCGGTTCAACCCCGCCATGGCGACCAGAACACTTCGCATCAATGTGCGCATTTTTCTCCGCAAAGTGTCAGAAACTCCTTATTGGACATAGACTTACGGCTGGATCCAGGTTCGCAACACGTCTCATGTACGACCAGCCGCACCAGTTCGAGCCCTTGCTGCCCACCCAGGCGCGGCAGGAGCCCCTGTTGGCGAAAGCGCATGACCTGGCGCTGGCCGCCAGCCGGCTGGCCAACCAGCCGCTGGCCGCCGAGCTGCGTGGCCTGCTGCGCGCAATGAACTCCTACTACTCCAACCGCATCGAGGGCCAGCACACCCGCCCGCTGGAGTTGGAGCAGGCCTTGCACAAGGACTTCTCCCGGGACGCCAAGCTCGCGGCCCGCCAGCGCCTGGCGGTCGCGCACATCGATGCAGAGGTCGAACTCGAACAGCGCTACGCCGGTGCCGGCGGTGTAGCAGGCTTGTACTCCACGCAGGCGGTCAAGGACATCCACCTTGCGCTGTTCGCCCGGCTTGCCCCACCCGACCTGCGGACAGACGAAGGCGAAACCATCGAACCCGGCTCGCTGCGGCGCCGCGAAGTGAGCGTGGGACGTCACGTTGCACCCAAGGCCGACAGCCTCGGCGTCCTCCTGGAACGCTGGGCAGCTTTCTACGGCGGGGTGCGCCGTGGTGATGCCGCCTTGCTGGCCATGGCCGCTGCCCACCAACGGCTCGGATGGATCCACCCCTTCGTCGATGGCAATGGCCGGGTCATGCGCCTGCACACTCACACCCTGCTCAGTGCACTGGGGTACACCGGCGGCCTGTGGTCGCCCTTGCGGGGCTTCGCGCGGTCGGTCGATCGCTACTACGACTTGCTGGCAGCGGCCGACGAGCCGCGCCGCGGCGACCTGGATGGGCGCGGCAACCTCAGCGAGGCGGCCTTGGTCGATTGGATCGACTACGTACTTGACGTGTGCCTCGACCAGGTGTCGTTCATGCGCTCGATGCTCAACCTGGGTGCGATTGACCAGCGCATCGCGGCCTGCCTGAACTTCGAGCAGGAGGTCTTGAAGAGCGGGGTGCGGCTGGAGGCCCTGCGACCGCTGCACTACCTTTTTGTGACGGGCCTGGAAATCGAGCGCGGCGAGTTCAAGCGCATGACAGGGTTGGGTGAGCGCACGGCGGTCAATGTGTTGTCGGCCCTGGTGCGTCGGGGCCTGCTTCGCAGCGACACGGTGCAGGGCAAGGTGCGGTTCGGGATGCCACTGCATGCGCTGCGCTTCTACTTCCCGGCCCTTTGGCCGGAGGCTGAAGCCGACACGGCGGCGCAGCCCAAGGCGCCTTGATCGGTGCGTGGGGCCTGTCACAGCGGGCCCGTCCGATGGGACAGGCCGGGCACAAAACCCAGTGCCGCCCGGCAGCGTGGACAGGCCAGGGCATGCAGGCGCGCGCGCGCACGGCAGCGGCTGCAGACCAGCCGGTCCATGCGCCCGCGCGGCCAGCCTGGTTCAGGGGCGAACGGCGATGCGGTTGCTCACGGTCTTCACGCCTCGCACCGCACGGGCCAGGCGTTCGGCCTCGGCACGCTCACTGGCGTTCCTGGCAAACCCGGTCAGCTGCACTTCGCCATGGAGCGTCTCCACGCTGATGGCCGACGCGTCCACCTGGCTGGCTTCGACGAAGCGCGATTTCACGGCGGTGGTGATGGCCACGTCGTCGATGTAGTCGCCCACGCTGGACTGACCGCGGGTGACGGCACAGCCCGCCGTGGCCACCAGGACCACGGCACTCAGCACGGCCAGCAGCCCCAGGCTCCAGGTTCTTGCTGCAGATGGCTTCATGAAAACGCTCCTCGTCGCCGGGACATCCGGCCTGCGGGGAACTCTAGGCAGCATCGCGGCCGTTCCTGGTCAGCCAAGTGCGCGTGCCCTTGTAGGAAGGGGGCGCGTGCCCGGATGGGTGCTTGCTGAAAACAGAGCGGCCTTGCAGTTGGCGCACTTCCGACAAGGGCACGCGGCCACTTCCTACAGGCCCTCCCGCGCCAGCACCCTAGGCTTGGTGCGGCGGCGGACGGCCGACCGCGATGTTCGAACTTCCATGGAGACCGGCATGAACTTCATCCTTTGGTTGGTGGTGGGCGGGCTCATCGGCTGGGTGGCCAGCAAGATCATGGGCACCGATGCGCAGCAAGGCATGGTTCTGAACGTGGTGGTGGGCATCGTCGGCGCCATGCTGGGGGGCTGGCTGCTGTCACCCTGGCTCGGCGTGGCCACCATCAACCAGGATGTGTTCAACGCAGCGGCCCTGGCGGTGTCGCTGCTCGGCGCGGTGCTGCTGCTGGCGCTGGTGCGCCTGGTGCGGGGCCGCAGCGGCCGTTGATGCGCCGGGCGGGGGAATCGGACCGGGCGGCTTGGACAGCGCCCGCGGTGACAGCCAGCGCCACGCTGCTGGGCACGGCCCTGGTGCTGGCCGGCCTGTACCTGGGCCGGGCGCTGTGGATACCGCTGGCGCTGGCCGTGCTGCTGGCCTTTGCGCTGCATCCTGCGGTGCGCCGGCTGCGGCGGTTGGGGCTGCCCCGCGGTGCGGCGGCCGCAGGGGTGCTGCTGGCCGCCGGCGCGCTGTTCGTACTGCTCGGCTGGGCGGTGGCCTGGCAACTGGAAGCGCTGGCGAAGGACCTGCCCCAGTACCGCGAGCACCTGCTCGACAAATTGCAAACGCTGCCCGGCCTGGGCGGGCTGGGTTCGGCGGCTGGCGCCCAGCCTGGTGCACTGGCGGGCGCATCGGCACCCGCTGCCGACAACACGGCCCTTCCCTGGTCAGCGCTGCCCGACCAGCTGGCGCCTTTGTGGCATGGGCTGTCGCTGCTGCTGGCACCGCTGACCACCGGCGCCGCCGTGCTGGTCTTCCTGGTGCTGGTGCTGCTGGACCCTGGCGACCTGCGCGACCGCCTGCTGCGCCTGGTGGGCGACCAGCTGCACCGCAACACTGATGCGCTGGACGACCTGGGGCGGCGCGTCAGCGGTTACCTGGGCATGCAGTTGCTGGCCAACGCGGCCTACGGTGTGCCGCTGGCGCTGGGCTTGGCCTGGATCGGCATTCCCGGCGCCCTGCTGTGGGGCCTGCTGGCTGCGCTGTTGCGCTTCGTGCCTTACCTGGGGCCTTTGGTGGCGTCGGCGTTTCCTGTGGCCTTGTCCCTGGCGGTGGCGCCCGGCTGGGGCCTGCTGGGGCAGACACTGGCCTTGATCGTGGTGCTGGAAGGGCTGGCCAACCAGGTGCTGGAACCCTGGCTCACGGGCGCCAGCACCGGCCTGTCGGCGCTGGCGCTGATCGTCGCGGCCATGTTCTGGTCGGCGCTGTGGGGGCCGCTGGGCCTGGTGCTGTCCACGCCGCTCACGGTGTGCCTGCTGGTGGCGGGTCGGCATGTGCCGGCCCTGGGCTTCCTGGAAGTGTTGCTGGGCAAGGCGCCCGCGCTGGATGCGCCCACGCGCCTGCACCAGCGGCTGCTGGCCGGCGACGCCGACGACGCGGTGGAAGTGGCCAGCGAACACGCCTCGCCGGAAACCCTGCAGGCCTTCTACAACGACACCGCCATCGCCGCCCTGCGTCTGGCCAGTGCGTCCCACATTGGCGAGTCCACAGCGCTGCACCGCCATCGCGTGGTCACAGGCATGGGCCGGGTGATCGAGGAGCTGCGCGAGCTGGTTCCTCCGGTGGCCCACGGCCCGCCGCAGGTGGCCTGCCTGGCCGGCCGCTGGGAACTGGATGCCCTGGCCGCCGACATGGCCGCCCACGCGCTGGCGGTGGCGGGCACCCCGTGCCTGCACCTGCCGCACGGCGCGCCGTCCAGTGACTGGATGGCGCGGCTGGACATACGGTCGGCCCAGGTGGTGTGCCTGTCCTATTTCTCGCCGCAGCCGGTGGAACATGCGCAGTTGTTCAGCCGCCGCCTGGTGCAGCGCTGGCCGGGCCTGCAGGTGGTGCTGGCACTTTGGAACCTGCCCAGCGGCCGCATCGATGACATCGTGGCCCGGCAGCCAAGCCTGTTGCCGGACGTGGTGTGCTGCGTCACGTCGATGAACGAACTGGTGGCGCAGGTGCAGGCCCTGCGGGGCCACACCGGCCGCGACCCCTGGTTGCCCGCACCCCGGCCCGACGATGACACCGCCCGCGTGGCTGCACTGCAGGGCAGCGGGCTGATGCAGCCGTCATGGCAGCCGCTGTTCGACCGCCTGGCGCGGCGCGCGGCCGATGTCTTCAACATGCCCATGGCCCTGGTGTCGCTGGTGGACGAGGACTGGCAACTCACCCACGGCGACGCCCACCGCCGGGGCCGCGCACCGGCCCGCCCGCCGCAACGTGGGGTGGCGCGGCCCTTGTCGCTGTGCGGCCATGCCATCGCCCAGCCAGGCCGCACGCTGGTGGTGCCCGACGTGCTGCGCGACCCGCGCTTTGCCAACAACCCGGTGCTGGCACAGCAGGGCATCCGCTTCTACGCCGGCGCGACACTGAGAGACGCCCAGGGCCACGCGCTGGGAACCGTGTGCGTGCTGGACCGCAGGCCACGCAACCTGAGCCCCGCCGACCTGGCCCTGCTGGAGGCCATGGCCGACGAGGTGATGCGGCAGGTTCAGCCCGCCTGAAGCGGGCCGCGGCTACTTCGCCTTGGACGAGGCCAGCAGCAGCGCCTTGCGCTGCTCGAACAGCTTGCCCATGGTCGCGCGTGCTTCGTCATCGAAGTGCTTGCGGATCACCGGGAACATCTCGTCCTTCTCCTCCTGCACATGGTGGTCCAGCAGTTCGTGCACCACCACCGCCTTGGCCTTCCAGGCCGCTGTCTCGGCACGGCCTCGGGCCATCAGCATCAGCAGGTGGTCGCACAGGCCGTGCTCCACCTGGCCTTCTTCGGTGGCATCGGAGATCTTCTTCTGCCCCAGCTTGTCCAGCGCGCGGTACACCACCGCTTCCTCAGCGCGGGAATGGGCGGTGACCAGGTTGCGCAGCTCGCGGTACAGCGCCTTGGCGGCATCGGCTTCGTCCTGCTGGCCCATCTGTCGGGCCAGGCGCAACAAGGCGTCGTGGTCTTGCTGAAGCAGTTCGGTGATGTCCATGGGGGTGTCTCCTTCAAGGGAATGCGGTGGCGCCGTCAGGCATCGGTGCCGGGGGCACCTTCGCGTGTGAACACCTTGCCGTGGGCCGCGCGCTGGCAAAAGCTGTCCGCGGACTTGCGGCTGGTCAGCACCACCACGCCGTCGTCGCGCCCGATGCCGGCGGCGTCGGCCAGCTGCAGGGCCGCGCTGTCCAGGCCGATCACTTTCAAATGCCGCCACGCGTCCTGCAGCCAGGCCCTGGCCGCCGGCAGCGAAGCCAGCAAGGCCACGCCGGGCCCGTCGCCCAGCACCAGCACGTGGTCGAACAGGCAGGAGGGCGCCGCATCCAGCGCCTGGGACGCTTCCACCCGATCGCCGGTGGCCAGGGTGGGGCCCCCGCGGCGTTCGGCCACCAGCACCGTGCGGGCGCCGACCTTGGCCAGGGCGCGTTGCAAGGCAGCCAGCAGGCCCGCGTCCGCGCCGTCGGCCACCAGCAGGCCGACGCAGCGGCCCTGCAACGTGCCGCCGCGCCTGGCCAGCACGCTGAGGCTGGGCAGCGGGGGCAGGTCGCGCGGCGGCGTGGCCGGCGTGGCGGGTGGCACCGACGACGGGTCCACGCCCAGCTTGTCGGCCACGCCGCGCAGCAAGGTTTCGTCGATGAGCGCCAGCTGCCCCAGCATGCGCTGGCGGATGGCCTTGATCTCCAGCTTGCCCAGCTCGAAGGCCAGCGCGTTCACGATGTGGCGCTGCTCGGGCAGGGTCTGGGAATGGAAGAACTGCCGGGCCGCAGAGACATGGTCTGCAAAGGACGCCGAACGCACCCTCAGCTTGGCCCCTTCCAGGCTGATGGGCGCACTGCGAAAGCCCTGGTCCGCCGATTCCCGGGGCGCCTGCGGGTCCAGCGATTGCGGCTCGTAGTTCACCCGCCCGCTGGGCAGGTTCATCTGCATGTGGCCGTCGCGCTGGAAGTTGTGCACCGGGCAGCGCGCGCGGTTCACCGGCAACTGGTGGAAATTGGGGCTGCCTAGCCGGCTGAGCTGGGTGTCGGTGTAGGAGAACAGGCGCCCCTGCAGCAGCGGGTCGTCGCTGAAATCGATGCCGGGCACCAGGTGCGCCGGGCAGAAGGCCACCTGTTCGGTTTCGGCAAAGAAGTTGACCGGGTTGCGGTCCAGCACCATGCGGCCGATGGTCAGCAGCGGCACCAACTCTTCGGGCACCAGCTTGGTGGCGTCCAGCACGTCGAAGGGCAGCGTGGCCGCCTGCAACTCGTCGAACACCTGAACTTCCAGCAGCCAGGACGGGTGCTGCCCGCCTTCGATGGCCTGCCACAGGTCGCGCCGGTGGTAGTCGGGGTCGGCGCCGGCGATCTTCACCGCTTCGTCCCAGGTCAGGCATTCCACGCCGAGTTCGGCGCGCCAGTGGAACTTGACGAAGCGCGACTCGCCTTGCGCGTTGACGAAGCGGAAGCTGTGGACGCCGAATCCGTCCACCATGCGCAGGCTGCGCGGCAGCGAGCGCATGCTCATGGCCCACATCACCATGTGCAGCGACTCGGGCATCAGCGAGATGAAGTCCCAGAAGGTATCGTGCGCCGAAGCCGCCTGCGGGAAGCCCCGATCAGGTTCCATCTTCACGGCATGCACCAGGTCTGGGAACTTGATCGCGTCCTGGATGAAGAACACGGGGATGTTGTTGCCCACCAGATCGAAGTTGCCCTCGTCGGTGTAGAACTTCACCGCGAAGCCACGCACGTCGCGCACGGTGTCGGCCGACCCCGCGCCGCCGGCTACGGTGGACAGGCGCGCGAACACCGGTGTTCGAAGGCCCTTGCGCGAGAGGAAGCCCGCGCGGGTCCAGTCGCTGCAATCGCGCAGGCACTCGAAGTGGCCATGCGCGGCCGAGCCGCGCGCATGGACGATGCGCTCCGGGATGCGCTCATGGTCGAAGTGGGTGATCTTCTCGCGCAGCAGAAAGTCTTCCAGCAGCGAAGGTCCGCGCTCGCCCGCACGCAGCGAGTTCTGGTTGTCCGACACCGGCGTGCCCTGGTTGGACGTCAGCGTCGCCGCCGTGCGGCTGTCGAGCGTGGGGTGGGTCATGGTGCGGATGCCTGTTCGTTTCTGTGGGAACGGATCAGCCCGGATGGTCGTGATGCTCCCGGCGACCGGCCATCGTCGAAAGCCCCGCCGCGACGTCGGCGAACGCGCCGCCTGCGCGTAGGGAGCTTCCTACCGCAGGGCGCCCGGCAGCGGCAGCACGGCCAACACCTGCGCGCCCTCGCCAGGCGCCGATCGCCATTCAAGGCGCCCCCTCAGCTCCGCCACCCGGGCACGCATGCCCGCCAATCCGCGGGTGGCGCCGGTCAACGCACCGGGGTCGAAGCCGCGACCGGGGTCCTGCACGCTCACATGCAGTTCATGCCCCTCGATGCGGGCCGTCACACGGGCCTGGCCTGTGTGCGCATGCTTGGCCACATTGGTCAGGGCTTCCTGCACTACGCGACAGGCCGTTCGGATGTGGCCGGTTGGCAGGAGGCTGACTTCCAACGCGTCCGAAAGGTCCAGCTCGATCTGCAGGCCCAGGCTGGCGCCCAGTTCATGGCACAGCGCCTGCAGCGCCTGGGTCAGGTGGGTGCCGGCATCGGGCTGCGGCCACAAGGCCTGCACCACCTGGCGCTTGGCCTGCATGCAGCGCGCCAGCACCTCGGCCAGGTGCGCGATGCGGCCTTGCGTCTCCACATCCAGAGGGCCCGATGACCTGCGGATGGCCGCCAGTTCCAGTTGCGCAGCGGTGAGCGCGGAGCCCAGTTCGTCATGCAGCTCGCGTGCGATGCGCGCGCGTTCCTGGGCCAGCGCCACTTCGATGCGGTGGTGGACCGAGGGTCGGTGCTTCTTGGCAGATGGGCTTGATGGAATATATGTTCCAGACGTTTCTTGCATTGCTTAGACTGGTGTGAAACCGCCAGCGGCGGGAGGGGAAAGAACCATGATTCGAGTCGCAGTTGTGGACGACCATGCCGTGGTCCGTGCCGGCCTGAGGGCCTTGCTGCACACCGAGCCTGACCTGGCCCTGGTGGCCGAAGCGGCCAGCGGCACCGAGGTGGTGAATCTGCTTCGCCAGCATGAACTGGACGTGCTGCTGCTGGACCTGTCCATGGCCGAAGGCAACGGCATGGATGCGATGGTGGCCGTGAAAGCGCGCCAACCCGCGCTGCCGGTGCTGATCTTCAGCGCCTACGACGAGACCCGCTATGCCCCAGCCCTGCTGCGGCGCGGTGCCAGCGGGTACGTGAGCAAGGAATCCGATCCGGCGGACCTGGTGCGGGCCATCCGGACGGTGCACAAGGGGCGCCGCTACGTCTCGCCGGCCGTGGCCCACCTGCTGGCCGAAGAGCTGGCACGCGGCAACGATGTGCCGGCGCACGAGTCCCTGTCTGAACGCGAGCTGCAGGTGTTCCTGCACCTGGCCGAAGGCGCCACCATCAGCGAGGTGGCGCGGCGGATGTCTCTGAGCGTGAAGACGATCAGCACCTACCGCACTCGCCTGATGCTGAAGCTGAAGTTGCACTCGAACAGCGAATTGACCTACTACGCCTTGAAAAATGGCCTGATCCATTGAGTTGTCACGCAGAAGGTTCCAGCTTAGGAGGGCCTGCACCTCCAACTGCGCCAACGTATCCACATTTCCTGCCAGCCCCACCCGCGGCTTACAACCGTGACGTACCGCAGAGAAACCCCCATCGCCCTTGTGCACTGCCTGTTACGTGCCTACAGGAAGTACGGCGTCAGTCCGGACGCAGCGCTGGCCAAGGCCCAGATTGACCCTGAACTACTCACGGACCCGCGGGCCCGGATCACCTCGCGCCAGCTGGAGGTGATGACGGCCACCACCATGCGCGAGCTGGACGACGAGGCCATGGGCATGTACTCGCGCCGTGTTCCCTGGGGCAGCCTGGAAATGCTGATGCGGGCCAGCATGACGTCGCCGGACCTGGAGGTGGCGTTGCGGCGCTGGTGCCGGTTCCGCCGCTCGCTGATCGAGGAGAACACGGTCGAGCTCACGATCGAAGACGACCAGGCCTGCCTGCGCGTGCACGAGCACCAGCCGCTGGGCGAAGCGCGCGACTTCGCGATGCTGTCCGTGCTGCGCCACGCCCACGGCATGGCCAGCTGGCTGGTGGACACCCGCTTGCCGCTCACCGGCGTCTGGTTCCCGGGGCCGGCACCCACGCACCACCGTGCCTACAGCGTGATGTTCCCGGGACCAGTCCACTTCGGCGCCACGCAGGCCAGCATGCGCTTTGCCGCTGAACACCTGAAGCTGCCGGTGCGGCGTGACGACCCCGACACCCGGGCCGTGTTGCAGCACACCTCGGTGCTGTCCATCAAGCCCTTTCGCAATGACAGGCTGCTGGTGCAGCGCCTGCGCGCCATGTTGTCCATGCAGGCCGATCACACGGTGACGGCCGACGAACTGGCCCGGGCCTTGAACCTGTCCACACGCTCGCTGCACCGCAAGCTGGCGGCTGAGGGCTTCAGGCTGCAGCAGTTGAAGGACGAAGCCCGCCAGACCCGGGCGCTGGAATTGCTGGCCCACCGCGACCTGCCCATCAAGCGGGTGGCCACGCTGCTGGGATTCGGCAGCGAGAAGAGCTTCGCCCGGTCCTTCGAGCGCTGGACCGGCCAGACGCCCCTGAACTGGCGGGAGGCGGCGACGGCCGAACGCAGGGGTGTAAAGCGCAATTGATCAAGCGTGCGCGTATTGCTGAGCTACGGGCCTGACCGGACTGGCTACGCGGACAATCGCGCTGCTGCGCCTTCGACACCCGCCAGGATGCTGTGGGCCACCTCGGCCGGGAAGCCTGGTGGCAGTTGCGCCCGCACTCGGGCCAAGGCCTCAGGCGTTCGCGCCACGATGTCGTCGAGGACAGCCTGCGCTGGGCGTCCGTCGGCCGTGACAACGCCGTGGCGTGTGCCAAGTTCCAGCCAGTGGCGGCGAAGGATGTCCTTGATCTTCGAGTGGACGTTCTTCGTTCGTACCGCCATGGCCAGCCTGGCCTTGTGCGGCGAGATTTTCGACGGCCCTTCGCCCAGCACCGGGTATGCCGACAGCACGTCGTACAAGGGTGTGAGCTGGTAGCGTCCGCCGGGCCGGACGAAGAGGCTGAAGTTCTTCGCGTGGCCGTCAGTGGCGCACAGCATCCAGAACAGCACCTGGGCCTGGAAGAAGACCCTGCGGTCCTGCTCCTGTGCGATCGAGCCGTCCAGCACCTGGAAGATGGAGTCGATGCCGGGGCCGCCATCGGCCTCGTACTTGGCCGTCGGAGCCCTGCCCTTGGCCTGGCACATGTCCTCCTGGGGCAGGCGCAGAAGTCGCCTGTCGCCTTGCGGCGCCGTCCACCAGGCGCGGTCGAATCGTTCGACGGCCAGCACCTTCAGGTCTTCGAAGCACAGCGGCTCGCAGGCGGCCACGGGCAGCCCGTAGGCCGCCAGGATCCGGGCACACAGCCACTCGTTCTCGACCGAGTCGCGCATGTCGAGCTTCATGCCTCCGATCAGGCCGAGCGGCAACTTCAGGATGTGCGTGGTGGGCGTGGCGCCGCGCGGCAAGTACCACCGGCCATTCATCTGGAGCAGCGCCGTCTTCTCCTGTGCGCCTGCGATCGAGATGCGCAGGGCGGCGTCTTCGCCCGTGAATCCCAGCACCTGCGGCGTGGTGGTGGCGCGCAGCAGGGCAGCCACCTCGGCGTCGGTCAGGGGATCCGCCTGCAGCGGCGCCACACCGGCCGGGTCCGCGCCTGCCGGCAGGATCTGCAGCGCGCCGGCGCAGTCACGGCCGGCTTCGGACAGCAGGTCGAATGCGTCGGGGGAGCCCGCCTGGTAGCGGCGCGCCATGCGTTCACGGAGGGTCATGCTGTCCGGCAGCAGGTTTTCGAACCAGGCCCTCACGTGTGGGCCGCGATGCGGCAGGTTGCCAGGCATGAAGGGCAACGACAGGGACAAGGGGCGGCCTTGCTCGGAGCGCACCCAGTCCAGGTCGTACTGCAAGGTGTCGGGCGCATTCGGCGCCAGACTCCAGGCTCCGACGTAGGCTCCGTTCATCCACAGCGCGAGCGTTCGGGTCGACGAGCGGCTTTCCATGTGGGGTCACCAGGCCGGCTTTTCGCCCTGATCGGGCGCCTTGGCCACGGCCGGCGAGTCAGCGGCGCTGCCGGGCTTGCTCAGGACCAACTCGACGCCCAGGATGCCCAGCAACTTCAGCAGCCTGGCCACGCCCACGCTTTCTGCATTGCGCTCCAGAGTCGAGTACGTCTGCTGGGTGACGCCCAGGCGCAGGGCCACCTCGCTCTGGGTCAGACCCGATTCCTTTCGGAAGGCCTGGAGCAGGATGGATAGCTGCTCGGCTGTGCGCAGGTGGTAGTCGCTCATACAGTCGTTAGCCTGTGGTCTCGGCATACATATTATAAACTGTTTTATATGCAAACAGCTTTCAAGCTGTATGGTCGAGCTACAGATGCCTGTCTGTGGCTTTGCTTACCGCCTCAGGCACTCCGATCGGTGCGAAGACCCGTCACAACGGGACCGTTCCGGTGCCCAATGGTCGGGCCCATTGGCCCAGCGCCGCGATCCGTTGAACGCCAAAAGTGCCATTGGGTCGTGGACCCATCGACGGATGTCGGTCTCAATCGGGGAATCGTGGAGTTCGGAAAACTTCTTGCCTGACAGGAGCTTGGAACTGGCTTGGCACCGATCGGGCCCGAATGCGGACTTTCAATGTTGAACGCCAACATTGAGCGGGGGTGATCTCATAACCATCTTGCCCCCGCAACCAAGAAAAAAGCAGCTAGATCAACGAGTTAGCTGCAAAGCGAAAGCCACCCAACCGGGTGGCTTTTTGCTTTGTGCCCATCCTGTGCCCACTTTGTGCCCGCGCTGTGCCCAGCGGTTCGCACACGTGAACCAAAACGACCGTTGGGTGATGTGCCCAGGGTCCTTGGTCGTCAAGCCGCAGACCGCGCACCCGCCACCGGCAAGATCCTGCACCGCGCGCTGCGGGATCGGCTGGAAACCGCTTAGCGCACCGCTAGACTAGACGGAACTTCGCATTCCGCATTCATGAAAGCCCTGACGACCCAGCCCAACCTTGTCGAACAGGTGCGCGACGCCATCCTCGAAGAAATCGCCTCGGGCGCTTTCGCCCCCGGCGACCGCATCATCCAGGAGCAGATCGCGCAGGCGCTGGGCGTGTCGCGCCAGCCGGTGCAGCAGGCGCTGGCGCTGCTGCGCAACCAGGGCGTGCTGCAGGACGCGCCCGGCCGCGGCCTGCTGGTGGCGCCGCTGGACCCGGCCCATGTGCAGCACATGTACGACATCCGCGCGGTGATCGAAGGCCTGGCGGCCCGCCGCGCGGCCGAACTGGGCGCCGAACGCGCCGCCAAGGCCGGGCCCGCACTGATCGAGGCCGGGCGCAAGGCGGTGGCAGCAGGCTCGGTGGCCCGCATGATCGCCGCCGACATGAAGTTCCACGAGTTCATCTACGGCCTGTCGGGCAACCCGCTGATTTCCCCCGCGCTGGAAACCCACCTCACCTACACCCAGCGCGTGATGGGCGAGGTGCTGATCCGCGACGAGAAGCCGCGCGACATCTGGGACCAGCACGAGGCCATCCTGAACGCCGTGGCCGCGGGCGATGGCGAACGCGCCGAAGCGCTGGTGCGTGCGCACCTGACGCAGGCCTCGGGCTTTATGGTCACGCGCATGCGCGGCAAGGCGCCGGCCACCGGCGGCAACTGACGGTCAGCCGCCGCGCGCCGCCCTGGCACCACCCAGGCGCTGGCGCAAATCCACCACATGGCACACGCCGGCCGCGCCCAGGCAGGCCGGGGCCGGCAGCAGCAGGCCGGGGGTCAGGGCACAGCGCAGGGCGGCCACCAAGGCCGCGCCGGCCAGCAGGTTGGGCAGCAGCACAGCGCCGGCACCGCGGTGCACGCGCCAGGTCTGCACGATCAGCAGCGCCACCGACAGCCACAGCAAGCCCACCTCCATCTGCGCCCCGTCGGACCGGTGCAGGCGGAAGAACAGCAGGCGCCATGGCGGTAGCACAGGCCTATGCGGCGGCGCACCCGGGCCCCGACCCCGGTTGAAGGCTCAGGCCGTCACCACGATGAACACGCAGGCCGCCAGCAGCAGCGCTTCCAGGCCGGCGCCGGCCAGCTTCATCACCGCGCTGCCCTTGTCCAGGTCGAAGCGCACGTCCTTCCACAGGTCGCGGAAGCTGCGCGAGGCGATGCCGCCGGACAGCACCACCTCGAAGCAAGCCAGCACCGCGCGGCCGATGGTCAGCACCGCCAGCACGGCCACCACGCCGGCCAGCCAGGTCCAGGCCGGCCAGAAGGCGGCGGCCACCAGGGTCAGCAGCGGCGCGCCCAGCATCACCGCGCCCAGGCCCAGGTAGGCCGGCACGCGGCGGGCAAAGCGGTCGTCGTTGCGCTGCAGGGACAGGCCCAGCGCCAGCACCACGGCGCACAGCAGCCAGCTCACGCCCCCGGCCAGCAGCAGCATCCAGGGCTGCGGGCGCACCGGCAGGTGGTGCGTGGCGCCGTGCAGCAGGTAGCCCTGCATCACGGTGCCGCTGGCCGAGGCCCCGGCCTGCTGGCGCCGGCCCGGCACGGCGAAAGAAGGCTGCGCGCCGAAGGACCCGCCGATCAGCACGATGGGCCGGCTGGCCACCCGCGGCATGTCCAGCAGGGCGCCGGACAGGGTGAGCGCGCTGCGCGCGAAGGGCACCACCATGGCCGAGCGGTCCCAGCCGGTCTGCGGGGGCGCGGGGCCGCAGTCGGCCAGTTCCTGCGCGGTGCTGGGGCAGGCGCAGGTGCGGGACGGGTCGTTGCGCAGTTCGGCCACGCTGGTGCCGCCGGCGATGTCCGCGGCCACGATGCCGATGTCGGTGCGCGCCTGGGTGTGGCGCAGGCCTTCGGGGTCGGGCGGCGAATAGGTGAACATCAGGCGGTCGGGCGCGGCCTTCAGCAGTTGCGCCATCCACTTCTGGTCTTCTTCAGGCACCACCCGGCGGACCACGCTGTTGGGGCAGGCCAGCACCACCGGCCGGCACTGCGCCAGCGCCAGCAGTCCGCGGTTCAGGGTGTTGATGCTGCGCTCGTCGTGCGCGGTGGCGTCGGGTGCCAGGTCCAGGTTGATGGCCACCGGCCGTTTCGGCCCGCAGGCGCCCCCGTGCTGCGACGCCGCGTGCAGCGCCCACACCACGATGCCCATCAGCTGCGGGTCCAGCGGACGCTGGCCGCCCAGCAGGGTGCGGAATTCGGCGTCGTCCACGTCCACCACCGCCAGCTCGGGCAGTTCCTCCTGCAGGGCTGGCGGCGGCGCGGCCACGCCGGACGCCGCCGGCAGGGGCGGCGCCAAGGGCTGCGGGCTGTCCTGCACCCCCAGCTGCTGGCGCAGGAACAGCGCATTGCGGGCGAAGGCGTTGTCGTAGCTGGTGTTGCCGCCCAGTGCGTGCCAGGCGGCCACCAGGGCGGTGACCACCAGCGCCAGCCAGGTGACCTGGCTGAAGTAGCGCGCGCCGAACACATGCCCCGGGTTGGCGCGTTCAATGGCCTGCACCAGGCGGTGCATGCGGGTGGGCAGCAGGTCATCGGGCTGCAGCGGCAGGAACTGTCGCTTCAGCAGGAACTGCAGCGAATGCGGCAGGTCGGCCTGGCGCGGCGGGTTGCTGCCGTCGATGATGACCGGGATGATGACGCGATGGTGCAGGTGCGCCATCTCCAGTTCGCGGCGCACCATGTCGCCGGGGTCGTCGATGCGGCGCTTGCCGTCGGGCTGAACCCCGAACCATTCCTTGCAGTACAGCACCACCACCGCCTCGGCGTGGGTGATGGCTTCGTCCAGCCGGGCCAGCCATTCGGCGCCGCCTTCGATGGAATGGATGTCGAAGAAGACCCGGTCGTCGCCGTATTCCTCCACCAGCTTCTGGCGCACCTGGCCCAGCGCCCACTGGTCGGACGCGCGGCGGTAGCTGATGAAGATCTTGCCTTTCATGGGCAGGCCTCGTAGCCGGGCGTGAGGAACACCCGCGACAGGTGGGGCGACATGGGCAGGTTCAGTGATCGCCCGGGCGGCAGGTCCAGCACGCGGTTGTGCGCCGGCAGCGGCTGTTCGAACCACTGGGCATAGATCTTCGTCAGCTCGCCGCTGTCGCGCATGCGGGCCAGGGTGCGGTCCACGCCTTCACGCAGCCGGGTGTTCACCACCCGCGTGAGGATGCCGTAGCACTCCAGCCGGCCGGGCACCAGGGACCAGTCCGACAGCACAAAGCCCTCGCCGGCCAGGCGCTTGTCGGCCGCCAGCCAGGTGGCCAGCAGCCCACGGTCCATCACGAAGGCATCGGCCTCGCCGGACACCAGCTTGTCCAGCGAGTCATCATGGTTGGCGCCCAGGGTGACGCGCAGGCGCCAGTTGCTGTTGCCCCCGCCCAGTTCCCGCAGGTGGCGCACCGAGGTGCTGCCGGCGGTGGTGACGATGTTGCGTTTGCGGCTGCGCACGTCCTGCACCCAGCGGCCCAGGGTCTGGGCGTGGACGGATGCACCCGGTGCCATCAGCACCGCCACGTCGCTGACAAAGATGGTGGACGAGAACGACACCCCCATGCGGCGGCGCTCGGGGGTGTTGCTGGTGGAGCCGCATTCCATGTCGATCTGCCCGGCCAGCAGCTGGACCATGCGGGTGCGGCTGCTCACCGGCACGTAGCGCACGTCGGTGCGCGGGTCGAAGGGCTGCTTGGCCTCTTCGCGCAACAGCTGCAGGATGCGCAGGCAGATGTCCACCGAGTAGCCACGGAACTGGCCCTTGTGCTTTTCGTCGGTCAATTCAAACGCAAAGGGCACCGCGGCGCGCTGCACGCCGATGCGCAGCGGCCGGCCGGACTCCAGCGGGTCGACCATGGGGTCGACGAAGGCGTCGTCCGCGGCCAGGCGGCGTGGGCCTTGGGCCCAGGCGGACCCTGCCCCGACCAGCAAGGCCCCGATCAGGCCCAGCAGCGCCAGCGCGCGGCCGACCCACGCCGCGCGCAGACCGGGACGCGAAGACGGGCAGTGCAATCGAACCAGGCGCATGAGGCCGATTGGTGCACGTTCTGCCGCCGCCATGCAACACCAAGCTAGGGACGCGCCATCCCCAGCCGTTCAGCGCATGGCGCCCAGGTGGCGCGCCAGGCCGGCAGCGCCGGCGCGCATCAGTTGCTGGTGGTTCCAGCGGAACAAGGGCGCCAGCAGTGGGGCCAGCCAGCGCATCCAGCGCGCGCGCAGTTCCACCCGCCACAGGTAGGTGACATCGGTCACCCCGGCCTGGCTGCGCAGCAACCAGATGCCTTCGCCCTGCAGCATGCCGCTGGCGCGGCCACGCAGGCGCTCCGGCCGCAGCACCTCCACCGCTTCGACATCGATGCACAGCCGGTAGGGCAGGCCGGTGTCCCATTCCATGCGGCGCACGCTGCCCAGGCCACCGGGGCGGCCGGGGTGCAGGGTGTGCACCGCGCGCAGCCCCGGCCACCAGCGCGGCCAGTCCTCGGGCTGGGCCAGCGCGGCCCAGACGGCTTCCACCGGGGCGTGCAGGCGCCAGTGGCTCACCAGGTCGAAGGTGCAGCGTGTCATGGTGGGCCTACGGCCTGCCGCAACGGATGGATGCCGCGCGAACACCGCCGCCCAGGGCACTTGCCCCTGCGCCTGGGTCGGGTTTGCATCCAGAGGCTGGTGGGCACCCGTAGCACCATCGGCCCGTTGGCCTGGCAGCGCGACGCCGGCCCAGGCTCGACACACCATGGACGCCATCGACACATCACCTGTTCCCGCATCGAGCTGCGCCGCGGACCCCGACGAGGATGCCGCCGGCTGGGCCGACGACGCACCCGGCGAGCCTGCGGCCCAGGACCTGGACGACGCCGACCTGGCCATCAACAGCGACCCCGACACCGCCGGCACGCGCAAAGCCGCCATGGTGACCGGCGCCGACGACGCCCAGCTGGCGCAGTGGATGCAGCGCATCGTGCAGCGCGACGAGCAGGCCCTGGCCGCGCTGTACGACGCCACGCTGTCGCGCACCTACGGGCTGGTGCTGCGCATCGTCAAGCGCGCCGCGCTGGCCGAAGAGGTGGTGGAAGACGCCTACTTCCAGGTCTGGCGCCAGGCGCCGCGCTTCGACCCCGCGCGCGGCAAGGCCATCACCTGGCTGCTGGCCATGGCGCGTTCACGCGCCATCGACGCGCTGCGCCGCGAGGCCCGCTTCCAGGCCGACAGCCTGGACGACGAAGCGGCGGCCGAGCACGCCGATGACCAGGCGCCCGCCGACGAACTGCTGGACACGGCCCGCCGCCACGCCGACCTGCACCAGGCACTGCAGGCGCTGAACCCGCAACCACGCCAACTGTTGGCGCTGGCCTTCTTCCGCGGCCTGAGCCACGAAGAAATCGCCAGCCAGACCGCGCTGCCGCTGGGCACCGTGAAGTCGCAAATCCGGCGCGCCCTGATCGCCCTGAGCGAACGCCTGGGTGAGCCCGGGCTGGGCGCGTTGACACCGGGCTGAGCCGGCGCACCTCGCCCAACCGAAACAAGGAACGCCAAGGCCCACCATGAGCCCCGACAGCAACGACCCCACCCACAGCATCCAGCCCCCTCCCGCCCTGATGGACGCCGAATTGCAGCCCCTGCTGACCGACCCCTTCGTCCGCGCCTGGGCCCAGGCGCCGCGCGACGGCGCCCCCGCGCTGCGCCAGCGCCTGCTGGACCGCCTGGCCGCCACCCGCGCCGCCGAAGCCGGCATGGTGACCGTGCGACGCCAGCAGGCCGCGCGTGAAACCCTGGCTCCGGGCGTGCAGGCCCAGTGGCTGTACCGTGCCGCCGACGGGCAGCCCCGGCGGCCCGGCGAACCCCTGCGCGTGCGGCTTCTGGAGCTGGCGCCCGGCGCCACGCTGCCGGCGGCGGCCCTGGCCGCGCACGGCCCCTGCCACCGCGAATGGCTGCTGCTGCAGGGCCAGGTGCGCAGCCCCGATCAGGGCCTGGAACTGACGCTGCGGGACTACCACGTCTGCCCGACCGGCACGGCCTGGCCCAGCTGGCACAGCGCCCAGGGTGCGCTGCTGTTCCTGCGGGAATCGGACCTCGGCCCGGAAGACGGCGACGCACCTCGCACCGTGCGCGACCAGCAGGCCGGCTGGCCCGACTACGCGCCCGGCATCCAGCGCCGCGTGCTGTGGCAGCGCCAGGGCCAGGCCGCGCTGCTGTACTTCGCCCAGCCCGGCGCCAGCGTGCCGGTGCACAACCACGGCCACGACGAAGAATGCCTGATGGTGCAGGGCGAGCTCTTCCTGGACGACCTGCTGCTGCAGGCCGGCGACTACCAGCTGGCCCCGGCCGGCAGCGGCCACCGCATCACCGCCACCGACACCGGCGTGGTGATCTACGCCCATGGCGATTTGGATCTGAAGTTCACTTCGTGACCGATCAGTCACAAAAAAACCAGAAGTTCGCATCCAGCCCGGTTTCCCCCTCGTAAAGCAGTCACGGCCCTGGCGCAAGACGCCGGCCGCAGCCCCACCGGCACCCCGCGTGTGCCACCACTGCCCGAAGGAGAGACCCCATGAAGCGTTTTCAACCCACCGCAGCCGCCCTGGCCGCCAGCCTGCTGGCCACCTTGCTGGCCCCCGGCGCCCAGGCGTCCAGCCACCGCGAGGCGCCGTTCATCACCACCGCCCCCAAGGTGGACGGCACCGACTTCTACATGTTCCGCAGCTACGAGCCGGGCCGCACCGGCTACGTCACGCTGATCGCCAACTACCTGCCGCTGCAGGACGCCTACGGCGGCCCGAACTACTTCGCGATGGACCCGAACGCGCTGTACGAGATCCACATCGACAACGACGGTGACGCCAAGGAAGACATCAGCTTCCAGTTCCGCTTCAACAACACCCTGGCCGACCAGGGCACCGGCATCAGCCTGCCGGTGGGCGACAAGAGCGTGGCCATCCCGCTGATCCAGAAGGGCACGGTGGTCAACCGCGGCGACGCCAACCTGAACGTGGCCGAGACCTTCAGCGTCAGCGTGATGCGCGGCCACCGCCGCAGCGGCCAGATGCAGGCCGTCACCAACGCCCAGGGCGGCGGCACCACCTTCGTGAAGCCGGTGGACAACATCGGCGTGAAGACGATTCCCAACTACGCCGACTACGCGGCCCAGCACATCTACACGGTGAAAATCCCCGGCTGCGACCAGCCGGCCAAGTTGTTCGCCGGCCAGCGCCAGGACCCCTTCGCGGTGAACCTGGGCACCATCTTTGACCTGGTGAACGCACCGGCGACTTTCATCACCGACCCGACGAAGATCAACGCCGTGCCCAACACCATCGGCGACAAGAACGTCACCACCCTGGCGCTGGAGGTGCACAAGGACTGCCTGAAGTCGGCCAACGACGACGTGATCGGCGGCTGGACCACCGCCAGCCTGCGCCAGGGCCGCCTGCTGGACCCGACGCCGAAGGCTGGCCTGCAGAAAAGTGAAAAGACCGGCGGCGCCTGGGTGCAGGTGTCTCGCCTGGGCATGCCCCTGGTGAACGAGGTGATCATCGGCCTGAAGGACAAGGACAGGTTCAACGCCAGCGCACCGCGCCAGGACGGCCAGTTCGCGGATTACGTGACGAACCCCACCCTGCCCAAGCTGCTGGAAATTGCCCTCAACCTGCCGAATACCGCCCCCACCAACTACCCGCGCACCGACCTGGTCACCACCTTCCTGAGAGGCATTGAGGGCGTGAACCAGCCCAAGAAGGTGGTGGACTCGGAAATGCTGCGCCTGAACACCGCGATCGAGCCGGTGGCGTTTGCCGACCAGAACCGACTGGGCATTGTGGGCAACATCCTGGCCGGCGCAGGCGGCAAGGACAACGCCGGCTACCCCAACGGCCGCCGCCCCAAGGACGACGTGGTGGACATCTCGCTGGTGGCGGTGATGGGCGGACTGTGCCTGGCCAATGGCAACGCCGACGCGCTGAAGCTGGGCGCCGCCTGCAAGCCGTCCGCCGTGCCCCTGGGCGACACCGCCTTCAAGCTGCACGACGCGGTGGACCAGGCCGTGGTGCCGCTGCTGCCCGGCTTCCCCTACCTGAACACGCCGCTGCCGGGCAGCCGTTGAACCCCACCCCCCTCAGGAGTCCATCATGAAGAAACAACTTCTGTTCCTGTCGGCTGCGGCTGCGCTGCTGCTGACAGCCTGTGGCGGTGGTGGCGGTGGCGACGCCGCGCCGCCGGTGGCCGCCGACCCGGACGCCATCGTCGACATGCCCGCCAGCGCGGCGGCCACGCCGAAGGCGCTCAACGACACCCTGGCCGCGATGCCGGCCGACGACCGCGCCAACCCGCTGGGCCTGGACCGCATGAGCCTGCCCACCAGCGACACCAGCGAGCCCTTGGCGCTGGAATAATGCCGCGATGAAAAGCCGGCTCGCTGTTCTGCTGCTGGCGCTGGCTTCGGCCAGCGCCAGGGCGCATGACACCTGGTTCGAGGTGCAGCCCGGCTCCAAGCCGGGCGAACTGCGCCTGGCACTGGGCACCGGCAGCCATTTCCCGCAGCGGGAGACGACCATCGGTGGCGCGTCGCTGGTGGCCGCGCAGTGCCGTGACGGCCGCGGCGCCACCCAGGCGCTGCAGGTGCAGCGCGACACCGAGCGGGCCCTGTACCTGCGCGCCAGCGCGCCGCCGGGGCTGGGGCTCAGTTGCTGGGCCCAGCAGGCGCAGCAGCAGGTCACGCTGCCGCCGGACAAGATCAAGCTGTACCTGGATGAGATCCGCGCCACCGACACCGTGCGCGACCGCTGGGCCGGGATGGCCGCGCGCGGCCTGACTTGGGAGGAGCGCTACACCAAGAACGCCCGCATCGAATGGGGCGCCAGCACGCCCCAGGCGCTGCCATTGGCCCTGGACATCGTGCCGGACAGCCCGGCGCCCCGTGCGGGCGACATCCTCGCCTTCACCGTGCTGCGCCAGGGCCAGCCGCTGCCGCAGTTCGCGGTGCAACTGGTGAATGGCGCCAGCGGCCTGGGGCTGTGGTTGCGCACCGACGATGCCGGGCGCGCCCAGGTGCGGCTGCCACTGGCAGGCCCCTGGCTGCTGCGCGGCACCGACCTGCGGCCGGACCCGCAGCGCCTCGATGCCTGGGAAAGCGACTTCGTGACGCTGGCCTTCAGCGTGGCGACGTCGGCGCTGTAGTCCGGGCGGGTGTTCAGGCCGCCGGCTTGGGCGCCCAGCCCAGCAGGGCTTTCACTTCCAGGAATTCGCCGAAGGCGTGTTCGCCCCACTCGCGGCCGTTGCCGCTTTGCTTGAAGCCGCCGAAGGGCGCCATCAGGTCGGGCGCGGCGCTGTTGATGTTGACCTGGCCCGCGCGCAGGCGCCCGGCCACCGCACGCGTGGCCTCGGGGTCGGTGCCGGACACATAGGCCGCCAGGCCATAGGGCGTGTCGTTGGCCATGGCCACAGCGTCGTCCACCGTGTCATAGCCGATGACCACCAGCACCGGGCCGAAGATTTCCTCGCGCGCCACGGTAGCCTGGTTGTTGGCCACCTTCAGCACCGTGGGCTTCACGTAGTAGCCGGTTTCCAGGCCCGCGGGCTTGCCCGGGCCGCCGGCCACCACGGTGGCGCCCTCTTCGATGCCGGTGTGGATGAGGGTCTGGATCTTGTCCCACTGCGCGGCCGAGATCACCGGTCCCAGCGCAGCGCCGGAATCGGGTGCGCCCACGGTGGTGGCCTCGGCCACCTCCTTGGCGATGGCCAGGGCGGTGTCCATCAGTGCGTTGGGCACCAGCAGGCGCGTGGGCGCGTTGCAGCTCTGGCCGGAATTGCTCATCACCCCGCGCACGCCGGCCGTGACGGCGCGCTTCAGGTCGGCGTCCGGCAGGATGATGTTGGGCGACTTGCCGCCCAGTTCCTGGTGCACCCGCTTCACCGTGGGCGCGGCGCTGCGCGCAACTTCAATGCCGGCGCGCGTGCTGCCGGTGAAGGACACCATGTCCACCTCCGGGTGGCTGGTGATGGCGGCACCGACGCCCAAGCCATCGCCGTTCACCAGGTTGAACACACCCGCCGGCACGCCGGCCGCATGCAGGATCTCGGTCCACACCTGGGCTGAGAAGGGTGCCAGTTCCGAGGGCTTCAGGATCATGGTGCAGCCCACGGCGAGCGCCGGCGCCACCTTGCAGGCGATCTGGTTCACCGGCCAGTTCCAGGGCGTGATGAAACCGCACACGCCGATGGGCTCTTTGCGCACGAGGGTGCTGCCCTTGGCCTCTTCGAAGTGGTAGTTCTTCAGCACCGCCAGCGCGGCCTTCAGGTGGCCGCTGCCCATGGCTGCCTGCGCCTTTTGCGACAACAGCACCGGCGCGCCCATCTCTTCGGTGATGGCGGCGGCCATGTCGTTGTGGCGCTTGGTGTATTCGGCGATCACTGCTTCCAGCAGGGCCACGCGTTCGGCCACACTGGTCAACGAGTAAGTGCCGAAGGCCTTGCGCGCCGCCTTCGCCGCCCGGTCCACATCGGCTGCGCTGCCCAGGCTGATGCGGCCAGCCACGGCTTCGGTGGCGGGGTTGACCACGTCCAGGGTGCGCGGGGTGACCGGGTCCACCCATTGGCCGTCGATGTAGAACTTCAGGTAGTCACGCATGCTGCAGGTCCTTGTGGTGTTCAGGCAAACAGGTCTTCGACCATCAGGCCGAACCAGCGGAAGTCTTCCTTCACCAGTTCGGGCCGGCGGTCGTTGTCGTCGATCTGGGTCTGCTCGATGATGCCCTTGTCATTGATCTTGTAGTCGAACTGCACGTTGATGGCCTCGCGCGGTTCACCGTTCACCAGCATGTAGCACAGGTTGTCGGGCAGGGTGACCTTGGGATCGCGCCCGGCCGCGCGTTCGGCGATGTACTTGGCCACGATGCGGCCGTGGCGGTTGGCCACGTGGCCCGCCTTGGGGTAGTGGCCGAACTGCGGCGACACCGCGCCCACCGCGTCACCGATCACGTACACGTTCGGGTCGCTCTTCAGGTTCAGCATCAGCGGGTCCACCGCGGCCCAGCCCGTGGGCTTGCCTTCGGCGTTGCTGCCCACCGCGCCGGCCTTCCAGGCCAGGTCGCCGGCCTGGTGCGGCGCCATCAGCACCGCGTGGTCGAACTTCAGGTCGCCGGCCGCGGTCTTGATGCGCTGGTTGAAGGGGTCCACCTCCTGCACATGCGCATTGGGCACGTAAGTGATGATGTCCTTGTACAGGTCGCGGAAGGCCTCGCGGAAGCCCACGCCGATGGGCCGCACGCCGTCCTTGTGGTCCAGGATGGTGATGTGGCCCTTGATGTTGTGGGTCTTGAACCACCAGGCCACCAGGCAGGCGCGTTCATAGGGGCTGGGCGGGCAGCGCTGGGGCGGCGGCGGCAGGGTCATCACCCACTCGCCGCCCTTGAAGCCGTGCAGCGCACGCTTCAGGGCGAAGTGTTCGGCGTTGGGGATGTAGGCCGCCGGAAAGCGCGCCTTGGTGGCTTCGGCCGCGCGGCGGTCGTTGCCGAACCAGGCTTCGTAGTGGTAGCGGATGCCGGGCGACAGCACCAGGTAGTCATAGTCCAGCCAGCCCAGGCTGGTGACCACGCGCTTGGCGCTTCGGTCGATGTCGAGGATCTCGCTCTGGATGAAGCGGTAGCCGTGCTTTTCGCTCACGCGCAGGTAGTCGTGGGTGAGGAACTGCGTGTCCACCACGTCGACCAGCCACTTGTTGCTCATCGGGCAGGAAAAGAACGTGGGGTTGCGCTCCAGCATCACCACCTCCAGACCGGGCGAGAGCTGGCGCAGGTACTTGCTGACGGTCAGGCCGCCCCAGCCGCCGCCGCAGACCACCACGCGTGGGGCCTTGCCTTTGGCCAGCAAGGTCTGGCTCTGGCCGCCGATGAGGAAGGGCAAGGCTGGCGCGGTTTGCGCCAGCGCACTGCCGGCCAGGCTGGCGCCGGCGGCGCTGAGCAGGTGACGGCGGTTCAGGACCATGGGCACACTCAGGCTGCGATGGGGGCCGCAGGTTACCGCAGCCGCGCCCAGCGCGCCGTCAGCGCCGGCGCAGGCGTTCCACCAGCACCTGGCCCTGGGCGTCCAGGCTGCCGCGCACTTCCACCCGGTCGCCCGGCTGCGGCGCCTTGTCCACCCGCATGCGGCCGCCCGACATGAGCGGCAGGCCGTCCAGGCGACCATCCGCGCCCAAGTGGCCCTGAAGGCGCACGCGCGCGCCCACCGGCACGGGCTGGGGTTGGCCGTTGGCGTCGCGCGCGCCCTGGGCGATCCAGCGCTCCAGCAGGTCGATCTCTTCAGCGCTCAGCCAGGGTGGGCCGTCAAAGGGCATGCGCGGCAGGCTTTGGCCCTTCACACGGCGGATCAACTCGCTGGCGGCCGGGTTGCCTGGCACCACCCGCGCGCGGTCGGTGGCCGACAGCGCGTCGGCATGGCTGACCAGCAGATAGCCCTCGGGCGCCGGCCCCATCAGCCCGCCGTTGACATGGCACTTGGCGCAGCGTCCGACGAGGATGGGCGCCACATCGTTCCAGCCCGGTGCGGGGGCAGACGCTGCCTGGGCCTGCGCCAGCGGCGGCAGCAGCGCCAGGCACCACGGCACCAGGGCGCGCAGGCTCACAGGCCGGCCGCCGCCAGCGACTGGCCGAAGCGTTCGGCGCTTTGGAAGCCGATGACGCGCACGCCGTCCAGTTCGCGGCCCTGGGCGTCGAAGAAGATGGTGCCCGGCGGGCCGAAGAGGCGGAAGCGCTTGAGCAGTTCACGGTCGGCGTCGGAATTGGCGGTGACATCGGCCTTCAGCAGCACGGCCCCGGCCATGCGCCGGGCGATGGCCGGGTCGGCGAAGGTGAACTTCTCCATCTCCTTGCAGGACACGCACCAGTCGGCGTAGAAGTCCAGCATCACCGGGCGGCCCGCGGTCTTCAGCACCTGGTCCAGTTCGGCCACGCTGCGAACCGGCTGGAAGACCGGGCCGTGGGCCGAAGCGCCGGTGGCGGCATTGGCCGACGCGGCGCCCAGGGCCAGGCCTTGCAGCGGGGCCAGGGGGTCGCGCCCACCGGAGGCGGCGCCCACCACCTGCAGCACCCCCAGCGTCAGCGCCAGCAGGCCGAAGGCACGCTGCACCCACACCCGCGGTGCGTGCGCGTGCGGGTGGGGGTCGAAGGGCCGCAGCATGAAGCCGGCCACCAGCAGCAGCAGGCCCCAGGCGGCCAGCGCGGCGGCGGGGTGCAGCACCGGCTGTACGATCCAGATGGCCACGCCCATCAACAGCAGGCCGAAGAAGCGCTTGACCGCATGCATCCAGGCGCCCGACTTGGGCAGCCAGGCCCCGGCCGACGCGCCCAGCAGCAGCAGCGGCACGCTCATGCCGGCGGCCATGGCGAACAGGGCCGAGCCGCCCAGCACCACGTCCCGGCTTTGGCTGAGGAACAGCAGCGCGCCGGCCAAGGGCGCGGTGACACAGGGGCTGACGATCAGCGCCGACACCCCGCCCATCAGGAACACGCCCACATGCTGGCCGGCCGGCAGCTTCTGCGACGCGCCATGCAAGTGGGTGGCCAGGGCGCTGGGCAGCTGCAGTTCGTACACGTCGAACATGGACAGCGCGAAGGCGAACAGCAGCATCGCAAAGCCCGCCAGCACCAGCGGGTGCTGCAGCGCCGCGGCCAGGCCTTCCCCGGCCAGGCCGGCGGCGATGCCCAGGGCGGTGTAGACCAGGGCCATGCCCAGGGAATAGCTCACCGCCAGCGCGAAAGAGCGCCCCCGTGTCACCTGTTGCGCGCCGCTGCCCACGATGACCGACGACAGGATGGGCAGCATGGGCAGCACGCAGGGTGTCAGCGACAGCAGCAGGCCCATCACGAAGAAGGCGCCGATCACGGTCCAGAAGCGGCCCGAGCGCAGCACTCGGTCCACGGTGCTGGAATCGGTGAGCGATGCGGTGTTGGCGGCCGGGACGGTCGCCGGGGTCGCCTGCGCCGGCTGGCCCTGCAGCAGTGTGGTGGCGCCGCTGGTGGCCGGTGCGGGGCTGGACTGCGCCGCGGCACCCTGGCCGTCCGGCGCCAGCACCTGCACCTGGCCATCACCCCCGAACCCGGTCAGCGCCAGCTTCGCGGTGCTGGTCATGGGCGGGTAGCACAGGCCGGCGTCGGCACAGCCCTGGGACACCACGTTCAGCGTGAAAGCGGCCCCGGCTTGCGTGACCGGGATGCGGATGCGCATGTCGCCGCGGTGGGTTTCGACGTTCTTCTTGAAGGTCTCGTCGAACTTCACCTTGCCCGGCGGCACCTCGGGCGTGCCGAGCGTGGCGCCTTCGGCATTGAACTTGAACTGCTCGCGGTACAGGTAGTAGCCGCGCTGGATGTCGAACTGCACTTCCAGCGTGCGCGGGTCCAGCGCCCGCACATTGAAGCGGAAGGCCTTTTCAGGCTCCAGGAAGTCTTCGGCGGCGCGTGCGCCCAGCGCCACCAGCAGCAGGGCCAGCAACGGCAGCCACGCGCGGGCGATGGAACGCAAAGCAGGCAGGGGCGACAGGGCAGCGACGTGCATGGTGGGGATGGAGCGACCGCAGGGCGCGCAAGTTCCACATTTTGCGCCTGCAGCCGCTGTGACGCAGCGTCACATCGCCAGGGCGCGGGCGTGAAAAAGGCCAGCGAGGCTGGCCTTGTTGCAGGAAGCGCAGGCCTTATTCGGCCTTGGGCGCTTCGGCTTCGGTGGCGGCCACGGGTTCCGGGCGGTCCACCAGCTCGACGAAGGCCATGGGCGCGTTGTCGCCGACGCGGAAGCCCATCTTCAGGATGCGGGTGTAGCCGCCCGGACGCGCGTTGTAACGCGGGCCCAGTTCGTTGAAGAGCTTGGTGACGACGTCGCGGTCGCGCAGGCGGGCGAAGGCCAGGCGGCGGTTGGCCACGCTGGAGATCTTGGCCAGCGTGATCAGCGGCTCGACCACGCGGCGCAGTTCCTTGGCCTTGGGCAGGGTGGTCTTGATGGCCTCGTGCTTGAGCAGCGAGACGCACATGTTCTGCAGCATCGCCTGGCGATGCTCGCTGGTGCGGTTGAGTTTTCGAAGTCCGTGACGGTGACGCATGGTGCTTTCCTTTCTTTATTGAACCCCAGCCGGATCAGGTACTGGGGGTTGCACTCAGCGCTGATTCAGATCAGCGCTTGTCCAGGCCTTGGGGCGGCCAGTTTTCGAGGCGGGCACCCAGGGTCAAGCCCCGGGAAGCCAGCACTTCCTTGATTTCGTTCAGCGACTTGCGGCCCAGGTTGGGCGTCTTCAGCAGTTCGGTTTCGGTGCGCTGGATCAGGTCGCCGATGTAGTAGATGTTTTCGGCCTTCAGGCAGTTGGCCGAACGCACCGTGAGTTCGAGCTCGTCCACCGGGCGCAGCAGGATGGGGTCGAAGTTCGGGCTGGGCTTGGACTGCGACTCGAAGATGTTGTCCACCTGGTGTTCCAGTTGGGCAAACACCGCCAGCTGTTCCACCAGGATCTTGGCCGAAGCACGGATGGCTTCTTCCGGGCTGATGGCGCCGTTGGTTTCGATCTCCATCACCAGCTTGTCCAGGTCGGTGCGCTGCTCCACGCGGGCGTTTTCCACCGCGTAGGACACCCGCTTCACCGGCGAGAAGCTGGCGTCCAGCACGATGCGGCCGATGCTCTTGGTGGGCTCGTCGCCATAGCGGCGCATGGTGCCCGGCACATAGCCGCGGCCCTTTTCCACCTTGATCTGCATGTCCAGCTTGCCACCCTGGGCCAGGTTGGCGATGACATGCTCGGGGTTGATGATTTCCACGTCGTGCGGCGTCTGGATGTCGGCGGCCGTGACCGGGCCTTCACCTTCCTTGCGCAGCACCAGCGTGACCTCGTCACGGTTGTGCAGGCGGAAGACCACACCCTTCAGGTTCAGCATCACGTGGACCACATCTTCAGCCACGCCGTCGATGGCCGAGTACTCGTGCAGCACCCCGGCAATGGTGACTTCGGTCGGCGCGTAACCCACCATCGACGACAGCAGCACGCGCCGCAGCGCGTTGCCCAGGGTGTGGCCATAACCGCGTTCGAACGGCTCCAGCGTGACCTTGGCTTTGTGGCCGCCCAGCGGCTCGGTGTTGATGGCTTTGGGTTTCAGCAGATTGGTTTGCATCGGATCTGGGTTCCTCTCAATACCCTCGGCTCGTTACACCGATAAGGCTGACGGACCATGCCGGGCTGGAACGTGGCGTGCTGCGCGCCCGGCAATGACAGCACGCAGGCCACAAAGGGCAGGCCGCCACGAAGGCGCCCGCCCGCTGCGGCTGCTGGATCAGCGCGAATACAACTCGACGATCAGCGACTCGTTGATTTCCGAGCCGAATTCGTCACGGTCAGGCGCCTTCTTGAAGGTGCCTTCCATCTTGGTGGCGTCCACCGACACCCAGGCCGGCAGGCCCACGCTTTCGGCCAGCTTCAGCGCGTCGGCGACGCGCAGCTGCTTCTTGGCCTTTTCGCGGATGGCGATCACGTCACCGGCCTTGACCAGGTAGGACGGGATGTTCACGGTCTTGCCGTTCACGGTCAGGGCCTGGTGGCTGACCAGCTGGCGCGCTTCGGCGCGCGTGGAGCCAAATCCCATGCGGTACACCACATTGTCCAGGCGGCTTTCCAGCAGGGTCAGCAGGTTGGCGCCGGTATTGCCCTTCAGGCGCTCGGCCTCGGCGAAATAACGGCGGAACTGGCGCTCCAGCACGCCATACATGCGCTTGACCTTCTGCTTTTCACGCAGTTGCAGGCCGAAGTCGCTGGTGCGCTGGCCCGAGGTGCGGCCGTGCTGGCCCGGCTTGGTGTCGAACTTGGCCTTGTCGCTGATGGCGCGACGGGCGCTCTTGAGGTAGAGGTCGGTGCCTTCACGGCGGGCCAGTTTGGCCTTGGGTCCGAGGTAACGTGCCACGTTGCTTCCTTGAATTGATCTGACGCTGGCGTTTGACCGTTAGACGGAAAAAGCTGGCGCGAGTCTGGCGAGGTGTTGTTGGAGGGCGCTCAGACGGTGGGCTTGCTGAAGATCACCCGGGGTCTCGGGGGTCTCAGGAGAAAAGCCGGCTTGGAAGGTCTTGCGACCCAGCCGGCGTGCGGAAAACTCACGATTGTAACGGCTTTTGGTCAAGCCGCCGGAGCGGGGCCTTGCAGCCCCGTTCGGAATCAGATACGGCGGCGCTTTTGCGGGCGGCAGCCGTTGTGCGGGATCGGCGTCACGTCGCTGATGCTGTTGATGCGGATGCCCAGCGAGGCCAGCGCACGCACCGACGATTCACGGCCCGGGCCCGGGCCCTTGATGCGCACGTCCAGGTTCTTGATGCCCTGTTCCTGCGCCGCACGGCCGGCCACTTCGGCCGCCACCTGCGCCGCGAAGGGCGTGGACTTGCGCGAGCCCTTGAAGCCCTGGCCGCCCGAGGACGCCCAGGCCAGCGCGCCGCCCTGGCGGTCGGTGATGGTGATGATGGTGTTGTTGAACGACGCGTGCACGTGGGCAATACCGTCCGCAACGTTCTTGCGGACCTTCTTGCTCACGCGGCGCGCGGCGGTGTTGACGGGTGCTTTGGCCATGTCGTGTCTCGATCAGGTCTTGGAGGGGCAGCGGCGGCTGACTTACTTCTTCAGCGCGGCAGCGCCCTTGCGCGGGCCCTTGCGGGTGCGGGCGTTGGTGCGGGTACGCTGGCCGCGCACCGGCAGACCACGGCGGTGACGCAGGCCCCGGTAGCAGCCCAGGTCCATCAAACGCTTGATGTTGATGGACACTTCGCGGCGCAGGTCGCCCTCGATCGTCAGGCGGCCGATCTCTTCCCGGATCTTTTCCAGGTCGGAGTCGGACAGGTCCTTGATCTTCTTGTTGCGTGCCACGCCGGCCACGTCACAGATCTTCTGCGCGGTGGTGCGGCCGATGCCGTAGATGGACGTGAGCCCGATCTCGGTGTGCTTGTGCACGGGAATGTTGATGCCGGCGATACGTGCCATGGTCTAGTCCTTCGAATCAGCCTTGACGCTGCTTATGGCGCGGATCGGTACAAATCACGCGCACCACGCCCTTGCGGCGGATGATCTTGCAATTGCGGCACATCTTCTTGACCGATGCAGCGACTTTCATGATCTTCTCCTTCTAGCGCTCACTTCGCGCGGAACACGATGCGGGCGCGACTCAAATCGTACGGCGTCAACTCGACGGTCACCTTGTCGCCCGGCAGGATGCGGATGTAGTGCATGCGCATCTTGCCGGAAATGTGACCCAGGACCACGTGGCCGTTCTCCAGCTTCACGCGGAAAGTTGCGTTGGGCAAGTTCTCAAGCACCTCGCCCGCCATCTGGATGACGTCGTCCTTCGACATCTTCAAGTTGCCTTGAAATTTGCCTTCTTCAAAAGCGATTCGTACTGCTGGCTCATCACGTAGCTCTGGACCTGGGCCCAGAAGTCCATCGTGACCACGACGATGATCAACAGTGACGTGCCGCCGAAATAGAACGGCACGTTGTACTTCAAAACCAGGAACTCGGGCAGCAGGCACACCGCCGTGATGTACACCGCGCCGGCCATCGTCAGGCGGGCCAGGATCTTGTCGATGTACTTGGCGGTCTGGTCACCCGGGCGGATGCCGGGGATGAAGGCACCGCTCTTCTTCAGGTTGTCGGCGGTCTCACGGCTGTTGAACACCAGCGCCGTATAGAAGAAGCAGAAGAACACGATCATGGCCGCGTACAGCAGCACATAGATGGGCTGCCCCGGCGACAATGCGCCCGAGATGTCCTTCAGCCATGTCATGCCTTCGTGACCGGCGGCGAACCAACCCACCACGGTGGCCGGCAGCAGGATGATGGACGAAGCGAAGATCGGTGGGATCACGCCCGACATGTTCAGCTTCAGCGGCAGGTGCGAGCTCTGGCCGCCGTAGACCTTGTTGCCCACCTGGCGCTTGGCGTAATTCACCAAAATCTTGCGCTGGCCGCGTTCGACGAACACCACGGCATAGGTGACCAGCACCACCACCAGCACGATGAAGATCGACGCGAAGATCGACATGGCCCCGGTGCGCACCAGCTCGAACAGGCCGCCGATGGCGCTGGGCAGGCCCGCGGCGATGCCAGCGAAGATGATGATGGAGATGCCGTTGCCCAGGCCGCGCTCGGTGATCTGCTCGCCCAGCCACATCAGGAACATGGTGCCGGCGGTCAGGCTCACGATGGTGGTGATGCGGAAGCCGAAGCCCGGGCTCAGCACCAGGCCGGCCGAGCCTTCCAGCGCCACGGCAATGCCCAGGCTCTGGAACAGCGCCAGGCCCAGGGTGCCGTAGCGGGTGTACTGGGTGATCTTGCGGCGGCCCGACTCGCCTTCCTTCTTCAGCGCTTCCAGCGTGGGGATCACGTAGCCCATGAGCTGCATGATGATGGACGCCGAGATGTAGGGCATGATGCCCAGCGCGAAGACGGTGAAGCGCTGCAGCGCACCGCCCGAGAACATGTTGAACAGGCTGAGGATGCCGCCCGACTGGCTCTTGAACAGCGCCGCCAGCTGCTGCGGGTCGATGCCCGGCACGGGAATGTGCGCGCCGATGCGATAGACCACCAGCGCCAACACCAGAAAGACCAGCCGGCGACGCAGGTCGCCGAACTTGCCGCTCTTGGCCAGCTGGTTGGGGGAAGTTGCCACTTCGGTCGTTCCTGTGTGCGTTGCGCGGCCGGTCAGGCCAGCGAGCCGCCCGCGGCTTCGATCGCGGCCTTGGCGCCGGCGGTGGCGCCGATGCCCTTCAGGACCACCTTGCGGGAGAGTTCACCCGACTTGATGACCTTCACCACCTTGATCAGCTGGCGCACCAGGCCGGCGGACTTCAGCGTGAGCAGGTCCACCTCGTCCGCGCCCAGGGTCTGCAGGTCCGACAGGGTGACTTCGGCGTTGTACTTCAGCTGCGCCGACTTGAAGCCGCGCTTGGGCAGGCGACGCTGCAGCGGCATCTGACCGCCTTCGAAGCCCACCTTGTGGAAACCACCGGCGCGGGACTTCTGGCCGTTGTGGCCACGGCCCGCGGTCTTGCCCAGGCCACTGCCGATGCCACGACCCACGCGGCGGCGAGCCTTCTTGGCGCCAGCGCTGGGCTTGATGGTGTTGAGTTGCATTTGAAGGTCCTCGGAAACGCTGGTGGCGGCGCTTACAGCACCAGCACCAGGTAGGCGATCTTGTTGATCATGCCGCGCACGGCCGGCGTGTCTTCCAGCGTGGAAACGCTGTTCACGCGGCGCAGGCCCAGGCCGCGCACGGTGTCGCGGTGGGACTGCTTGCAGCCGATAGGGCTGCGCACGAGCTTGACCTGGAGGGTTTTCTTGTCAGACATGGAATGACTCCGCTTCGCTGGGCTGTTCAGTTGAAGAGGTCTTCAACCGACTTGCCGCGCTTGGCCGCCACTTCCGCAGCGGTGGTGGAGCGCTTGAGCGCATCGAGCGTGGCCCGCACCATGTTGTAAGGGTTGCTCGAACCATGGCTCTTGGCCACGATGTCGGTCACGCCCATCACTTCGAACACCGCGCGCATGGGGCCACCGGCAATGATGCCGTCGCCGGGCTTGGCCGGGGCCATCATCACGCGCGCTGCGCCATGCTCGCCGGACACGTTGTGGTGCAGGGTGCCGTTCTTCAGGCTCACCTTCACCATGTTGCGGCGGGCCGATTCCATGGCCTTCTGCACAGCCACGGGCACTTCCTTGGCCTTGCCCTTGCCCATGCCGACGCGGCCGTCGCCATCGCCCACCACGGTCAGGGCTGCAAAGCTCAGCGTGCGGCCGCCCTTGACCACCTTGGTGACGCGGTTCACCGCAATCATCTTTTCCTTCAGGCCGTCGTCATTGCCTTCGGTCTGGGCGCGGGGAGTGAATTTCGCCATGATCGGTATCCTTTATGCGCTCAGAACTGCAGACCGGCTTCGCGCGCCGCTTCGGCCAGCGCTTTCACGCGGCCGTGGTAGGCAAAGCCCGAACGGTCGAACGCCACCTTGTCCACGCCGGCGGCCTTGGCCTTCTCGGCGATGCGCTTGCCCACGATGGCAGCCGCGGCGGCATTGCCACCCTTGCCGTTGCCACCGAGTTCGTCGCGCACAGCCTTCTCGGCCGTGGAGGCCGTGGCCAGCACCTTGGCGCCGTCGTCGGAGATGACGCTGGCGTAGATGTGCAGGTTGCTGCGGAACACGGCCAGTCGGGCCACGTTCTGCTTGGCGATGCGCGCGCGGGTCTGGCGGGAGCGGCGCGTACGCTGTTCTTTCTTGTTCAGCATGGTGCAGCTCCTTACTTCTTCTTGGTTTCCTTGAGCGCGACGCGCTCATCGGAATAACGGATGCCCTTGCCCTTGTAGGGCTCGGGCGGGCGGATGGCGCGCACTTCGGCGGCGATCTGGCCCACCACCTGGCGGTCGGCACCCTTGATCAGGATTTCGGTCTGGGTCGGGCATTCCACCTTGATGCCGGCGGGCATGTCCTTCACCACGGGGTGGCTGAACCCGATCTGCAGGTTCAGCTTCTGGCCTTGCGCCTGGGCCCGGAAGCCCACGCCCACCAGGTTGAGCTTCTTCTCGAAGCCCTTGGCCACGCCGTTGACCATGTTGTTCACGAGAGCGCGCATGGTGCCGCTCATCGCGTTGGCCGCCACCGAATCGTTCGCCGGGGCGAAGTTCAGCGTGCCGTTGTCGTTCTTGACCGTGACCAGGGCGTTGGCGGTGCGCGTGAGCGTGCCGTTGCTGCCCTTGACGGTGATCTGGTCGGCCGTGATCTGCACATCCACACCCTTGGGGATGGCGATCGGCATCTTTCCTACGCGGGACATTTGTGTGTGCTCCTCGTTAGGCCACGTAGCAAAGCACTTCGCCACCGACACCGGTCTGGCGCGCCTTGCGGTCGGTCATCACACCCTTGGGCGTGGTGACGATGGCCACACCCAGGCCGTTCATCACGCTGGGGATGGCGTCACGGCCCTTGTAGACGCGCAGGCCGGGGCGGCTGACGCGTTCGATGCGCTCGATGACGGGGCGGCCGGCGTAGTACTTCAGGGTGATTTGGAGTTCGCTCTTCGCGCCATCCGCCTTCACCTGGAAGCCGTCGATGTAGCCTTCGTCCTTCAGCACCTGGGCGATGGCCACCTTCAGCTTGGAAGCGGGCATTGCCACGATCGCCTTTTCGACTGCCTGCGCATTGCGGATGCGCGTCAGCATGTCGGCGATGGGGTCACTCATGCTCATAGTGTTTCTCCTGCTGAGGCTGGCTTACCAGCTGGCCTTGATGATGCCCGGGATGTCGCCCTTGAAGGCGAGCTCACGGATCTTCATGCGGCCCAGGCCGAACTTGCGGAACGTGCCACGCGGGCGGCCGGTGAGGCCACAGCGGTTGCGCAGACGGGTGGGGTTGGCATTGCGCGGCAGCTTCTGCAGCTCCAGGCGCGCGGCGTAACGCTCTTCGTCGCTCTTCTGGGCGTCGTTCGCGACGGCCTTGAGCTCGGCGTACTTCTTGGCGAACTTGGCGACCAGCTTCTCGCGCTTTTCTTCGCGCTGGATCAGGGAGGTTTTGGCCATGGTGTGCGCCTGCCTTAGTTCTTGAACGGGAAGCGGAAGGCCGACAGCAGTGCCTTGCACTCGTCGTCGGTCTTCGCGCTGGTAGTGATGGAAATGTTCAACCCGCGGATCGCGTCGATCTTGTCGTACTCGATTTCCGGGAAGATGATCTGTTCCTTCACCCCGATGTTGTAGTTGCCGCGGCCGTCGAAGGCCCGGCCGGAGATGCCGCGGAAGTCACGCACACGCGGCAGCGCGATGGTGACGAAGCGGTCCAGGAATTCGTACATGTGCACGCCACGCAGCGTGACCATGCAGCCGATAGGCACGTTGTCGCGGATCTTGAAGGCCGCAATGGCCTTCTTGCTCTTGGTGACCACCGGCTTCTGGCCGGCGATCTTGGTGAGGTCGCCCACGGCGTGGTCCATCACCTTCTTGTCGGAAACCGCTTCCGACACGCCCATGTTCAGCGTGATCTTCTGCAGGCGGGGCACCTGCATCACGGACTTGAAGCCGAACTTGGCCATCAGGTCGGGCACGACCTTCTCGCGGTAGAACTCTTGCAGACGAGCCATGGTGTGCCTCTTTACGCCTTGATCTCTTCACCGCTGGACTTGTAGACGCGAACGCCGTTGTCCTTGGTCTTGCGGGCTTGCTTTTCAGCGTCGCTGAGCAGCTTGATGCCCACGCGGTCCGCCTTGCCCGTGGCCGGGTTGAAGATGGCCACGTTGGACTGCCGGATGGGCATGGTCTTGTCGACCACACCACCGGTGGCGCCCTTCAGCGGGTTCGGCTTCACGTGCTTCTTCACCACGTTGACGCCTTCGACGATGATGCGGTCGTCGTCCACGCGCTGGGTCACGGTGCCGCGCTTGCCCTTGTCGCGACCGGTGGTCACGATGACCTGGTCGCCTTTGCGAATCTTGTTCATGACGGGTCCTTCTTCAGCGGCGCTTTACAGCACCTCGGGCGCCAGCGACACGATCTTCATGAAGCGCTCGGTGCGCAACTCGCGCGTCACCGGCCCGAAGATGCGGGTGCCGATCGGCTCCAGCTTGGCATTCAGCAGCACGGCGGCATTGCCGTCGAACTTGATCAGCGAGCCGTCCTGACGACGCACGCCCTTGGCGGTTCGAACCACCACGGCGGAATAGACCTCGCCCTTCTTCACGCGACCACGCGGCGCGGCTTCCTTGATCGACACCTTGATGACGTCGCCAATGCCGGCATAGCGGCGCTTGGAACCACCCAGTACCTTGATGCACTGGACGGACTTGGCACCCGTGTTGTCAGCGACATCAAGTCGCGATTGCATTTGGATCATGTGTGTCCCCAACTTGGCCCGACCAGTCGCTCACCAGGCGGCAAGCGTTCGGTCGGTCAGTCTTGGGCCCGTCGTTGGCGGCCAGCAGCTTTTGGGCTGCCGCCACCTTCGTGTGGGCGGATCCGAAAGTCCGTCTGCTGCTGGTGATCACCCTGTGACCAGGGGCCGCGGCAGCCGAAATTCCGGCGAAGCCTTAGATTGTGCAGGAAAACCCGACTTGGCGTCAAGCCTTGTCGGGCAGAAAGACAGAAAAGCTCAGCCCTTGGCCTGTTTCAGCATCGTCAGCGCGTCGCTGACCTCGAACTTGGCGGGTGCTTCCACGTTGAGCGTCTTCACCACGCCGTCCACCACCAGCATCGAATAGCGGTTGCTGCGCAGGCCCATGCCACGCGCGGTCAGGTCCAGGGTCAGGCCGGTGGCCTTGGCGAAGTCGGCCGAGCCATCGGCCATCATGCGCACCTTGCCGGCCGTCTTTTGGTCGCGGCCCCAGGCGCCCATCACGAAGGCGTCGTTCACCGACACGCACCAGATCTCGTCCACACCCGCGGCCTTGAGCGCGCTGTACTGCTCCACATAGCCCGGCACGTGCTTGGCCGAGCAGGTGGGCGTGTAGGCGCCGGGCAGGCCGAAGATGGCGATGGTCTTGCCCGCAGTTTCCTTGGCGATGTCGAACTCGTTCGGGCCCAGGCTGCAGCCATCGCCTTCCACCTCGATGAATTCCATCAGCTTGCCCGCGGGCAGCTTGTCACCGACCTTGATCATGTGTTGTCTCCAATGAAGAAGTAAAAACGGCCGAACGCCAGTATTCCAGCGTTGCGGCCGTTGCCGGTGCCCGGGTCCAAATGACCCCGCGCTGCCTGGGCTCGTGCTGGGTCAGACCAGACGGGCCTTCTCGACCAGGCGGGTCACCACCCAGTTCTTGGTCTTGCTGATGGGGCGGCTCTCGGCGATTTCCACCATGTCGCCCATCTTGTACTCACCCTTTTCGTCGTGCGCGTGGTACTTGCTCGACTTGCCGACGATCTTGCCGTAGAGCTCGTGCGTGACACGGCGCTCCACCAGCACGGTGACGGTCTTGGCGCGCTTGTCGCTGACGACCTTGCCCACCAGGGTGCGGGAAACCTTGGCCTTGGCGGCCGTTTGCTGGGCTTCGCTCATTTGGCGGCGCTCCTCTTCTTCTCGGCCAGGATGGTCTTGGCGCGGGCGATGTCACGGCGGGTGTTGCCCAGCTGCGAATGGTTGCCCAGTTGCTGGGTGCCCTTTTGCATGCGCAGGCCGAAGTGGGCCTTTAACAGGTCCAGCACTTCCTTTTCCAGCGCGGCCACGTCCTTGGTGCGCAGTTCGGATGCTTTCATGTGCAGCTCCTCAATCAAGCGCCGACCTGGCGCGCCACGAAGGTGCAACGCAGGGGCAGCTTGGCGGCGGCCAGGGTGAAGGCCTCGCGGGCCAGCGCCTCGGGCACGCCGTTGATTTCGTACAGCACCTTGCCCGGGGTGATCTCGGCCACGTAGTACTCGGGGTTGCCCTTGCCGTTGCCCATGCGGACTTCGGCCGGCTTTTGCGAGATCGGCTTGTCGGGGAAGATGCGAATGAAGATGCGGCCGCCGCGCTTGATGTGGCGGCTGATCGCACGACGCGCCGCTTCGATCTGGCGCGCGGTGATGCGGCCGCGCTCGGTGGCCTTCAGGCCGAATTCGCCGAAGGACACGGCAGCGCCACGGGTGGCGACGCCGGTGTTGCGGCCCTTCTGTTCCTTGCGGTATTTGCGGCGAGCTGGTTGCAGCATGCTCACTCTCCCTTGGTTTCGCCACCGGTGGGCGCGACGGCTTTGCGCACGCGCTTCACGGCAGGTTGCTTGGGCGCATCGCCGGCAGGGGCCGGGGGTGCGTCGCTGCGCGGGCCACGCGGGCCACGATCGTCGGGACGGCCACGGCCACCCGGGGCACCGGGGCCACCAGGGCCGCCGGGGCGCGGACCACGGCGCTGGCGGCGGTCGTCATCCTGGCCCTTGGGTTCGGTGGCGGCAGGCGCCTCACCGCGGCCCAGGTGGTCACCACGGTAGACCCACACCTTCACGCCGATGACGCCGTAGGTGGTCTTGGCCTCGGAGAAGCCGTAGTCGATGTCGGCGCGCAGCGTGTGCAGCGGCACGCGACCTTCGCGGTACCACTCGGTGCGGGCGATTTCGATGCCGTTCAGGCGGCCGGCACTCATGATCTTGATGCCCTGGGCACCCAGGCGCATGGCGTTCTGCATCGCGCGCTTCATGGCGCGGCGGAACATGATGCGCTTTTCCAGCTGCTGGGTGATGGACTCGCTGATCAGCTGGGCATCGATTTCGGGCTTGCGCACTTCCTCGATGTTCACGGCCACCGGGACCTTCAGGCGGCGGGCGAGCTCGGCCTTCAGGTTTTCGATGTCCTCGCCCTTCTTGCCGATCACCACGCCCGGACGCGCCGAGAAGATGGTGATGCGCGCGTTCTTGGCGGGGCGCTCGATCAGGATGCGCGAGACGGCGGCGTTCTTGAGCTTCTTCTTCAGGTACTCACGCACAGCCAGGTCTTCGGCCAGCATGGTGGCGAAGTTCTTGCTGCCGGCGTACCAGCGCGAAGCCCAGGCACGCGTGACGGGAAGGCGGAAGCCGGTCGGATGGATTTTTTGTCCCATGGTCTTTCCTGGCTCAGTTGCCCACGGTCACGAAGATGTGGCACGTACCCTTGACGATGCGGTTGCCGCGGCCCTTGGCACGGGCGCGGAAACGCTTCAGGGAGGCGCCCTGTTCGACGTAGATGGAGGTGACCTTCAACTCGTCGATGTCGGCGCCGTCGTTGTGCTCGGCGTTGGCGATGGCCGACTCCAGGCACTTCTTGACGATGCCGGCCGCTTTTTTCTGGGTGAAGGTCAGGATGCTGAGCGCCTGATCCACCTTCTTGCCGCGGATCAGGTCGGCCACCAGCCGACCCTTGTCGGCCGACAGGCGCACGCCGCGAACGATGGCTTGGGTTTGCATGGCGGCTCCTTACTTCTTCGCCTTCTTGTCCGCGGGGTGACCCTTGAACGTACGGGTCAGCGCGAATTCGCCCAGCTTGTGACCGACCATCTGGTCGGTGACATAGACGGGAACGTGTTGCTTGCCGTTGTGCACGGCGATCGTCAGGCCGATGAAATCGGGCAGGATCGTCGAGCGACGCGACCAGGTCTTGATGGGCTTCTTGTCCTTGGTGGCCACCGCCTTCTCTGCCTTGGCAGCCAGGTGATGATCAACGAACGGACCCTTCTTGAGTGAACGTGACATGGCCGGTCCTTACTTCTTGCGGCGCGAGACGATCATCGTCTGCGTGCGCTTGTTGTTGCGCGTGCGATAGCCCTTCGTCAGGGTGTTCCACGGCGACACCTGCGGCTGGCCTTCGCCGGTGCGGCCTTCGCCGCCGCCGTGCGGGTGGTCCACCGGGTTCATCGCAACACCACGCACCGTCGGGCGGATGCCCTTCCAGCGAATGGCACCGGCCTTGCCGTACTGGCGCAGGTTGTGCTCTTCGTTGGACACCTCGCCGATGGTGGCGCGGCAGTCGATGTGGATCTTGCGCACTTCACCCGAGCGCAGACGAATCTGCGAGTAGATGCCTTCGCGGGCCATCAGCGTGACGCTGGTGCCTGCCGAACGCGCGATCTGCGCGCCCTTGCCAGGCATCATTTCCACGCAGTGGATGGTGGAACCCACCGGGATGTTGCGGATGGGCAGGGTGTTCCCGGCCTTGATCGGGGCTTCCGAGCCGGACATCAGCTTGGCACCCACTTCCAGGCCGCGCGGGGCGATGATGTAGCGGCGCTCGCCGTCGGCGTAGACCACCAGGGCGATGTGGGCGGTGCGGTTCGGGTCGTACTCGATGCGTTCGACCTTCGCGGCGATGCCGTCCTTGTTGCGCTTGAAATCAACGACGCGGTAGTGGTGCTTGTGGCCACCACCCTTGTGGCGCATCGTGATGTGGCCGTTGTTGTTGCGGCCGGCGTTCTGCTTCTGGGGCTCCAGCAGCGACGCTTCCGGCGCGCCCTTGTGCAGGTGCTTGTGCACCACCTTCACCACGGCCCGGCGGCCGGGCGACGTGGGTTTGACTTTGACGACGGCCATTTACGCAGCCTCCCCGGACAGATTCAGTTCCTGGCCGGCCTTGAGCGACACATACGCCTTCTTGACGTGGTCGCGGCGGCCCACCGAGCGCCCGAAGCGCTTGGTCTTGCCCTTCACGTTGACGACCTGCACCGAGTCCACTTCCACCTTGAACAGCAGTTCGACGGCGGCCTTGATCTCGGGCTTGGTGGCGTCACGCAGCACCTTGAAAAGCACCTGGTTGTGCTTCTCGGCCACGCTGGTGGCCTTTTCGCTGACGATGGGCGCCACCAGCACCTGGGCCAGACGGCCCTCGTTGAATTTGGCGATGGCGCTCATGCGAACATCTCCTTCAGCTGCTCGATGGCGGCCTTGGTGACCAGCACCTTCTTGTAGAACACCAGCGACAGCGGGTCGGTGTAGCGCGGCTCGACCACCAGCACATTGGCCAGGTTGCGCGAGGCCAGCGCCAGGTTCTCGTCCACGGTGTCGGCGATCACCAGCACCGAGTCCAGGCCCATGGCCTTGAACTTGGCGGCCAGTTGCTTGGTCTTGGGCGACTCCACCTTGATGGAATCCACCACCGCCAGGCGGCCGTCACGGGCCAGCTGCGAGAGGATGGACGCCATGCCGGCGCGGTACATCTTCTTGTTGACCTTGTGGGTGAAGTTCTCGTCCGGGCTGTTCGGGAAGGCGCGACCGCCCCCACGCCAGATCGGCGAGCTCGTCATGCCCGAGCGTGCGCGGCCGGTGCCCTTCTGGCGCCACGGCTTCTTCGTGCTGTGCTTGACGGTTTCGCGGTTCTTCTGGGCACGGGTGCCTTGGCGCGCGTTGGCCTGGTAGGCCACCACGACCTGGTGCACCAGGGCCTCGTTGTAGTCACGCGCGAACACGGTGTCCGGCGCGTCGAACTTGCTCGTTGCCTGGCCTTGTTCGTTCAGGAGCTCGAGTTGCATGCTCACGCCCCCTTCTTGGTTTCAACCGCAGCGCCACCCTTGGCGGCGCGGGCCTTGACAGCCGGGCGCACGGTGACGAAGCCGTTCTTGGAGCCGGGGACGGCGCCGCGCACCAGCAACAGCTGGCGGGCTTCGTCCACACGCACCACGTCCAGGTTCTGGATGGTGACGGTTTCGTCGCCCATGTGGCCGGTCATCTTCTTGCCCGGGAACACGCGGCCCGGGTCCTGGGCCATGGAGATCGAGCCCGGCACGTTGTGCGAGCGGCTGTTGCCGTGCGACGCGCGCTGCGAGCTGAAGTTGTGGCGCTTGATGGTGCCGGCGAAGCCCTTGCCGATGGACGTGCCCTGCACGTCGACCTGCTGGCCCGCGGCGAACAGCGTCACAGGGATGGTGGCGCCCGGCTTGTACTGGCCGGCGACGTCGGCTTCGACGCGGAATTCACGCAGGATTTCGCCCGCTTCGACCGCCGCCTTGGCCAGGTGGCCAGCGTCGGGCTTGTTCACGCGCGACGCCTTGCGGCTGCCGTACGCCACTTGCAGCGCATGGTAGCCGTCGGTGGCTTCGGTCTTGACCTGGGTGACCCGGTTGTTGGACACATCGAGCACCGTCACTGGAACGGCGTCGCCGTCGTCCGTGAAGATGCGCATCATGCCCACCTTGCGACCCAGCAAACCGAGGTGGTTGCTCAGACTCATGGTGTTCTCCAGCACCCCATCACCCAATCGTGACAGGCGCCTTTGTTTCACATGCCCGACATCGATTGGCCGGGCTGGTTGAATTGCCTTCTTGGCTCCATCAGGAACCCGAAGGCGGAAAAGCCGCAGATTCTAGCAGATGCGGGACAACCCGCAAGCCGCCAGATCTGCGAAGGCTGCTTATTGCAGCTTGATTTCGACGTCCACGCCGGCCGGCAGGTCCAGCTTCATCAGGGCGTCCACCGTCTTGTCGGTGGGGTCCACGATGTCCATCAGGCGTTGGTGGGTGCGGATTTCAAACTGGTCGCGACTGGTCTTGTTGACGTGCGGCGAACGCAGGATGTCGAAACGCTGCAGGCGCGTGGGCAGGGGCACGGGGCCCTTGACGATGGCGCCGGTGCGCTTGGCGGTTTCAACGATTTCCAGTGCCGACTGGTCGATCAGCTTGTAGTCGAAGGCTTTCAGGCGGATGCGGATCTTTTGCTTTTGCATGGTGCCCGCCTTATTCGATGACCTTGGCCACGACGCCGGAGCCCACAGTGCGGCCGCCTTCGCGGATCGCGAAGCGCAGGCCTTCTTCCATGGCGATCGGGGCGATCAGCTTGACCGTGATGCTGACGTTGTCGCCCGGCATCACCATCTCCTTGTCCTTGGGCAGCTCCACCGCGCCGGTCACGTCCGTCGTGCGGAAGTAGAACTGCGGGCGGTAGTTGTTGAAGAACGGCGTGTGGCGGCCGCCCTCTTCCTTGCTCAGCACGTAGATCTCGGCCGTGAAATGCGTGTGCGGCTTGATCGTGCCCGGCTTGCACAGCACCTGGCCGCGCTCCACGTCTTCGCGCTTGGTGCCGCGCAGCAGAATGCCCACGTTGTCACCCGCCTGGCCCTGGTCCAGCAGCTTGCGGAACATTTCCACGCCCGTGCAGGTGGTCTTCTGCGTCGCGCGGATGCCGACGATTTCGATTTCTTCGCCGACCTTGATCACGCCGCGCTCAACGCGACCCGTCACCACCGTGCCGCGGCCGGAGATGCTGAACACGTCTTCCACCGGCATCAGGAACGCGCCGTCGATCGCGCGCTCGGGCGTCGGGATGTAGCTGTCCAGCGCTTCGGCCAGCTTCATGATGGCGCCTTCGCCCAGCTCGCCCTTGTCGCCTTCCATCGCCAGCTTGGCCGAACCCTTCACGATCGGGGTGTCGTCGCCGGGGAAGTCGTACTTGGAAAGCAGCTCGCGCACTTCCATTTCCACCAGTTCCAGCAACTCGGCGTCGTCCACCATGTCGCACTTGTTCAGGAACACGATGATGTACTTCACGCCCACCTGGCGCGCCAGCAGGATGTGCTCGCGGGTCTGGGGCATGGGGCCGTCGGCGGCCGAGCACACCAGGATGGCGCCGTCCATCTGCGCCGCGCCGGTGATCATGTTCTTCACATAGTCGGCGTGCCCGGGGCAGTCCACGTGTGCGTAGTGGCGGTTCGCGGTTTCGTATTCAACGTGCGCGGTGTTGATCGTGATGCCGCGCGCCTTTTCTTCCGGCGCCGCGTCGATCTGGTCGTAGGCCTTGGCCTCGCCACCGAACTTGGCCGACAGCACCGTCGTGATCGCCGCCGTCAGCGTCGTCTTGCCGTGGTCCACGTGACCAATCGTGCCCACGTTCACGTGGGGCTTGGTCCGCTCAAATTTGCCTTTTGCCATTTTTCAGATTCCTTGAAATCAAAGAGCATTGCCAGTGTGTATTTAAGGTCTGGCAGGTGGAGTGCGCCACTGGCAGCGCGCCCCTGGGTACCGCAGACCGGCTTGAATGCTTACTTGCTGCGCGCGGTGATGATGGCGTCGGCCACGTTCTTGGGCGCCTCGCTGTAGTGCTTGAACTCCATCGTGTACGTGGCACGGCCTTGGCTCATGCTGCGCAGCGTGGTGGAGTAGCCGAACATCTCCGACAGCGGCACTTCGGCCTTGATGACCTTGCCGCCGCCGGGCATGTCGTCCATGCCCTGCACCATGCCGCGACGGGACGACAGGTCGCCCATCACCGAGCCGGCGTAGTCTTCCGGCGTTTCCACTTCCACGGCCATCATCGGCTCCAGGATCACCGGGCTGGCCTTGCGCATGCCGTCCTTGAAACCGATGGAGGCGGCCATCTTGAACGCGTTTTCGTTCGAGTCCACGTCGTGGTAGGAACCGAAGGTGAGCGTGACCTTCACGTCCACCACCGGGTAGCCGGCCAGAACGCCATTGGGCAGCGTGTCGATCAGGCCCTTTTCCACCGCGGGGATGAATTCGCGCGGCACCACGCCGCCCTTGATGGCGTCGACGAACTCGAAGCCCTTGCCGGGTTCCTGCGGTTCGATCTTCAGCACCACGTGACCGTACTGGCCCTTGCCGCCGGACTGGCGCACGAACTTGCCTTCCACGTCTTCCACGCCCTTGCGGATGGTTTCGCGGTAGGCCACCTGGGGCTTGCCCACATTGGCTTCCACGCCGAACTCACGCTTCATGCGGTCGACGATGATTTCCAGGTGCAGCTCGCCCATGCCGGAGATGATGGTCTGGCCACTCTCTTCGTCGGTGCGCAGGCGGAAGGACGGGTCTTCGGCGGCCAGGCGGCCGAGTGCGATGCCCATCTTTTCCTGGTCGGCCTTGGTCTTGGGCTCCACGGCCTGCGAAATGACAGGCTCGGGGAACACCATGCGCTCCAGCGTGATGATGTTGTCCGGGTCGCACAGGGTCTCGCCCGTGGTCACGTCCTTCAGGCCCACGCAGGCAGCAATGTCGCCGGCCAGAATTTCCTTGATTTCTTCGCGCTGGTTGGCGTGCATCTGCAGGATGCGGCCGATGCGTTCCTTCTTGCCGCGGATCGGGTTGTAGACCGAGTCGCCGCTCTTCAGCACGCCGGAGTACACGCGCACGAAGGTCAACTGGCCGACGTAGGGGTCGGTCATCAGCTTGAAGGCCAGGGCGGCGAACTTCTCGTCGTCGGCAGCGCGGCGCTCGGTGGGCTTCTCGTCTTCGTCGGTGCCGGGCACGGGCGGAATGTCGATGGGCGAGGGCATGAAGTCCACCACGCCGTCCAGCATGCGCTGCACGCCCTTGTTCTTGAAGGCGGTGCCGCAGAACATGGGCTGGATTTCAGCCGCGATGGTGCGGGTGCGGATGCCCAGCTTGATCTCGTCCTCGGACAGGTCGCCCGATTCGAGGTACTTGTTCATCAGGTCTTCGCTGGCTTCGGCCGCGGCTTCCACCATGTTCTCGCGCCACTTCTGGGCATCGGCCAGCAGATCGGCCGGGATGTCCTGGAACTCGAACTTCATGCCCTGCGAGGCCTCGTCCCAGATGATCGCCTTCATCTTGATGAGGTCGATCACGCCGGTGAAGTTTTCTTCCGCGCCGATGGGCACCACGATGGGCACCGGGTTGGCCTTCAGGCGGGCCTTCATCTGGTCGTAGACCTTGAAGAAGTTGGCGCCGGTGCGGTCCATCTTGTTGACGAAGGCCAGGCGCGGCACGCGGTACTTGTTGGCCTGGCGCCAGACAGTTTCAGACTGCGGTTGCACGCCGCCCACGGCGCAGTACACCATGCAGGCGCCGTCCAGAACGCGCATGGAACGCTCCACCTCGATGGTGAAGTCCACGTGGCCGGGGGTGTCGATGATGTTGATGCGGTGCTCGGGGAAGGACAGGTCCATGCCCTTCCAGAAGCAGGTGGTGGCTGCCGATGTGATGGTGATGCCGCGTTCCTGCTCCTGCTCCATCCAGTCCATGGTGGCGGCGCCGTCGTGCACCTCGCCGATCTTGTGGTTCACACCCGTGTAGAACAGGATGCGCTCGGTGGTGGTGGTCTTGCCGGCATCGATGTGCGCGCTGATACCGATGTTGCGGTAGCGCTCGATGGGGGTCTTGCGGGCCATGGTGGAACTCCAAATGCAGGGGCCGCCGAGGGGTTGGTATCAACCCTGAAGGCGGCCTGGAAGCGGGGAAAAGACGGTTTAGAAGCGGAAGTGCGAGAACGCCTTGTTGGCTTCGGCCATGCGGTGAACTTCGTCACGCTTCTTCATGGCGCCGCCGCGGCCTTCGCTGGCCTCCAGCAGTTCATTGGCCAGGCGGGCGGCCATGCTCTTCTCGCCGCGCTTGCGCGCGCTTTCCTTCAGCCAACGCATGGCCAGCGCCACGCGACGGATGGGACGAACTTCCACGGGAACTTGGTAGTTCGCACCACCGACGCGGCGGGACTTGACCTCGACCATCGGCTTCACATTGTTCAGCGCGGTCAGGAAGATCTCCAGCGGGTCCTTGCCCGCCTTCTTCTCCACCTGCTCCAGCGCACCATAAATGATGCGCTCGGCCACAGCCTTCTTGCCCGATTCCATGACGACGTTCATGAACTTGGACAGATCGACCGACCCGAACTTGGGGTCGGGCAGGATTTCGCGCTTGGGTACTTCGCGACGACGCGGCATGGTTTACCTCTTTCAGCTTCAGTTGGCGCGCAGGTTCTGCGCGCCGCGAAGGCCCACGACGGACGGGGCCTTCACTTACTGGCCGCCAGGGTGCTGGGCACCCAGGGCAGGCCGATGACAGGGCGGCGCAAGTGCAGCCGCCCCAACGAAAAACAGATCAGGCCTTCTTCGGGCGCTTGGCGCCGTACTTGGAGCGCGACTGCTTGCGGTCCTTCACGCCCTGCAGGTCCAGCGAGCCGCGCACGATGTGGTAGCGCACGCCCGGCAGGTCCTTCACACGGCCACCGCGCACGAGCACCACGCTGTGCTCCTGCAGGTTGTGGCCTTCGCCGCCGATGTAGGAAATGATCTCGAAACCGTTGGTCAGGCGCACCTTGGCGACCTTTCGCAGCGCGGAGTTCGGCTTCTTCGGCGTGGTGGTGTACACGCGGGTGCACACGCCACGGCGCTGCGGGCAGTTCTGCATCGCAGGCGACTTGCTCTTGGTGACCTCGGCCTGACGGCCTTGGCGCACGAGCTGGTTGATGGTAGGCATAGGTAGTAACTTGTTCCCGTTTGAAGCTACGCTTTCGGGGTGGCTGCGGCCGGCGCCGGCCTGTGGAGGCCAAAGCGCCTGGTAGAAGGTCACCCCGGTTTCTTTCGGTGCTGCCGAGCGCTTGCGTGGTGTTCGGGTCGTTGCGGGCAAGGACCCGCAGTTCCAGAACCAACCCGTGCCGAGGAACCTGTGTTCCCCCGCGGGCCGCCCGCCAAAGAGCGCAGCAGAATCTGCCGAAAAGCCGACGATTATATTCACAGCCCCATGCAGGCACAAGACAAACCCGAATACGCCATCCCCGGGCCCGAGGATGTGGTGCTGGACACCAACGTGGTGCTGGACTGGCAGGTGTTCGGCGACCCCGCCGCCGCACCCCTGGTGGCCGCGTTGGAAGCCGGGCGGCTGCGCTGGGTGGCCACCGCCGCCATGCTGGCCGAACTGGCCGATGTGTTGACGCGACCCTTGTCAGATCGATTTGAAGCCAAGAGGAAGCACTCGCTCACTTTGGATTTCGCCGGCCTTTGCACGGTGCTGCCCGACCCCAGCGTGGCGGCCACCGGGCGGCTGACCTGCAGCGACCCGGCCGACCAGAAGTTCATCGACCTGGCCCTCGCACGGCCTTGCCGCTGGTTGTTCAGCCACGACAAGGCGCTGCTGCGTCTGGCGCGGCGGGCGCGTGAAAGGGGGGTGATCGTCATGCCGCCCCGTGCCTGGCCGGGCCTTTGAACCCGCCTGTGGCGATCAGCCCTCGCCAGGCCCGTCGGCGTCCGTGCGGCCGGAGCGGGCGATGGACCACAGCAGCCACAGCGCCCCGACCACCGCGCCCAGAAAGCCCAAGAGCCCGAAGGCGGGCAGCCCCAGCAGCGTGGGGCCACCGCCCACGGTCATGACGATGGACGAGCCCACGATCAGCGCGGCCACCACCACGCTGATGGCCACCCGGCTGGCAGCGCGGTCCAGCCGGTCGCCCAGTTCCCGGATGTGCGCCACATCGATGTGCAGTTGCAGGCGCCCGCGCCGTGCGGCGCGCAGCAGGCGCATCAGGTCGTTCGGGATGCCCGCGGCCAGCGCCAGCCCCTGCTGCAGCGCGCGGGTGGCCCGATCGGCCAGCGCCTTGGGTCGGTAGCGTTCGCGAACCGCCGCGCGCAGCAGCGGCAGGGCCTGGTCGGCCATGTGGAATTCGGGGTCCAGCGATCGGCCCATGCCTTCCAGGGTGATGAAGGCCTTGATCAGCAGCGCCAGGTCCGAGGGCAGGGCCAGGTGGTGGCTGCGCAGGATGCCGGTCACGTCGGCCAGCATCTGGCCCAGTTGCAGCTTGGCCAGCGGCACGCCGTGGTATCGGTCGACAAAGCTGTCGATGTCTTCCAGCAGCGCAGCTTCGTCCAGTTGGGCGTCACCCGCCCAGTCCAGCAGCACGTCGGCCACGGCCTGCGGCTGGCGCTGCACCAGGCCCAGCATCAGGCTCAGCAGTTGGTCGCGGCGCTCGGGCGCCAGCCGGCCCACCATGCCGAAGTCGATGAAGGCCAGGCGGTTGCCGGGCAGGTAGATGACGTTGCCCGGGTGCGGGTCGGCATGGAAGAAACCGTCCTGCACGATCATCTTCAGCACCGCGTTGGCGCCGCGCTGGGCCAGCAGGCGGCGGTCCAGCCCGGCTGCTTCCAGTTGCGCCAGGTCGGGCCCGGCCACGCCGCGGATGCGCTGCTGCACGTTCACGCGCTCGCCCGTCCAATCCCAGTACACGCGCGGGATCACCACCTCGGGCTGGTTCGCAAAGTTCGCGGCCACGCGCTCGGCGTGGCGGCATTCGGCGGCCAGGTCCAGTTCGCGCCGCAGCGACCGGCCGAACTGCCGCACCTGGCCCACCGGACGATACGGCTGCAGGTCGGGCCATTCGCGTTCGGCCAAGGCGGCCAGGCGCTCCAGCAGGCGCAGGTCGGCGTCGATCAGAGCGCGGATGCCGGGCCGGCGCACCTTCACCACCACTTCGCTGCCATCGGCCAGCGTGGCGGCATGCACCTGCGCGATGGACGCTGCGGCCAGCGGGTGGGGGTCCCATTGCGCGAACACCTCTTCCGGCGGCGCACCCAGGTCTTCGACCAGTTGTTCGCGCAAGGCCTGGGCATCGGCCGGCGGCGCGTGACTGTGCAGTTGCTCGAACTGCGCAATCCACTCGGGGCCGAACAGGTCGGCCCGGCCGGCCAGCACCTGACCCAACTTCACGAAGGTGGGGCCCAGGTCTTCCAGGGCGCGGCGCATTTGTTCGGGCGGCTCGATGCGCGCCAGGTCGGCGGCGTGCTCCCAGCGCAGGGCCTGGCCGGCCTTGTCCAGCGCGTCGGCCCAGCCCAGGCGACGCACCAAATCGCCCAGGCCATGGCGGATGAACACGCCCGCCATCTCCTGCAAGCGGGCCAGGTCGCGCGCGGTGCTCAAGGTGTTCAGCAGCATCAAGGCAGTATCGCGCTGCATGCGCCAATGAAAAAAGGGCCGCATCAAGGCGGCCCCTCTTTGGATCGCGCACCCGCGGGTGCGCTACCCGGTGCGTCAGTCGACCTGGCTGTTGTCCGGGCCGGCAGGCGCTTCCGGTGCGCCGGTGGCCGCGTGTTCGGCATCCACCGCGGCCATCTGCACCGCCGCCAGCTCCTCGGCTTCCTGCAGGGCGATGGCGCGACGCTCGGTCTCGTCCATCTCTTCCTTGGCCTTGCGGGCGCCGTGGAAGGCCATGCCGGTGCCGGCCGGAATCAGCCGCCCGACGATGACGTTTTCCTTCAGGCCACGCAGCTCGTCGCGCTTGCCCATGATGGCCGCTTCGGTCAGCACGCGGGTGGTTTCCTGGAAGGAAGCGGCGGAGATGAACGAGTCGGTGGACAGGCTGGCCTTGGTGATGCCCAGCAGCACATCGGCGTAGGTGGCCACGGTCTTGCCCTCGGCGCGCAGTGCGTCGTTGGTGTCCAGCAGCTCGCTGCGTTCCACCTGCTCGCCGTTGATGTAGTGGCTGTCGCCGGCGTTGACGATCTGCACGCGGCGCAGCATCTGGCGAACGATCACCTCGATGTGCTTGTCGTTGATCTTCACACCCTGCAGGCGGTAGACGTCCTGCACTTCATCGACGATGTAGCGCGCCAGTTCTTCCACCCCCAGCAGGCGCAGGATGTCCTGCGGGTCGGCCGGGCCGTCGACGATGGACTCGCCCTTGTTCACCACCTGGCCTTCGTGCACCAGGATGTTCTTTTCCTTGGGCACGAGTTCCTCGAACACCTTGCCGTCCGGGTCGGTGATCTGCAGGCGCGCCTTGCCCTTGGTTTCCTTGCCGAAGGAGATGGTGCCGGTCTGCTCGGCCAGCGTGCCCTTGTCCTTGGGGCTGCGGGCTTCGAAGAGCTCGGCCACGCGCGGCAGGCCGCCCGTGATGTCGCGCGTCTTCTGGCCTTCCACCGGAATGCGCGCCAGCACTTCGCCGGGCGCCAGGTCCTGGCCGTCGCGGATCTGGATGAGAGACCCCACCGGGAAGCCGATGGTCACCGAGTGGTCGGTGCCGGGGATCTTCACTTCCTTGCCGGCGGCGTCCAGCAGCTTGACCTGCGGGCGCACCACCTTGGCCGCGCCGCGGCGCTTGGGGTCGATGACCACCAGCGTGGACAGGCCGGTGACCTCGTCCACCTGCTTGGCCACGGTGACGCCTTCTTCCACGTTCTCGAACTGCGCCTTGCCGGCGAATTCGGTGATGATGGGGCGGGTCAACGGGTCCCAGGTGCCCAGCACGGTGCCGGCCTTGATCTGCTGGTCGGCCTTCACGTTCAGCGTGGCGCCGTAAGGCACCTTGTGACGTTCACGCTCGCGGTGGTGCTGGTCGACGATGATGACCTCGCCCGAACGCGAGATGACCACCAGTTCGCCCTTGCCGTTGGTGACGTAGCGCATCGTCGGGTTGAAACCGATGATGCCGTCGCTCTTGGCGTCCACGCTGTTGGCCACCGCCGCACGCTGCGCGGCACCGCCGATGTGGAAGGTGCGCATGGTCAGCTGCGTGCCGGGTTCACCGATGGACTGCGCGGCGATCACGCCCACGGCCTCACCGATGTTCACCAGCCCGCCGCGGCCGAGGTCGCGGCCGTAGCACTTGGCGCACACGCCGAAGCGCGTGGCGCAGGTCAGCGGGGTGCGGACCTTCACCTCGTCCACGCCGGCGGCTTCCATGATGTCCAGCGCTTCTTCGTCCAGCATCTGGCCGGCCGGGATCAGCACTTCCTGGGTTTCCGGGTGCTGCACTTCCACCGCGGCCACGCGACCCAGGATGCGGTCACGCAGCGACTCGATCACCTCGCCGCCTTCCACCAGCGCGCGGGTGGCAAAGCCGTTTTCGGTGTTGCAGTCCACCACCGTGACCACCAGGTCCTGCGTCACGTCCACCAGGCGGCGGGTGAGGTAGCCGGAGTTCGCCGTCTTCAGCGCCGTGTCCGCCAGGCCCTTTCGGGCACCGTGGGTGGAGTTGAAGTACTGCAGCACGTTCAGGCCTTCACGGAAGTTCGCCGTGATGGGGGTTTCGATGATGCTGCCGTCCGGCTTGGCCATCAGGCCGCGCATGCCGGCCAGCTGGCGGATCTGCGCGGCGGAACCGCGCGCACCCGAGTCGGCCATCATGTAGATGGAGTTGAAGGACTCCTGGTCTACTTCCTTGCCGTGGCGGTCCATCACCTTCTGCTTGGACAGCTGGGCCATCATGACCTTGCCGACTTCGTCGCCGGTCTTGCCCCAGATGTCCACCACCTTGTTGTAGCGCTCGCCGGCAGTGACCAGGCCCGAGACGTACTGCTGCTCGATTTCCTTCACTTCCTTTTCGGCGCGCTCGATCAGGCCCGGCTTTTCCTTGGGCACCAGCATGTCGTCGATGGAGATCGAGATGCCGGCGCGCGTGGCCAGGCGGAAGCCGCTTTGCAGCAGCTTGTCGGCCAGCACCACGGTTTCCTTCAGGCCGCACTTGCGGAAGCTGGTGTTGATCAGGCGGGAGATTTCCTTCTTCTTCAGCGCCTTGTTGATGTTGGCGAACGGCAGGCCCTTGGGCAGGATTTCCGACAGCAGCGCGCGGCCGACGGTGGTGTCCACCAGCTGGGTCACCGCCCGGAACTCGCCGGTCTCCTTGTCCTTCACCCACTCGGTCAGGCGCACCGCGATCTTGGCGGTGACTTCCACCACGCCGTTGTCCAGCGCACGCTGCACTTCGGGCAGGTCGGAAAAGATCAGGCCTTCGCCCTTGCCGTTGATGCGCTCGCGGGTGGCGTAGTACAGGCCCAGCACCACGTCCTGCGAAGGCACGATGGAGGGTTCGCCGTTGGCCGGGAACAGCACGTTGTTGGACGCCAGCATCAGCGTGCGGGCTTCCATCTGCGCTTCGATGGACAGCGGCACGTGCACGGCCATCTGGTCACCGTCGAAGTCGGCGTTGAAGGCGGCGCACACCAGCGGGTGCAGCTGGATGGCCTTGCCTTCGATCAGCACCGGCTCGAAAGCCTGGATGCCCAGGCGGTGCAGCGTGGGCGCGCGGTTCAGCAGCACCGGGTGTTCCTTGATGACCTCTTCAAGGATGTCCCACACCACCGGGGTGCCGCTTTCCACTTCCTTCTTCGCCGCCTTGATGGTGGTGGCGATGCCCATCGCCTCCAGGCGCGAGAAGATGAAGGGCTTGAACAGCTCCAGCGCCATCAGCTTGGGCAGGCCGCACTGGTGCAGCTTGAGCGTGGGGCCCACCACGATGACCGAACGGCCCGAGTAGTCGACGCGCTTGCCCAGCAGGTTCTGGCGGAAGCGGCCGCTCTTGCCCTTGATCATGTCGGCCAGGGACTTCAGCGCGCGCTTGTTCGCGCCCGTCATGGCCTTGCCACGGCGGCCGTTGTCCAGCAGGCTGTCCACGGCTTCCTGCAGCATGCGCTTTTCGTTGCGCACGATGATTTCCGGCGCCTTCAGCTCCAGCAGCCGCGCCAGGCGGTTGTTGCGGTTGATGACGCGGCGGTACAGGTCGTTCAGGTCCGACGTGGCGAAGCGGCCACCGTCCAGCGGCACCAGCGGACGCAGGTCCGGCGGCAGCACGGGCAGCACCGACATGATCATCCACTCGGGCTTCATGCCGCTCTTCTTGAAGGCTTCCATCACCTTCAGGCGCTTGCTGTTCTTCTTGACCTTCAGCTCGCTGCCGGTCATGTCGTTGCGCAGCTTGTCGATCTCGACGTCGAGATCCATTTCGGCCAGCAGCTTCTGCACACCTTCGGCGCCCATCAGCGCGACGAACTCGTCACCGAACTCCACGCGTTTGGCGTCGTAGTCTTCCTCGGTCATGATGCCGAACTTCTTCAGCGGGGTCATGCCGGGGTCCACGACCACATAGGCTTCGAAGTACAGCACGCGCTCGATGTCGCGCAGCGTCATGTCCAGCACCAGGCCCAGCCGCGAAGGCAGGCTCTTCAGGAACCAGATGTGCGCGCAGGGCGCGGCCAGGTCGATGTGGCCCATGCGCTCGCGGCGCACCTTGGTCTGCGTGACCTCCACGCCGCACTTCTCGCAGATGACCCCACGGTGCTTCAGGCGCTTGTACTTGCCGCACAGGCACTCGTAGTCCTTGATCGGGCCGAAGATCTTGGCGCAGAACAGGCCATCACGTTCCGGCTTGAAAGTGCGGTAGTTGATGGTCTCGGGCTTCTTCACCTCGCCGAACGACCAGCTGCGGATCTTCTCCGGGCTGGCGATGCCGATCTTGATGGCATCGAAATGTTCATCCGGGGTGAACTGCTTGAAAAGGTCGAGTAGTCCCTTCATGCATCTTCTCCTTAGTTGCGCTCGAGTTCGATATCGATACCGAGGGATCGAATCTCTTTGACCAGCACGTTGAACGATTCCGGCATGCCGGCGTCGATGGCGTGTTCACCCTTGACGATGTTCTCGTACACCTTGGTGCGGCCGTTCACGTCGTCGGACTTCACGGTCAGCATTTCCTGCAGCACGTAGCTGGCACCGTAGGCTTCCAGCGCCCACACTTCCATTTCGCCGAAGCGCTGGCCACCGAACTGGGCCTTGCCGCCCAGCGGCTGCTGGGTGACCAGGCTGTACGGGCCGGTGGAGCGGGCGTGCATCTTGTCGTCCACCAGGTGGTGCAGCTTCAGCACGTGCATGTAGCCCACGGTGACGGTGCGCTCGAACGCCTCGCCGGTGCGGCCGTCGTGCAGCGTGGCCTGGGTGCGGGTGGCGTTCAGGCCCTTCTTGGCCGCGATGTCGTCCGGGTAGGCCAGGTGCAGCATGGCGCGAATTTCCGCTTCGGCTGCGCCGTCGAACACGGGTGTCGCGAACGGCACGCCGTGCTGCAGGTTGCCGGCCATCTCGATGACCTGCTCGTCGGTGAGACTGTCGATGTTCTCGCCGCGACCGCCGCTCTTGTTGTAGAGCTCGTCGAAGAACTTGCGCAGCTCGGCCACACGGCTTTCATGCTGCAGCATGTTGCCGATGCGCTGGCCGATGCCCTTGCCGGCCCAGCCCAGGTGCACTTCCAGCACCTGGCCCACGTTCATGCGCGAAGGCACGCCCAGCGGGTTCAGCACGATGTCGCAGGGCGTGCCGTCGGCCATGTAGGGCATGTCCTCGACCGGAACGATCTTGGACACCACGCCCTTGTTGCCGTGGCGGCCGGCCATCTTGTCGCCGGGTTGCAGGCGGCGCTTGACGGCCAGGTACACCTTCACCATCTTCAGCACGCCGGCGGGCAGCTCGTCGCCCTGGGTCAGCTTCTTGCGCTTTTCTTCAAAGGCCAGGTCGAAGCTGTGGCGGGTTTGCTCCAGGCTGTTCTTGATGGATTCCAACTGGTTGGCCACGTCGTCGTCGGACGGGCGGATGTCGAACCAGTGGTACTTCTCCACCGAGGCCAGGTAGGCCTTGTCCAGCGCCGTGCCCTTGACGATGCGGTTCGGGCCGCCGTTGACGGTCTTGCCGATCAGCAGCTTCTCGATACGGTCGAAGGCGTCGGCCTCCACGATGCGCAGTTGGTCGTTCAGGTCCAGGCGGAAGCGCTTGAGTTCATCGTCGATGATCTGCTGGGCGCGCTTGTCGCGCTGGATGCCTTCGCGGGTGAACACCTGCACGTCGATGACGGTGCCGTTGGTGCCCTGGTCCACGCGCAGGCTGGTGTCCTTCACGTCCGAAGCCTTCTCGCCGAAGATGGCGCGCAGCAGCTTCTCTTCCGGCGTCAGCGTGGTCTCGCCCTTGGGCGTGACCTTGCCCACCAGCACGTCGCCGGGGTTGACCTCGGCGCCGATGTAGACGATGCCCGACTCGTCCAGGCGCGCCAGTTGCTGCTCGCTCAGGTTCGGGATGTCGCGGGTGATTTCTTCCGGCCCCAGCTTGGTGTCGCGGGCCATCACCACCAGTTCCTCGATGTGGATGCTGGTGTAGCGGTCCTCGGCCACCACGCGTTCGGAGATCAGGATCGAGTCTTCGAAGTTGTAGCCGTTCCAGGGCATGAAGGCGACCAGCATGTTCTGGCCCAGGGCCAGTTCACCCAGGTCGGTGGACGCACCGTCGGCCACCACGTCACCGGCACCGACCAGGTCGCCACGCTTGACGATGGCGCGCTGGTGGATGTTGGTGTTCTGGTTGCTGCGCTGGTACTTGATGAGGTTGTAGATGTCCACACCCACTTCACCGGCCACGGTCTCGTTGTCGTTCACGCGGATCACGATGCGGTTCGTGTCCACGTAGTCGACGATGCCGCCGCGGCGCGCGGTGACCACCGTGCCCGAGTCCACCGCCGCCACACGTTCCACGCCCGTGCCGACGAAGGCCTTTTCGGGGCGCAGCACCGGCACCGCCTGGCGCTGCATGTTGGCGCCCATCAGCGCGCGGTTCGCGTCGTCGTGCTCCAGGAAGGGCACCAGCGAAGCGGCCACCGACACAATCTGCGCCGGCGCCACGTCCATGTACTGGATGCGTTCCGGACCGGTCAGCACCGATTCGCCGTGTTCGCGCGCCGACACCAGTTCGTCGGTGAGCTTGCCGTCCTTGTCCAGCGACGCATTGGCCTGGGCGATGACGTACTTGCCTTCTTCGATGGCCGACAGGTAGTCGATCTGGTCGGTCACCTTGCCGTCCACGACCTGGCGGTAGGGCGTTTCCAGGAAGCCGTACTCGTTGAGCTGGGCGAACAGCGCCAGCGAGTTGATCAGGCCGATGTTTGGGCCTTCCGGCGTTTCGATCGGGCACACACGGCCGTAGTGGGTGGGGTGCACGTCGCGCACCTCAAAGCCGGCGCGTTCGCGCGTCAGGCCGCCCGGGCCCAGCGCCGAGACGCGACGCTTGTGCGTGATCTCGGACAGCGGGTTGGTCTGGTCCATGAACTGCGACAGCTGGCTCGCCCCGAAGAACTCCTTCAGCGCAGCGCTGATGGGCTTCGAGTTGATCAGGTCGTGCGGCATCAGGGCTTCGGTCTCGGCCTGGCCCAGGCGTTCCTTCACAGCCTTTTCGATGCGCGCCAGGCCCGAACGGTACTGGTTCTCGGCCAGTTCACCCACGCAGCGCACGCGGCGGTTGCCCAGGTGGTCGATGTCATCGACGTCACCACGGCCATTGCGAAGTTCCACCAGGATCTTCACCACATCGAGGATGTCCTCGTTGGTGAGCGTCATGCCGCCTTCGGGCGTGTCGCGGCCCACGCGGGCGTTGAACTTCATGCGGCCCACGCGGGAGAGGTCGTAGGTGTCCGGGTTGTAGAACAGGCGGCCGAACAGGGCCTGCACCGCGTCTTCGGTGGGCGGCTCGCCGGGGCGCATCATGCGGTAGATGGCCACGCGCGCGGCCAGCTCGTCGGCGGTTTCGTCCAGGCCCAGGGTCTGGCTGATGTAGGCGCCTTGGTCCAGTTCGTTCACGAACAGGCAAGGCAGCTCTTTCACGCCGGCGCCGCGCAGCTTCTTCAGCAGGGCTTCGGTCAGCTCTTCGTTGGCCTTGGCGATGATTTCGCCGGTGTCGGCGTCCACCATGTTGCGGGCGACGATGCGGCCCACCAGGTAGTCCTCGGGCACCGACACGAACTGGGTGCCGGTGGTCTCCAGCTGGCGCACATGGCGCGCGGTGATTCGCTTGTCCTTTTCCACCAGGACCTTGCCGTCCTTGTCGGTGATGTCGAAGCGGGCGATTTCGCCCTTCAGGCGCTCGGGCACGAATTCGAGCTGCGCGCCGGTGTCCATCAGGCGGAAGTTGTCGAAGTCGAAGAAGTTCGCCAGGATGGCTTCCGGGTTCAGGCCAATGGCCTTCAGCAGGATGGTCACCGGCATCTTGCGGCGACGGTCCACGCGGAAGTAGAGGATGTCCTTGGGGTCGAACTCGAAGTCCAGCCAGGAGCCGCGGTAGGGAATGATGCGGGCGCTGAACAGCAGCTTGCCGCTGGAGTGGGTCTTGCCCTTGTCGTGTTCGAAGAACACGCCGGGCGAACGGTGCAGCTGAGACACGATGACGCGCTCGGTGCCGTTCACGATGAAGGAGCCGTAGTCGGTCATCAAGGGCACTTCGCCCATGTAGACCTCTTGTTCCTTGATTTCCTTCACGACCTTGGCGGGGTGCGCCTCACGGTCGTAAATGATCATCTGCAGCTTGGCACGCACGGCCGCTGCGTAGGTCAGGCCACGCTGCTGGCATTCGCGCGTATCGAAGGGCGGCTTGGCGATGTTGTATTCGATGAACTTCATCTCGACCATGCCGTTGTGCGACGTGATCGGGAAGGCCGACAGGAAGGCGGCCTGCAGGCCTTCGGGCCGGCGTTTCTGCGGGGCAATTTCCTTCTGCAGGAAGGCCACATAGGCCTCGCGCTGCATGGTCAGCAAATAGGGAACCTTGAGCACACTCGCGCGTTTGCCGAAGCTCTTGCGGATGCGCTTGCGCTCGGTGTAGCTGTAGGGGGATGCTTGCGCCATTGATCACTCCGTGTCGACTTTTGTCCGTCCCGGGCCTCAGGACAGACTTCTCGTCGGCGACTGGCGGAACGGGCCCCCAGGAGTCCGCTTTGCGAACTCCGCCCCCCGAGGGGGACAGTCGACTCGGGACGGCCCGTCGTCGACTGGGGTCTTACACCCGTTGCTTGGTGGTTGGCCACTACCAACCGCTGGCGGACAACCGCAGGCATTGCACCCGCGGCCCGACCAAACCGGTTCTCTGCAGTCGGATCAGAGAACACTTGCAAAGACAGCACGCTGCCTTTGCAGGTGCTCCCCGACAGGCACCGAAGTGCCGTGGGGGAGCGACTGCCTTACTTCAGCTCTGCCTTGGCGCCGGCGTCCACCAGCTTCTTCAGCGCGGCGTCGGCGTCGGCCTTGGCGATGCCTTCCTTGACGGGCTTGGGCGCGCCGTCCACCAGGTCCTTGGCTTCTTTCAGGCCCAGGCCGGTGATTTCGCGCACGGCCTTGATGACCGACACCTTGTTCGCGCCGGCTTCCAGCAGCACGACGTTGAATTCGGTCTTCTCTTCCACCACGGCGGCAGCGGCGCCACCGCCACCGGCGGCCGGGGCGGCCATGGAAGCGGCGGACACGCCGAACTTCTCTTCAATGGCCTTCACCAGGTCATTGAGTTCCATCACGGACATGCTGTCCATCGCCGACAGGAATGCGTCTTTGTCGAATGCCATTTTGATTACCTCGAAAACTTCAATGGGGTTGCAGGGTTGTCAATCGGATGCACGGGTGCTTCAGGCTGCGGGCGCTTCTTCGGCGCCGCCGCCCGTCGCGGCTCCACCGGAGCCACGACTCTCGGCCACGGCCGCGAGCACTGCCGCCAGTCGCTGGATGGGCGACTTCAGCAGGCCGGCGACCTGGGAGATCAGCACTTCGCGGCTGGGGATGGCTGCCAGGGCCTTGACCCCGTTGGCATCCAGCACCTTGCCTGCGTAGGCACCACCTTTGACAACCAGCTTGTCGTTGCCCTTGGCGAAGTCGGCAATGACTTTCGCGGCGGCAACAGCGTCTTCAGAAAAGCCGTAGATCAGCGGGCCGACCATGGCGTCCGACGCCACCTCGAACGGCGTGCCATTGACGGCGCGACGAGCCAGTGTGTTCTTCAGCACGTGAAGATACACACCCTTCTCGCGCGCGTCCTTGCGCAGCTTGTTCAGGTGTTCGACGGTGAGGCCACGGTACTCGGCCAACGCCAGGGTTTGCGCACGCGCGGCTTGCGCCGACACGTCCGCCACCACGGCAGCCTTCTCGTTGCGGTTCAGACTCAAGGTCCACTCCTCACAGAACGCACCGGTTGGCCCCAACGGGCTTCCCGGCGCACCAGGGTTGCAGCGACCAAGCCTTCCGAAGCCCCGAACACCGGGCCGGCTGCTGCCGACCCAACGCCCCAAGTTTCTTCCGGCGGGACCGCCATCTGCGCTGGCCACCCGGTTGGGCCGGTCGTTCCGAAGAATGCCCGCTCAACCTGGCGATTAAGAAGCCGTCAGGCTTCGCCAGCGGTCTTGGATGGCCCGTCGCCGGTTGCCCGGCGGCGGCCCACCAAACTCTTTGCAGCGGCGCGCAAGACCTTCGCGCCGCCCTCCATCACTACTCGCTCAGGCGGTGACCGTCGCGATGTCAATGCGCGCGCCCACGCCCATGGTGGACGACACCGCCACCTTGCGCAGGTAGATGCCCTTGCTGGTGGCCGGCTTGGCCTTGGTCAGCGCGTCCAGCAGCGCGGCCAGGTTGCCCTTCAACTTGTCGCTGTCAAAGGAACGGCGGCCGATGGTGCCGTGCACGATGCCGGCCTTGTCGACGCGGAACTGCACCTGACCGGCCTTGGCGTTCTTCACCGCGGTGGCCACGTCGGGCGTGACGGTGCCGACCTTGGGGTTGGGCATCAGGCCGCGCGGACCCAGGATCTGGCCCAGCGTGCCGACGATGCGCATGGTGTCCGGCGAGGCGATGACCACGTCGAAGTTCATGTTGCCGGCCTTGATCTCGGCGGCCAGGTCGTCCATGCCGACGATGTCGGCGCCGGCGGCCTTGGCTTCTTCGGCCTTGGCGCCTTGGGCGAACACCGCCACGCGCTTGGTCTTGCCGGTGCCGTTGGGCAGCACCACGGCGCCACGCACCACCTGGTCGGACTTCTTCGCGTCAATGCCCAGTTGCACGGCCACGTCGATGGATTCATCGAACTTGGCGGTGGCGCATTCCTTGACGATCTTGATCGCGTCGTCAAACGGGTACAGCTTCAGGCTGTCGACCTTGCCCTGCAGGGCCTTGGCCTTCTTGGTGATCTTGGCCATGGTGTCAGACCCCTTCCACGATCAGGCCCATCGAACGGGCGGAGCCAGCGATGGTGCGAACCGCCGCGTCCATGTCGGCCGCGGTCAGGTCCTTGATCTTCATCTTGGCGATTTCTTCCAACTGGGCACGGGTGACCTTGCCCACCTTGTCCAGGTGCGCCTTGCCCGAGCCCTTTTCGATCTTGGCGGCCTTCTTCAGCAGCACGGTCGCCGGGGGCGACTTCAGCACGAAAGTGAAGCTCTTGTCGGCGAAGGCGGTGATCACCACGGGCAGCTTCAGGCCCGGTTCGTAGCTCTGCGTCTGGGCGTTGAAGGCCTTGCAGAACTCCATGATGTTCAGGCCGCGCTGGCCGAGCGCCGGGCCGACCGGCGGCGACGGGTTGGCCTTGCCGGCCGGGATTTGCAGCTTGATGAAGCCGACGATTTTCTTTGCCATGAAAGGCTCCTCGAGTTCAAACGCCTTCAGCGCTTGCGCGCCTTCGGCTCCTCGTCATTGACCCGTTGGGACTTGCAAACCGCAGGCGCCGGGTCGGTTGCGCCTGCAGCGAAAAATCAGACCTTCTCGACCTGCGCGAAATCCAGTTCCACGCCGGTAGCACGGCCGAAGATGGTGACCGAGACCTTGACCTTGCTCTTCTCGTAGTTCACTTCTTCCACGGCACCGTTGAAGTCGGTGAAGGGGCCTTCCTTCACGCGAACCAGTTCGCCCACCACCCACTCCACCTTGGGGCGCGGCTTCTCAATGCCTTCTTGCATCTGGTTGACGATCTTCATCACCTCGGCTTCCGAGATGGGCGCCGGGCGGTTGCGCGCGCCGCCGACGAAGCCGGTGACCTTGCTGGTGTGCTTCACCAGGTGCCAGGAGTCGTCGTCCAGCAGCATTTCCACCAGCACATAGCCGGGAAAGAAACGGCGCTCGGTGACGCTCTTCTTGCCGTTCTTCAGTTCCACCACTTCTTCGGTGGGCACCAGGATGCGGCCGAACTTGTCGTGCATGGCGGCGCGCTCGATGCGCTCGCGCAGGTTGCGCTCGACGGCCTTTTCCATGCCCGAATAGGCATGCACCACGTACCAGCGCAGGCCGGGCTTGGAGGCCGTCGCGGTGTCGGTTTGCTGCTCGCTCATGCTTGTGCCACCTTGCTGATTCAGCGCTTCCAGCCCAGGACCAGGTCGTAAAGCACCCACTCCAGGGTCTTGTCGGTCATCCAGAGGAACAAGGCCATCACCACCACGAAGGCGAAGACATAGCCGGTCATCTGCATGGCTTCATTGCGGGTAGGCCAGACCACCTTGCGCACTTCACGCGCCGACTCCTGCCCGAAGGCGATGAGCTGGCGGCCCGGCTCGGACACCAGGAACACGCCCACCGCAGCGGCCAGCAGCGCCAGCAGCGCCGCCACTCGCAGCCACAGATCCTGCTTGCTCAACAGGTAGAACGCGACAACGGCCACCACCACCAGCGCGCCTGCGGCGGCCAGCTTGGCCTTGTCGGCGCCGGTGGAAACTGTTTCGACTTGGGTGTGCGTGGTGTTCATGCTGTCAATCTGCGCCTTGCGGCGTGCAGGCCGGCGAAGGCCCATTCTTCTTGTTCCCCATCAGCAGCAAGGCCCGCCGGGCTTTTTCAGCGCCCGCGGGCCGTGCCGGCTTCAGGTCGGTGGAGCGTTCAGGCTCGAAGTTGCGGTTTCGGACGGAGTGCTCGGGTTTCTGTGCCGGTGGTGGCAGGGGCGGAGGGAATCGAACCCCCGACCTTCGGTTTTGGAAACCGGCGCTCTACCAATTGAGCTACACCCCTGCGGCTGAAAACCTCTGCCTTGCTTGCTTCCGCTTATTCGATGACCTTGGCCACGACGCCGGAGCCCACAGTGCGACCGCCTTCGCGGATCGCGAAGCGCAGGCCTTCTTCCATGGCGATCGGGGCGATCAGCTTGACCGTGATGCTGACGTTGTCGCCCGGCATCACCATCTCCTTGTCCTTGGGCAGCTCCACCGCGCCGGTCACGTCCGTCGTGCGGAAGTAGAACTGCGGGCGGTAGTTGTTGAAGAACGGCGTGTGGCGGCCGCCCTCTTCCTTGCTCAGCACGTAGATCTCGGCCGTGAAATGCGTGTGCGGCTTGATCGTGCCCGGCTTGCACAGCACCTGGCCGCGCTCCACGTCTTCGCGCTTGGTGCCGCGCAGCAGAATGCCCACGTTGTCACCCGCCTGGCCCTGGTCCAGCAGCTTGCGGAACATTTCCACGCCCGTGCAGGTGGTCTTCTGCGTCGCGCGGATGCCGACGATTTCGATTTCTTCGCCGACCTTGATCACGCCGCGCTCAACGCGACCCGTCACCACCGTGCCGCGGCCGGAGATGCTGAACACGTCTTCCACCGGCATCAGGAACGCGCCGTCGATCGCGCGCTCGGGCGTCGGGATGTAGCTGTCCAGCGCTTCGGCCAGCTTCATGATGGCGCCTTCGCCCAGCTCGCCCTTGTCGCCTTCCATCGCCAGCTTGGCCGAACCCTTCACGATCGGGGTGTCGTCGCCGGGGAAGTCGTACTTGGAAAGCAGCTCGCGCACTTCCATTTCCACCAGTTCCAGCAACTCGGCGTCGTCCACCATGTCGCACTTGTTCAGGAACACGATGATGTACTTCACGCCCACCTGGCGCGCCAGCAGGATGTGCTCGCGGGTCTGGGGCATGGGGCCGTCGGCGGCCGAGCACACCAGGATGGCGCCGTCCATCTGCGCCGCGCCGGTGATCATGTTCTTCACGTAGTCAGCGTGCCCGGGGCAGTCCACGTGTGCGTAGTGGCGGTTCGCGGTTTCGTATTCAACGTGCGCGGTGTTGATCGTGATGCCGCGCGCCTTTTCTTCCGGCGCCGCGTCGATCTGGTCGTAGGCCTTGGCCTCGCCACCGAACTTGGCCGACAGCACCGTCGTGATCGCCGCCGTCAGCGTCGTCTTGCCGTGGTCCACGTGACCAATCGTGCCCACGTTCACGTGGGGCTTGGTCCGCTCAAATTTGCCTTTTGCCATGTCTTGCGCTCCTAGCGGCTGAAACAGGTGTATGACGAAGAGGGTGGTGCCCATGGCGCGGATCGAACGCGCGACCTCTCCCTTACCAAGGGAGTGCTCTACCACTGAGCCACATGGGCATCGACACAGGTCTGGACACGTGCATGCGGCGCATGCCCAAACCGCTGTCGATGGTGAAACGCCTTGAAGACTTCTGGAGCGGGAAACGGGAATCGAACCCGTGTCATTAGCTTGGAAGGCTAAGGTTCTACCATTGAACTACTCCCGCCCGGGAGTGGTTCCACTTGACCAACAACATCCAAAACAGTTAACGCATTTCCTGGTGGAGGAGGCTGGATTCGAACCAGCGTAGGCGTAAGCCAACAGATTTACAGTCTGCCCCCTTTAGCCACTCGGGCACCCCTCCGCACGGAACCGAAGACTATAGCACAAGCTTGCGGCATTGCAGCAGCATCGCACTGGGTCAACGCTGCCAGCCCCATGTGACACCGTTCTCGCCCAACCAGCGCCGGGCCAGGCCGAAATGGCCGCAACCGATGAAGGGCACGGGCGGGCGCCGAGCGGACAGCGGTGACGGGTGGTTGGCCTGCAACACCAACCGCGGGCCGCCCGGCGCGGCCGCGACCAAGGGCGCCTTGGCCTGGGCATGGGCGCCCCACAGCAGGAACACCTTGGGGGCCGGCGTGGCCGCGACAGCCTGGATGAGCGCATCGGTCAGCGCCTCCCAGCCCTTCTTGGCGTGGCTGGCCGGTTTGCCGTCTTCCACCGTCAGCGTGGTGTTCAGCAGCAGCGCACCGCGTTCTGCCCAAGGCAGAAGACTGCTGGAGTGTGCGCTCACAATCCCCTCATCCCTTTCCAACTCGACATCCATGTTGCGCAGACTGGGCGGCCTGGGGCAGCCGGCCGGCACCGAGAAGGCCAGCCCCTCGGCCTGGCCGGGGCCGTGGTAGGGGTCCTGGCCCAGGATGACCACCCGCACCGCGGCCAGCGGGGTGAGCGCCAGGGCCCGCAGCGGCTGGGCCGGGTAGACCGTGGCACCAGCGCCGCGCCGTTGCTCGACGAAGTCGACCAGGCCGCGCCCTGCGGCCGATGCCCGCCAGGCCGCCAGCACTGGCGCCCAATCGGCCGGCACCTCGTCCAGGCAGTCGGCCAGCGCCCGGCGCAGCCGGTTGTCCACCAGCACGGCGGGCAGGCGGCTCAAGAAAACAGCGCCGCCAGGGTCGCGCCCGGGTCCGGTGCGCGCATGAAGGCTTCGCCCACCAGGAAGGCCTGCACATCGGCCGCGCGCATGCGCTTCACGTCATCCGGGCCCAGGATGCCGCTTTCGGTGACCAGCAAACGGTCCGCGGGAACCCGCGGCAGCAAACCCAGCGTGGTGTCCAGCGTGACCTCGAAGCTGCGCAGGTTGCGGTTGTTGATGCCCACGAGCGGGGTCTTCAGCTTCAGCGCACGGTCCAGTTCGACGCCATCGTGCACCTCCACCAGCACCGCCAGGCCCCACTGCTGCGCGCAGGCCTCCAGTTCGGCCATCTGGGCGTCGCTCAGGCACGCGGCGATCAGCAGAATGCAGTCGGCGCCCATGGCACGCGCCTGCACCACCTGGTAGGCATCGACCATGAAGTCCTTGCGCAGCACCGGCAGCGCACAGGCGGCGCGGGCCTGGGCCAGGAAATCGGCATGGCCCTGGAAGAACTGCTCGTCGGTCAGCACGCTGAGGCAGGCCGCGCCATGGCGCGCGTAGCTGGCCGCGATCTCGGCCGGAACGAAGTGTTCGCGCAGCACGCCCTTGCTGGGGCTGGCCTTCTTCACCTCGGCAATCACCGCCGCCTGGCCAGCGGCGATCTTGGCGCGCAGCGCGCCTTCGAAGGGACGCAGGTCGCCCTGGCGCGCGCGGGCCTGGTCTTCCAGCGCCGCCAGGCTGACGCGCTGGCGGGCCGCGGCAATTTCCTGGTGCTTGACCGCGACGATCTTGTTCAGGATGTCGGACATGTCAGGCCGGCTTGAAACCGTTGGTCAGCGCCACGAACTGGCTCAGCTTGGCCTGCGCGGCGCCGCTGGCCACGGCTTCGCGGGCGCGCTTCACGCCGTCGGTGACGTTGCTGGCCACGCCCGCGCAGTACAGTGCCGCGCCGGCGTTCAGCAGCACGATGTCGCGCACCGGGCCGTCTTCATTGGCCAGCGCGCGCTGGATGCACTGCACCGACTCTTCCTTGTTGGCCACGCGCAGCACGCGGCTGTCGTACACCGGCAGGCCGAAGTCGCTGGGGTGCACGGTGTATTCGCGCACCTCGCCGCCCTTCAGTTCACCCACCAGGGTCTCGCCGGACAGGCTGAGTTCGTCCATGCCGTTCATGCCGTAGACCACCATCACGTGTTCGCTGCCCAGGCGCTGCAGCACGCGCACCTGAATACCCACCAGGTCGGGGTGAAAAACGCCCAACAACTGGTTGGGCGCGCCGGCCGGGTTGGTCAGCGGGCCCAGGATGTTGAAGAGGGTGCGCACACCCAGTTCCTTGCGCACCGGCGCCGCGTGCTTCATGGACGCGTGGTGGTTGGGCGCGAACATGAAGCCGATGCCGGTTTCCGCCAGGCTGGTGGCCACCTGCTCGGGCGTGAGGTTGATGTGTGCGCCCAGGGCTTCCAGCACGTCGGCGCTGCCGGTGGTGGACGACACGCTGCGACCGCCATGCTTGGCCACGCGCGCGCCCGCGGCGGCGGCCACGAACATGCTGGCGGTGGAGATGTTGAAGGTGTGCGAGCCGTCGCCGCCGGTGCCCACGATGTCCACCAGGTGCGAGCGGTCGGCCACGTTCACCGCGGTGGCGAATTCACGCATCACCTGCGCCGCGGCGGCAATCTCGCCGATGCTTTCCTTCTTCACCCGCAGGCCCACGGCAAAGGCCGCGATCATCACGGGCGACATCTCGCCGCTCATGATGCGGCGCATCAGGGCCAGCATCTCGTCGTGGAAGATCTCGCGGTGTTCGATGATGCGGGTCAGCGCTTCGGTGTTGGTGATGGGCATGGCGCGGTCGCCTCAATCAGGGGGTTGACCTGCAAGTATCCCGCGTCTACGTTTCGGGCGAAGCAACTCAGACGGGGGAAGGACATGAATGCTCGTGCAAGTGCGGTCAAGGCCGTGGTCACTGCGGCTGGCCTGGCTGCTTTGATGGCACCCACCGCCAGCCATGCGGTGGTGGCCCTGGGTCAGTCGTTCGACTTTTTCGGCACCTGCAGCGACTGCACCCTGAACAGCGCACCCGGCGACCCCATCGCCACGCTGATCCTGGACTTCAGTTACGTGCTGGGCACCGACCTGGTCAGCACCGACATCGTGAGTTTCTCGTACGTCGGCTCGAACCTGGTGGACCCGTACGCCATCACAGGCGCCCAGGTGCACGGCACCAGCGGCGCCATCACGGCAGGACCGGGCCCGAAGAACTTCCAGATCGACTTCATCGACGGCCTGCGCTTCTCGACCGACTCGAACGGCGCCTGGTACACCTGCGCGCCGGGCCCGAAGGGCTTTTACAGCGGCACCTGCACCTATTTGATCAACAACGACTTCGGCACCGGCAACTGGCTGGCGCCGGTGCCCGAACCCACCACCTGGGGCCTGATGGCGCTGGGCCTGGCCGGGCTGGGGCTGCGCAGGCGTCGGGCCTGACACCGCACCGGAACCCGACCGAGAAGCGCGCCGCCGGGCGCGCTTTTGCATCTCAGGCCGCGGCGCGCAGCGGCGGCTGCGTCATCTCGATGAAGTTGCGCAGCATGGCGTGCCCGTGTTCCGACAGGATGGACTCGGGGTGGAACTGCACCCCCTCCAGCGGCGTGGCCGTGCCCGCCAGGTCGCGGTGGCGCACGCCCATGATCTCGCCGTCTTCCGACGTGGACGTCACCACCAGTTCCTTCGGGCAGGTGTCGCGCTCGATCACCAGCGAGTGGTAGCGGATCACCGAGAACTCACGCGGCAGGCCCCGGTACACGCCCTGCTGGTCGGTGGTCAGTGTGCTGGCCTTGCCATGCATCTGCTGCTGCGCGCGCACGATGCGTCCGCCCAGCGCCTGGCCGATGCTCTGGTGGCCCAGGCACACGCCCAGGATGGGCAGCTTGCCGATGAATTCGCGGATCGCCGGCACGCAGATGCCGGCTTCGTTGGGTGAACAGGGGCCGGGGCTCAGCACCAGGTGGTCGGGCTTCAGGCCGGCAATGCCTTCCAGCGTGATCTCGTCGTTGCGCACCACGTGCACGTCCTGGCCCAGTTCACCGAAGTACTGCACCAGGTTGAAGGTGAAGGAGTCGTAGTTGTCGATCATCAGCAGCATGTTGTGCACCCAGGCTTCGGGTTGACGGGGAACCGGCGGCAGCGTGGCGGCCGGTGTCCTGGAAAAGGGGAGGCTTCGGTTCTGATGGCTAGCGCCACCAGCGGCCAGCGCGGTGCACGCGGGCAAAGAAGCGGATTTCCAGGACGGGCTGCATGGCTCGGATGTTAACCGCGGCCAGCGCGCAAGACCCCACGGCGCCGCGGCGGTCGCCTCGGTGACACAGGGACAGTGCCCATGGGCAGCACGCAGGGTGCTGACTACGATGGTTCGCATCCATCCAAGTTGCAGGGTCCGACATGTCCAAGACGCCTTCGCCACCGTCCGTCAGCCGCCGCCGCGCCATGCTGGGCCTGGGTGCCCTGGCCGCCACGGCCGGCCCGCTGGGCAGCGTGCGGGCGCAGGCCTTCCCGGCCAAGCCGGTGACGCTGATCGTGCCCTGGCCGCCGGGCGGCTCCACCGACCGCCACCTGCGCACCCTGGCCGAAATTGCCGGCAAGCACCTGGGCCAGAACGTGCTCATCCAGAACACCCCCGGCGCCGGCGGCACCCTGGGCCCGGGCACCATGGCGCTGACCGCCAAGCCCGACGGCTACACCATCGCCCAGTTCCCCATGGGCATGCTGCGCATCCCGCACATGCAGAAGGTGGCCTGGCACCCGCTGACCGACTTCAGCATGATCCTGGGCGTGTCGGGCTATTCCTTCGGCTTCGTGGTGCGCGCCGATTCGCCCTACAAGACCTTCAAGGACTACATCGAGGCCGCGCGCAAGTCGCCCGGCAAGATCGACTACGGCTCCACCGGCACCGGCACCAGCCCGCACCTGCTGCTGGAAGAGTTGTCCATGAACGCCGGCGTGCAGTTGAACCACGTGCCCTACAAGGGCAATGCCGACCTGATGCAGGCCCTGCTGGGCGGCCATGTGATGGCTGGCAGCGACGCCACCGGCTGGGACAAGTTCGTGGACAGCGGCCAGATGCGCCTGCTGGTGAGCTTTGGCGAACAGCGCAGCAAGCGCTGGCCGCAGGTGCCCACGGCCAAGGAACTGGGCTACAACGTGGTGGGCAATTCGCCCTACGGGCTGGTGGGCCCCAAGGGCATGGACCCGGCCGTGATGAAGACCCTGCACGACGCCTTCAAGAAGGCCATGGACGACCCCAAGCACGTGGAGCTGCTGGCGCAGTTGAACCAGGACGCCTGGTACCGCAGCGGCGACGACTACGCCCGCTGGGCCCGCGAGGTGTACGTGAAAGACAAACGCCTGATCGAACGCCTGGGCCTGGCTGCCGCCAAGTGAAGGACAACCGCATGAACCACAGCCTGAACATTCCCTCCCTGCGCAGCCAGGTGTCCGACGCCGAATGGCTGGCCCGGGTGGACCTGGCCGCCTGCTACCGCCTGGTGGCCCAGTTCGGCTGGGACGACCTGGTCTACACCCACATCAGCATGCGGGTGCCGGGCGAGGCGGACCACTTCCTCATCAACCCCTATGGCCTGTTCTTCGACGAGATCACCGCGTCCAGCCTGATCAAGGTGGACCACGCCTGCCAGCCGCTGCACGCCACCGATTTCCCGGTGAACCCGGCCGGCTTCATCATCCACAGCGCGGTGCACGAAGGCCGCCCGGACGTGGCCTGCGTGCTGCACACCCACACCCTGCACGGCGTGGCGGTGTCGGCGCAAAAGGACGGGCTGCTGCCGATTTCGCAGCATTCGCTGTTCCCGCTGACCCAGCTGCGCTACCACGACTACGAAGGCGTGGCCGTGCGCGAGGGCGAGAAGTCACGGCTTGTGGCCGACCTGGGCGACGGCAACTGCATGGTCCTGCGCAACCACGGCCTGCTGACCTGCGGTCGCAGCGTGGCCGAGGCCTTCCAGAACATGTACTTCCTGGAAGCCGCCTGCCGCATCCAGGTGCTGGCCCAGGGCGGCGGCGCCACCCTGCTGAAGGTGCCGCAGGCCATCCAGGACGAGATCCCGGCCATGGCCCGCGCCGCCACCCGCAGCCAGGGCGCCGACCAGTTGGTGTGGCCGGGCCTGCTGCGCCGGCTGGACCGCCGCAACCCCGGCTACGACCAATGAGGCACGCAGTCACCCGCCGCCAGGCCCTGTTGGCAGTTGCCGGCGCACTGGCCGGGCCCGGCGCGCTGGCACAGCCCGCGTTCAACAAGCCCATCCGCATCCTGGTGGGCTACCCGCCGGGTGGCTTCACCGACGTGACCGCGCGCCTGGTGGGCCAGAAGCTGCAGGAACGCCTGGGCCAGAGCGTCAGCATCGAGAACAAGCCCGGCGCCAACGGCATCCTGGCGGTGGAAGCCCTGGCCCGGTCGGCGCCCGACGGCAGCAGCTTCGCGGTGGTGATTGCCGCCCACGCCGCCAACACCACGCTGTACCCCAAGCTGCCCTATGACCCGAAGAAGGACATCGTCCCGGTGTCGCTGATCGGCCTGTCGCCGCTGGTGGCGGCGGTGAACAACGACGCGCCCTTCAAGACCGTGCCCGAGCTGCTGGCCTTTGCGCGCGCCAACCCGGGCAAGATCAGCTTCGGCTCCAGCGGCAATGGCTCGGCGGCGCACCTGAGCACCGAGCTGCTGAAGAGCGTGACCAACACCTTCATGGTGCACATCCCCTACCGCGGCGCGGCAGCGGCGCTGACCGACCTGATGGGCGGGCAGATCCAGCTCTTCCTGGACGCGGCGCAGGGGCTCATCAACCCCGGCAAATCCGGCAAGGTGCGCCTCATTGGCGTGGCCGCCGACAAGCGCCTGGCCGCACTGCCGGACACGCCCACATTCATCGAGCAGGGCGTGGCCGGCTACACCGGCAACACCTGGGCCGGCCTGCTGGCGCCGGCCGGCACCCCGCGCGAGCTGGTGCAGCGCGTGGCCGAGGAGGTGGGCCGCATCGTCAAGCTGGACGACGTGAAGAAGCGCCTGGACGACATGGGCACGGTGCCGGTGGGCAACGGCCCGGCCGAGTTCCAGGCCTTCCTGGACGCCGAAACCACCAAGTGGGCGCAGGTGATCCGGCGCGCCAAGGTGTCGGTCGACTAGAAGCCCTCTTCCACCAGCTCGGCCGCGCGGATGAGGGCACGCGCCTTGTGCTCGGTTTCGCGCCATTCCATTTCCGGCACCGAGTCGGCCACCACGCCGGCCGCCGCCTGCACGTACAGGGTGTTGTTCTGCACGATGCCGGTGCGGATGGCGATGGCCACGTCCATGTCGCCGGCGTAGCTGAGGTAGCCGCAGGCGCCGCCGTAGATGCCGCGCTTCACCGGTTCCAGCTCGTCGATGATTTCCATGGCCCGGATCTTGGGCGCACCGGTCAGGGTGCCGGCGGGGAAGGTGGCGCGCAGCACGTCCATGTTGCTCATGCCGGGCTTCAACATGCCCTCGACGTTGCTGACGATGTGCATCACGTGCGAGTAGCGCTCCACCACAAAGGCTTCGCTCACCTTCACGCTGCCGGTGATGGCGATGCGGCCGATGTCGTTGCGTGCCAGGTCGATCAGCATCAGGTGCTCGGCACGCTCCTTGGGGTCGGCCAGCAGCTCGGCTTCGGTGGCCTTGTCGGCCTCGGGTGAGGTGCCGCGCGGGCGTGTGCCCGCCAGCGGGCGGATGGTGATCTTGTCGCCCGCCTGCCCGTCCGCCGTGGTGACGTGTTCGTGGCGCACCAGGATTTCAGGTGAGGCGCCCACGATCTGGAAGCCGCCGAAGTCGTAGAAGTACATGTAGGGGCTGGGGTTCAGCGAACGCAGCGCCCGGTACAGCGACAGCGGGCTTTCGGTGTAGCGTTTTTTCAGGCGTTGGCCCACCTGCACCTGCATCATGTCGCCGGCGGCGATGTACTCCTTGGCCCGGCCCACCGCGGCCAGGTAGTCGGCCTTGTCGAATTCGCGCTCCACCGCATAGCTGGGGCCGCGTTTGACCGCCGGCGCGGTGACCGAGTACTTCAGCTTGTCGGCCAGGTCGGCCAGGCGCTTCTTGGCCTTGAAGTAGGACTCGGGCTGGCTGGGGTCGGCGTACACGATCAGGTACAGCCGCCCCGACAGGTTGTCGATGACAGCGAGTTCCTCGGTGTGCAGCAGCGCGATGTCGGGTGTGTCCAGGCCGCCGGGCTTGTGCACCTTGGCCAGCTTGGGCTCCATGTAGCGCACGGCGTCGTAGCCGAAGTAGCCAGCCAGGCCACCGCAAAAGCGCGGCAGGCCCGGGCGCAGCGCCACCTTGAAGCGGGCCTGGTAGGCGGCGATGAAGTCCAGCGGGTTGCCTTCGTGGGTCTCCACCACGGCATCGTCGGTGACCACCTCGGTGGTCCAGCCGCGCACCCGCAGCAGGGTGCGCGCGGGCAGGCCGATGAAACTGTAGCGGCCGAAGCGCTCGCCACCGACCACGCTTTCCAGCAGGAAGCTGTGCTTGGCGCCGCCGGCCAGCTTCAGGTACAGGGACAGCGGGGTTTCCAGGTCGGCAAAGGCCTCGCTGAGCAGCGGGATGCGGTTGAAGCCTTGCGCGGCCAGGCTCTTGAATTCCAGTTCGGTGATCACGTCGGGTGTCCTGTGGGCGGTGCCGCGGCGCGGGCGGTGCAGCGGCGCGGCGGGGTGTCACGGGGGCGGCGCCTGACGGCCAGGCCGCCCCGGGCGGGGCTGAAAGCGGCGTTTCAGCGTCGCCAGGGCCAAGCCCCCTGGCCACAGGGCCAGGTGGGGTTGCACAGGCGGTGCTCGGCGAACATGGGCGCAGTGTAGCAATGCACGAAGTGGCGCTAGAGTGTGCATCCAGGCCACGCCTGCGCGTGGCCCAAGGAGTTGCCCCATGAACCGTCGCCACCTGACCTGCCTGCTGGCCGCCACCCCGTTCCTGCCGCTGCTGGCGCAGGCCCAAGGCATGGAACTGGCCGGCGTGAAGTACCCGCCGTCGGTGCAGGTGGGCGGCGCCACCCTGCAGTTGAATGGTGCGGGCATCCGCTACAAGTTCGTGAAGGTCTATACCGCCGGGCTGTACCTGACGGCCAAGGCCACCACCACCGACGCGGTGCTGGCCAACACCGGTGCCAAGCGCATGCACGTGGTGATGCTGCGCGACATCGACGCCAACGAACTGGGCAAGCTGTTCACCCGCGGCATGCAGGACAACACTGAGAAGGCCGAGTTCCTGAAGATGATCCCGGGCACCATCCGCATGTCGGACATCTTCTCGGCCCAGAAGAAGCTGGTGGCTGGCGACGCCTTCAGCGTGGACTGGGTGCCCGGCACCGGCACCGTGATCTCGGTCAACGGCAAGGCCACGGGCCAGCCGATCGTGGAGCCCGAGTTCTACAGCGGGCTGATGCGCATCTGGCTGGGCAAGTCGCCCGCCGAGGCCACGCTGAAGGCCGCGCTGCTGGGCAAGCCGCAGGGCAGCGACGGCAACTAGGGCCTAGTCCCAGAACAGGGCGTCCAGCCGTTCCAGCACCACGTCGGGCTGGGACGCGGACACCGGCTCGCCGTGGTTGTAGCCGTAGCTCACCAGGGCCACCGGGCAGCCGGCGGCGCGGGAGGCGCGGGCGTCGTTGCTGCTGTCGCCCACCATCAGCGTGCGCGCGGGCGACGTGCCGAGCGCTTCGCAGGTTTTCAGCAGCGGCAGCGGGTCGGGCTTCTTGCGCGCAAAGGCGTCTCCGCCGAAGACCACGCTGAAGAAGGATTCCAGCCCCTTGGCCGCCAGCAGCGGGCGGGCAAAAGCGGTGGGTTTGTTGGTCAGGCAGGCCAGCTTCAGCCCGGCGATGTGCAGCCGCTCCAGGCCTTCCACCACACCGGGAAACACCATCGAGCGCTGGCCGTTCACGGCCTGGTAGTGCTGCTGGTACAGCGCCCAGGCGGGGTCGTACAGCGCCGCTTCGGCGCCCACATGGGCCAGGGTGCTGCGGATCAGGTGTTCCGAACCCTTGCCCACGGTGCGTTCAATGAAATGGCGTGCCACCAGGGGTTGCGACAGGTCGCGCAGCGTGCGGTTCAGGGCCACTTCGAAGTCACCCAGCGTGTCGATCATGGTGCCGTCCAGGTCGATGATGGCGGCGTCGAAATGGATCGGATTGGGTTTGGGGGCAGTGGCGGTCACGATGGCAAGGGTTGGGTCCCGGCAGCGAACCCAAGGGTAGCCCAAGGCCATGGGGCCTGCGTTCAGCCTTGCGACAGGTCAGCGGCGGATAAAGCCAAGACGAGAAAAATGGCCTGAAAACTCCCATCCGCCGGACTGCCCTTGCCCAACGCCTTCGACTTTTCCGTCTCTCCCTTCGACTGTCTCACCGCCGACGAGCGCCAGTTGGTGCGCGACCATGTGGACATTGCCTATTTCCGCGAGGGCGACGCGGTGCTGGAGCCGGGGGTGGAACCCTCGCACCTGTTCATCGTGATCAAGGGCCATGTGCGCCACGCCGACAGCGACGAGGTGCTGGCCACCTACGGCCCGCGCGACGTGTTCGACGGCCGGGCCCTGGTGGCCGGTCGGGTGAGCGGGCGCTTCGTGGCGGCCGAAGAAGTGCTGGCCTACCAGTTGGCCAAGAAGGCGGTGACCGAACTCATCAGCGCGAACGACACCTTCGGCGCCCTGCTGTTTTCCGACCTGTCCAAGAAGCTCTCGGCGCTGGCCGAACGCCACAGCCAGCACCAGATGCAGAGCCTGACCATGGCGCGGGTGGAAGCGGCCGTGATGCGGCCCTCCAAGGTGGTGAGCGCGGCCACCGACATCGTGTCCTGCGTGCGCATCTTCGCCGCCGAACGCACCGACCACGTGCTGGTGCGCGACGAAGCCAGCACGCCGCCGCGGCTGGGCATCTTCACCACCACCGGGCTGCAGCGCGCCATCCTGCACGGCGGCGACCTGGCTCAGCTGCCGGTGGGCGAGCTGGCCACCTTCAAGCTGGTGACGTCGCGCCCGGCCGACTACCTGTTCGACGCGCTGGCCACGATGATCCGCCACAAGGTGCGCCGCGTGGTGGTGGTGGACGGCCCCGGCGACCCGGCGCTGCCCGACGGCCCGAAGATCCTGGGCACGCTGGACCAGTTGGACGTGTTGAGCTTCCTGTCCAACCACAGCTACCTGATCACGCGCCAGATCCTGGAGGCCAAGGACCTGAATGGCCTGAAACCCGCGGCCGAGCAGATCACCCGGCTGATCGGGCTGCTGTACCGCGGTGGCACCAAGGTGAGCCTGGTGGCGCGGCTGGTGCAGGAGCTCAACGCCAAGCTGTTCGAGCGCACCTGGCAGATCATCGCCCCGGCCGAGCTGGTGGCCAATTCCTGCCTGTTCGTGATGGGCAGCGAAGGCCGCGGCGAGCAGTTGCTGAAGACCGACCAGGACAACGGCCTGATCCTGCGCGACGGCTACACGCCGCCGGACGACCTGGACGCGCTGTGCCAGCAGTTCTCCGACGCGCTGTCGGGCTTCGGCTACCCCGAATGCCCGGGCCACATCATGGTGAGCAACCCACAGTGGCGCGGCGCGGTCACGGCCTTCAGCGAGACCGCACGGCGCTGGCTGCTGATGCCGGACGCCGAAAGCCTGATGGCGCTGGCCATCTTCATCGACGCCCACGCGGTCTGCGGCGACGCGCAACTGCTGGAAGCGGTGCGCACCGAACTGTTCAAGCTGGTGACCGACAACGACGCCCTGCTGGCGCGCTTTGCCTCGGCCATCAACTCCTTCGAATCGGGCAGCGGCTGGTGGAACCGGCTGTTCGCACTGGCACCGGGTGAACGCCAGCAGCTGGACCTGAAGAAGGCCGGCACCTTCCCGCTGGTGCACGGCGTGCGGGCCATGGCGCTGGAGCAGCGCCTGCCGGCCACCAGCACCCTGGGCCGCATCGAGGCCCTGGTGGCCATGAACAAGCTGCCGCCCGACCTGGCCGGCGAACTGGTCGAGAGCCTGCACTTCTTCATGGGCCTGAAGCTCAAGGCCGGGCTGGACGCCACGGACACCGGCCGCACGCCGGGGCGCGGCATTGAAGTGGACAAGCTCAGCACCCTGGAGCGCGACCTGCTGAAGGACGCGCTGGGCGTGGTGAAGCGCTTCAAGGCCCTGCTGTCGCACCGCTACCGGCTGGATGCGCTGTGAGCGCGCATGGCCGCTCCATAGCGCTCACCCCGCCGTGCGCAGCGCGGAGGGCTTCCCCATGAGCACCGCGTTGAAGGGGCCGGCCCCGGCCTGGACGCCCGCCGGCATGCTGGAACGCCTGAAGCGCGAGTGGCGCCTGTACCACCTGGGCGACCCGCGCTTCAAGGCCATGTACGACGAGCCGCCGGCCGACGAATGGGTGAGCCTGGACTGCGAGACCACGGGGCTGAACACGCAGAAGGACGAGATCATCGCGGTGGGGGCGGTGCTGATCAAGGGCAACCGCGTGATGACCAGCGAACGGCTGGAGCTGCTGGTCAAACCCAGCAAGGGCGTCAGCGCCGACAGCGTGCGGGTGCACGGCCTGCGCGAACGCGACGTGGCGGGCGGCCTGGAGCCGGACGTGGCCATGGCCCAGTTGCTCAGTTTCATCGGCCCGCGGCCGCTGGTGGGCTATTACCTGGAATTTGACGTGGCCATGGTCAACCGCGCCATCTTCCACATGACCGGCCTGGGCCTGCCGCAGCCCAAGCACGAGGTCTCGGCCATGTATTACGAGTACAAGGTGCGCCAGCTGCCGCCCTACCAGCACGGCGGCCACATCGACCTGCGCTTCGCCACGCTGATGAAGGACCTGGACCTGCCCATGCGCGAGGCCCACGATGCGGTGAACGACGCGGTGATGGCGGCGCTGGCCTTCATCAAGCTGCGCCACCTGCTGGGCTGAGCGCGGCGGGCGCGCCCCTCAAGCGCTCAGGCGTCCACGGCGTCCAGCGCCGCCACCAGGGTGTCGTGCCACGCGTCCAATTCGGCGTCGCCGATTTCCAGCCACTTCAGCGCCACGGCGCCGTGGCGCTGCCACTCGGCATCGGGCGGCAGGTTGGCGTGGCGGCGCAACAGCATTTCGGCCACCAGCGACAGCGCCATCAGGGTGCGCACCTCGGGCTCGATGCCGTCGTCGGACAGGGCTTCCAGGTCGTGGTGCAGGCGCACCGCGGCCATCACCTCGGGCGCCAACTGCCACACGCGGGCCACCAGGGCCCCCACCACGGCATGGTCGGTGCGGTGGTTGGCGTTTTCGGTCTGCACCGGGGTGCGGTCCTTGCGCGCCGCGGCTTCCACCAGGGTGCCGGCATAACCACGCAGGCTCTGCAGCATCACCGGCAGGCCCACGTGCAGGAACAGGCCGCAGGTGTGGGCCAGGTCGTCGTGCACGCCCGGCAGGTGGCGCGCCAGGCTGCCCATCAGGGCCGCGCGCTGGGCGCTGTGTTCCCAGAAGCGAGCCAGGTGGCGGTTGTCCGGCACGATGGCGCTGCGCGCCAGAAAGCCGGTCATCACCTGGGCGGTGATGTCCATGCCCAGCCGCGTCATCGCCTGGCCCACGGTGCGCACCGGCTGGCCGGCGGCGTGCAGGGCGCCATTGGCCTGGCGGATCAGCGTGGCCGACATGGCCACGTCGCTGCCGGCGATGCGGGCCACTTCGGTCAGGTCGGGCGGCTCGTGCGCCATGGCCGCCCGCAACTGCACCAGCAAGGCCGGACAGGGCGGCACCACGATGGACTGCAGCGCGCCTTGCCGGCGGGCGTGATCGACTTCACGCTCGATGTCAACGCAGCGGGAGGGGGTGGCGGTGGTGTTGGACATGGGCAGGCCGGTTCACGCGGGACAGCCTGATATCGGCCGCCGCGGCGCCGGCTGAAGCCGGGCCCGCCACCGGGTCAGCCGCCCGTCACCGGGCCTGGGCCTGGGCGAAGGCGTCCAGTTGGTCGATGCAGAGGTTCCAGCCCTCGAAGAAGCCCATCTTGTCGTGTTCGTCACGCGACTTGCGGTCCGCGTGCATGCAGGTGGCGGTGTAGCGGGTGCCGACGCCTTCGTCGGCCATGTCGATCACGGCGGTCATGGGCATCCAGGGCGTGGCGGGCCGCCAGTCGGCCAGCAGCATGGTGGTGAACACCAGGCGCTGCTGCGGCACGATCTCCAGGAAGCAGCCCGGGTTGTCGCTGGTGCCGCCGTCCGGGCCACGCATGAAGGTGTGGAAGGCGCCGCCGGGCCGCAGGTCGAAGGCCAGCACCTCCGTGGTCCAGGGCCGGGGGCACCACCAGGGGGCCAGCAGCGCGGGGTCGGTCCAGCAGCGCCACAGTGCAGCGCGGGGTGACTGCAAGAAGCGGGTGATGACCAGGTCGTTCGATTCGGTCTCGGGCTTGGACATGGCGCGGCTCCTGGCGGGTGGATGCGGCGCCAGCCTATCAAGTTTCCCGGTCGGTGGCGGCGCGGCGAATGTACTGGCTTGACACCAGCCAGGCTTGGCCAGCACCAGCCTTCAGGGGCGCTTGCTGCGCGTGGCCTGCACCTTCACCACCGCGGGGTCGGCGGCCAGGCGGGCGTAGTCCTCGCCCTGCACCGCCACCAGCGCCACCTTGGCGTTGTGGTCGAAGTGCAGGCCCCAGCCGTAGCGCTTGGGCAGCGCCGAAGTGCGCATGCAGGCCATGGGCTTGGCGAAGAACTTGTCCCACAGGCGGTGGCGCTGCTCGGCCAGCAATTCGGCCCCGATGCCGCGGCGGCGCACGTTCACGGTGAACTGCACTTCCTCGTGCGTCAGTGTGTAGGGCTGGTCGTGGATCAGTTCGTACTCGATGCGCCCGATGGTGGCGCCTGCCGCCCGTTCGGGCGGTGCCTCGGCCGCCACGGCCGGGCAATCCGGCGCCACCAGGATCAAGGTGTTGACGTAGTTCATCCGCCGCGCGCCAGGCTCATTCGCCCGCCGGTGCCGGCGTCGGCGCGGCGCCAGCGCCGCTGTCGGCGGGCGCCGGTGCCGGTTTGGCCGGCTTGGGGGTGGGCGCCTTCTTGCGAGCCGCCTTCGGCGCGGGCGCCTTGGGCAGCTTCACCGCCTTTGGGGCCTTCGGAGCCTTCGCGGACTTCGCCGGCTTTGCCGCCTGGGCGGCCTTGGCCGGGGCCGCCCGCTTGGCCGCGGCCTTCTTGGCGACAGGCTTTTCGGCGACGGGCTTCCTGGCCGCCTTCGCGGCCTTGGCCACCCGCTTGGCCTTCACGGCCTTCACGGATTTCACCGCTTTGGTTGCCTTCGCGGGTCTGCCCGCAGCGGCCTTCACCGGCGCGGCCGCAGCGCCGATCTCGAACGCGCTGCGGTCCTTGGCACCGGCAATCCAGTTGGGCGGCTTGCCCCGGCCCGTCCAGGTCTTGCCAGTGGCCGGGTCGCGGTAACGCGCCACACCCTTGGAGGTGGCAGCCTTGGCCGGCCGGCCCGCCTTGCGCCCGCGCGCGGGCAGGGCGGCCACCAGGTCCTGGAACTGGCGCGGCGCCGCGGTCGCCTTGCCGCCGTCCAGGCCCAGGTCGTGGCTGCTCAGTCCGTGCTTGGCGATCAGTTCACGGATGTGCTTGACAACGCCCTTGATTTCGATGCGCCGACGTGCCTCGGCTTTGCGTTGCAGGCGTTCAATTTCCGCCAGCATGGCGCGGTAGGTCTTCACGTTGTTGGCCCTTCTCCACGATCGGTCAGGGCCGTTCGCGCCGGCCCTGGCACGGGCGGTGCCCGTACCCCGCGGGTTGTACCTCAAAACGTGGATGCGCGAACGCCCGCTTCATGCTTGGCGATGCGGCAGGGGCTCAATAGGTTTCCAGGTGCAAACGACCTTCGCGCTTCAGGGCCGCGCCCAGCGTGTCCCAATCGTGGCCGGCCGCCGTGGCCATGTCGCGCAGCGCCAGCACCACACCCTCTTCCATGGCCTTCAGGCCGCAGACGTAGAAGCAGGCGTTGGGGTCGGCCAGCAGCGGCACCAGGTCGGCGGCGCGCTCGCGCATCGCGTCCTGCACGTAGCGCCGGGGCGCGCCGGGGGTGCGGCTGAAGGCGAAGTGGATGTCGATGAAATCCTTCGGCAGGTTCTGCAAGGGGCCGAAATAGGGCAGTTCCTCCTGGGTGCGCGCGCCAAAGAACAGCATCAGCTTGCCGCCTTCGAACTTGCCCGAGCTGCGCAGCCGCCGCCGCCATTCGGTCATGGCACGCATGGGGGCGCTGCCGGTGCCGGTGCAGATCATCACGATGTGGCTCTTCGGGTGGTTGGGCATCAGGAAGCTGGTGCCGAAGGGCCCGATGACCTGCACCTTGTCGCCCACCTGCAGGTCGCACATGTAGTTGCTGGCCACACCGCGCACGGGTTTGCCGCTGTGGTCTTCCAGCACGCGCTTGATGGTGAGCGACAGGTTGTTGTAGCCCGGCCGCTCGCCGTTGCGCGGGCTGGCGATGGAGTACTGGCGCGCATGGTGCGGCCGGCCTTGGGCGTCCGTGCCCGGCGGAACGATGCCGATGCTCTGGCCTTCCAGCACCGGGAAGGGCATGGCGCCGAAGTCCAGCACGATGTGGTGGGTGTCGTACTCCTTGCCCACCGCGGTGACGCGCACATTGCCCACCACGCTGGCGGTGATGGACTTCTCCACCGCCTTAGGGCCATAGAGGTTGGTGTAGGCGTGCGCGGCGCTCCAGGGCGGCAGCGTGGCGCCGTACTGGGCGGGGTTGAAGGGCGCGGTGCCGCTGGGGTCGGGGGCCACCGGCGTTTCGGCGGGCGCGGCTTCGACCTCGGGGCCAGCGCCGCCCGCCGCCGCCAGCTCTTCCTTGCTCAGCTCGGCCGGCAGGTTGTCCCAGCCGAGCTGTTCTTCCAGCGTGTAGGCGCGCGCGATGGGCACCACGCGGTAGTTGTCGATGCTGCCGGTGGGGCAGGGCGAGATGCAGTCATTGCACCAATTGCACTTGGCCACGTCCACCACGTAGTTGCGCGCATCGTGCGTGATGGCGCCCACCGGGCACATGGTCTCGCAGGTGTTGCAGCGGATGCAGATCTCGGGGTCGATGAGGTGCTGCTTGACGGTGCTGACGGCCATGTCCATGAGAGTCTCCTGTCGTGAAAAGAGGCCCCGCGGGGCCTCTCCATCCGCTGATGCCTGGATTCTGGTTCAGGCGAAACGCACGTACTCGAAATCAACGGGCTGGCGGTTGATGCCCAAGGCCGGCGGCGCGATCCAGTTGGCGAACTTGCCGGGCTCGACCACGCGGCCCATCAGGCTGCCCACGAAGGCGCGATCGGCACCGCTGGGCAGCCAGTCGTCCACCTTGGCCTGCCATTCGGCTTCGCTCACCACGCGACCGTCGGGCGACACCTTCACGCCGGACAGCGCGCCGATGTTGCGGTGGAAGGCCTTGTGCGGCGTCTTCAGGCGGAAGGGGATGCCGGCCTTTTCGATCACCTTGTTCCAGCGCTCCACGCCGGAAACGCTGTCCTTGATGTAGTCGTCGCGCAGCACCTCGTTCAGCGCGTTGAGCATCGGCACTTCCTTCTCTACCAGGGCGCCATTCACCGCGTTGATGACCCTGTAGGTCTGGCCGCGCAGCTGGTGGTCGTCCACGCGCTTGCCTTCTTCGTAGCGGCCCTTCAGGCCGGTGGAATAGAAGGTGGCGGCGTTGCTCGACTCATCGGCACCGAACAGGTCGATGGTGACGCTGAAGTGGAAGTTCAGGTAGCGCTGCAGCGTGGGCAGGTCGATGACGCCGGCCGCGCGCAGCTTGGCCACGTCGTCGGTCTTCAGCTCGTTCATGGCGGCGCAGGTGCGCTGGATGACGCGGCTGATGCCCGACTCGCCCACGAACATGTGGTGCGCCTCTTCGGTGAGCATGAACTTGGTGGTGCGGGCCAGCGGGTCGAAGCTGCTTTCGGCCAGCGCACACAGCTGGAACTTGCCGTCGCGGTCGGTGAAGTAGGTGAACATGAAGAAGCTCAGCCAGTCGGGCGTCTTCTCGTTGAAGGCCTGCAGGATGCGCGGGTTGTCTTCCTGGCCGCTGCGGCGTTCCAGCAGGGCTTCGCCTTCTTCGCGGCCGTCGCGGCCGAAGTACTTGTGCAGCAAATACACCATCGCCCAGAGGTGGCGGCCCTCTTCCACGTTCACCTGGAACAGGTTGCGCAGGTCGTACTGGCTGGGGCAGGTCAGGCCCAGGTGGCGCTGCTGCTCCACGCTGGCGGGTTCGGTGTCGCCTTGCGTGACGATGATGCGGCGCAGGTTGGCGCGGTATTCCCCGGGCACGTCCTGCCAGGCGTCTTCGCCCTTGTGGTCGCCGAAGTGGATCTTGCGGTCCTTCTCGCCCGGGTTCAGGAAGATGCCCCAGCGGTAGTCGGGCATCTTGACGTGGCCGAACTGGGCCCAGCCCTGCGGGTCCACGCTGACCGCGGTGCGCAGGTACACATCAAAGTTCTGGCTGCCGTCCGGGCCCATGTCGTCCCACCACTGCAGGTAGTTGGGCTGCCACTGCTCCAGCGCGCGCTGCAGGGTGCGGTCCTCGGCGAGGTTGACGTTGTTGGGGATCTTCTCGCTGTAGTTGATGGTGCTCATGTCATGTCTCCTTGAAGGTCAGACCCGGTTCCAGTCGAATGCCGCTTTGTCGCCCTTGCCGTACACCTTCAGGGCGCCCTTCTCTCCAACGGCATTGGGCCGCTGGAAGATCCAGTTCTGCCAGGCGGTGAGCCGCCCGAACACGCGGGTGAACATGTTTTCCGGGCCGTTGAAGCGCAGGTTGGCTTCCATGCCGGTGAGTGCGTCGGGGCTCATGGACACACGCTCTTCGATGGCGATGCGGGTCTCGTCAGCCCAGTCGATGTCGTCGGGGTTGCTGGTGACCAGACCCAGCTTGAAGGCGGCATCCGCGTCGAGTTGCTGGCCGATCACTGCGCGCACAGCTTCCAGCGCAGGGGCTTCGTCGTAGAAGCGGCGCTGCAGTCGGCTCTGGCCGGTGGCCATGGGGAACACACCGAAGTTGATTTCGCCCACACCGATCTTCGGGCTCTTGTCCGCGTCGTCGGGCAGCATCAGCTGGTAGCTGCGGTCGCAGGCCAGCGCCAGTTCCAGGAAGCTGCCGACGAAGCAGGAACCCGGCTCGATCAGCGCGAACAGGCTGCGGCTGGACACGTCCAGGCGGCTGAAGGTGCGGCGCAGCAGGCCGATGGTTTCACGCACCAGCCAGTGGTTCTTATGGGCCAGCAGCGTGGCGTCCATCGCGGCCACGGCCGCGGCGTCGCCTTCGGTCTTGATCAGCCAGGTGCCGGTGTCCAGCTCATTGGTGCGCATGGACAGGATGGCGTCTTCCAGTTCGCGCGCCAGTTGCAGCGGGTACCAGTTGGAACCCGCGGCTTCAATGCCGGCCACGTCAGTCGGCTGCGCGCCCTGCGGCGCCTTCACGGTGAAGGTGGCGGTGCGGCCGGCGCGGTCGATGGTGACGCTGACGTGGCCGTAGCGCAGCGAATCGGCTTCCACCGTGCGGTTCAGCGGGGTCAGCGCCACGCCTTGGCCGTTGGCCGGGCGGTCGCTCTTCTCGGCCAATTGCAACGCGCGCTCCTGCACCTTCGCGGCGAATTGCGCCGGCTTGGCGATGTCGTCCACCAGGCGCCAGTCCTTGGCCTTCTGGCCGCGCACGCCTTCGCTGGTGGTGCAGAAGATGTCGGCCAGGTCGTGGCGCACATGACGCTTGTCGGTCACGCGGGTCAGGCCGCCGGTGCCGGGCAGCACGCCCAGCAGCGGCACCTCGGGCAGGCTGACGGCGCTGCTGCGGTCGTCCACCAGGATGATTTCGTCGCAGGCCAGGGCCAGTTCATAACCGCCGCCGGCGCAGGCACCGTTCACCGCGGCCAGGAACTTCAGGCCGCTGTGGGCGCTGGAATCTTCGAAGCCGTTGCGGGTTTCGTTGGTGAACTTGCAGAAGTTCACCTTCCAGGCGTGGGTGGACACGCCCAGCATGAAGATGTTGGCGCCCGAGCAGAACACCTTGTCCTTGGCGCTGGTGAGCACCACGGTGCGCACCTCGGGGTGTTCGAAGCGGATGCGGTTGATGGCGTCGTTCAGCTCGATGTCCACGCCCAGGTCGTAGCTGTTGAGCTTCAGCTTGTAGCCTGGGGCCAGGCCGGCGTTTTCGTCGAAGTCGGCGGCCAGCGTGGCCACCGGGCCTTCGAACTTCAGCTTCCAGTGGCGGTAGCGGGACGGGTCGGTCTGGTAGTCCACGCGGGGGGCGGTGCTCATCGGTGAATCTCCTGTCGGCACGAATTAAAGTGCATTTGTTCGGCTGGGATGACAGGCATCATAGTGCATGCTTGGGCGGTGTCAAGCAGTACATGCACGAAAGTGCATGTCGCCGATCCGGTCTTTCAGGCCGGCAGTTCCAAGGCGCCGCGCACCAGCGCGCGCAGGGCCGTGAAGCTGGGCTCCAGCGCCTGGGCGCTGGTGTCCAGGCTGAACTCCGCCTTGGAGTAGAAGGCCGCACGCCCAGCCAGGATGCCCTTGAGGTCTTCCATGGCCTCGGGGTTGGCGGCCATGGGGCGCATGTCGCCCTGGGCGCGCACCCGCTGCATGTGGTCCTCGGCGCTGGCCTTCAGCCACACCGTGGTGCAGTGGGCCAGCAGCAGGTTGAAGGTGGCGGCGTCGGACACCAGGCCGCCCGGGGTGGCGATGACGGCCTCGGGGTAGATCTGGATCGCCTCTTCCAGCGCCCGGCGTTCGTAGCGGCGGTAGGCGCTTTGGCCGTACAGGGCCTGGATCTCGCCCACGCTGCAGCCGGCGAACTTCTCGATCTCGCGGGACAGTTCCACGAAGGGGAAGCCCAGGTCGTCGGCCAGCAACTGGCCCAGGGTGCTCTTGCCCGCGCCGCGCAGGCCCACCAGGGCCACGCGCGAACTGCGCGCCTGGGTCTGCCCATGCGCACCACCGGTGCCCAGCAGTTCGCCCACCGCTTCGCGCACCCGGCGCAGCGTGTCTTCGTTGCGGTTTTCCAGCAGTTCGCGCAGCAGCAGCCATTCGGGGGACGTGGTGGTGACGTCACCCAGCAGTTCGGCCAAGGAACACTGCAGCGCACCCGCCACCTGCAGCAGCACCAGCACCGAAGGGTTGCCGATGCCGTATTCCAGGTTGGCCAGGTGGCGCTCGGACACGTCGGCCGCCAGGGCCACGGCCTTGCGGGTCATGCCGCGGCGCGAGCGCAGCGACCGCACCCGGTCGCCCAGGGCGGCCAGGAAGGGATGGCGCTCTTCGGGCTCGTGCCCGTTGTCGGTGGCAAGGGGCGGGCGCTCGCCGGGATGCATCATCGTGCTGGACATGGCCTCAACCGGCGCTGGCGTTCATAGGCACGCACAATAATGCATGCCCACGGCGCTGGCAAGGCCGGGCACCGCAGGCGTGAGGTCCGCAGGAGCCCGGATCGCCCGGCTTCAGGCCAGGGCGGCCGTGGCCGGCACCGCACCCGCCCCTTTCAAGCCCGACCAGGCCTGCCGGGCCTGCGCCAGTAGCACCCCGGCGGCCAGGGCCGGCACCAGCAGGTACAGCGCGCCGGCCTGCGGCCACCACTTGCGCAGGTACATGGCCAGCAGCAGCGGCGCCAGCCACAGGCCGAGGCGGCCCAGGCGGCCCGCCGCAGCACCCAGCACCATGGACCCCGTGGCCAGGAACACGGCCGCCGCCACGAAGACCAGGGTGAACAGGGTCTCGAACATCGGTGCCGCCGCGCCCGCACTGAACAGGCCGCTGCGGTAGGGCAACCAGGCCAGGCAGCCGATGGCCAGCACCCAGGCGGTGCGGCGCGCGCGGGCGGCGCCATGGCCGTCCTCGTTCACCGTCGAGGGCTTGATCCAGGGCAGCAGCGCCACGCACAACAGGCCGGTGATGGCGTCGATGAGCAGGGTCTTGGGGTAGCCCAGGGTTTCGATCGCGATGCCCTGCCAGGCGGCGGAATAGGAAATGACCAGGTTCATCATCGCCATGTAGGCGGTGAACTGGGTGGCCGCCACCTTGGGGTTGGTCACGTCCATCAGGAGCGCCGAGCGGGTGCCATACATCAGGCCCTGCGCCACCGAATAGGTGAGCGTGGCCACCCACACCGCGGTCACCAGTGCGGCCGGGGCCACGCGGCGCGCGCCTTCGGCGGCGTTCTGCGGCACCGGCATCACCCATTGGTGGTCCAGCAGCACGCCCATCATGTACAGCGCCGGCAGGCTCATCAGCGACAGGTACACGCCCAGCGTGCGGCGGCGGCCCCAGCGGTCGGACAACTGCCCGCCCACCACCATGAACACCGCGCTGATCACCTGGGTCCACAGCGCCAGCCAGGCCACGCTGTCGTCGCTCATGCCCACTTCCACTGCCAGGTTGCTTTGCAGCGCCAGGCCCAGGCCCATGGCGCCGGCCGGCAGCAGCGAGAACAGCATGCCCACGTAGGCGCCGCGCGTGCCCAGGAAGCTGCGGAAGGCCTCGGCCGAGAAGGCCTTCATCGCCGCCACGGCCGCACCCAGGCCGCCTTCGCGGCGATCGGCCAGCGGGGTGGCCGGCTCCTGCAGCGGCAGCACGATGAACACCGTCACCAGCGCGATGCAGGCCGCCACGAAGACGAAGCCGCCGGCCACGCCCAGCACCGGCATCAGGAACAGCACGCCGCTGCCGCCGATGCCCTGGCCGATGGCCGCGCCGCCGAACATCATGCCGTTGGCCAGACCGCGTTCGTCCGGGTGCAGGGTGGTGACGGCCAATGCGTCGATGGCCACGTCCTGCATGGCGCCGAAGCTGTTGTGGATGAGCAGCACCGCCGTCAGCAGGCCCAGTTGCGCTGGCAACTGGATGGTGGTGCAGGCCAGCAGGGTGAGGATCAGCATGAGCTGCGTGCCCAGGATCCAGCCGCGCCGCCGGCCCAGGCGTTCGGACGAGAACACGTCGATGACGGGCCCGAAGGCCCACTTGAAGGCCCAGGGCAGGTAGAAAGACGCCACGAAGGCGCCGATCTCGGCCGGCCCCACGTCCTGCCGCCGCAGCTGGGTGGCGATGGCCGTGGCCGCAAAGCCCAGCGGGATGCCTTCGGTCACGTACAGGAAGAAGAAGGCGACAAGGCGGCCGCGGCGGGTGGCCAGCAGGTTGGGTAGGCGCATGGGGGGTCAGTGTGGCAGAGCGTTCGAAGCCGCCAGAACTTGTGCCGACAAATGCGCACAAGCCCCGGGCTGGCGGATGAGCGGCAGGCCGCGCGCCCACCGCCACCCCTATCATTACATCCAGTTTCATTTCGCAAACCACGTGAAAGCGTGGGACGCAAAGCCTCCGGCCTACAGCGCGCGCAGCGCCACGGTAGCGGGGTTGCCGGTGGGCATTCGCGCACTGGCCTCATTCAACGAGGCATTCCATGCAGACCCTTTCCTTGCCGCTTCGCGCCGCCCTGGCCGCGTGCTTGCTGGTGCTGGGCGCCAGCGCCCAGGCCCAGCGCTTTGACGCCGGCCGTCCTGCCAACGCCGGGCCCGAGGCCACCGACCGGCTGATCGTGAAGTACCGCAGCGCCGGCACCAGCGCCCTGCCCACTGCCGCGGCGGCGGCCCGCACCGAAAACGCCCTGCGCGTGGCGGCCAACCGCCAGGGCGTCAGCCTGGGGCGGCTGCGCGACCTGGCCAACGGCGCCCAGGTGCTGCGCGCCAACCGCACCCTGCGCCACGACGAAGCCCTGGCCCTGGCCGCCAGCCTGCGCGCCGGCGACCCGGACATCGAATACGCCGAGCCCGACCTGCGCCTGCAGACCCTGGGCGTGCCCAACGACAGCCTGTACGCCCAGCAATGGGCCTGGAGCGACACCACCGCCGGCGTGCGCGCGCCCGCCGCCTGGGACCGCAGCAGCGGCGCTGGCGTGGTGGTGGCAGTGGTGGACACCGGGGTGCGCCCGCACGCGGACCTGAAGGCCAACCTGCTGGCGGGTTACGACTTCATCACCGACACCGCCATCGCCGGCGACGGCAACGGCCGCGACGCCGACCCCAGCGACCCCGGCGACTTCACCAGCGCCGGCCAGTGCGGCAGCGGCTCGGCCGCCTCCACCAGTTCCTGGCACGGCACCCATGTGGCCGGCATCGTGGCCGCGGTGGCCAACAACGCCAGCGGCGTGGCCGGCCTGGCCCATGGCGCCAAGCTGCTGCCGCTGCGCGTGCTGGGCCGCTGCGGCGGCTACACCTCCGACATTGCCGACGCCATCACCTGGGCGGCCGGCAACGCGGTGACCGGGCTGCCCACGAACACCACGCCGGCGCGGGTGATCAACCTGTCGCTGGGCGGCAGCGGCGCCTGCGGCACGACGATGCAAAGCGCCATCAACGCCGCCCGCGCCAAGGGGGCGGTGGTGGTGGTGGCCGCTGGCAACAGCGCCACCGACGCGGCCAGCGCCACGCCGGCCAACTGCAGCGGCACCATCGTCGTGGCCGCCACTGGCAAGACCGGCGGCAAGGCGTCTTATTCCAACAGCGGCGCCACCGTCACCCTGGCCGCGCCGGGCGGCGACAGCGGCTACGGCATCCTGTCCACGCTGAACGCCGGCAGCAGCACGCCGGGGGCCGACAGCTACGCGGCCTACATGGGCACGTCCATGGCCACACCGGTGGTGGCCGCCACCGCGGCCCTGATGCTGGCGAGCAACGCCACACTCACGCCGGACCAGGTGGCCACGCTGCTGAAGGGCAGTGCCCGCGCCTTCCCGGCCGCCTGCAGCGGCTGCGGCGCCGGCCTGGTGGACGCCAACGCCGCGGTGGCCGCCGCGCAGGGCAGCACGGTCACGCCGACACCCACGCCCACGCCGGTGGTCAGCGTGCTGGCCGTGACCGACAAGGAACCCAACAACAGCCTGGGTGGCGCCCAGGCCGTGGCCAGCCTGCCGGCCCGGGTGGGCGGCAGCATCGCCAGCACCAGCGACAACGACTACTTCAAGCTCAGCCTGCCTGCAGGCGCCAAGCTGGTGGCCACCCTCACCCAGGGCAGCAGCTCGGCCTTTTCACTGGCGGCCTACACCGCCAGCGGCGCCCTGGTGGTGTCGGCCAGCGGCAGCGCCGGGCTGACGCGGCAATTCACCATCACCAACGCCGGCACCAGCGCCGCGCCGCTGGTGCTGCGCGTCTGGCGGGCCAGCGGCGCCACCGGCGCCTACCAGCTCAGCCTGGCGCTGTAGCCGCCGCATCGGCGCCGAACTGACCGGTTCGCACCGGTCAGTTCACACGAACCGCCCGCCCGCCGGGGCCGCCCGGCGTCTCAAGGCCGGGGTCCACGCGCCGATAACCGTCCTGAAGTGCGTGTCTCCCGCCCCTTCCGGGGCCGGAGGCCGACCCGAAACAACCCGCAGGAACGCCCCTCATGCCCTCGATCATTGCTTCCCTGTCCACCGCACAGATCGCCGCGCTGTCCACGCGCTCGATCTCGTCCCTCAGCACGGCGGACTGGGCTGCGTTCACCACCGACCAGATCGCGGCCCTGGGCACCAACCAGATCGGGGCGATTTCGACCCTGGGCCTGTCGGTGCTGGATTCGGCCCAGATCGCGGCCTTCGAGACACGCGACCTGGTGCTGTTTTCCACCGGCCAGATCCGCGCCTTCAGCTCGGCCCAGATCGACGCGCTGACCACCGAACAGGTGAGCGTGCTCACCACCGCCCAGGTACCCGCGCTCACCGCCGCGCAACTGCCGGGGCTGGACACCGAGGCCATCGGCGCCCTGGGCACACAGCAGATGGCGGTGCTGACCACGGCGCAGGCCGCGGCGCTGTCGGCCACCCAGGCGGCGGCCATCAGCAGCACCAACGTGGCGGTGCTGTCCAGCAATGCGGTGAAGTCCCTGTCCAGCGACGCCGTCGCGGCCCTGAACACCGACCAGGTGCAGGCCCTGACCACGGCCCAGGTGGCCGCGCTCACCACCACCCAGCTGCACGCCCTGGTGTCCGACCAGGTGGCGGCGATGCAGACCACCGACCTGCGCGCCCTGTCGGCCACGCAGCTGCAGGCCTTCAGCTCGGCCCAGGTGGACGCCCTGACCAGTGCCCAGGTGGCCGCACTGGCCACGGGCCAGGTGGCGGCGTTGAGCACCGCCCAGATCGCCGGCCTGGACAGCGAGGCCGTGGCCGCGCTGGGCACGGCCCAGGTGGTGGCCCTGACCAGCGCCCAGGTGACGGCCCTGTCGTCCGACCAGCTGGCCGCGCTGGAAACCGCCGACCTGCGCGCGCTGACCGCGGCGCAGCTGCGCAACCTGTCCAGCGACCAGCTGGCTTCGCTGGGCACCGACCAGGTGGCCGCCCTCACCACCGCGCAGGTGGCCAGCGTGTCCAGCGGCCAGATGGCCGGGCTGGACAGCGCCGCCATCGCCGCCCTGTCCAGCGCCCAGGTGGGCGCGCTCACCGCGCTGCAGGGGGGCTCGCTCAGCTCGGCCCAGGTGGCGGCGATTGATTCGGCCGACATCGCCGCGCTGGGCACCGCCACGCTGCGCACCTTCACCACCGCCGCCGTGGCGGCGATGGGCAGTGACCAGGTGGTGGCGCTGGGCAGCGCCCAGCTCGCCGCCCTGACCACTGGCCAGGTGGCCGCCTTCACCACCGAACAACTGGCGTCGATCGAAACCGCCGACCTGGCGGGCCTGGGCAGCGCCCAGCTGCGCGCCTTGAGCTCGGCGCAATTCGCCGCGCTGGACTCGGCCCAGATCGCCGCGCTGTCCACCGCCCAACTGGCGGGCCTGAGCACCGTGCAGACGGCCGGCCTGTCCAGCGAGAACATTGCCGCGCTGTCCAGCGCCCAGGTGGCCGCGCTCACCACCGCCCAGCTGCATGCGCTGACCAGCGCCCAGCTGGCCGCCATCGACAGCGCCGACTTGCGCACCCTGTCCAGCCTGCAATTGCGCGCGCTGGATTCGGCCCAGATCGACGCGCTGACCACCGAGCAGGTGGCCGCCCTGACCAGCGCCCAGATCGGCAGCCTGGGCAGCGCCCAACTGGCCGGCCTGGACACCGAAGCGGTGGCCGCCCTGACCAGCGCCCAGGTGGGCGCGCTCAACGCCACGCAGCTGGCGTCGCTGTCGTCCAACCAGGTCGCCGCAATCGAAACTGGCGACATCGCCGCGCTGAACACCCTGGCCCTGCGCTCGCTGAGCACCGCGGCCGTGGCCGCGCTGGGCACCGACCAGTTGGGCGCCTTCACTACCGCCCAGGTGGCGGCCCTGGGCAGTGCGCAACTGCGCGCGCTGGATTCCGACCAGATCGCCGCGTTGGATTCGGCCCAGATCGCCGCGCTGGCCACCGGCCAGATCGCCGCGCTGGGCACCACCCAGCTGGCCGGGCTGGGTTCGGCCGCCATGGCCGCCTTGAGCTCGGGCCAGCTGGCCGCCTTCACCACCCAACAGGCCGCCGCGCTGTCCAGCGACCAGGTGGCCGCGATGGAAACCGCCGACCTGGCCGGGCTGTCGACCAACGCGCTGAAGGCGCTGAGCACCGCCGCCATCGCGGCGATGGACACGGCCCAGATCGCCGCCCTGTCGGGACTGCAGCTGCGTTCGCTGACCACGGCGCAGATCGCCGCGCTGACCACGGAACAGGTGGCCGCGATCGAAACCGCCGACCTGGCGGGGCTGAACACCGCGCAGGTGACGGCCTTCTCCAGCGCCCAGATCGACGCCCTGACCACCGCCCAGGTGGCCGCGCTGGGCAACCCGCAGATTGCCGCCCTGACCACGGCCCAGCTGGCCGGGCTGGACACCGAAGCCATCGCCGCGCTGACCAGCCTGCAGGTGGGCGCGCTCAGCACCACGCAAGCCGCCGCGCTGACCACCGAACAGGTGGCCGCGATCGAAACCCGCGACATCGGCGCCCTGAGCACCAACGCGCTGCGCGCGCTGAGCACCGCCGCCACGGCCGCGCTGACCAGCGACCAGATCGAAGCGCTGAGCACGCTGCAGGCCGGTGCCCTGAGCACCGCCCAAATGCACGTGCTGACCAGCGAGCAGGTGGCGGCCCTTGAAACCGCCGACCTGCGCGCCATGAGCAGCACCCAGCTGAACGCGCTGGACTCGGCCCAGTTCGACGCCCTGACCAGCGACCAGGTGGCGTCGCTGGCCGCCGTGCGCCTGGGCACCCTGGGCACGGCGCAACTGGCCGGCCTGGACACCGAAGCCATGGGCGCGCTGTCCGGCGCGCAGGTGGCCGCGCTCACCAGCACGCAGACCGTGGCCCTGAGCACCGAGCAGGCCGCCGCACTGTCCACCGCCGCCATCGGCTCGATGACCAGCACCGCGCTGCGCGCGCTGTCCACCGCCGCCATCGCCGGCCTGAGCAGCGACCAGGTGGTGGCGCTCACCAGCGCCCAGGTGGCGTCGCTGGCGAACAACCAGGTGGCCGCACTGTCCACCGACCAGGTGGCCGCGATCCAGACCGCCGACCTGCGCGCCATGGGCACCGCCCAGCTGAACGCGATGGACTCGGCCCAGATCGACGCGCTGACCACGGCCCAGGTGTCCAACCTCAGCACCGTCCAGATCGCGGGCCTGGGCACGGCCCAGATCGCCGGCCTGGACACCGCCGCCATCACCGCGCTGACCACCGCCCAGGTGGCCGCGCTCACCAGCGCGCAGACCGCGTCGATGACGTCCGACCAGGTGGCCGCCCTGGGCTCCAGCGCGTCGGGTGACATCACCGCGCTGTCCACCACCGCGCTGCGCCTTTTGTCCACCGCCGCCATCGCCGCCCTGGGCACCGACCAGATCGTGGCCATGAGCACGGCCCAGGCCGCCGCCCTGACCACGCTGCAGGTGGCCGCGCTCACCAGCGACCAGCTGGCCGCCCTGGAGACCGCGGACCTGCGCGCCCTGAGCAGCACCCAGCTGCGCGCCATGGGCAGCGACCAGTTCGACGCCTTCACCACCGCCCAGGTGGCCTCGCTCACCACCGCGCAGGTGGCCGGCCTGGCCAGCACCCAGCTGGCTGGCCTGGACACCGATGCCATCGTGGCGCTGACCAGCGCCCAGGTGGCTTCGCTCACCACCGCCCAGCTGCCCAGCCTGAGCACCGACCAGATGGTGGCGCTGCAGACCGCCGACCTGCGCACCCTGACCGGCGCCCAGCTGCGCGCTTTCAGCTCGGCCCAGGTGGACGCCCTGACCAGCGCCCAGGTGGCATCGCTCACCACCGGCCAGGTGGCCGCCCTCGGCACGCTGCAGATCGCCGGCCTGGACACCGAAGCCATGGCCGCGCTGGACAGCAGCCAGATCGGCGCCTTCACCACGCTGCAGGCCGCCGCCCTGTCCAGCGACCAGGCCCAGGCCATCTCGGCCGCCGACCTGGCCGCGCTGTCCACCAACGCCATCAAGGCCCTGTCCAACGCCGCCGTGGCCGCGCTGAGCAGCGACCAGGTCGTGGCGCTGAGCAGCGCCCAGGTCGCCGCCCTGACCACCGCCCAGGTGGACGTGCTCACCACCGAACAGCTGGCCGCCATGCAGACCGGCGACCTGCGCGCGCTGGCCACGGTCCAGCTGGCCGCGCTGGATTCGGCCCAGATCGACGCCCTGACCAGCGCCCAGGTGGCGGCCCTGACCGTCGCCCAGGTGGCCGGCCTGTCCACCGCGCAATTGGCCGGCCTGGACAGCGAGGCCATCGCCGCGCTGTCGGGCAGCCAGCTGGCCGCCCTGACCACGGCCCAGGCCGCGGCCCTGTCCACCGACCAGCTGGCCGCGATGGAGACCGCCGACGTGGCCTCGCTCACCGGCGCGCAACTGCGCGCCCTGACCAGCGCGCAGATGGACGCCTTCAGCAGCGCCCAGGTGGCCCAGCTCAGCGCCACCCAACTGGCCGCGCTGGCCAGCACGCAAGTGGCCGGGCTGGACACCGAAGCCATCGCCACGCTGAACGGCACCCAGCTGGCCGCACTGACCACGCAGCAGACCGCCGCCCTCAGCACCGCGCAGGCCGCGGCGCTGGCCAGCAGCCACATTGCCTCCATCACCACCGCCGCGCTGCGCAGCCTGAGCACCGGCGCGCTGGCCGCACTCGGCACCGACCAGGTGGCCCAGTTCAGCAGCGCCCAGGTGGGCGCGCTCACCACGCAGCAGGTGGCCGCGCTGGGCACCGAGCAGGTGGCCGCGATCGAAACCGCCGACCTGCGGGCGCTGACCGGCACGCAACTGGCCGCGCTGGGCAGCGACCAGGTCGCCGCCTTCACCAGCGTGCAGGCGCCGGCCTTCACGGCCACGCAACTGGCCGCGCTGGCCACCAACCAGGTGACCCACCTGACCACCGACGCCCTGGCCGCGTTGAGCAGCGACCAGGTGGGTGCGCTGACCGCCGCCCAGGTGGGCGTGCTCACCACCGCCCAGGCACTGGCGATCGAGACCGGCGACATTGCCGCGCTGAAGCTGGCGTCGCTGTCCACCGCCGCCGCCGCCGCGCTGTCCAGCGACCAGATCGTGGCGCTGACCAGCGCCCAGGTGGCCACCCTCACCACCGCGCAGATGGCCGCACTGGACACCGAACAGCTGGCGGCCATCCAGACCGCCGACCTGCGCGCCCTGGGCAGCGCCCAGCTGCGCGCGCTGTCCAGCGCCCAGTTCGACGCGCTGAGCACCGACCAGGTGGCCGCCCTGAGCACAGCACAAGTGGCCGCCCTCGGCAGCACCCAGCTGGCCGGCCTGGACAGCGAAGCCATCGTGGCCCTGGGCACGGCCCAGATGGGCGCCTTCACCAACGCGCAGCTGGCCGCCTTCAACAGCGCCCAGATGGCCGCGCTGGAAAGCGCCGACCTGCGCGCGCTGAACACCTCGCAGGTGCGGGCCTTCGCCAGCGATCAGATCGGCGCGCTGGACACCACGCAGGTGGCCGCCTTCACCACCGCCCAGGTGGCCGCCTTCACCTCCACGCAGGTGGCGGGGCTGGACACCGAAGCCATGGCCGCGCTCACCAGTGCGCAGCTGGCCGGCCTGGCCACGGCACAGGCAGTGGCCTTCACGGCCACCCAGGCCGCGGCGCTGGCCACCGACAGCCTGGCGGCGATGAACTCAGGCGCCCTGCGCGCCCTGAGCACCGCCGCCACCGCGGCGCTGACCACCGAGCAGGTGGCCGCGCTCACCAGCGCGCAGGCCGCCGCACTGACCACCACCCAAATGGACGTGCTGACCACCGACCAGGTGGCCGCCATCGAAACACGTGACCTGGTGGCGCTGAACTCGGCCCAACTGCGCGTGCTGGACTCGGCGCAGGCCGCCGCCCTGGGCACCGACCAGGTGGCCGCCCTCACCACGGCCCAGGTGGCCGCCCTGGCCAGCGCGCAGCTTGCCGGCCTGGGCACCGACGCCATGGCCGCGCTGACCAGCGGCCAGGTGGCCGCGCTGACCGCCACCCAGACCGTCGGCCTGACCAGCACGCAGGTCGCGGCCATCGACAGTGGCGACATCGCATCGCTGTCCACCGCCGCGCTGCGCGCCATCACCACCGACGCCGTGGCCGCCATGGGCAGCGAACAGCTCGTGGCCCTGACCACCGCCCAGGCTGCCGCGCTGGGCACGAACCAGGTGGCCGCACTCACCACCGAGCAAGTGGCTGGCCTGGCCACCGACGACCTGCGGGCCCTGTCCAGCGCGCAACTGCGCAGCCTGGGCACCGACCGCATCGATGCGCTGACCTCCGACCAGGTGGCCGCACTCACTTCCGCCCAGGTGGCCGGCCTGGCCGCCAGCCAGTTCGCCGGCTTCGACACCGAGGCCCTGGCCACGCTGTCCGGCGCCCAGGTGGCGGCCATGACCACGGCCCAACTGGCCGCGCTGAGCAGCGGCCAGATCGCCGCCATCGACAGCGCCGATCTGGCGGGCCTGTCCACGGCGCAACTGGCCGCCTTCGGCAGCGCCCAGATCGACGCCATGACCAGCGACCAGGTCGCCGGCCTGACCACCGCGCAGGTGGCCTCGTTGAGCACGGTGCAACTGGCCGGCCTGGACACCGACGCCATCGCCGCGCTGACCAGCGCCCAGGTGGGCGCGATCACGGCCAGCCAGGCCGCGGCGCTGAGCACCGCCCAGGCCCTGGCCATCGATTCCGCGGACATCGCCGCGCTGAGCACCAACGCCCTGAAATCGCTGACCACCGCGGCGGTGCACGGGCTGGAATCCGGCCAGATCCAGGCCATCACCACCGCCCAGATTGGTGCGCTGACCACCGCCCAGCTGGTGGCCATGACCACCGAACAGGTGGCCGCGATCGAGACCGCCGACCTGCGCGCCATGGGCACGGCCCAGGTGCGGGCCTTCGGTTCCGACCAGATCGCCGCGCTGTCCACCGACCAGGTGGCGGCCCTCACCACGGCCCAGGTCGCCGCGCTGGCCAACGGCCAGCTGGCCGGCCTGGCCAGCGACGACTTCGCCGCGCTGGACAGCGCCCAGGTGGTGGCGCTCACCAGCGCCCAGGTGGGTGCGCTCAGCGCCACCCAGGCCGCTGCGCTGGCCACCGCCGGCCTGGCCGCCATGGCCAGCGCCACGCTGCGCAGCTTCAGCACCGACGCCTTTGCCGCCCTGACCACCGACCAGATCGTGGCGCTGACCAGCAACCAGGCCGCGCTGCTGAGCACCCAGCAGGTGGCCGCCATGACCAGCGACCAGATCGTGGCCATGGAAAGCAGCGACCTGCGCGCCCTGACCAGCGCCGAACTGCGGGCCTGGAGCTCGGCCCAGGTGGACGCACTCACCAGCACCCAGGTGGCGGCCCTGCAGGCGAGCCAGGTGGCCACCCTGGCCACCGGCCAGCTGGCCGGGCTGGACACCGAAGCCATCGCCGCCCTGGGCAGCGCCCAGGTCGCCGCGCTGACCACGGCCCAGGCCGGTGCGCTGAGCAGCGCCCAGGCCCTGGCCATTGACTCGGGCGACTTCGCCGCCCTGTCCACCGCCGCGGTGGCCGCGCTGTCCACCGGCGCCTTCGCCGCCCTGGCCACCGACCAGATCGTGGCGCTGACCGTGGGCCAGGCCGCTGCGCTGACCACCGCGCAGATGGACGTCATCACCACCGAGCAGCTGGCCGCGATGCAAAGCGACGACCTGCGTGCCCTGGGCAGCGCCCAGTTGCGCACGCTGGACACGGCGCAGATCGACGCACTGACCAGCGTCCAGGTGGCCGCGCTGACCAACACCCAGTTCGGCAACCTGGCCGCCAGCCAGATGGCCGGGCTGGACACCGAAGCCATGGCCGCGCTGACCGCCGGCCAGGTGGCGGCAATGACCACCGCCCAGGCCGCGACCCTGAGCAGCGACCAGGTGGCGGCCATCACCACCGCCGACATCGGCTCGATCAGCACCAACGCGCTGCGCGCCATCGGCGTGGGGGCCTTCGGCGGCATGACGTCCGACCAGGTGGGCGCGCTGACCCAGGGCCAGGTGGTGGCCTTGACCACCGCCCAGGTGCATGCGCTGGACTCGGCCCAGATCGGCGCGATTGAAACCGCCGAGCTGGCCGCGATGAGCCTGGCCCAGGTGGCCGCGTTCACGTCCGACCAGATCGACGCCCTGAGCACCGGCCACGTGGCCGCGCTGACCACGGCGCAGCTGGCGTCGCTGAGCTCGCTGCAGCTGCCGGGCCTGGACAGCGAAGCCATGGCCGCGCTCAGCAGTGCCCAGATCGCCGCGCTGACCACGGCGCAGATCGACGTGCTGAGCACCGAGCAGCTGGCCGCCATGGAAAGCGGTGACATCCATGCGCTGAACAGCAACCAGCTGCGCGCGCTGGACTCGGCCCAGGTGGACGCGCTCACCAGCGAACAGGTGGCCGCACTCACCGCCAGCCAGTTCGCGTCGCTCACCAGCGTGCAACTGGCCGGACTGGACACCGAAGCCATCGGCGCGCTGGGCACCGCCCAGTGGGCCGCACTGACCAACACCCAGGCCTCGGCGCTGACATCCACACAAGCCGCGGCGATTGAAACCGCCGACCTGGCGGTGATGGGCACCGCCGCCATCGCCGCGCTGACCACCACCGCGGTGGCCGAGCTGACCACCGACCAGATCGTGGCCCTGACCGCCGCGCAGGCCACCGCGCTGACCACCGCGCAGGTGGCGGCCTTCAGCACCGAGCAGGTGGCGGCACTGCAGACCGGCGACCTGGACGGCCTGCTCACCACGCAGCTGCGGGCCTGGGATTCGGCCCAGGTGGATGCGCTGACCACCGAGCAGGTGGCCGCGCTCACCACCGCCCAGGTGGCGTCCTTCAGCGCTGTACAGCTGGCCGGGCTGGACACCGACGCCATCGCGGCCCTGAGCAGCGCCCAGGTGGGCGCCTTCACCACCGCGCAGGCGGCGGCCTTCAGCACCGCGCAGGCCCTGGCCATCGACAGCGCCGACATCCACGCGCTGTCCACCAACGCGCTGCGGGCCTTGAGCACCGACGCCGTGCACGCACTGTCCAGCGACCAGCTGGTGGCGCTGGGCACGGCCCAGGTGGCCTCGCTCACCAACGCCCAGGTGGCGGCCCTGTCCACCGAGCAGTTCGCGGCCATCGCCACCGACGACATCGCGGCCATGACCACGGGCCAGGTGGGCGCCTTCACCACCGACCAGGTGGCGGCCTTCACCACCGACCAGATCGTGGCCCTGTCCACGCGCCAGATCGCCGCCTTCGACATGACGCAGGTGGCAGCGCTGGAGTCCGACGACATCGGCGCCATGAGCGGCGACCAGCTCAACGCGCTGCTGGCCGTGTCGCCCATCGTTCTGGACCTGGACGGCGGTGGCGTGAACACCCTGGCCGCGGCCCAGGGCGTGAACTTCGACCTGATGGGCACCGGCCAGTCGGCGCAGGTGGGCTGGGTGGGCGGGCTGGACGGCCTGCTGGCCCTGGACCGCAACGGCGACGGCAGCATCAACAACGGCAGCGAGCTGTTCGGCAACGGCACGCTCAACGCCGAAGGCCAACGCGCCGCCAACGGCTACCAGGCCATGGCCTGGCAGGACAGCAACGCCGACGGCGTGCTGAACGCCAGCGACGCGAACTGGAACCAGCTGCGCGTGTGGGTGGACGCCAACCACGACGGCCAGACCGACGGTGGTGAACTGCAGACCCTGGCCGAAGCCGGCGTGGCCGAGATCGGCCTGGCCTCCAGCAGCGGCAGCGCGCTGGACAACGGCAACCTGCTGGGCCTGGTGGGCAGCTACACGGCCACCGACGGCAGCAGCCACGCCGCCGCCGACGTCTGGTTCGCCAAGGACACCGCCGACCTGCCGGCCCTGGGCGACCTGCTGGCCGCCCCGGCGGCGGCCCTGGTGGGCGCCGAAGCGGCCAGCACCAGCACCAACGTGACGGTGGCCAGCGCCAGCGAAGACGTGGCGGTGGTGAACCTGGGCCTGCCGTCGATCAGCGACGACGCGCTGCGCCACCAGGTGCTGATCTGACCGGGCGGAACAGGCGGGCCAACACCCGCCTGTTCCCGCCTTGACCCTCTGCAACCCGCCGTCGGCCTCCGGGCCCCGGCGGGTTTTGCCGTGCATTCGCTCACACCCCGCAGCCGGCGAGCGGCCGGCACGGCAATGCGGTTCAAGGCCCGCGCTGCAACACCCGATAACAGATCGAACCCCGTCCCGGCCGGGCTCGGCATGCCTGTCGCATCGCCCGCCCCGGCGCCCCGGACCACAAGGAATGCCATGGCCTCGATCATCACCAGCCTGACCACCGCCCAGATCGCCGCGCTGACCACGCGCACGATTGCGTCCCTGAAGACCGATGACTGGGCCGCCTTCTCCACCGACCAGATCGCCGCGCTGACCACCGCGCAGGCCGCGGTGCTGGGGTCGCAGGCGCTGGCCGCGATGGGCACGGCCCAGATCGCCGCCTTCGAGACCGCGGACCTGGCGGCCTTTGCCACCAGCGCGCTGCGCGGGCTGGACGCCACGCGCGTGGCGGCCCTGACCACCGCGCAGGTGGCGGCCGTCACCACCGCGCAGCTGAACGCCTTCACCACGGCCCAGGTGGCGGCGATCGAGACCGCCGACGTGGCGGCGCTCACCACCGCACAGGTGGCAGCGCTGGCCAGCACCCAGGTGGCCGCGCTCGGCACGGCCCAGGTGGCGGCGCTGGAAACCGAAGACGTGGCCGCGCTCACCAGCGGCCAGCTGCGTTCGCTGCGCAATGCGCAGCTGGCCGCGCTGGACACCGACCAGGTGGTGGCCCTGACCAGCACCCAGGTGGCAGCGTTGGGCACCTCGCAGGTGGCCGCGCTGTCCACCGACCAGGTGGCCGCGCTGGACACCGAGGACGTGGCCGCGCTGGCCAGCGAACAGCTGCGCGCGCTCGGCACCGCCGCCGTGGTGGCGCTGGCCACCGCGCAGGTGGCCGCCCTGTCCACCACGCAGGTGGTGGCCTTGTCCACCCGCCAGGTGGCAGCGCTGGCCAGCGACGACGTGGCCGCGCTGTCGTCGGCCCAGGCCGTGGCGCTGTCCACCGCACAACTGCGCGCGCTGAACACCGAACAGGTGGCGGCCCTGGACACGGCGGCCGTGGCGGCGCTGTCCACGGCGCAATCGGCTTCGCTGTCCAGCGCCCAGGCCGCGGCGCTGACCACCGACCAGGTGGGCGCGTTGTCCACCGCCAGCCTGCAGAGCCTGGCCACCACCGCGCTGCGCGGGCTGGAAAGCCAGGCTGTGGCCGCGCTGACCACCAGCCAGGTGGCCGCCTTGTCCACCGCCCAGGTGGCCGCGCTGCGCAGCGCCCAGGTGGCGGCGCTGGAAACCGCCGACATCGCCGCCCTGACCACCGCGCAGGCCGCTGTGTTGACCAGCGCCCAGCTGGGCGCCCTGAGCACCGCCCAGGTGGCGGCGCTGGAAAGCGCCGACCTGGCGGCCCTGAACACCGGCGCGCTGCGCGGCCTGGGCAGTGATGCCCTGGGGGCGTTGAGCACCGACCAGGTGGCCGCGCTCGGCACCGCGCAGGTGGCCGCGCTGTCCACCGCGCAGTTGAACCACCTGGACTCCGACCAGATCGGCGCCCTGACCACGGCCCAGGTGCGCGCCTTCACCGCCGCTCACCTGCGCTACCTGGGCAGCGACCAGGTGGCCGCACTTTCCAGCGACGCCGTGGCCGCCTTGTCCACCGTGCAGGTGAGCTTGCTCGGCACGGCCCAGGTCGCCGCGCTTGAAAGCGACGACGTGGTCGCGCTGACCACTGCGCAGGTGCGTGCCTTGAGCAATGCGCAAATCGCCGCCCTGGACACCGACCAGGTCGCGGCGCTGGAAACTGCCGACATCGCCGCCCTGACCACCGCCCAGTGGCGAGGCCTGTCCACCGACCAGGTCAGCGCGCTGGACACCGACCAGATCGCAGCCCTCACCTCCGCCCAGGCCGCGGCGCTGACCGTGGCGCAAGCCGCTGCCCTGTCCAGCGACCAGGCACTGGCCCTGGACACCGCCGACCTGCGGGCTCTGGGCACCGGCGTCTTGCGCGCCCTGTCCACCGACGCGGTGGCCGCTTTCAGCACCGACCAGGTCGCCGGCCTGGCCACCGGCCAGGTGGCCTCGCTGACCACGGCCCAGGTGGCGGCCCTGGGCAGCGATGCTGTCACCGCACTGACCACCGCCCAACTGGCCGCGCTGACCACCGCCCAGGTGGGCGCTTTCAGCAGCGACCAGCTGGCCACCTTCACCAGCGCCGACCTGGCCGCCTTGACCACCGCGCAGGTGCGCGTGCTGGGCACCGACCAGATCGCCGCGCTGGACACCGCGGCCATCGCCGGCTTCAGCAGCGCCCAGGTGGCCGTGCTGACCAGCACCCAGGTGGCCGCCTTCACCACCGACCAGGTGGCGGCGCTGGAAACCGCCGACCTGCGCGCGATGACCAGCGCCCAGTTGCACGGCCTGGACAGCGACGCCGTGGCCGCGCTGTCCACCGCCCAGGTGGCGGCCCTGTCCAGCACCCAGCTGGCCGCACTGCAGACCCTGCAGGTGGCCGCGCTGTCCAGCGCCGACGTGGCGGGCCTGACCACCGCGCAACTGGCCTCGCTGTCGGGCACCCAGGCCGCCGCGCTGGGCACCGACGCCATCGCCGCGCTGGACACCGCGCAGGTGGCCGCGCTGACCACCGCGCAGTTGCGCGCCATGACCAGCGACCAGTTCGGCGCCTTCGGCAGCGCGGCCATCGCCGCCTTCACCACCGGCCAGATCGCTTCGCTGGCCACGGCCCAGGTGGCGGGCCTGTCCACCGACCAGATCGGCGGGCTGGAAACCGCCGACCTGCGCGTGCTGGGCAGCGCCGCGCTGCGCGCGCTGGGCACGGGCTCGGTGGGCGCGCTGACCACGGCCCAGATCGCCGCCTTGACCACCGCCCAGGTGGCCGCGCTGACCACCGACCAGGTGGCCGCGCTGGAGACCGAAGACATCGTGGCCCTGTCCGCCGGACAGGCGGGCGTGCTGGGCAGCGCCCAGGTGGCGGCGCTGTCCACCGAACAGGCCGCAGCGCTGGAGACCGGCGACCTGCGGTTTATCAACGCCGCCGCGTTGCGGGCCTTGTCCACCGACGCGCTGGTGGCCTTCAGCACCGACCAGGCCGCGGCACTGACCACCACGCAGCTGGCGGGCTTGAGCACCGACCAGGTGGCCGCCCTGGCCAGCGACGACCTGGCCGCCTTGACCACCGCCCAGGTGGTGGCGCTCACCGCCGCGCAGGTGCTGGCCTTGTCCAGCGACCAGGTGGCCGCCCTCGGCACCGCCCAGGTGGCCGCATTCGGCACCGCGCAACTGCGCCTGCTGGGCAGCGATCAGATTGCCGCCCTGAGCACCGATGCGGTGGTGGCGCTGACCAGCGCCCAGGCCGCCGCCTTGAGCACGGCCCAGATCACCGCGCTGACCACCGACCAGGTGGCGGCGCTGGAAACCGCCGACCTGCGCGCCTTCAGCACCACCGCGCTGCGCGCGCTGGACGCCGACGCCCTGGGTGCGCTGACCAGCGCCCAGGTGGCCGCGCTTTCCACCAGCCAGCTGGCCGCGCTGGCCACGGCCCAGGTGGCCGCGCTGTCCACCGCCAACATCCAGGCCCTGACCACCGCCCAGGCCGCGGTGCTGACCAGCAACCAGGTGGCCGGCCTCACCACCGCCCAGGTGGCGGCGCTGGAAACCGCCGACCTGCGCCAGCTGAGCGTGGCCGCGGTGCACGCCCTGGGCAGTGACGCCATCGGCGCCCTGAGCACCGACCAGGTGGCCGCACTCACCACCGCGCAAGTGGCCGGCCTGGGCACGGCGCAGATCGTGGCGCTGTCCACCGGCGATGTGGCCGCGCTGACCAGCGCCCAAGCGGTGGCCTTGAGCGTGGCCCAATTGCAGGCCATGGATTCGGCCCAGGTGCAGGCCCTGGCCAGCGCCAATCTGGCGGCCATGGGCACGGCGCAGTGGCGCGCCCTGTCCACCGAACAGATCGCGGCGCTGGACACCACGCAAGTGGCCGCGCTGACCACCGCCCAGGCCGCCGCGTTGACCGCCGCCCAGGTGGCCGCGCTCGGCACCGACCAGGTGGCCGCATTGGAAAGCGCCGACTTCCGTGCGCTGACCAGCAACGCGCTGCGCGCGCTGGGCAGCGATGCGGTGGCCGCCTTGTCCAGCGCGCAGGTGGCGGGGCTGTCCTCGGCCCAACTGGCCACGCTGACCAGCGTGCAGGTCGGCCGCATCGCCAGCGACGCCATCGCCGCGCTGGACAGCGCGCAGATCGCCGCTTTCACCACCACGCAGGTGTCCGCGCTCACCACGGCGCAGGTGCAGGCGATTGACACCGCCGACCTGGTGGCCATGAGCGCCGCGGCGCTGCGCGCCATCGGCACGGCCGGTGCCGCTGCGCTGTCCACCGGCCAGGTCGCCGCACTGACCACTGCGCAGGTGGGCGGCCTGGCCACGGCCCAGGTGGCGGCACTGGGCAGCGACCAGATCACCGCGCTGACCACCGCCCACGCCGCCGCGCTGTCGGCCGCACAGGCCGGTGCGCTGACATCCGACCAGGTGGCGGCGCTGGAAACCGCCGACCTGCGGGCCTTGAGCGTGGCCGGGCTGCGCGCGCTGGGCTCGGCCCAGATCGGCGCGCTGACCACCGACCAGGCCGCGGCGCTGTCCACCACGCAGCTGGCCGCGCTGTCCACCGCCCAGGTGGCCGCGCTGGCCACCGACGACGTGGCCGCGCTGTCCAGCGCGCAGGTGGCCGCCATGGGCAGCCAGCAGATCGCCGCCTTCGGCACCGACCAGGTGGCGGCGCTGGACACCGAAGACATCGCCGCACTGGCCACCGCCGCGCTGCGTGCACTGGGCACCGCTGCGGTGGCCGCGCTGGCCACCGACGATATTGCCGCCCTGACCACCGCACAGGTCGCCGCGTTGACGGCCGGGCAACTGGGCGCGCTGGACACCGACCAGGTGGCGGCCCTGACCAGCGCCAGCGTGGCCGCCCTGGCCACCGCGCAGCTGCGCGCACTGGACACGGCCCAGTTCGCGGCCCTGGACACCGAGGACATTGCCGCGCTGTCCAGCGCGCAGGTGGCCAGCCTGTCCACCGCCCAGGTGGCGGCACTCGGCACGGCCCAGGTGCTGGCCCTGGAGACCGCCGACCTGCGTGCGCTGACCACGGGCGGCATCCGCGCGCTGGACAGCGAAAGCATCCAGACCCTGTCCACCGCCCAGGTGGCCGCGCTGACCACGGCGCAGGTCCAGGCGCTGACCAGCGACCAGGTGGCTGCTCTGGAGACCGAGGACATCGCCGCCTTCACCAGCGCGCAGCTGCGCGCCTTCACCACCGCCCAGGTGGATGCGCTGACCACCGACCAGGTGGCCAGCCTGTCCACCACCGCATTGGGCACGCTGACCAGCGTGGCGTTGCGCGCGCTGGACAGCGACGCGATTGCCGCGCTGACCACCGAACAGGTGGCGGCCTTCACCACGGCGCAGCTGTCATCCCTGTCCACCACGCAGATCGCGGCCTTGGAGACCGAGGACGTGGCCGCGCTGACCAGCGCCCAGGTGGCGTCGCTGACGACGTCGCAGTTCCGGGCGCTGACCACCGAGCAGTTCGCGGCGCTGGAAACCGCCGACATCGTGGCCATGAGCACCGCCCAGGCCCGCGCCCTGAGCACCGACCAGATCGTGGCCTTCACCACCGACCAGATCGTGGCGCTGGAGACCGCCGACATCGCGGCCATGACCAGCGCCCAGCACCTGGCTTTCGAGACCGCCGACCTGGCGGCGCTGGACGCGGGCCAGCTGGAAGCCTTCGTGTTGAGCTCGCCCATCGTGCTGGACCTGGACGGCCACGGCGTGAACACCGTGGCCGCCGCCAGCGGCGTTCAGTTCGACCTGAACGGCACCGGCACGGTGAACCAGGTGGGCTGGGTGGCCGGCGGCGACGGCCTGCTGGTGATGGACCGCAATGGCGACGGCGCCATCACCAACGGCAGCGAACTCTTCGGCGTGGCCACCTTGAACGCACAAGGCCAGCGCGCCGGCAACGGCTACGCCGCGATGGCCCTGGAAGACAGCAACCACGACGGCCGGCTGGACGCGCAGGACGCGAACTGGAACCAGCTGCAGGTGTGGGTGGATGCCAACCACGACGGCATCAGCGCCACGGCCGAACTGCACGGCCTGGCCGCGCTGGGCATCGCGTCGCTGGACCTGCACGCCCAGGCCGGCAGCGAGGTGCAACACGGCAACATGCTGGGCCTGGTGTCGGGCTGGACCGACACCAGCGGCCAGGAACATGCGATGGCCGACGTGTGGTTTGCCAAGGCGGACAGCGCCGCCGACGCGGCACCGCTGCCGGCCCTGGGCGACCTGCTGGCCGCACCGGCGGCGGCCCTGCCGGGGTCCGACCCGGCGGTCAACACCACAACGGCCGACATGGCTGCGGTGGCGCCTGCCGCCATCCGCCTGGACGACGAAGCCCTTCGCGCCATGCCGCTGGTCTGACCCGCCACACCGGAAGCAACAAGGCCCGACCGGCGTGAGCCGATCGGGCCTTGCTCTTTCGCCTGACAGCGGATTTACTTCTTGCGCAGCTTGGCGATGGCCGCGATCTGCGCGGCCATCATCGCGAATTCGCCCTGCGCACGCGCCAGGTCGATGTCGCTCTTGGCGTTGCGCATGGCTTCTTCGGCCAGCTTCTTGGCTTCGGTGGCCTTGGCCTCGTCCAGGTCGTGGCCGCGGATCGCGGTGTCGGCCAGCACGGTGACCGTGCCGGGCTGCACTTCCAGGATGCCGCCGGCGACGAAGACGAACTCTTCCTCGCCGGTGTCGGCACGCTCGATGCGCACCGCGCCGGGCTTGATGCGGGTGATCAGCGGCGTGTGGCGGGGCAGGATGCCCAGCTCGCCGTTTTCACCCGGCAGCGCGACGAACTTGGCCTCGCCCGAGAAGATGCTCTCCTCGGCGGACACCACGTCAACGTGAATGGTCGCCATGACGGCTCCTTAGTTGATCTTCTTGGCCTTTTCGAAGGCCTCGTCGATGGTGCCGACCATGTAGAAAGCCTGCTCAGGCAGGTGGTCGCACTCGCCGGCCACGATCATCTTGAAGCCGCGGATGGTTTCCTTCAGGGGCACGTACTTGCCGGGCGAGCCGGTGAACACCTCGGCCACGTGGAAAGGCTGGCTCAGGAAGCGCTGGATCTTGCGCGCGCGGGCCACGGCCAGCTTGTCTTCCGGTGACAGTTCGTCCATGCCCAGAATGGCGATGATGTCGCGCAGTTCCTTGTAGCGCTGCAGCGTGCCCTGCACCGCGCGGGTGGTGTTGTAGTGCTCTTCACCCACCACGTTCGGGTCGATCTGGCGGCTGGTGGAGTCCAGCGGGTCCACTGCGGGGTAGATGCCCAGCGAGGCGATGTCACGCGACAGCACCACGGTGGCGTCCAGGTGGGCGAAGGTGGTGGCGGGCGACGGGTCGGTCAGGTCGTCCGCGGGCACGTACACGGCCTGGATGGAGGTGATGGAGCCCACCTTGGTGGAGGTGATGCGCTCCTGCAGGCGGCCCATTTCTTCGGCCAGCGTCGGCTGGTAGCCCACCGCGGACGGCATGCGGCCCAGCAGCGCGGACACTTCCGTGCCGGCCAGGGTGTAGCGGTAGATGTTGTCCACGAAAAACAGCACGTCCTTGCCTTCGTCACGGAAGCTTTCCGCGATGGTCAGGCCGGTCAGCGCCACGCGCAGGCGGTTGCCCGGGGGTTCGTTCATCTGGCCGTAGACCATGGCCACCTTGGACTGGCTCAGGTCCTCCTGCACCACGACCTTGGAGTCGCTCATCTCATGGTAGAAGTCGTTGCCCTCGCGGGTGCGCTCGCCCACACCGGCGAACACCGACAAGCCGCTGTGCGCCTTGGCGATGTTGTTGATGAGCTCCATCATGTTCACGGTCTTGCCCACGCCGGCGCCGCCGAACAGGCCCACCTTGCCGCCCTTGGCAAACGGGCAGATCAGGTCGATCACCTTGATGCCGGTTTCCAGCAGCTCTTGCGAGGGGCTCAGCTCGTCGTAGGTGGGCGCCTTGCGGTGGATGGATGCGCTCTGGTCCATGCTGACCGGGCCGCGCTCGTCGATGGGGTTGCCCAGCACGTCCATGATGCGGCCCAGCGTGGCCTTGCCCACGGGCACGGTGATGGGGGCCTTGGTGTTGGTCACCATCAGGCCGCGGCGCAGGCCGTCGGAGCTGCCCAGCGCGATGGTGCGCACCACGCCGTCGCCCAGCTGCTGCTGGACTTCCAGCGTCAGCGCGCTGCCTTCGAGCTTCAGCGCGTCATACACGCGGGGCATCTGGTCGCGCGCGAACTCAACGTCCACGACGGCGCCGATGCACTGAACGATCTTGCCCTGTGCTTGGGTGTTGGCCATGTTGCTTTCCTTCAATCAGTATTCGTTGCGGTGCGGCTGCATCAGCCGCTGATGGCGGCGGCGCCGCTGACGATTTCGGACAGTTCCTTGGTGATGGCGGCCTGGCGGGTCTTGTTGTAGACCAGCTTCAGCTCGGCGATCAGGGTGCCCGCGTTGTCGGTGGCGGCCTTCATGGCCACCATGCGCGCGCTCTGTTCGCTGGCCATGTTCTCGGCCACGCCCTGGAAGACCAGCGCTTCGATGTAGCGCGTCATCAGGTCGTCGATCACCGAGGCGGGGTCCGGCTCGTAGATGTAGTCCCAGCCGTACTGCGACTTCTCGGCCGCGGTCTGCTGCAGGCGCTCGGCGCCCAGCGGCAGCAGCGGCTCGACGAGCGACTCCTGGCGCATGGTGTTGATGAACTTGGTGTAGCACAGGTACACCGCGTCCAGCTTGCCGTCGACGAAGGCGTCCAGCATCACCTTCACCGGGCCGATCATCTTTTCCAGCTGCGGGGCGTCGCCCAGCTGCGTGACGTGGCTGATCACCTGCGCGCCGATGCGGTTCAGGAAGTTGAAGCCCTTGTTGCCAATGGCCACCGCCTGCACCTTGCCGCCGGCGTCCTGCACTTCCTTCATCTTGTTGGTGACGGCGCGCAGCACGTTGGTGTTCAGGCCGCCGCACAGACCCTTGTCGGTCGTGACGACGATGAAACCCACGGCCTTGGGCGCGCCTTCCACCTTGCGCATGTAGGGCGAGCGGTATTCCGGGTTCGCCTGCGACAGGTTGGCCGTGATGTTGCGGATCTTGTCCGCGTACGGCCGCGCCGCGCGCATGCGGTCCTGCGCCTTGCGCATCTTGGACGCGGAGACCATTTCCATGGCCTTCGTGATCTTCTTCGTGTTCTCGAAGCTCTTGATCTTGCCGCGTATCTCTTTGCCGACCGCCATGGTCTTCTCCTAGGAGGTGGGCTTTACGCGAAGGACTTCTTGAACGCAGAAATCGCGGCCGTCAGCTCTTCTTCAGCCGGCTTGTCCATGGCCTTGTCCTTTTCCAGCTTGGCCAGCAGCGCGGCGTGGCTGCTCTTCAGGTGCTGGTGCAGGCCGTGTTCGAAGGACAGCACCTTCTTCACGTCCAGGTCGTCCAGGAAGCCCTTGTTCACGGCGAACACCGACGCGGCCATCAGGCTGATGGGCAGGGGCAGGTACTGCGGCTGCTTCAGCAGTTCGGTCACGCGGGCACCGCGGTCCAGCTGCTTGCGGGTGGCGTCGTCCAGGTCGGAAGCGAACTGCGCGAAGGCGGCCAGTTCCCGGTACTGGGCCAGGTCGGTACGGATACCGCCGGACAGGTTCTTCACCAGCTTGGTCTGCGCCGACGAACCCACGCGCGACACGGAAATGCCGGCGTTGATGGCGGGGCGGATGCCGCTGTTGAACAGGGAGGTTTCCAGGAAGATCTGGCCGTCGGTGATCGAGATCACGTTGGTGGGCACGAAGGCCGACACGTCACCGGCTTGGGTTTCGATGATGGGCAGCGCGGTGAGGGAACCGGTCTTGCCCTTCACTTCACCCTTGGTGAAGGCTTCCACGTAGTCGGCGTTCACGCGCGCGGCGCGCTCCAGCAGGCGGCTGTGGAGATAGAACACGTCGCCGGGGAAGGCTTCGCGGCCCGGCGGGCGGCGCAGCAGCAGCGACACCTGGCGGTAGGCCACGGCCTGCTTGGACAGGTCGTCATAAATGATCAGCGCGTCTTGCCCGCGGTCGCGGAAGTACTCGCCCATGGTGCAGCCCGAGTAGGCCGACACGTACTGCATCGCGGCGGATTCGGAAGCCGAAGCCGCCACGACGATGGTGTATTCCATCGCGCCGGCTTGTTCGAGCGAGCGCACCACGTTCTTGATGGACGACGCCTTCTGGCCGATGGCGACGTACACGCAGGTCATGTTCTGACCCTTCTGGTTGATGATCGTGTCGATCGCCACCGCGGTCTTGCCGGTCTGGCGGTCGCCGATGATCAGCTCGCGCTGGCCGCGGCCGATGGGCACCATGGTGTCAATGCACTTCAGGCCCGTCTGCACCGGCTGATCCACGCTCTTGCGCGCGATCACGCCCGGGGCGACCTTCTCGATCACGTCGGTCATCTTGGCGTTGACCGGGCCCTTGCCGTCGATGGGCTGGCCCAGCGCGTTCACCACGCGGCCGATCAGTTCCGGGCCCACGGGCACTTCCAGGATGCGGCCCGTGCACTTCACGGTGTCGCCTTCGGAGATGTGCTCGTACTCGCCCAAGATCACGGAGCCGACCGAGTCACGCTCCAGGTTCAGGGCCAGGCCGTAGGTGGGCACGCCGGCGGCGTTGGCCGGGAACTCCAGCATTTCGCCGGCCATCACGTCGGACAGGCCGTGCACGCGCACGATGCCGTCAGTGACGGACACCACGGTGCCCTGGTTCTTGATGTCTGCCGACGCGCCAAGGCCCTCGATGCGGCTCTTGATCAGCTCGGAAATTTCTGCGGGATTCAGTTGCATGGAATCACTCCTATGGTCAGCGGGGCAGCCCTCAGGCCGTCAGCGCGACTTTCATTTGTTGCAGTCGGGCGGCCACGGACGTGTCCAGCACCTCGTCGCCCACCGTGACGCGGATGCCGCCGATCAACTCGGGCACCACCTTCACGCTGGCGTTGAGCTTGCGGCCGAAGCGCTTTTCCAGCGTGGCCACCAGATCGGGCAGCGCGGCGCCTTCAATCGGAAAGGCGCTTTCGACCACGGCATCCGACGAACCCGAGCGGGCGTTCACCAGGGCCTGGAACTGCACGGCCACTTCGGGCAGCGCGGCCAGGCGGCCGTTTTCCACCACGGTGCGCAGCAGGTTGGCCATCTTGGGGTCCAGCGCCGTCTTGGCCGCGGCGGTGATCAGGTCGAACACCTGAGCGGCGCTGACCTTGGGGTTGTCGGCAAACTGGCGCAGTTCCGCATTGGCAGCCAGCGCGCCCAGCGTGTTCAGCTGGTCGCGCCAGGACAGCGCGTCGGCGCCACCGACGGCCTTGTACAAGGCTTCGGCATAGGGCCGGGCGATGGTGGCGATTTCGGCCATGGTCAGAGTTCCGTCTTGAGCCGGGACAGCAACTCGGCGTGGACGCCCGAGTTGACTTCCTTGCGCAGGATCTGCTCGGCACCCTTGACCGCCAGCGCGGCCACCTGGTCGCGCAGGGCCTCGCGGGCCTTCACGGATTCCTGGGCCGCTTCGGCACGGGCGGCGGCCACGATCTTGGCGCCTTCTTCGGCGGCACGACCCTTGGCTTCTTCGACCATCTGCTGGGCCAGGCGCTCGGCGTCAGCCAGGCGCTTGGCGGCGTCGTTGCGCGCGGCGGCCAGCTGTTGCTCCACCTTCGCGTTGGCCTGGGCCAGTTCGGCCTTGGCCTTGTCGGCGGCCGACAGACCGTCGGCGATCTTCTTCGCGCGCTCGTCCAGCGCAGCGGTGATCGGCGGCCAGACGAAACGCATCGTGAACCAAACAAGGATCCCGAAGACGATCATCTGAACGACGAGAGTGGCATTGATGCTCACGGCTTTACCTCGTCATGGAATGAACCGGACAACAAGGGCCTTCAACAGCGTGAAGGCCCCCACCGCCCACGAAAGCAAACGCTGGCGCGCTGCTTACTTGGGCAGGTTGGCGATCTGGCCCAGGAAGGGGTTGGCGGTGGCGAACCACAGCGCAATACCGGTGCCGATGATGAAGGCCGCGTCGATCAGGCCGGCCAGCAGGAACATCTTGGTCTGCAGTTCGCCCATCAGTTCGGGTTGGCGAGCGGCGGACTCCAGGTACTTGCTGCCCATGATGCCGATGCCGATACAAGCGCCAACCGCGCCCAGACCGATGATCAGGCCGGCGGCCAGGGCGACAAAGCTGATGACTTCCATTTATTGCTCCTAGGTGGGAAGTGGTAAGACGAAAGGGAAAGGAAAAGCGGGTACGACCGAAAACGAAATCAGTGCGCTGTCAGTGCGCGTCGTGGGCCTGGCCCACGTACACCAGCGTCAACATCATGAACACGAAGGCCTGCAGCACGACGATCAGGATGTGGAAGATGGCCCAGGCCGTGCCGGCGATGACGTGGCCGATGGCCAGCGGAATGCCCACGGCGGTGAAGAAGGCACCGCCCATCAGCGCAATCAGCATGAAGATCAGCTCGCCCGCGTACATGTTGCCGAACAGACGCATGCCGTGCGAGACGGTCTTGGCGACGAATTCGATCAACTGCATGGCCAGGTTGAAGGGAGCCAGGTACCACTTGGCGCCGAAGGGGGCCGACAACAGCTCGTGAACCCAGCCGCCCGCGCCCTTGATCTTCAGGTTGTAGAAGATGCAGATCAGCAGCACGCTGACCGACAGCGCCATGGTCACCGACAGGTCGGCGGTGGGCACCACGCGCATGTAGTGCAGGCCGACGGCTTCACCGGCCTTGGGCAGCAGGTCCACCGGCAGGAAGTCCATCGAGTTCATCAGCACGATCCAGACGAACACGGTCAGCGCCAGCGGCGACACCAGCTTGCGGCTTTCGGCGTTGTGCACGATGCCCTTGGCCTGGCTGTCGACCATTTCCACCAGGAACTCCACCGCAGCCTGCAGGCGGCCCGGCACGCCCGAGGTCATGCGCTTGGCCACGCCCATCAGCACCACCAGGCCCAGCACGCCCATGACCAGCGACCAGAAGATGGAGTCGACGTTGAAGGTCCAGAAGCCGCCGCCATGGGCGCCGTGGCCGCCCACCTGCAGGTGATGCAGGTGGTGGATGATGTATTCACCGGCGGTGACCGCCTTGCCTTCTTCTGCTGCCATGTTGATAACGCCTGCGCGGAAATCCGGTTCAGTTCAACGACGGCCGCGCCACAGGAGCGCAAACCAGTACACCTTCATGCACAACACCATGGCCACCAGCAGCGCTGGCCAGCTCAGGGGCTGCACGAGTCTGGGTGCCAGCATGAGCATCAGCACCGAGACCGCTATCTTGACCATCTCCCACAACATGAAGCTGACGGCTGACGTGCCGGGCGCCATGCTGGAAAGCCGGCTGGTCATGCCACGCGCCATCAAGGCCCCCGGCAAAACCACCGTGGCCGCGCCGTAAAGCAGCGACCAAGCCACCTCCTCCTTGCCGGTGAGCACGCGCCCCAGAAGGGCCAATGCCACACCGACCGCGGCCTGCACCGCGATAACCCGCCAGGGTGACACCGGCGGGTCCTTGGCCCTGAGGGCCGCTGCCTCTTGTGGGCTCAGCTTCTTGAATTTCGGGTCTTGCGCCTCATCGTCATTCCAGGGCTCCCACCGTTTGCTTTTGTCGGTTCCGGCCGGTACTTCTTCAGGCCGTGAACTCATGGGATGAAATGGACTTTGTTGGCGGCAAACCGCGGGATTATACGGGCAAACCCCCGCTGTTCCGAACATGGATCAAGTGCAGGGCGGCGTGGGCCCGTGCCGACACGGGAAATCGCCGCTCGGTTCCAATGCCCGCCATGCTGATCCGCACCCTGGCTTCACTGCTGCTTTGCATGGCGCTGTCCGCCGGCGCCCACGCCCCCGGGGCACCCGGCGCGCCGCCCCACCACCGCGGTGGCCACTTCCAGAACAACCACCTGGACTTCGAACCCAAAGGCCTGCTGGCGCTGACGCAGTGGCGCCTGCAGGCCCTGCGTGAAGGCCTGCCCAGGCCACCCCAAACGCCCACGCCGGTGGTGGCGCCCGACCTGGCCTTCCTGCGCGCCAATGCCCAGGCCGGCGCGTCCGCGCTGCCCACGGCCACCTGGATCGGGCACGCGACGGTGCTGGTGCAACTGCCCACCGCGCAGGGCGTGGTTCACCTGCTGACCGACCCGATCTTTGCCGAGCGCGCCTCGCCGCTGGCCTTCATCGGCCCGAAGCGCGCGCAACCGCCGGGCATCGCCCTGGCCGATCTGCCGCACATCGACCTGGTGGTGGTGTCGCACAACCACTACGACCACCTGGACGCGGCCAGCCTGCTGGCGCTGAACGCCCAGCCCGGCAGGCCGCCGCTGTTCGTGGTGCCGCTGGGCAACAAGGCCTGGCTGCAGGATGCCGGCATCGCGAACGCGGTGGAGTTGGACTGGTGGCAGAGCCACACGCTGGGCGAGGTGCAGGTGATGCTGACGCCGGTGCAGCACTGGTCCGGCCGCACACTCACCGACCGGCTGAAGACCTTGTGGGGCGGCTACGCCATCACCTCAGCGCACTTCCATGTCTTCCATGCGGGCGACACCGGCTATTCGGCCGACTTCGTGGCCACGCGCGAGCGCCTGGCGCCCCTGCAGAAGGACGGTGGCTTTGACCTGGCCTTGATTCCGATCGGCGCTTACGAACCACGCTGGTTCATGGCCAGCCAGCACGTGAACCCGGCCGAGGCGCTGCAGATCCACCGTGACCTGGGCGCGAAACAATCGCTGGGCATGCACTGGGGCACCTTCGAGCTGACCGACGAATCGCTGGACGAGCCACCGCGTGAACTGGCCCGCGTGCGACAGGCCGCGGGCGTCAGCGAGAACGACTTCTTCGTGCTGGCCGTGGGTCAGACGAAGCGCTTTGCACCACGTCGCTGAAGCTTCACAGACGCGCCATGTGCGCCGGCAGCCCCGGCACCTCCACCCGCGCCTGCAGCACACAGCCGGCCAGCGGCTGGCGCGCCAGTTCTTCCGCCGGTCGGTGCGCGCGCGCCGTGGTGATGTACAGCGTGCGCAGGTCCGGCCCGCCGAAGCAGGGCATGGTGGCGCAGCGCACCGGCAGCTTCAGCTCCAGCAGCACCGTGCCGTCCAGCGCCAGGCGCAGCAGGCGCTGGCCTTCGTACATGGCGATCCACAGCGTGCCTTCGCTGTCCATGGCCGCACCATCGGGGCGGCCGCCGTAGTTCGCCAGGTTGCCATCGGCTGGCTTGAGCGCCCATTGGCCCAGCACGCGCCGGCGCGACAGGGTGGCCGCCGCGGCGTCGAAATCAAAGGCCCACAGCGTGTGCGCGGTGGTGTCGGCCCAGGTGACGGTGCGGCCGTCGGGGCTGAAGGCCAGGCCGTTGCTGTTGGTGATGCCTTCGGCCACGCGGTTGAAACCGGCGCGAGCGCTGTAGCAGTACAGCGCGCTTTCGGGCAGTTTGCGGTCGCTGTAGCTGCCAGCCCAGAACCGCCCCAGCGGGTCGGCCTTGCCATCGTTGAAGCGCTGGTGCGCCGCGTCATACGGCGCGGCGGCCACCTGCTGGCGTTCGCCGTTGTCGGTGTTCAAGCGCCACAGGCCCTTGCGCGCCGCCACCAGCAGGCCGCCACCCAGCAGCGGTGCGATGCAGGCGGCTTCGCTGTCGAAGTCCCAGTGCGCCGCCTCACCGGTGTTCGGGTTCCAGCGGTGCACCCGCTTTTCCGGGATGTCGCACCAGTAAAGCACCTGCTCCACCGGGTGCCACAGCGGCGACTCGCCCAGTTGGCTGGGCGCCACCGGCAGCGGGGTGAAGCTGTGTTCGTCCAGCACATTCGGCTTTCGATTCAGGCGCGCGCCACGTCGATCTGCATCCAGGCGCTGGTGGTCTGCCCCGGGTCCAGCGCCACCAGGCCATGGGCCAGCGGGTCGGCCAGGTGGAAGGCATCGCTGACGTGGCTGACGGGTTCCACGCAGTAGTAGGGCTTGTCGCCGGGGGTGTAGATGACAACCCGATCCAGGGAGGACGTCAGCGTGAGGTTGAGCGCCTCGTCACGGATGCGGGCCGCGCCCTGCCAGCCGTCGAAGCAGTGGTCGAAGTTCAGTGCTGCCACGTCGGCGGCGATGGCGCCCTGCGCCACCGCGCCCACCGGCAAGCCGGCGGCGTCGCTGTCCCAGCGCTGGGCCACGGCCAGCTGGATGTGGCTGCGGCTGCGCTTGGGGAAATAGGGGTGCCAGCCCAGGCCCATGGGGCCCTGGCGGGCATCGATGTTGGTGGCGGTGAGCGTGACCCGCAGGGCGTTGGGCGTCAGCTCGAAGCTCTGCGCCACATGGAAGGCAAACGGCCAGTCCGGGTTGCTGGGGTGCGTGTACTCCAGCACCACCTTGCCCGCCGACTGCGCTTCCACCGACCAGGGCTGCTGCCAGGCCACGCCGTGCACCGAATGGGGGTTGTCGTCGAAATTGGGCTGGGTGCTGTAGTGCCGGCCGCGCCAGTCAAAGCGGCGGTAGCCCAGGCGGTTGGAATAGGGCACCAGCGGGAAGCTGCCACTGGCGCGCGCGCTGGTCAGCGCGGCGGGCGGGCATTCGCGCAGCACGGCCACATCGCCCAGCCACAGACCGGCGATGCAGCCGCCCAGGTCAGGTCGCAGGGCCAGCCGCAGATCGCCGCTGCGCAGTTCCAGGGTTGGCGGGGCGCCGGTTTCGGTGGGAGGTGTCGTGGTCACTGGGCTACCTTCGGGCTACACCCTCCGGAGTTCGCCTTTGGGGCGGCCCGGCGGGCTCATGGCCGAACATTGTTCCAGCGCCCAGGCTCAATAACCGGCCTCGGTGGCGGTGCCGGCAGTGAGGGAATGCACATGGGTGCCGCCTTCTTGCACCCGCAATGCCGCCACGGCGGTTTGCGCGCCGCGCATCAGCATGCCCAGGTCGGTGCCCACCGCCACATAGCTGTAGCCCATGGCCCGGTAGCGCACCACCATGTCGGGCGCCGCACCCAGGGTGCCCAGCGGCTTGCCGATGGCACGGCAGCGCCGCGCCGCGTCGGCCATGGCTTCCAGCACTGCCGGGTGGTTGGCCTCGCCGGGAAAACCCATGCTGCCCGACAGATCGGCCGGGCCGATGAACAGGGCGTCCACCCCGTCCACCGCGGCGATCGCCTCGATCTGCTGCAGCGCGTGCGCGGTTTCAAGCTGCACGATGACGCCCATGTTCTGGTTGGCCGTCTTCAGGTAGTTGGGCGTGGTGCCGAACTTGGACGCCCGGCTCATGCCGGCCATGCCGCGCAGGCCCTGCGGCGGGTAGCGCGTGGCGGCCACGGCCTGGCGCGCTTCGTCGGCGTTCTGCACGAAGGGGAACAGCACCGTGGTGGCGCCGGCGTCCAGCACGCGCTTGACCGTGACGGCGTCGTTCCAGGGCACCCGCACCACCGGCACCATGCGGGTGTTGCCCACCGCCTGCAGCAGGTGCACCACGCCCATGATGTCCAGCGGCGCATGCTCCATGTCGATCACGCCCCAGTCGAAGCCGGCGTGGCCCACCGCTTCGGCCACCAGCGGGCTGGCGCTCATCACCCAGGTCCCGATGGGAATCTGGCTGCCGCTGGAACGCAGCAACTGGCGAAAAAGGTTCATCGCGTTCTCCTGAAGGCCGTGGGAGCGTGGTCCGCACGCAGGTCCACCTTGAGGTAGTGTGCGCCCGGAATGGGGTTGAAGTAATAGGGCGCAATCTCTTCGAAGCCCAGGCTTTCGTACAGCCCGCGCGCGGCTTCCATGTCGTCCAGGGTGTCCAGCAGCATGGCCGAGTAGCCGGCTTCGATGGCGTGGTCGATCAGCGCCTGCGCCAGCTGGCGGCCCAACCCGTACTGGCGGTAGCCGGGCGCCACGTACAGGCGCTTCATTTCGCAGGCGTTGGCGTAGTCCACATCGGGCAGCGGCCGGAAGGCGCCGCAGGCGGCGGCTTGGCCGTCCACCAGGGCCAGCAGCAGCAGGCCGCGTGGGCCGGCGTATTCACCGGGCAAGCTGGCCAGTTCGGCTTCGAAGTTCTGGAAGCACAGGTCCACGCCCAGGCCCAGTGCGTACTCGCGCATCAGCGCACGCGTGGCGTCCCACAGCGCGGGGCTGTCGGGTTGCACCAGGGCAATCTCCATCAGGCTGGACATCGGCCGGGCAGTCTAACGCCGCGCCCCCACCGGCGGGCAAGTGGGTGTGACAGCGCGCCAGGCAGGGCCTCAGCCCAGGCGCCCGACCCAGGCGGCCAGCGCGCCGCACGCTGCAGCGATGGCCAGGGCCAGACCGCGGGTGACGATGGAGTCGGTGGACGCGGGCACGTCGGCCGGCAGTTCCTTGTCGCCCACCAGCATGGGCCGCACCAGGTCCTGGCCCTTCTTGACGCGGTAGAACACGATGGCGCCGATGTGCAGCAGCACCAGGGCGACCAGGATCCACTGGCCCGCGTCCTTGTGCCAGCTGGTGGCGGCCAGGCCGGTGGCGGTGGACACGTACTTGTTCAGCGGGCCGGTGGTGGCAATTTCGTCGTCGGCCAGCAGGCCAGTGCCCACCTGCACGGCCAGCAGCGTCAGCAGCGCCAGCACCGAGCCGGCGCCCAACGGGTTGTGGCCGACGTGGAAATGGTCGCCCGGGCGTGTGTCGCCGCGCAGGTAGCGCAGCACCGTGCCCGGGCCGCGCACGAAACTGGCAAAGCGCGACCAGCGCCCGCCCACCAGGCCCCAGAGGATGCGGAACAGCACCAGCGCGCCCACCGTCAGACCCAGGCGCATGTGCCACATCAGCGCGTCGCCCCCCACATGGCCGGTGATGACCAGGCCCACCACACAGGCCGCCAGCAACCAATGGAAGGCGCGGGTGGGCAGGTCCCACACGCGGACGGGCTGAAGCGGGCTGGAGGGGTTGATGGATGTCATGCGCGGCACACCAAGGCGGTAGTCGAAAGAACGCGCGACGATAGCGGAAGCGCGCCGGCCCCGCGCCGCACTCAGGGTTTGCACAGGCGTGAGGCGCCATGTCGCAGTGCACGCGGCGGAATAACCCGCTGCGGTCGACCGTAAACTCGGCAGCCCCGCGCAAACGCCTGTCCGGCGCGGCAAACTTCGTGACTTGTTCCCTGTCGGAGGATTTGAAGAATGAAACGTTTCGCCCTGGCCGCCCTGGCCACCATCGCCGCGCTGTCCAGCCTGCCTGCTGCCGCTCAGTTCGCCAAGCCTGAAGACGCCATCAAGTACCGCAAGGCTGCATTCACCGTGATGGCCAACCACTTCGGTCGCGTCGGCGCCATGGCCAATGACAAGGCACCGTGGGACGCCAAGGCCGCGGCCGACAGCATGGTGATCGTGATGGACCTGCACAAGCTGCCCTTCACGGCCTTCGGTGACGGCACCGACAAGGGCGGCGACACCAAGGCGCTGCCCGAGGTGTGGAGCAAGAAGGCCGGCTTCGAAACCGCCCGCGACAAGATGTTCACCGAAATGGCCAAGCTGAACGACGCCGTGAAGACCGGCAGCCTGGACAACGTGAAGAAGGCCTTCGGCCCCACCGGCGGTGCCTGCAAGGGCTGCCACGACGACTTCCGCGCGAAGTAATCGCTGGTCCATTCCTGCCCCAAGCCCCGCCCCGGCGGGGCTTTGTCGTTTCAGGGCGCGGCGGCGAAGCCCAGCACCACGCGCCGCGTCCTGGCCGACTTCTTCTCGATCTTGGTCACCACCACGGCCCCAATCTCCGCCGTGTTGGCCACATGCGTCCCGCCGCAGGGCTGCAGGTCCACGCCCTCGATGTCGATCACCCGCACGCGGCCCTGGCCCCGCGGGGGTTGCACGCTCATGCTGCGCACCAGGCCCGGGTTGGCGTCCAGTTCGGCTTCGGTGATCCAGCGCTGGGTGATGGGGTGGGCCTCGGCCACCAGCCGCGCCAGGCCGCGCGAGATCTCGTCCTTGTCCAGCGGCTCGGTCATGTGGAAGTCCAGCCGCGCATAGGCCGCGGTGATCGAGCAGCCATCCACCGGGTGCGGGATCAGCGCGCACAGCAGGTGCGTGGCGGTGTGAAAGCGCATGTGGGCCTGGCGTCGCTGCAGGTCGATGTGCGCGCTGACCGGCAGCCCCGGCGCCAGCCCGGACAGGTCGCTGCCTTCGGCCGGCACGTGCACGATCTGCCCCGGCTCGCTGCCCTTGCGGGTGTCGGCGATGGCGATCTGGCGTCCGTCGGCCAGCCTGAACACGCCAGCGTCGCCCGCCTGGCCGCCGCCCTGCGGGTAGAACACCGTGCGGTCCAGCACCAGGCCTTGCTCGGTGATGGCCTGCAGCGTGGCATCACAACGCGGCAGCTTGGCATCGTCTCGGAACAGTTCTTCGGTCATGCCTTCAGTCGGGGGTGCGCAGCGTGAGCTCGCCGCGTGGCGTGTGGAACACCGCTTCCAGCAGCGGTGCCGGTGCGGGGACGAATTCAGGGCCGCGCCAGCGCAGCACGTCGCGCGCGGCCGCCGGCAGTTCCCGCACCCGCAGTGCTGTCAGCTGCAGCGCGCTGGCCGCCATGTTCGTGCTGGGGTGCAGGCCGTTCCAGGCGATGAGCGTGGGCAGGGCGCCGTCGGCTTCGATGCGCCCGTCATCGCGCACCACGATGCGCCAGCTCAGTGTGCCGTTCGGCGTGTCGCGCTCGGCGGCCAGCATGGCGCCGGGGTTCAGGCCGCGGTTGATCAGGCCCCAACGCATCATCTCCAGGTTGGGGCTGCGCAGCACGGCATGGTGCAGGCGCGGGCCTTCGCGCTTCAGCGCGGCCTGCAAGGCGGCGTCGTCCATGTTGAACCAGCGCGCGCGGCCCGGGGCCGGCGCAGCGGGGTCGATGGCGATGATTTCCAGGTAGGCCTGCGGGAAGCCCTCACCGTCGATGCGCAGCAGGCGGTTGTGCGTGCCCATCAGCGGGTGCTTGCCGCCGGGGCCGGGCGGCACGCCCAGCGTGGCCTCGCACCAGGCCGCGCCTTCGTCCAGGCTGGCCGCCAGCACCACCAGGTGATCCAGCGCGCAGTTCATGCGGGCATTGTCACAGGCTCAAGCTGCCCTGCACCAGTGCCACGGTGTCGCCGCCCACCCAGATGTCCGCGCCCTGGCGCTGCACATGCACCCGGCCGGCGCGGCCCAGCGCGGCACCCTGCGCCGCCACATAGCAGTCCGGCGCCAGGCCTTCACCGATGAGCCACTGCGCCACGCCCGCATTCAGGCTGCCAGTGACCGGGTCTTCCTTCACCCCCAACGTGGGCACGAAGGCGCGCAGTTCCCATTGGCATTCGCTGGCCGCCGGGTGAGCGCCCACCACGCCCAGCTTCAGGTCGCCCATGGCGTTGAAGTCGGGCTTCAGCGCCAGCACCGTGGCCGCGTCGGGCAGCAGTGCGGCCAGCCAGCCGGGGCCGTTGTCCACCCACTGCAGGCGCAGCAGCGCATCGTCGGGCACCCCCAGGGTGGCGCGCACCTGGGCGCGCAGCGCCGGGTCGGCTGCGGGGCCACTTTGGCGCAGCGGCGGCGCCGCGAAGGCCAGGCGCGTGCCGTCGCGCTTCACGCGCACCCGGCCCACGCCGCATTGCTGCACCACCTGGCCGGGGTCGCGCGGCACGCCGCCCGCGGCCAGCCAGGCGTGGCAACTGCCCAGCGTGGGGTGGCCGGCGAAGGGCAGTTCGCCGCCGGGGGTGAAGATGCGCACGCGGTAGTCGGCGCCCGGGTCGGTGGGGGGCAGCAGGAAGGTGGTTTCGGAGAGATTGGTCCACTTCGCGAAGTCGGCCATCTGCGCGTCGCTGAGGCCTTCGCCGTCGATCACCACGGCCAGCGGGTTGCCACGCAGCGGCGAGGCGGTGAAGACATCCAGTTGCGCAAATCGGCGCGTGCTCATGGTGTGGGCTCCAGACTTTGTTCGGTCAGGTGTTGGTGCAGTACGCGGCCCAGCGTGGCCACGGCGGTGTCGATGTCCTGCGGCGTCAGGGTCACGAAGCTCAGGCGCAGCGTGCGCGGGTCGGGCGCGTGGGCGTAGAAGGCCGCACCCGGCACGAAAGCCACGCCGGCCGCCACTGCGGGCGGCAGCAGCGCCATGGCGTCACAGCCTTCGGGCAGGCGCAGCCAGAAGAACATGCCGCCCTGCGGGCGCTGCCATTCGCAGCCTTCGGGCAGGTGGCGCGCCAGCGCAGCGGCCATGGCGTCGCGCTGGGCCTTGTAGCGGGCGCGGATGGCGGGCACGTGGGTGGCCAGGAAGCCGTCCTTGATGACCTCGTGCACCACGCGCTGGTTGAAACCCGGCGTGTGCAGGTCGGCCGCCTGCTTGGCCTGCAGCAGCTTGGGGAACAGTTCAGGCGGCGCCACCACGTAGCCCAGCCGCAGGCCCGGGGCCAGCACCTTGGAAAAAGACCCCAGGTAGATGCAGCCTTCGGCCCAGCGGCTGGCGATGGGCGCCGGCGGCGCCTGGTCGTACCAGAGGTCGCCGTAGGGGTTGTCTTCCACCAGGGGCACGCGCGCGGCCTGGGCCGCCGCCACCAGGGTGTCGCGCCGCGCGGCAGGGATGACCCGGCCGCTCGGGTTCTGGTAGTTGGGCAGCAGGTAGGCGAAGCGGGTGCCCGGCGCGTCGTGCGGCAGGCGCTGGACGGCGTCGGGCAGCGGGCCGTCATCGTCGCAGGCCAGCGACGTGAAGATCGGCTCAAAGGGCCCGAAGGCCTGCAGCGCACCCAGGTAGGTGGGTGTTTCCACCGCCACCGGCGCGCCCGGGTCCACCAGCACCTTGGCCACCAGGTCCAGGCCCTGCTGGGACCCGGTGGTGATCAGCACCTGCTCGGCGCTGCAGCGCAGGCCTTGCGCACGCAGGTGCTCGGCCACCCAGTCGCGCAGCGGGCCGAAGCCTTCGCTGGCGGCGTACTGCAGGGCCTGCTTGGGGGTGTCGGTCAGCACGCGCTCGCAGGCCTGGCGCATGGCCTCGACGGGAAAGCTCTCGGGCGAGGGCAGGCCGCCGGCCATGGACAGCACGTCGGGCCGCTCGGTCACCTTCAGGATCTCGCGGATGATGGACGGGTTCAGCCGCTGGGCGCGGCGGGCTTGCACGAAGGGGCTCATGGGGCAGGCTCCAGCGAAAGGATCAGGACGCGGCGACAGCGGGCTTTGCCGGTGCGGGCAGCGCCGGCGCGGCCAGGCGACGCGACACCAGCACGCAGGCCATCACCGCCAGCGCGAACCCCAGTGTGGGCGCATCCAGCTGTTCGCCCAACAGGGGCAGCGCGAAGGCCATCGACAGGAAGGGCTGCACCAACTGCACCTGGCTGACGCGCAAGGTGCCGCCCAGCGCCAGGCCGCGGTACCAGGCGAAAAAGCCCAGCCACATGGACACCACGGCCACGTAGCCGAAAGCGACCCATGAAACCGCCCGCACCGGCTGCGTGGGCAGGTTCAGCAGCGTCCACGGCAGGCAAAAGGGCAGCGCCAGCACCAGGGCCCACGAAATGACGTGCTCCGGCGGCATCTGCGCCGACAGGCGCGCCCCCGACACATAACCCAGCGCGCCCAGAACCACCGCCGCCAGCAGCAGCGCGTCGGCCGGCTGGAGTTGGGCGCCGCCCTGCCAGGCCGCGTAGGCCAGCACCAGGGCCGCCCCGGTCGCCGCCGTGGCCCAGAAGGCGCGCGGCGGTTGCTGGCGCAGCCACAGCGCCGCGCCCACCGCGGTGGCCAAGGGCAGCAAACCGGTGACCACCGCCGCGTGCACCGCCTCCACCTGCCGCACCGCCAGCCCCATGCACAGCGGAAAGCCGAACACCACCCCGCTGGCCGTGACCGCCAGCGCCCGCCACTGTGCGGGTGTGGGCCAGGGGGCCTGCACCCCCCGCAGGTAGGCCAGCGCCAGCAGCCCGGCCAGCGCCGCGCGGCCAATGGCCACGAAGGCGGCGCTCAACTGCGGGTTGGCCACAGAACCACTGGCCAAGCGGGTCATGGGGATGGTGAGCGCAAACATCAACACGCCGGCCAGGCCCAACCACCAGCCTCGGCTGGCGTGGGCATGACGCGGGTCGGGGATCCGTTCTGCTGGGTGCATGGCACACAGTCTAGGCAAACATTCAGTACAGAATCAGTACACTTTGCGCGACACAAGTTGAATCTGTACCGATCACCCGGACCACACAGCCATGCACCCGCCCCTTTCCGCAGACAGCCCCGGCACCCTGGGTGAACGCCTGGCCGGGCGCTATGCCGAGCGCATCGAGCAGCGCCTGCTGCTGCCCGGCGCGCGCCTGCCGTCGGTGCGCGAGTGCGCGCGGCTGCATGGGCTGTCGCCCAGCACCGTGGTGGCCGCCTACGACCGCCTGCAGGCCCGCGGCCTGGTGGAGGCGCGGCGCCAGCGCGGGTTTTTCGTGCGCGACCGCGCCGACCGGGCGGCCCTGCGGCCCACCGCCCTGCCCGGCGAAGCCCTGCCGCCGCCGGTGGACGCCACGGCGCTGATCCGCGGCATGTTCAACGCCGCGTCCACCACGCCCGGGCCCGGCCTGGGCACCCTGCCCGAAACCTGGCTGGACGCCCCGCTGCTGCAGCGTGCGCTGCGTCGCGCCAGCGCCGATGGCCGCGCGGCGCTGCGCTATGGCGAGCCGGCTGGCGACGCCACGCTGCGCCAGGCGCTGTCGCAGCGCCTGGCGGGCGACCTGGGCATTGCCGCGGCGCCGGGGCAGATCGTCACCACCCTGGGCGCCACCCACGCGCTGGACATCGTGGTGCGCACCCTCCTGCGCCCGGGCGACGCGGTGCTGGTGGACGAACCCGGCTGGGCGGTGGAGTTCGCCCGCCTCACGCGCGCCGGCATGCGCCTGCTGCCGGTGCCGCGCGGGGTGGACGGCCCGGACCTGGCCGTGATGGCCGCGCTGCTGCGCGAACACCGCCCGAAGCTCTATGTCACCGTGTCGGTGCTGCACAACCCCACCGGCGCGTCGCTGTCGCTGGCCGCGGCCCACCAGGTGCTGAAGCTGGCCGAGGCGCACGGGCTGACGATCGTGGAGGACGACACCTACGCCTGGCTGGCCCCCACCCATGCGCCGCGCCTGTCGGCGCTGGACGGGCTGCAACGCACGGTCTATGTCTCGGGCTTTTCCAAGATCCTGGCGCCCGACTGGCGCGTGGGCTACATCGCCGCGCGGCCGGACCTGGCGCAGGCCTGCATCGACACCAAGCTGCTGATGACCCTGTCCACGCCCAGCCTGCTGGAACGCGCGGTGGGCCTGTGCCTGGCCGAAGGCACGCTGCGCCGCCACGCCGAGCGCGTCACCCAGCGCCTGGCCGCGGCGCGAAGCCGCGTGGTGCGCCTGGCGCAGGACGCGGGCTGCCACTTCGTCACCCCGCCGCAGGGCCTGTTCGGCTGGGTGGACACCGGCGTGGACACCGAAGCCCTGAGCCTGCTGATGGCCGACGAGGGCTGGCTGATCGCCCCCGGCCGCTTGTTCCTGGCCCACCCGCGTCCGGGCACGCTGATGCGGGTGAACTTCGCCAGCGCCCAGGACGCCCGGCTGTGGTTGGCCTTCGGCCGCGCGCGGGACAGGCTGGCCGGCCACGCCGCCGCGTCCACGCGATGAGCGCCACCCGGTATCACCCTGCGTTGCATTTGGTCACAGGCCCGGCGTAGGATGCCGGCAACCTGTGCCGCTTATGTTCCCCTCCACCCAGCCCCTGGGCGAGCCCGACCTGATTCGGGCCAGCGACTTCCAGCGATACCTGGACAGCATGCTGCTGGCCGACGTGCAGGCCGACCCGCTGGCCACGCGCATGCCCTCGCTGTCGCCGTCGCTGCTGATGGACCTGGAGCGTTTCGAGCGAGGCGGACGCCAGAGCGAGGTGCTGGAGGTGCTGGCCGCCAGCCTGCGCCACGCCCAGGCACTGACCATTCACCTGCAGTGGCAGGACCGTGTGGTGCCGCTGACGGTATTTCCGCCGGACGGGCTGGTGCATTGCCCGGTGCCGATGGCCCAGTTCCTGGACGGCCGCTTGGCCGAACTGCAGGTGATGCAGGTCGAGCGCGCCATGCTGCGCCCGCCGGGTGACGACGAAGCCAACTTGGTGGGCGAGCCCAATGCCTACAGCCCCCTGGCACCGCTGGTGTGCGCCATCTCGCTGCGCGGCGCGCGCGACGAATTGCTGCCCGAGATCGCCGGCCAGGCCGCCTACCGCGTGGCCCCGGGCGCGCACCTGGACGGGCTGGAACTGGGCGGCGCCCTGGCCGCCGCGGTGGAGCGCCTGCGCCGCCACACCACCAGCCTGCGTGAGATGGCCGACTGGCCCGGCCTGGACCGCACCCGCGCCGCGCGCCTGCTGAACGCGCTGTACCTGATGGCCGGGTTGATCGTCAGCCGCACGCACCCCGCGGCCACCAACGAAGGTTGGTTCGGCTACCGCTGAACCGGCGCCGGCCCAGCGCCCAGGCACTGGGCCACGGCTTTGGGATCGGTCACAGTGCGCAGCGACTCCCACAGCGCCTGCGCCTGCGGGTGCCGCCGGCACAACTGGTACAGCCACTGCTTCAGGCGCCCGGGCCGGTGGCGCGGCTCCACGTGCTGGGCGGTCAGGTGCCAGAACTGCGCCAGCAGCGGCTGGATGCGGTCCCAGCCCACGGCGGGCGCAGGGTGGTCGGCCGGGGCGCTGGCGGCGCGGATGGCCAGCGCCAGCCCGGGATCGGACACCATGCCGCGGCCCAGCATCAGCGCGTCGCAGCCGCTTTCGGCGCGGCAGCGCAGCGCGTCGTCCACGGTCCAGATCTCGCCGTTGGCGATGACCGGCAGCGCCACGGTGTCGCGAATGGCCGCAATGTGCTGCCAGTGCGCCGGCGGGCGGTAGCCCTGGGCCTTGGTGCGGGCATGCACCACCAGTTCGCCCGCGCCGCCGTCGGCGATGGCGCGCGCGGCGTCCAGCATGCCGCCGTGGCACAAGTTGCCCAGGCGCATCTTGGCGGACACGGGCACACCCGCCGGCACCGCCTGGCGCACGGCGCGCACGATGCGGTGCAGAAGTTCGGGCTCGTCCAGCAGCACCGCGCCGCCGCGGTGGCGGTTCACCGTCTTGGCCGGGCAGCCGAAGTTCAGGTCCACGCCTTCAGCGCCCAACTCGGCCAGGCGCGCCGCGTTGTCGGCCAGGCAGGCGGGGTCGCTGCCCAGCAGCTGCGCACGCACCGGTACGCCGGCGCTGGTGCGGCTGCCATGCTTCAGCTCCGGCATGACGCGGTGGAACACGCGCGCGGGCAGCAACTGGTCGGTGATGCGGATGAACTCGCTCACCGCGCGGTCCAGCCCGCCCACCTGCGTGACCACGTCGCGCAGGCTGTGGTCCATCACGCCCTCCATCGGCGCGAGCAGGATCTGGAAGCTCACCGCGCCCCCAGCACTTCCCAGCGCTCCAGCGCGGCCAGCAGGTCGTCTTCAATCTGTGCGAAGCGCGCCTGCAGCGCCGCCACGTTCTGTGGCTCTCGGGTGTAGGTGGCGTTGTCGGCCAGGCGTTCGCCCAGGGTCTTCTGTTCGGCTTCCAGCGCTTCGATGCGGCCAGGCAGTTCGTCCAGTTCGCGCTGTTCCTTGTAGCTGAGCTTGGCGCTTTTCTTCGCCACCGGCGCCGGGGCCGTGGCCGGCGCGGGCGCAGGCGCGGGGGCTTCGGCCTTGGCCGCCGCCGCCAGGCCGCGCGCGCGCTGGGCGCGCCAGTCTTCGATGCCGCCTTCGTATTCGCGCCAGCGCCCGCCCTCGCCTTCGTGCGCGATCAGGCTGGTGACCACGTTGTCCAGGAAGCGGCGGTCGTGGCTGACCAGGAACACCGTGCCCTCGTAGCTTTGCAGCAGCTCTTCCAGCAGTTCCAGGGTTTCGATGTCCAGGTCGTTGGTGGGCTCGTCCAGCACCAGCACGTTGGCCGGCAGCGCGAACAGGCGCGCCAGCAGCAGGCGGTTGCGCTCGCCGCCCGACAGGGTGCGCACCGGGGCGTTCGCGCGCTCGGGCGAGAACAGGAAGTCACTCAGGTAGCTCATCACGTGCTTGCGCTTGGCACCGATTTCCACCCACTCGCTGCCCGGGCTGATGGTGTCGGCCAGGGTGGCGTCCAGCTTCAGGCCGGCGCGCATCTGGTCGAAGTAGGCCACCTGCAGGTTGGTGCCGCGGCGCACCGTGCCTGAGGTGGGTTCCAGCTCGCCCAGCATCAGCTTCAGCAGCGTGGTCTTGCCGGCGCCATTGGGGCCCACCAGGCCCACCTTGTCGCCGCGCAGCAGGGTGGCCGAGAAGTGGCTCACCACCACCTGCTCACCGAAGCGCATGCCCACGTCCTGCAGTTCGGCCACGATCTTGCCGGTGGGCAGGCCGGTGGCCAGCTCCAGCCGCACCTGGCCCACGCGGTCGCGCCGCGCGCTGCGCTCGGCGCGCAGGCGCTGCAGCCGCGCCACCCGGCCCACGCTGCGGGTGCGGCGCGCTTCCACGCCCTTCCTCACCCACACCTCTTCCTGCGCCAGCAGCTTGTCGGCGCGGGCATTGGCCAGGTTTTCCGAGTTCAGTTCGTCCGCCTTGGTGGCTTCATAGGCCGAGAAGCGGCCCGGGTAGCTGCGCAGCGTGCCGCGGTCCAGCTCCACGATGCGGGTGGCCACCGCGTCGATGAAGGCGCGGTCGTGGGACACCACGACCAGCGCGCCGCGCCAGGCGGTCAGCAGGTCCTGCAGCCACTCGATGGCGTCCAGGTCCAGGTGGTTGGTGGGCTCGTCCAGCAGCAGCACGTCGGGCCGGGCGGCCAGGGCCTGGGCCAGGGCCACGCGCTTCTTGGTGCCACCGGACAGGTCGCCCAGGCGGCGCGTGGGGTCCAGGTGCAGGCGCTGCAGCACCTCGTCCACGCGCTGTTCCCAGTTCCAGCCGTCCAGGGCTTCGATGCGCGTCTGCAGCGCGTCCAGGTCGTCGCCCGGCGCGTGGGCTTCGAAACGCTCGCGCAGGGCCTTGGCCTCGGCCACCCCCTCGGCCACCGCCTCGAAGACCGTGTGGTCGGGGTCGAACAGCGGTTCCTGCGGCACGTACACGCTGCGCAGGCTTTGCTGCTTCTGCACCAGGCCGTCGTCCAGCTTCTCCAGCCCGGCCAGCACCTTCAGCAGCGAACTCTTGCCGCTGCCGTTGCGGCCGATCAGGGCCACGCGCTCTTCGGCCTCCAGCGACAGGGCGGCGGCGTCGAGCAGCGGCACATGGCCGAAGGCGAGGTGGGCGTTGGAAACGGAGATCAGGGCCATGGGCGCATTGTCCCCGCTGGCCGCCCCGGGAACCTTGGGGATGGACGGGGAGCGGCCGGCGGCCTTCAATCGAGCCCTTTCGCCCCGGTTCAGGCCAGGCCACCAGAGGAGGTGCGGACGATGCAAGCCATCTTCATCAGCTACCGGCGTGAAGACGCCAGCGGCCATGCCGGGCGCCTGTTCGACGACCTGTGCGAGCGCCTGGGCAAGAAGTCGGTGTTCATGGACGTGGCCGGCATCCAGCCCGGGCGCGACTTCCGCAAGGTGATCCACGAGCAAGTGGGCGAATGCGGCGTGCTGCTGGCGGTGATCGGCCCGCGCTGGCTGGACGCGCGCGACAGCGGTGGCCGCCGGCGCCTGGACAACCCGGCCGACTATGTGCGGCTGGAAACCGCCACCGCGCTGCAACGGGACATCCCGGTGGTGCCGGTGCTGGTGAACGGCGCGCAGATGATGCAGCCTGAGGACCTGCCGCCGGAACTGGCCGACCTGGCCTACCGCAACGCCTTCGAAGTGCGCGACACCCGCTGGCGGCCGGACATCGAACTGCTGGCGGTGACGCTGCGTGCCATCCTGGACGGCCGATCGGCCAACGACACGATGACGCTGCGGCCCCTGGCGGCCATGCCCCCGGTGGTGAGCGCTGCGCCGCCCGCACCGGCCCTGGCCACCGCCCCGGCGATCCCGACCCCTGCGCCGCCGCCCGCCAAACGCAGCCCGGCGCTGTGGGCCGGGGCCGGCCTGGCACTGGCGGGCGCGGCGGGGGCGGCCTTCGTGGCACTGCGCCCGCCCACGCCGGTCCAGCCCGCGCCGCCCGATCGCCTGGCCGCGGCCGCGGTGGTGGCGTCGGCCCCTGCCGCACCCGCGCCGGCTGCGGGGCCGGCCTCGACGCCCGTGCAGCCGCAGGCCGCCTCCGCGCCGGTGGCCGTGGCAGCGGCTTCCGTGCCGACGGCCGAGGTGGCCGCGTCCGCAACCCTGGCGCCAGCGTCCGCCGTCGCCGTGGCGACGGCCCTGGCATCCGCACCGGCGCCAGCGGCGGCATCCGCCCCCGCGCCCTTGGTGGCGGCGGCCCCGGCCGTGCCGCCCCTCGCCTTGCCGGCCGAACCCACGGCCGCCGGTCCGGCGGCGTCAGCGGCTGCGCCGCCACCAAAGCCCAGCCCCACCGCGCCCACGGCCGCGACCCAGCGCCCGCGCGAACCGGCCAAGGTGAACACGGCGGCCAGCGGCAACGCCGGCTCCACGCTCACGGTCACGGGCTGGAAGGTCAACCTGGGCGGCTGCGGCGGGCCGCCGGTGGCGGTGAAGGGGGTGGCCACCTTCAGCATCGAACCCGCCGGCCGCGGTGTGCGGGTGACGCAGTTGCTGCGCATCCAGGACCAGGGCTGGAACGCCACCATCACCGGCGAGGCCCAATTCGACGCGCCGCGACCGGGCCGCTATGAACTGACCAACCATGGCGAGTGGACCCACGTGCAGGGCCGGCGCTTTCGCACCGAGGCGCGCGTGGTGGTCATCAGCCCGGACGGCCTGAAGGCCGCGTCGGCGCGCGGCATCGCGATCCGAACGCTGTGCGCCTGAGGGTCAGCGCAGCGCCGCCTCCAGCGCGTCGATGAAGGTCTTGGCCACGTCGAAGCCCGCCTGGTCGGTGATTTCCTGGAAGCAGGTCGGGCTGGTGACGTTGATCTCGGTGAGGTGCCCGCCGATCACGTCCAGCCCCACCAGCAGCAGGCCGCGCGCGGCCAGCGTGGGGCCCAGGTCCTCGGCGATCTCGCGTTCGCGCTCGGTCAGCGGCATGGCCACGCCCTTGCCGCCGGCGGCCAGGTTGCCGCGCACTTCACCGCCCTGCGGTATGCGCGCCAGCGCAAAGGGCACCGGCACGCCGCCGATCACCAGCACGCGCTTGTCGCCTTGCGCAATCTGCGGCAGGTACTTCTGCACCATCACCGTGGTGGTGCCGTCGCGGTTCAGGGTTTCGACGATGGCGCCCAGGTTCAGGCCATCGGCCGCCACGCGGAAGATGCCCATGCCGCCCATGCCGTCCAGCGGCTTGCAGATGATGTCGCCGTGCTCGGCGTGGAAGGCCTTCAGCGCCGCGGGGTCGCGCGCCACGCGCGTGGGGGCGATGAACTGCGGAAACTCCAGGATCGCCAGTTTTTCCGGGTGTTCGCGCAGCGCGGCCGGCTTGTTGAACACGCGCGCGCCCTCGCGCTCGGCCTGGCCCAGCAGGTGGGTGGCGTAGAAGAATTCGGCGTCGAAGGGCGGGTCCTTGCGCATCAGCACCGCGTCCGCGTCGGCCAGGGCCAGCGGGGCGCTTTGCTGCACGCTGAACCAGCCGTGGACGTCCCCGGTCAGGGTGATGCAGCGCGCGTCGGCGGCCGTCACGCGGCCCCCGCGGGTCCACTGCAGGCCGGGGGTTTCACAGGCCCACAACTCGTGGCCGCGGCGGGCGGCTTCCCGCATCATCGCGAAGGTGCTGTCCTTGTAGGTCTTGAAGGTGTCCAGCGGGTCGGCAACGAACAAGAGCTTCATCATTCAACTTCCATGGCGGGAACGGCCCCAGTGTTGCACGCCCAAAGCAACCCCACCGGCCACCACGCCCCAGAAAGCCGCGCCGATGCCGGACACGGTCAGCCCTGACAGCGTGACCAGGAAGGTGATGAGGGCGGCGTCGCGGTGCTGCTCGTCCTTCAGCGCCGTGGCCAGCGCACCGGCGATGGTGCCCACCAGCGCCAGCCCGGCCACCGCCACCACCAGTTCGCGCGGAAAGGCCGCCAGCAGCCCCACCACCGCGCCACCGGCCAGGCCCAGCGCGGTGTACAACAGGCCCGCGGCCACCACCGCGGTGTAGCGGCGCCTGGGGTCTTCGTGCGCCTCGCGGCCCATGCAGATGGCCGCGGTGATGGCCGCCAGGTTGATGGCAAAGGCGCCGAAAGGCGCCAGCACCAGGGTGGTCAGCCCGGTGGCGGTGATGACCGGCGACACCGGCGTGCGGTAGCCCGCCGCGCGCTGCGCTGCCACGCCGGGCAGGTTCTGCGAGGCCATGGTGACGATGAACAGCGGCAGCGCCACACCGACCATCGCCGCCAGCGTGAAGCGCGGCGGGGTGAACACCGGCTGCGCCCACTGCCACTGCACCGTGTTGAATTGCAGCCGCCCTTGCGCCAGCGCCAGCGCCATGCCGGCCAGCAGCACCCCGGGCACCGCATACCGAGGCCAGAAGCGCCGCCCCAGCAGGAAGGCCAGGGCCATGGTCAGCACCAGCAACGGCGCGCTGCGGCTGGCCAGCGCGGCGTCCAGCGCAAACCGTGTCAGCACGCCGGCCAGCAAGGCGGCGGCCACGGCCATGGGAATGCGGTCCATCACCCGTTCAAAGGCGCGCGTGGCACCCGCCAGCGTGACGAGCACCGCACAGACGATGAAGGCCCCGGTGGCTTCTTCGATGTTCAGGCCTTGCGTGGCCGCCAGCAGCGCCGCGCCCGGTGTGCACCAGGCGGTGAGCACCGGTTCGCGAAACCACAGCGCCAGGCCAATGCAGCTGGCCCCCATGGCCAGGCCCAGGGCCCACATCCAGGACGTGGTCTGCGCGGCGCTTGCGCCCAGCGCCTGCGCGGCGGCGAAGACGATGGCCACCGAACTGGTGTAACCCACCAGCACGGCCACGAAACCCGCCACCACGGCGGACAAGGAAAAGTCATTCAGGAGACGACGCATGCGCACCGAGGATATCGGGCCGCGGGGCCGGTCACAGCCTGACGCACTTTGAAGCGCTTTGCGGCCGGGCCAGACCCACTTCGGGCGTTAGAACCGCAGCTTCCCGATCAGGCCCCGTGCCCGCAACACCATGACCACTGCCTCTGCCCCTCCCGCTTCTGCCTTCACCCTGCCGCGGCACGGCGCCTGGATCGGCGGCGCCACCGCCTTGGTGGCGGTGGGCGCCATGGCCACCGCGCTGTCGCTCAGGCACCCGGTGGCCTCGCCGCTGCCGGCGGCGTCGGAGCTGCCGCCGACATTGCGGGCCCAGGCCGCGGCACCGCGCACGAACCCGCCCGCAGCGCCCCAGCCAGCGGCCCCCGCCTGCCAGCACTGCGGCACCGTCACCGCCATGAAGGCGGTGCGCCAGAAAGGCCACGCCAGCGGCGCCGGTGCTGCCATCGGCGGCGTGCTGGGCGGCGTGGTGGGCAACCAGATGGGCAAGGGCAAGGGCCGCACCGCCATGACGGTGATCGGCGCCGTGGGCGGCGGCGCAGCCGGCCATGAGATCGAGAAGCGCCGCAACGCCACCACCGTCTACCAGGTGACGGTGCGCCTGGACGACGGCAGCCAGCGCACACTGACGCGCAACGAGTCCTGGGCCGTCGGGCGGCGGGTCATGGTGCAAGGCGCGTCCATGAGTTCGCTGCCGCGCAGCCGGGAGAATGTCAGCACCCCCAGTCAGTCTGGTTCAAATACAGTGTAAGTGCCCGCAAACTTTTTCAGGCAAGGTCGAGAGCGGCATCGAATGCGGCGGCGCAGCAAAAAGTCTGCGCCGTGTCAGGCTGGTCGAAACTTGGGGCGTTATCGTGACGCGAATCAAGAAGGCCAGCCCGATGCCCGTCGCCCCCACCGCCGAATCGCACGCTCCGTTTTTGATGGAGATCATCCAGTTCAAATGGCTGATGGTGGGCGCCGGCCACCGCGTGCATGTGGAGCGCATGCAGTCTGACCGGGACTACGCACAGCACTGCCTGCAACTGGGCGCCGATGCCCGGCTGGACTCGGTGCGCCACTGCGCGCATCAACTGGCGAGGCAACTGGGCCTGCCCCAGCCGCACTGACCCCGGCAGGGCGGCGCTTGGCCGGGGTGCCGGCGCCCAGGCTCAGATCTCGACCTTGGCCCCCAGCTCGACGATTCGGTTGGACGGCAGGTTCAGGAAGTCGGCCGCGCCGGCTGCGTTGCGGTGCATGCTGGCAAACAGCTTCTCGCGCCACATGGCCATGCCGCCGCCGAAGGTGGGAATGACGATGTCGCGGCTCAAGAAATAGCTGGTGTCCATGTCGGGCAGCGGGATGCCGCGGCTTTCCAGCAGCTTCAGCGCCTCGGGCACGTCGGGGTCGTTCTTGAAGCCGAAATGCAGCACCACCTGCCAGCAGTCGTGGCCCAGGCTTTCCAGTTCAATGCGCTTGTCAAAGCCGATCCAGGGCACTTCATGGTGGCGCACGGTGACGAACAGGTTGTACTCGTGCAGCACCTTGTTGTGCTTCAGGTTGTGCAGCATGGCATTGGGCGTCAGGCCCTTCTCGGCGGCCAGGAACACGGCCGTGCCTTCCACCCGCAAGGGCGGGCTGACGAACACTGCGTCCAGGAAGCCCTTCAGGTCGATGGCCTCGTCGCGCAGGCGCTCGCTCATCAGGCGGCGGCCCTGCTTCCAGGTCAGCATCAGCAGGAACATGCCCGCGCCGATGAGCAGCGGGAACCAGCCCCCGGCCACCAGCTTGAGCATGTTGCTCAGGAAGAAGGTGACATCGATGACGAAGAAGAAGCCGGTGGCCAGCAGGCACAGCGCCAGCGGGTACTTCCAGCCGTAGCGGATGACGTAGAAGGTCATCACGGTGGTGATGGTCATGTCCAGCGTCACCGCGATGCCGTAGGCCGAGGCCAGGCTGGACGAATTGCGGAACAGCGCCACCGCCAGCACGATGAAGACGAACAGGCCCCAGTTGATGAAGGGCACGTAGATCTGGCCGGTGTCCTTCACCGAGGTGTGCTTGATGGCCATGCGCGGCAGGATGCCCAGCTGGATGGCCTGCTTGGTGACCGAAAACGCTGCCGAGATCAGCGCCTGCGAAGCGATGACCGTGGCCGCGGTGGCCAGGAACACCAGCGGCAGCTGGGCCCATTCGGGGGCCATGTTGTAGAAGGGGTTCTTCACCGCCTCGGGGTTCTTCAGCAGCATGGCGCCCTGGCCGAAGTAATTCACCACCAGGGCCGGCATCACGAAGGCGTACCAGGCGATGCGGATGGGCAGCTTGCCGAAGTGGCCCATGTCGGCGTACAGCGCCTCGCCGCCGGTGACGCACAGCACCACCGCGCCCAGGCCGATGAAGGCCACCACCGGGTTGTGGACGAAGAAGCCGATGGCGTAGGCCGGGTTCAGCGCCACCAGCACGCCGGGGTTGGTGGCAATGTGCGGCAGGCCCAGGGCCACCAGCGCCACGAACCACACCAGGGTGATGGGGCCGAAGAACTTGCCGATGCCACCGGTGCCGAAGCGCTGCACCGCGAACAGCCCTGTCAGCACCACCAGCGTGATCGGGATGATGACGCTGTGCAACTGCGGCGCCGCCACCTCCAGGCCTTCCACGGCCGAAAGCACCGAGATGGCCGGCGTGATGACCCCGTCGCCGTAGAAGATGGCGGTGCCGAACAGGCCCACCACCATCAGCACCCGGCGCAACTTGGGCCGGTCCTTCACCGCGGTGGTGGCCAGCGCCAGCATGGCGATCAGGCCGCCTTCGCCGTTGTTGTCGGCGCGCAAGATCAGCAGCACGTACTTCAGCGAGACGATGATGGTCATCGTCCAGAAGATGAGCGACAGCACGCCCAGGATGTTGTCCGGCGTGGTGGCCACATGGCCCCCATGGAACACTTCCTTCAGCGCGTACAGCGGGCTGGTGCCGATGTCGCCATAGACGACGCCCAGGGCGCCTAGCGTCAGCGCCGCGAGGGCGCCAGGGGTCTTGGGGGCGTGTGCCGAACTCACAAAAATCGCCCGGGCTTGAGGGCCCGGGCGCGCAGCCGAAGGACCGCTATTGTGCGCTTGGCGTTGTGCAGTGCGTCAAGCCCCCGGATGCGTCAGTCGTAGATTTCCGCGTCGGGGTCGGTGGCTTCCAGCTCGTAACTGGCCGCCAGCATCGCCAGCCGGCCGATCACGCCGTACATGTAGAAGCGGTTGGGGGCGCTGACGCCGGGCTTTTCGCCCAGCCGCGGCAGCTGGTTGCTCTCGGCGAAGGCCAGGGGCACGAAGGCCGCGCCGGGGGCGTTCAGGTTCTCGTCGATGCCCCGCTCGGCGTGCACGCGGTAGAAGCCGCCCACCACGTAGCGGTCGATCATGTAGACCACGGGTTCGGCCACCGCGTCGTTCACGCGTTCGTAGGTGGGCACGCCCTCCTGGATGATGACCTCGGTGACGTCCTGCCCGTCCTTGATGGTGCCCATCTTGTTGCGGGTGCGGCGGTTCACCTCGTCCAGTTCCTTGGCGTCGCGAACCGTCATGATGCCCATGCCATAGGTGCCGTTGTCGGCCTTCACCACCACGAAGGGCTTCTCGTTGATGCCGTATTCCTTGTACTTGCGTCGCACCTTGGTGAGCAGGGCGTCCACATTGCCCTGCACGCAGTCCAGGCCCTGGCTTTCGTGCCAGTTCACCTTGCCGCAGTGGGCGTACATGGGGTTGATGAGCCAGGGGTCCATGCCCAGCAGCTTGGCGAACTTCTTGGCCACTTCTTCATAGCTGTGGAAGTGGTTGGTCTTGCGCCGCACCGCCCAGCCGGCATGCAGCGGCGGCAGCAGGTACTGCTCGTGCAGCCCCTCCAGCACCTTGGGAATACCGGCCGACAGGTCGTTGTTCAGCAGGATGGTGCAGGGGTCGAAGTCCTTCAGCCCCAGGCGGCCGCGGGTGCGCTTGAGCGGTTCCACCGTCAGCTCGCTGCCGTCGGGCAGGGTCAGCACCGTGGGCTCGGTGATGGTCTCGTCCAGCGTGCCCAGGCGCACGTTCAGCCCGGCCTGCAGGAAGATGCGCGACAGGCGCTGCACATTGGCCAGGTAGAAGGTGTTGCGGGTGTGCTTCTCCGGGATCATCAGCAGGTTCTTGGCCTCGGGGCAGATCTTCTCGATCGCCGCCATGGCCGCCTGCACCGCCAGCGGCAGCATCTCGGGCGTCAGGTTGTTGAAGCCGCCGGGGAACAGGTTGGTGTCCACCGGCGCCAGCTTGAAGCCGGCATTGCGCACGTCCACCGAGGTGTAGAAGGGCGGTGTGTGTTCCATCCACTCCAGCCGGAACCAACGCTCGATGGCCGGCATGGATTCAAGAATGCGGTTTTCCAGCTCGTTGATCGGGCCGTTCAGCGCGGTGATGAGGTGCGGGACCATGGAACAAGCCTAAACAAGGAGGGCGGTGAAGGATTCTAGGCAGGTGGGGCCAGCGCGGCCCGGCACAAGGCCATGCCCGAAGCGGCACGCCGCGACCCCCACGAAAAAGGGGCTGCCCGAAGGCAGCCCCTTTGCATGTCGCGGATAGTCCGCGAAGCCTGCGCTTACTTGCTGTAGGCCGTCTCGCCGTGCGAGCTGATGTCCAGGCCTTCGCGCTCTTCTTCTTCCGGCACACGCAGTCCGATGACCTTGTCCACGATGAAGTAGGACACGGCCGCCACCACCGCCGACCACACCACGGTCAGGCCCACGGCCTTGGCCTGGATCCAGACCTGGGCGGCGATGTCGTTGGAACCCACGGTGGCGGTGACCCAGTCGGTCACCAGGCCCGGGCCGCCCAGGCTCTGGGTGTTGAACACACCGGTCAGCAGCGCGCCGACGATGCCGCCCACGCCGTGCACGCCGAACACGTCCAGCGAGTCGTCGGCGCCGATCAGGCGCTTCAGGCCGTTCACGCCCCACATGCAGGCGAAGCCGGCGATGAAGCCGATGACGATGGCACCCATCAGGCCCACGTTGCCCGCGGCCGGGGTGATGGCCACCAGGCCGGCCACCGCGCCCGAGGCCGCACCCAGCATGCTGGCCTTGCCACGCATCAGGCTTTCGCCCAGGCACCAGGCCAGCACCGCGGCGGCGGTGGCGGTGAAGGTGTTCATGAAGGCCAGCACGGCCGAGTTGCCCGCTTCCAGGGCGCTGCCGGCGTTGAAGCCGAACCAGCCCACCCACAGCAGCGAAGCACCCACCATGGTCAGCGGCAGGCTGTGCGGCGCCATGGCTTCCTTGCCGTAGCCCACGCGCTTGCCGATCATGATGGCGCCCACCAGGCCCGCCACGGCGGCGTTGATGTGCACCACGGTGCCGCCGGCGAAGTCCAGCGCGCCCCACTGCCACAGCAGGCCGGCCTTGCCGTTCATCTGGTCGACCACGTCCTTGCTGGCGTAGGCGTCCGGGCCCATCCAGAACCACACCATGTGGGCGATGGGCGCGTAGCTGAAGGTGAACCACAGCACCATGAACATCAGCACCGCGCTGAACTTGATGCGTTCGGCGAAGGCGCCCACGATCAGGCAGCAGGTGATGCCGGCGAAGGTGGCCTGGAAGGCGGCGAACAGCAGCTCGGGGATGTACACGCCCTTGCTGAAGGTGGCGGCCATGGCGAAGGTGCCGGTGGCGGGGTCGAAGATGCCTTTGAGGAACAGCCGGTCCAAGCCACCGATGAACTTGTTGCCCTCTGTGAAGGCCAGGCTGTAGCCGTAGACCGCCCACAGCACGACGATCAGCGAGAAGGTGACCATCACCTGCATCAGCACCGACAGCATGTTCTTGCTGCGCACCAGACCGCCGTAGAACAGGGCCAGGCCGGGCACGGTCATCATGATGACCAGCAGGGTGGACACCAGCATCCAGGCGTTGTCGCCCTTGTTGGCCACCGGCGCGGGCGGCGCCGAGGCCGCGTCGGCCGCCGCAGAGGCCGCCGGCGCCGCGGCAGGCGCGGCGGCGGGCGCGGCCGGGGCCGACGCCGTGTCAGCCGCAGCCGATGCCGCAGCCGGTGCGGAAGCGGCCGCGTCCTGCGCGTAACTGCCTCCCGCGAAGCCCAGGACCGCCAGGCCCAGGGCAATCGTTGTGATGAGTTTTCTCATGGTGTTCTCTTGGAATGTGGGGGCCAAGCGCTCAGAGCGCGTCCTTGCCGGTTTCGCCGGTGCGGATGCGCACCACCTGTTCCAGCGGCGAAACGAAGACCTTGCCGTCGCCGATCTTCCCGGTGCGGGCGCTGGCCTCGATGGCCTCGATCACGCGGTCAACGATGGCATCGTCCACCGCGGCTTCGATCTTCACCTTGGGCAGGAAATCGACGACGTATTCAGCACCGCGGTACAGCTCGGTGTGGCCCTTCTGGCGGCCAAAACCCTTCACCTCGGTCACCGTGATGCCTTGCACCCCGATGCCCGACAGCGCTTCACGGACTTCGTCAAGCTTGAAGGGCTTGACGATGGCGGTCACCATCTTCATGGTTGCTCCTTCAATGGGTTTCAGAAGTTGTACTTGAGGCCCAGGACCAGGGAGGTCTTGGACAGCTCTTTGCCAAGAATGGTGAAGTCGTTCTTGTTCTTCACGTCATTGCCCACGATGGCGATGCTGGGCACCAAGCCCTTGAAGTCCTTGGACAGGGTGATGGAGAAGTCGGTGTAGGTCAGGTTCGAATGGTTCTTGACGGTCTGGTGGCCCAGGTGCGGGGCCACGCTCCAGCCGTCCATCACTTCGAAGCTGGCCGACAGGTCCAGGTAGCCGCTGTTCTTGCTGTCGGTGGCGGCGAACAAGTTGCTGACCGAGTGGCTGTACTTCAGCGTGGCCGGACCGAAGCTCAGCGCACCGTAGATTTCCTGGGTGTCGGCGCTGGGGGTGAGCTTGTTGCTCGGGTACACGTAGGCCAGCAGACCAACGTCGTAGCCCAGACCCTTGGTGATCTCGCCCTTGTAGCCGCCGTACAGGTCGATTTCGACGTTGGCGTCGCCGCCGCCGTCCTTGATCCACTTGATGGTCGAAGCCCAGGCGCCCAGGTACAGCCCACCCTGGGTGTAGTCCACGCCGCCCTGCAGGGCCGGCTTCAGGCGGGTCTGGGAAATGCCGCGGTAGCGGTAATCGGTGACCGCCCCAACGTTGAACGCAACGTCGGCGAACGACGACAGCGGCAGCAGCGCGGCCAGCGCGGCCACCGACAGGGCGAAGGATGTCTTTTTCATTGAGGCAGGCTCCACAAACGGGTGGTTGAAAGGTTGCAAGGTGCTTCTGCACCTTCCATGCCAATGAGCCGCCCCCGTGGCGCGCCCCGCCAAGGGGCAAAGGGCTGCGAACGCACCGCAACGACGCACCACTTCGAGGCCCCTCCAATGGGGGCACGCCTTTGGTGCAACCCTTCGTGCGATGTGCACGCCCGGGCGCCTGCCCAGAATCCAGCGCCATCGCAGCAAGGGGCTGCAGAGGGGTTCGCCCATGTCCTTGGCCATCGTCCGCAGCCGCGCGCTGGACGGCCTGAACGCCCAGCCGGTGCAGGTGGAGGTGCACCTGGCCAACGGCCTGCCCAGCTTCACCCTGGTGGGCCTGGCCGACACCGAAGTGAAGGAATCGCGCGAGCGGGTGCGCGCTGCGCTGCTGAGCTGCGGCTTCGCCTTCCCGCACAACAAGCGCATCACCATCAACCTGGCCCCGGCCGACCTGCCGAAGGAAAGTGGCCGCTTCGACCTGCCCATCGCCCTGGGCATCCTGGCCGCTGCCGGCCAGGTGGACGCCCGGCGACTGGCGCAACTGGAATGCGCGGGCGAACTCTCGCTGGCCGGTGAACTGCGGCCGGTGCGCGGCGCCTTGGCCCTGGCCCTGGCGCTGCGGCGCGAGGCCAGCCCGCACGCCCTGCTGCTGCCCAGTGCCAGCGCGGCGGAAGCCGCCTGCGCCAGCGGCGTGGACGTGCGCGCCGCGGCCCACCTGATGGACGTGGTGCAGGCGCTGGCGCCCAGCACGGAGCCTGGCGCCGACCTGCCCTTGCCACGCGCTCAGCCGCTGCCGGCCGCCGCCGCCCCGCCCGGCCCCGACCTGCACGACGTGAAGGGCCAGGCCTTGGCCAAGCGCGCGCTGGAAATCGCTGCTGCCGGCGGGCACAGCCTGCTGTTCGTCGGCCCGCCGGGCAGTGGCAAGAGCATGCTGGCGCAGCGCCTGGCCGGCCTGCTGCCGCCGCTGGACGCCGAAGACGCGCTGGCCGCCGCGGCACTGGCGGGCCTGGGCGCCCGCGGCCTGTCAGCCCCCGGCTTCGGCCAACGCCCTTTCAGAAGCCCCCACCACACCGCCAGCGCGGTGGCCCTGGTGGGCGGGGGCACGCCGCCACGGCCGGGCGAGATCTCCCTGGCGCACGCCGGCGTGCTGTTCCTGGACGAGTTGCCCGAATTCAGCCGCAGCGCCCTGGAAGCCCTGCGCGAACCGCTGGAAACCGGCCGCGTGACCATCTCGCGCGCGGCGCGCCAGGCGGCCTTCCCGGCCCGCTTCCAGCTGGTGGCGGCGATGAACCCCTGCCCCTGCGGCTGGCTGGGCGCCAATGCCGCGCTGGGCCGCACCTGCCGCTGCACGCCCGAGCAGGTGGCGCGCTACCAGTCCCGCCTGTCCGGCCCGCTGCTGGACCGCATCGACATGCAGGTGGAGGTGCCGGCCGCCACACCGGCCGAGCTGATGGCCCTGCCCGACGGCGAAGCCAGCGCGGCGGTGGGCGAACGGGTGGCCGCGGCGCTGGCCTTGCAGCACCAACGCCAGGGCGCACCCAACGCCCAATTGCCGCCCGGGCGCATCGACACCCTGTGTGCGTTGGACGCCCCCACCGCCCGCTTCGCCGAGCAGGCCGCCGCCCGCCTGGCCTGGAGCGGTCGCAGCCTGCACCGGGTGCTGAAGCTGGCTCGCACCGTGGCCGACCTGGAAGGCAGCGAGCCCATCAGCCTGGCCCACCTGGCCGAAGCGATGCAATTGCGGCGGGCGCTGCCGGGCCGCTGAGCGCGTCAGCGCGCCCAGCCCGTGTCAGGGCTTGACCAGCTGGTCGCCCTGCACTTTCAGCATCTCGCCCAACCGGTGCTGCGGGTCGGACAGGGACTCGAAGCGGCGCGTGTTGCCGTCCTTCTGCGTCACCGTGGTGATCCAGACCTTGTGGCGCTTGACGCGCTTTTCGATCTCGTTGCCCAGCAGGCCGCCCACCGCCGCACCGCCCACCGTGGCCACGGTGGAGTCACCCACCTTGTTGCCCACGACGCCGCCGGCCACGGCGCCACCCACGGCGCCCACGCCGCTGGCCTTGCCCTTGCGCTTTTCCACCGCCTGCGCCGTGACGATCACGCAGGTGTCACACAGCCCCGCCAGCTGGCGCGCCGTGGGTTTGGGCGGGACATCGGCCGCCTGGGCCGGCGCCATGGCCAGGGCCGCCGCGAAGGCCGCCGCGGCGAAGAAGAAGGTGTTGCTGGGTGCCATGCGCATGGAATCCTCCTGAAGCGGCCAGACGGGCCGCAGGCCCGATCATGCCGCCAAGGCCAGGCGCCAGCGTGGCCGGCTGGTGAATGGCTGGTTACAGCTGCGGGGCCAGCCGCCGCCGCGCCTGGACCTCATCCACCTGCTCGGCCGCGGCCCAGTCGGCCACCTGGTCGTCACCGATGCGGCCCACGTTGAAGTAGGCGGCGTCCGGGTGCGCCAGGTAGAAGCCGCTGACGCTGGCCGCGGGCGTCATGGCCAGGCTCTCGGTCAGGCCCATCTGGATGTCTTCGGCCTGCAGCACCTTGAACATGGCGCGCTTGATGCCGTGTTCCGGGCAGGCCGGGTAGCCCGGCGCGGGGCGGATGCCGCGGTAGGTTTCCGCGATCAACTCTTCAGTGGCCAGCGCTTCGTTGGGCGCATAGCCCCACAGGTCGGTGCGCACGCGCTGGTGCAGGCGCTCGGCGAAGGCCTCGGCCAGTCGGTCGGCCAGGGCTTTCAGCATGATGGCCGAGTAGTCGTCGTGGTCGGCCATGAACTGCGCTTCCTTCTTGTCCACGCCCAGGCCGGCGGTCACGGCGAACAGGCCGATGTAGTCGTTCTTCACGCCCTTGGGCGCGATGAAGTCGGCCAGGCAGCGGTTGGGCCGCGCCACGCCGTCGATGACCGGACGCTCGGTCTGCATGCGCAGCGGCCGCCAGGTGAGCGCCACGTCGCGCCGGCTTTCATCGGTGTAGACCTCGATCGCATCGTCGCCCACGGTGTTGGCCGGCAGCAGCGCCACCACGCCATTGGCCTGCAGCCAGCGGCCTTCAATCAGGCGCTGCAGCAGCCGCTTGCCGTCGGACAGCACCCGGGTGGCCTCGGCCCCCACCACCTCGTCGCGCAGGATGTCGGGAAAGCGCCCGCTCAAGTCCCAGGTCTGGAAGAAGGGGCTCCAGTCGATGCAGGCGGCCAGTTCGGCGAGGTCCTGGTTGCGGAAGACGCGCCGGCCGATGAACTTCGGCACCGGCGGCGTGTAGGCGGCCCAGTCGATGCGCGTCTTGTTGGCGCGTGCCTGGGCCAGCGGCACCAGCGGCGTCTGTTTCTTGCCGGCATGCTGCTCGCGCACACGCTGGTAGTCGGCGTTCAGCTCGGCGATGTAGCGCGCGGCGCGCTCGTCGCTCAGCAGGTCGGAGCACACGCCCACGCTGCGCGAGGCGTCGGGCACATAGACCACCGGGCCTTCGTAGTGCGGCGCGATCTTCACCGCGGTGTGCACCCGGCTGCAGGTGGCCCCGCCGATGAGCAGCGGGATCTTCTTCAGCCGGAAGTAGGCGTCGCGCTGCATCTCGGCGGCCACATGCTGCATCTCTTCCAGGCTGGGGGTGATCAGGCCTGAAAGACCAATGATGTCCGCCCCTTCCACCCGCGCCTTGGCCAGGATGTCCTGGCAGGGCACCATCACGCCCATGTTCACGACTTCGAAGTTGTTGCACTGGAGCACGACGGTGACGATGTTCTTGCCGATGTCGTGCACGTCGCCCTTGACGGTGGCGATGACGATCTTGCCCTTGGGCTTGGCGTCCTCGCCTGCGGCGATGAGCTGGCGCTTTTCTTCCTCGATGTAGGGCAGCAGGTGGGCCACGGCCTGCTTCATCACGCGCGCGCTCTTCACCACCTGGGGCAGGAACATCTTGCCGGCGCCGAACAGGTCGCCCACCACGTTCATGCCGGCCATCAGCGGGCCTTCGATCACGTGCAGCGGCCGGCCGCCTTCGGCGCGGATTTCCTGCCAGACGCTTTCGGTGTCCTCGACGATGAAGTCGGTGATGCCGTGCACCAGCGCATGCGAAAGACGCTCGCGCAGCGGCAGCGCGCGCCAGGCCAGCTTGGCACTGTCGTCCTTGGCCGCGCCCTTCACCGCGTCGGCCACTTCCAGCAGGCGCTCGGTGGCGTCGTCGCGGCGATTCAGCACCACGTCTTCCACGCGCTCGCGCAGGTCGGCCGGGATGTCGTCGTACACGCCCACCATGCCGGCGTTGACGATGCCCATGTCCATGCCCGCCTGGATGGCGTGGTACAGGAACACGGTGTGGATGGCCTCGCGCACGGGTTCGTTGCCGCGGAAGCTGAAGGAAACATTGGAAACACCGCCCGACACCTTGGCGCCCGGCAGGTGCTGCTTGATCCAGCGCGTGGCGTTGATGAAGTCCACCGCGTAGTTCGCGTGTTCTTCGATGCCGGTGGCGATGGCGAAGATGTTGGGGTCGAAGATGATGTCTTCGGCCGGGAAGCCCACCTCGTCCACCAGCAGGCGGTAGGCGCGCTGGCAGATCTGGGTCTTGCGCTCGAAGCTGTCGGCCTGGCCCTGTTCATCGAAGGCCATCACCACCGCGGCGGCGCCGTAGCGGCGCAGCAGCGTGGCCTGGCGGCGGAATTCGGCCTCGCCTTCCTTCAGCGAGATGGAGTTGACGATGCCCTTGCCCTGGATGCACTTCAGCCCGGCTTCGATGACGCTCCACTTGGAGGAGTCGATCATGATGGGCACGCGGGCAATTTCGGGCTCGGACGCGATCAGCGTCAGGAAGCGCACCATGGCGGCCTGGCTGTCCAGCATGGCCTCGTCCATGTTGATGTCGATGATCTGGGCGCCGTTTTCCACCTGCTGGCGGGCGACGGACAATGCGTCCTCGAAGCGGCCTTCCAGGATCATGCGGGCAAAAGCCTTGGAGCCTGTGACGTTGGTACGCTCGCCAATGTTGACGAACAATGCACCAGCGCCGATGGTCACGGGCTCCAGTCCCGACAGGCGCAACGGTGCCACTTGGGGATGGGGAGTAGGAATGCGGTCGGTCATGTTCAGTCTCGGCGCCTGGAAGGGCCTGCTCACCGGTGCCGCCACCGCGGCCCACCCGCGGCGCCGGGCCTCCGGCTTGTGGGGTGAGCGCCGTTGCGCGCAGGACGGGTCGACAACCCCGGCATCTGCGTTTCCGAGCCTGGCGGCCGGGTCCCCGGGCAGAACCGGTGGCCTCGGGCCGTCGCAACGCTCCTCGGAAAAGCTGCCGATTCTAGCGGCGGGGTTTGCCCTGGTGCTGGCCGGCTGCGCCACGCCGCCGGCGCCAGCGCCAGTACGTCACGCGCCGCCGCCGCCGCCACGCTCCCAAGCCGCTGCACCGGCGCCTGCCCCGGCCGCTGCACCGGCGCCGGCCGCCCCGCAGGCCGCGCCTGCAGCGACCACGCCGCCGCCCGAACCGCCGCCGCCCCCGCCGCCGTCGCCCATCGCGGCCGAACAGCAATGGATGCGCTCGCTGTTCGAGGGCACGCCCGTGGCCTTCACCGACGAGGCCGACGGTTCACTGCGGGTGGACGTACCGATGGAATTCGGCTTCGAATTCGACAGCGCCAAGATGAAGCCCGCGCTGCGCGCGGTGCTGGACAAGCTGAGCCAGAGCCTGGCGCGCCAGCGCGGCGCCCACCTGCAACTGGGCCCGCCCGAGCCTCAACTGCGCGAACGCCTGGCCGCGATGCGCGACTTCCTGGTCGGCAAGAAGGTCTCGCGCAGCCGCCTGCCGGCCACGCCCAACCTGAGCGCCGGCGTGGTGCTGCTGCGCCTGTCGCCCACACCGCCGCCGGTGCTGAAGCTGGAAGACGCCAGCCCGATGCTGCCCATGCCGGCGGCCAGGCCGGCGGCCGCGCCCAAGCCCGCCGCGCCGGCGCCGACGGTCAAGCCGCCAGCAAGCCGCTGAACAGCGGGTCGGCTTTGCCGCGCGGGCGGTACTTGCCCACGCGGCGGGCGATTTCAGCGATGTGGTCCGGCGTGGTACCGCAGCAGCCGCCGGCGATGTTCAGGAAGCCGGCTTCAGCAAATTCGGCCACCAGCGCACCGGTGACGGCCGGCGTCTCGTCGAAGCCGGTGTCGCTCATCGGGTTGGGCAGGCCGGCGTTGGGGTAGCAACTGATCCAGGTGTCGGCCGCCACCTTCGACAATTCTTCGATGTAGGGCCGCATCAGCGCCGCGCCGAGTGCGCAGTTCAGGCCCACCGCGATGGGCCGCGCATGGCGCACCGAATGCCAGAAGGCGTGCACCGTCTGGCCCGACAGGATGCGGCCCGAGGCGTCGGTGACCGTGCCGCTGACGATGACCGGCAGGCGTTCGCCGGTGTCTTCCATCAACTCGTCCAGCGCGAAGATGGCCGCCTTGGCGTTCAGCGTGTCGAAGATGGTTTCGACCAGGAACAGGTCGCAGCCGCCTTCCAGCAGGCCGGCGGCCTGCTCGCGGTAGGCGTCGCGCAGTTGGTCGAAGCTGACGTTGCGTGCGCCCGGGTCGTTCACGTCCGGGCTGATGCTGGCGGTGCGCGGCGTGGGCCCCAAGGCGCCGGCCACGAAGCGCGGCTTGTCCGGCGTGGCGGCGGCGTCGGCTTCCAGCCGCGCAATGCGCGCGGCGGCCACGTTCATCTCGTGCGCGATGTGGCCGAGCGCATAGTCTTCCTGGGCGATGGAGGTCGCGCCGAAGGTGTTGGTTTCGATGATGTCGGCGCCCGCGGCCAGGTACTGGCGGTGGATTTCGCGGATGACGTCGGGCCGGGTCAGCACCAGCAGGTCGTTGTTGCCCTTCAGGTCCTTGGGGTGGTCGGCAAAACGTTCACTGCGGAAATCTGCTTCGCCCAGCTTGTAGCGCTGCACCATGGTGCCCATGGCGCCGTCGATCACGGCGATGCGTTGGGCCAGCACCTCGGGCAGCTGCGCGCCACGGGTGAACTTCGGGGATTGGGACTGGGCGTTCATGGGCTCGATTGTAGGAAGCCCATGCCGCGGCGCTCACGCACCTGGGGCTTGACCCTGTGCTCGCCCTCCAGTTGCGAGAGAAATTCATCGGGTGCGAAGGCTTCGTCCAGGATGTCGACCTGGCGCTTCACCGCCGCGAAGTCGCCCGGGGCCAGGCAGTCCATCTGGGCCAGGCGCTGGCCTTGTTCGTCGGTGAGCGCGGTCTCATCGCCGGCCAGGGCCTCGGCCACGAACATGCGCAGGCGCTGTTCGGGCCGCAAGGGGCGGAAGTGGATCTTGAAGGTGAAGCGGCGCAGCGCGGCTTCGTCCAGGTCTTCAAACAAGTTCGTGGTGCAGATGAACACGCCGGCGAAACGCTCCATGCCCTGCAGCATCTCGTTGACCTCGGTCACCTCGTAGCTGCGCTCGGCGCGGCGGCGGCTGCGCAGGAAGCTGTCGGCTTCGTCCAGCAGCAGCACCGACTGCTCGGTGCTGGCTTCTTCGAACATGCGGGCCATGTTCTGTTCGGTTTCGCCGACGAACTTGCTCACCAGGTCGCTGGCCTGGCGGATCATCAGCGGCCGGCCCAGCGCCTGCGCGATGTGCTCGGCCAGCGCGGTCTTGCCGGTGCCGGGCGCGCCATGGAAACACAGGGTGCCGTGGCCGCGGCGCGCCAGCGCATCGATGATGCGCGAGACCTCGAACTTGCTTTCCAGGTTCAGCAGCGACAGGTCGTAGGCGGTGACGCTGCGCCGCGCGGGCTTCGATGTCTGTTCGCGGCCCAGGGCCTTGTCGGCGTTGCCCAGTTGGCGCTCGATCAGCGGCTCCAGCGTGGCGTCCACGCCGCCGGCCAGGCGCGCAAAGCGCACCGCGGTGCGGATCTGCGCCGGCGTCAGCCCCTTGCGCTCGGCCAGCTTGGCGGTGAAGCCTTCGCTCACCGCCACGCCGTCCAACGCGCGGGCAATCAGCGCTTCGCGCGCGCCGGGCGGCGGGCTCTTCAGTTCCAGGTGGTACTGGAAGCGGCGGCGGAAGGCGGGGTCGATCTGCTCGATGCGGTTGGTGATCCAGATCACCGGCACCGGGTTGGTTTCCAGGATCTGGTTCACCCAGGCCTTGCCGCTGACGCTGCCCGACGGCGGCGCGTCGCCCGCGTCCAGGCGCGCCATCAGCTGCGCGGCGTCGGTGGAAATCGGCGGGAACACGTCTTCCACCTCGTCGAACAGCAGCGCCACCTCGGGGCTGCCTTTCAGGAACACCTGGCTGATCTGCAAGGACCGGTAGCGGTCGCGGCCGGTCAGGCTGTTGCCGTCGCGGTCGGCGTACTCCACCTGGTACAGCGACAGGCCGGCGTCGCCCGCGCAGACCTTGGCGAGTTCGGTCTTGCCGGTGCCGGGCGGGCCGTACAGCAGCACGTTCACGCCCGCGGCCTTCTGCGCCACGGCGTTGCGCAGCAGCGCAGTGAGCACGCCCACTTCTTCGGCCACGAAGGCGAAGTCGGCGGCACACAGATCGGACTTGGCCGCGGGTCGGGTGAACACCGCCATCAGCTCGTCGGGCCCGCGGTATTCGCGCATCAGCACCGGGGGCAGCTGTTCGCTGACCTTCATCAGGTCGGCCAGGTCGGTGATGTTGTGTTCGCTGATCAGGTTTTCCACCATGCCGATGCGTTCCAGCCGGCTGCCGGCGCGCAGGGCCTCGGCCACTTCGCGTTCGTCCACGCCGGCCACGGCGGCGATGGCCGCGTAGGCTTCCTGCGCATTGGCCACCTTGAACTCGACCAGCAGGCCGCGCAGGTCGCGCTGGTAGCGCGCCAGGGTGCCGTACAGCAGCAGCGCGCGCTCGGCCGGGTTCAGCTGCAGCAGGCCGGCCAGCGCGTCGATGTTCTTTTCCACCAAGGTGCTGCGCTTCTTCAGGTCGCGCGCCAGCCAGTCGCTGGTGGCCGACAGCACGGCCAGCAGGTCCTTGGGTGCGTCCTTCACGTATTCGTCCACGTAGAAGAACAGCGTGCCCTCTTCGTACGGGCCGCGCCAGGCGCCAAAGCGCTGCACGAAGGCGGTGTCGGACAGCTCGGCGTGGCCGCGCCACTGGTCGTTGTCCTTGCAGCGCTTGGCCAGGTAGGCGCGCAGCCGCGCCAGCACGTGCGGCGGCCACACCAGGTGGCGGCCCACCAGGGACAGCAGGCTGCTCCAGTCGCGCCGCAGGTTGAAGCGCCCCGGGTGGCGCAGCGTGAGCGTCAGCACGAACTGCGAACACATGCAGTCCAGCACCGGCGCTTCGGCCAGGCCCGGCGACAAGACCCCACGCACAGCAACAGGCCCTTTGGGCATGGCAGCTCCCGGTTGAACGACCCGAACACAGCCTTCGCCCCATCTTGGCGCAGCGCGCGGTGATGGGCAAGGGCCGGCCCGTAACGGGCCGGGGCTGTTTCAGGTGGACAGGCGCTGTGACGCCAGAACGAGGGGGGTCAGTGCATGACCAGGGGCTGCTGGCCCAGGAGGGTGAAGCCGGAGATGAAATCGTCGAAGTTCTCTTCGCTGGCATCGCCCTGGCTCACCAGGGCCTGCACGCCCTGCTTGAAGCGTTCGGCCAGCAGCCCGTCGATGAAGATCTCCTTGCGTGCGAACTTGTCCACGATCTCGTAGCCGCCGCGCGGCGGGGCCACGCTGCCGGGCGCGGCGGTGAGCGCACCCAGGTCCACTTCCACCACCGCGAAACTGTCCGAGTTGTAGAGCATCTGCATGAATGTTCCCCTTCAGGCCTCAGGTCGGGGGGCCGCACCGGAATTCAAGCCCCGGCCCGGCACCCCGGCGCCTTAACGCGCGGACAGGGGAAACGGGCCATCCACCAGCGTGAGCTCCACGCTGGCGTCGCCGCCCTGGCTGCTTTGCAGCGCGCGCACCGGCCAGAAGCCGCGCCGTGGGTGCAGCCAGACCTCGATGCGGTTGTCGAACTCGCGCCGCGGCTCGCGCACCAGTTCGATCAGGCCGTCGGTCTGGGCCGAACGCACGGTGAAGGTCCACACATCGCCCTCGCCGCGCGAACCCACCACGAACATGGCCACCTGCCCGCCCGGCAGCAGGCGGCCGGGGTCGGCCAGCGCGATGGCGGTGAGCTGCGCCATCCAGCTCAGGCGGTCCTGCGCGCCAGGCACCAGCGGCAGGGCATTGGTGGTGGCGGAGAAGGTGATCTTGCTGGCGGCGCGCTGGAAGTTGGCGGCACGCTGGTCGCGGCCGCTGCGGCGGTCGGCGAAGCGTTCGGGCGCCAGGCCGGCGGCGTCGAAGCCGCCGCGGCTGGCCTGTTCCAGCACCGTCACGCCCAGCAGGCTGCCCACCAGGGACATTTCGTAGCTGCCCCCATCGGCCGCCCAGCGCAAGGTGCCGCTGGCGCTGACCGGGCCACGCTTGACGGTGTAGTGCAGTTCGGCCGAGGGCGGCACGCGCGTCGGGTAGGTGGGCATCTCACCCGCGGGCAGGCCCGCTGCGGCGGCGGCGGGGTTCACCGAGGAGATCACCGCCACCGGCGCGGCCGGGGCCGAGGCGGCGTCCACGAGGGCCGCCGGCGGGTCCTGGGGCAGGGCCTGGGTGCGCAGTTGGTCCAGCGCCGGCTCCACCGGCGCCGGGGTGTCGGGCGCCGGTTCGGGGCGGGGTTCGGGTGCCGGGGCCGGGGCGGGTTCGGCTGGCGCCGTCGCCACCGCAGGCAGGCTGCGGCGCGGCGGCGCGGCAGGTTCAGGCGGAGGCGCAGGCGCGGCGGCCACCGCCGGCGCGGCCAGCGGCTGGGCCGCGGGCTCGGCGGGGGGCGGCAGCACGATGTTGCGCACCGTCATCGCCGCAGCGCGCGGCGTGTCGGCCGGGTCGGGTCCGCCCAGGCCCGCCACTTCGTCCAGCACCCAGCCATGGGCCAGCAACACCAGCAGGGCCACGGCGGCCAGCGCGCGCCAGCGCCCAGGCCCGGAGGACGGGCCCTGGGGGGCGAGGGCAGCGGGCGCAGACACAAGCACAATGCTGCCAGCAAAACTGTCGCCCTTCCTCCATGAAACTCGCCACCTACAAAGATGGTTCACGCGACGGCCAGTTGGTGCTGGTGTCGCGCGACCTGTCCACCGCCCATTTCGCCAGCGGCATCGCCCAGCGGCTGCAACAAGTGCTGGACGACTGGAACTTCCTGTCGCCGCAACTGGAAGACCTGTACACCACGCTGAACCAGGGCAAGGCGCGCCACGCCTTCGCCTTCGACCCGCGGCTGTGCATGGCGCCGCTGCCGCGCGCCCACCAATGGGCCGACGGCTCGGCCTTCATCAACCACGTGGAACTGGTGCGCAAGGCGCGCAACTCCGAAGTGCCCGCCACCTTCTACACCGACCCGCTGATGTACCAGGGTGGCAGCGACGACTTCCTGGGGCCCTGCGACGACGCCGTGTTCTCGAGCGAGGACTGGGGCATCGACTTCGAGGCCGAGGTGGCGGTGGTGACCGGGGACGTGGGCATGGGCACCGGCCCCGACGCGGCGCTGGACGGCATCCGGCTGGTGATGCTGGCCAACGACTGGAGCCTGCGCAACCTGATCCCGGCCGAACTGGCCAAGGGCTTCGGCTTCTTCCAGAGCAAGCCGGCCACCGCCTTCAGCCCGGTGGCGCTGACGCCGGATGAACTGGGGCCGGCCTGGGCCGGCGGGCGCCTGGCGCTGAACATTGAAAGCCAGTGGAACGGCAAGCGCGTGGGCCTGTGCAGCGCGGGTGAAGAAATGACCTTCCACTTCGGCCAGCTGATCGCCCACATCGCCAAGACCCGCAATGTGCGCGCTGGCTCCATCGTGGGCAGCGGCACGGTGAGCAACAAGGACTGGTCGCGCGGCTACAGCTGCATTGCCGAGAAGCGCGCCATCGAGACCATCGAGGACGGTGCGCCCAAGACCGAGTTCATGCGCTTTGGCGACCACATCCGCATCGAGATGAAGGGCGCCGATGGCCAGAGCCTGTTCGGCGCCATTGAACAGGTGGTGGCGCCACTGAGGCCGCAGGACGAGGACGCCTGAAGCGCTGAAGGCCCGCAGGCCGTCAGGCGCTCAGACGAAAGTGCCAGGCGTGGCGGCGCGCAAGCCGGCCACCAGCACGTCCAGGCGCTGGGCCAGGGCGGTCTGCAGGCGGCCCTGGCGCAGCAGCGCGGCAAAGGCTTCTTGCGCCGACTTCGGTGCGCCTGCACCACCGCGGCCTTCCAGGGCCTGCTTCATGGCCTGCAGCTTCAGCTGACGGCGCGCGGCCTGCTGCTCGGGCGTGGCCGGCAGGTCCAGGCTGGCTTCCAGCTGCAGCAGCAGGGCTTCCACGGCATCGCCGGCCAGCGGGCCGGCGGTCACAGGCTGCTGCCAGCGCGGGGCCAGGGCCTTCAGCCAGTTCGGTGCGGTTTCGGCGGCTTCCTTCCAGCGTGCGGCCAGGCTGTCGGCATCGGCGCCTTCGGCTTCGCGCTCGCGGCACAGGGCCAGGCGCGCCACCAGGGCATCCACATGCGCCAGCCAGCGGCGCTGACCACTGCTGGCCAGGGTGTGCACGGCCTTCTCGCGGGCGGCCTGCCAACGCGCTTCCAACTTGGGCATCTGCACGCGCAGCACCTCGGGCGCCTGGCGCCACTGCTGGTCGTGTTCGGCCAGGGCGCGCTTCAGATCGGCTTCGGGCAGGTCGGCCGGCAGGTCCACCAGGGCCTGGATCAGGCCTTCGCGCAGCACCAGGTTGGCGGCAAATTCGGCGTCGCGGGTCTTCACTGCCGCCTCGCGGCGTTCGAACACCGCGTTGGTGGCGGCGCGGAAACGGTCCCACAGCGCGCGTTCGGTGTTGCGCGCCAGCGTGAGCGATCGTGCTTGCTGCTGCCACTGCGCCTGCAGGTCGCGCACACGGCGCGGGGCGTCAAAGGCGGGCGGCTGGCTCTCGTCGGCCGGCACCAGGGCCAGGGCCTGCGCCACCAGCTGTTCGCGCTGGGCTTCGGCGCTGCGGCGCGCCGCGGCCAGCGGGTCTTCCAGCCGGCCCAGGGCCTGGCGCAGCAGCTGGTTCAGCCTGTCCAGTTCGGCCGCGGGCACGGTGTGCGCCACCGGGCCCAATTGACGCCAGGCCAGGTGGAAGCGGTCCAGGGCGTGGATCAGCGCCTTCCAGCCGGCAGCGCCTTCTTCGCTGGCACCGGCCGCGGGCACGGCCACGTCGTCCAGCGTGGCCAGCAAGGTCAGGCGGGCGGCCAGGTTTTCCTGGCGGGCGGCCTTTTGCGCCGCCATCAGCGCCGCCACCGGCTGGTAGGCGTGCTTCAGCGCGCTGTCAAAGCGGTGCCACAGCGCACCACTGGCTGCGGCGCCGACGCGGTCCAGTTCCTTCCAGCGGTTGCGCAGGTTCTGGATGGCGTCGGCGTGGGTCTTCAGGTTCAGTTTGGGCGCACGGGGCGCCCGGGGAGCGCGCGGCGCCGGGGCGACGGGCGCGGCGTCGGCCGCGGTCTCGGCGCTCAGCGCCGGGGTCTCGGCTGCGGCTGCGGCTTCAACGCCGGCTACAACGTCAGCTTCAGGCGCTTGCGCGCTTTCTGGCGGGGCGGTTTCGGCCCCTGCACCCTCCGTGTCGCTGGCATCGGTCACCGCCGGCGCCACCACCGGCTCCGCGGCGGCTTCGGGCGCCTCACTAGGGGCTTGAATGTGAGCAACCGCTTCTTCCACATGGCTTGCTGCAGCGTCGTTCGGCACCGCCACCACCTCGGGCTCGGCGGGCGGCACCGCGGGCGCGCCGGGCACCAGGCGGGCCAGGGTCTCGGCTTCGGCCACCAGGTCTTCGCGGGCGCGGGCCCCGCCCCAGCGGCGCCAGCCGTTCAGGCGGCCCCGCTCGGCGTGCAGGTCCTGCAGGCGGTGGCGCAGCTTGTCAGGCCATTGCAGGCCCTGGGTCTTCAGGGCCTGGACCACCGCATCGGCCGCATCGATGTGGCCTTCCATGGCGCCCAGTTCACCGTCGGCCAGCGCGGCTTCGCCGTCGGTGACGGCCTGGATCAGCGGCGCCAACTGGTCGGTGCTGGCGGTCCTGGCCTTCTTCCTGGCGGCCACCTCGGCGGCGGCATCGGCCTGGGCCTGGTCGCGGGCCTGGGCGTCGCGCTGTTGGTCGGCCTGGCGCTGGGCCTGGGCGGCAGCGGCTTCTTCGTCCAGCCGCGCCTGTTCGGCGCGCCGGGCTTCCTGGGCCGCAGCCGCTTCGGCCTGCGCCTGGGCGGCGGCCTCCGCGGCCTGGCGCTGCGCCTGTGCCAGCTTTTCGTCGTGTTCGCGCATCAGCGCGTCCAGGCGCTGGCGCTGCTGGGTGAAGGCCTCGGTTTGGCTGGCTTCCAGGTCGGCGGCAGGCAGCGCGGCCCAGTCGCGGTCCAGGCTGACCAGGCGGTTCACCGGGATGGGCATCTCGGTGCCCAGGGCCGTGGCGTTGTCGATCAGCACCTGCGCGCGTTCGCGCGCTTCGCGCTGGACCACGGCGGCTTCCCAGCGCTGCTTGGCCAGGCGGTGAACGCGGCGGTCGTGGTCGCGAAAGGCCCTCTCGGCCAGCTTCAGCGTGGCTTCGCCGGCAATGGCCTGCACGGCAGCCAGCTTCAGGTCCAGCACCGGGGTTTCCTGGGCCACGCGCAGCAGCGCGGCGTCGTCACCGCGGGCGGCATCCAGACGCGGCGCCCATTCGGCTTGCGCGGCTTCGGCCTGGCGGGCGCGGGCAATGGCCTTGTCGGCCTCGACCTGGGCGCTGGCCGCAGCGGCCACGGCGGCCGGGGTGGGCACGGGGGCGGGGCGCAGCTCAAGCGTGCTGCGCTTCTTGAAGATCCAGTTCAGCATGGGAAGACCCTTGTCGGCAGGGGGCGCGTCCGGCCAAGGCGGTGGTGCCGCCGGGTGCGCAGGTGGTCTTGCCAGTGTAGGTGCCGCAGGCTGCGCCGGGGCACGGCGCGGCAACTTGCCGCGCGTGGATGGGTGGGTCTACGCGGGCTGGTAGGCCAGCCGCACGTAAATGGGCGCAAAGGCCTCGGCCTGTGTCACTTCCAGCAGCCGTTCGCGGCTGAGCTCCAGCATCGCGATGAAGGTCACCACCAGCACCGGCACGCCGCGGCCGGTGTCGAACAGGTCCTGGAATTCCACGAAGCGCTGGCCTTGCAGGCGCTTGAGCAGGATGCTCATGTGCTCGCGCACCGACAGCTGTTCACGCGAGATGCGGTGGTGCTGGTTCAACTTGGCCCGCTTGAGGATGTCGGCCCAGGCTTCGCGCAGGTCTTGCGCATTCACCTCGGGCAGTCGCGGCTCCAGGCTTTGTTCGATGGTGACCTGCGCGCGCAGGAAATCGCGGCCCATCACCGGCAGCGCATCCAGCTGGGCGGCGGCCAGTTTCATCTGTTCGTATTCCAGCAGCCGGCGCACCAATTCGGCGCGCGGGTCGGCCACCTCTTCGCCGTCGGCCGTCTTCTTGGGCGGCAGCAGCATGCGCGACTTGATCTCGATCAGCATCGCCGCCATCAGCAGGTACTCGGCCGCCAGTTCCAGGTTGTGGTTGCGGATCTGGTCCACATAGGCCAGGTACTGGCGCGTGACGTCGGCCAGCGGGATGTCCAGGATGTTGAAGTTCTGGCGCCGGATCAGGTACAGCAGCAGGTCCAGCGGGCCTTCGAAGGCCTCCAGGAAGACCTCCAGCGCATCCGGCGGGATGTACAGGTCGTTGGGCAGCGAAAACAGAGGCTCGCCGTACAGGCGGGCCACGGCGATGTGGTCCACCGGCAGGGCCGCGGCGGCGCTGGCCGCGGGCTCGGGCGCGGGCGGCAGTTCCAGGGCGTCGGCCGGCAGGCCGCCGGCAGCAGGCAAGGACACGAATCAGACCTGGCGGGACCAGCGCGAAGCGCTTGCGCTCACTTGGCCTTGGTCTGGTACACGTAAGGCTGCTGCGGCACGCGGACGCTGCGCCAGCCGGCCTGGGCCTCGCGGTCCTGGGGCTTGTCCCACAGCAGGCCGCGGCCGGCGCGCTGTTCGGCTTCCAGGCTGGGCTTCTTGGCCTTCAGTTCGTTGATGAACTGGGTGGTGTCGGACTCGTAGGGCTTCCAGAACAGGGGCATGGCCGGGGCCCGGGGGCGCGCCCGGGGCAGAATGTTTGACTGCGCATTTTACGAGGCCGCACGATGATGAAGCTGACAGCCCTGCTCACCGCCCTGGCCGGAGCCGTTTTCACGCTGCTGGCGGGCTGTGACGCACGCCGGATTGAAAAGCTGGAAGAAGGCGTGGCCACCGAGGCCGATGTGAGGGCCCAGTTCGGTGAACCGGCCGCGGTGCTGAACGAAGCCGACGGCTCGCGCGTGTTCGAGTACCCGCGCCAGCCCGAGGGCCGCACCAACTACTTCATCACCATCGGCGCGGACGGCAAGATGAGCGCGCTGCGCCAGGTGCTGAACGCGCGCAACTTCGCCAAGGTGCAGCCGGGCATGGACAAGGCCGAGGTGCGTCGCATCCTGGGCCGCCCGGCCAAGGCCACGCCCTACGCCTTGAAGAAGGAAGAGGTCTGGGACTGGCGCTTTTCCGACGAAGCCAGCCAGCCCAAGCAGTTTTCAGTGACCTTCGACAACGACGGCAAGGTGCTGGGCCAGATGGTGGGCGAAGACCCGCGCGAAACCGCCGGCCGCTGACGCCCGGCTAGGACAAGCTGGCCAGGCCCGCCTGCGCCACCTCGCGCAGCAGCGGCAGCAGCTGCGCCAGTTCATCGTCCAGCGCGTCCAGCGCCTGGCCCGCGGCAGCCACGTTCAGGGGCTGCCGCTCGCCCTGGGCCTGCAGCAGGCTGGCGAGCTCCGAAGCGCCGTGGGCCTCGAAGGAAAGCAGCAGCCCCTTCATGGCGTGGGCCTGGCGCAGCAGCGCCGCGGCGTCGCCGTCCTGCAGCGCCTGGCGCATGGCCGCCATGTCCAGCGGCGCCTGGTCGGCGAAGGGGCCGGCGATCAGGCCCACGGTCTCGGCGTCGGCGCGCTTCAGGCCTTGGGCGTAGGTGGCGCGTCGCGCGTCGCGTGCGGACGCGGCCGGCACCGGCGTGGCCTGGGCCGGTGCCCGACCCTGCGGAGCCGGCGCCAGGGGCAGAGACAACGCGAACTCCGAGCCCTGCCCGGGGCGGCTGTGCAGGCTGATGCGGCCCCCCATCATCTGCACCAGCCGGTGCACGATGGACAAGCCCAGCCCGGTGCCGCCGAAGCGGCGCGTGGCCGAGCCGTCCTCCTGCACGAAGGGCTCGAAGATGTGCGGCTGCACCTCCAGCGGAATGCCGATGCCGCTGTCGGCCACGGTGATGAGCAGTTCGCCCGGCTGCAAGGGATTGGGTCCGGCGCGCAGCGCCACCTGGCCGGCGGCGGTGAACTTCAAGGCGTTGTCCAGCAGCCGGGCCAGCACCAGGCGCAGCCGGGCCGGGTCGCCAAGGGCCAGTTCGGGCAGGGCCGGGTCCAGCTCCAGGCTCAGGTCCAGCCCTTGCGCCCGCGCGCCGCTGGCAATGCCGTGCAGCGACTGCGCCAGCAGCGGCTGCAGCTCGAAGGGCACCTGGGCCAGCGCCACACGACCGGCTTCCAGGTCGGCGTAGTGCAGGATGTTGTCGAACAGGGCCATCAGCGATTCGGCCGAGGCCTTGGCGGCCTGCAGGTACTGGCGCTGCGCGTCGTCCAGCGCGGTGGCCAGCACCACGTCGGTCAGGCCGATCATGCCGTTCAGCGGCGTGCGCACCTCGTGGCTCATGTTGGCCAGGAAGGCGCTTTTCAGCCGGCTGGCGGCTTCAGCGGTTTCCTTGGCCTGCAGCAACGCAGCGCTGGCCTGGTGGCGCTCGGTGATGTCGGTCAGCGTGCCCACCACGCCGGCCGCCACGTCGCCGCTGGGCGCCAGGCCCTGCAGGTGCGCTTCCATCCAGCGCTCGTGGCCGTCGGGGGTGATGAGGCGCAGCTCGCGCACGCAGGCGGCCTGGCCGTGGTGCAACAGGGCGTCGAAGTCCTGCACGCAACCCTCGTGGTCGTCCGGGTGCACGAATTCCAGCAGCGAGCGCCCGCGCACCTGCTCGGCGCCCACGCCACTGAGCGCTTCCCAGGCCGCGTTGACGAAGGTGATCATGCCCAGGTCGTCGGTGCGCAGCACCACCTCGGACAGGCTGTTCACCAACGTGCGGTACTGGGCTTCGCTGTGTTCGAAGCGCTCGGCCAGGCGGCGTGACGCGGTGATGTCGGTGCACAGCGCGATGGTGTCGGCCATGCGCTGGCCTTCGCTGCGGAAAGGCACCACGGTGACCTCCAGCCAGAAAGGGCGACCGTCGCGGCTTGCGCCTTCGATCTGGCCCTGCCAGACCTGGCCTTCGACCACGCTGCGCTGGATGGCCAGCATCACCTCGTGCGGCTGGTTGTCGGTTTCCAACAGGCGGAAGGGCCGGCCCAGCAGGTCTTCGCGGCGGCAGTTGGCCAGGCGGCAGAAGGCGTCGTTCACGCCATTGACGTTGGCCTGCGCGTCGAAGCTGATGGTCATCGCGTGGGCGTCGATGGCCTGGCGCAGCGTGGCCAGTTCCAGGCGCAGGCGTACCAGTTCTTCGGCGTCGGTCATGCGCACGCTCTCAGTCGGGATGGGCGGCGCGGATGGCCAGCACCTCGTCCCAGGCGTCCAGAAAGGCCTGGGCGCAGCGCGGGTCGAAGTGGCTGCCGATGCCGGCGGCGATGTGCTCGCGCGCCTGCGCCAGCGGCCAGGCGGCCTTGTAGGGCCGCACCGAGGTGAGGGCATCGAACACATCGGCCACGGCCACGATGCGGGCCACCAGCGGGATGGCCTCAGCGGCCAGGCCAAGTGGGTAGCCCGCGCCGTCCCAGCGTTCGTGGTGGCCGGCGGCGATGTCGCAGCCCATGCGGATCTCGGGCATCTTGCTGTCGGCCAGGATGCGCGCGCCCACCTCGGCGTGTTGGCGCATCATCACCATCTCATCGTCGGTCAGCCGGCCGGGTTTCAGCAGGATGTGGTCGGGCGTGGCGATCTTGCCGATGTCGTGCAGCGGCGCGGCCACCAGCAGCTGTTCCTGGGTGCTGGCGTCCAGCCCCAGGCGGCGCGCGATGAGTTGTGAATAACGCGCCATGCGCTGGATGTGGCCGCCGGTTTCGGGGTCGCGGAACTCGGCCGCGCGGCACAGGCGCGCCACCAGCTCGCGTTCACCGTCGCGCAAAGCGGCGGTGGCCGCACGCACTTCGTCGGCCAGCTGGGCGGCGCGGTCGCGCAGCTGGTTCTGGGCCACGCGCAGCGCCAGCAGGTTGCGCGTGCGCAGCTTCATCTCTGTGGCGTCCAGCGGCTTGGTCAGGAAGTCGGTGGCGCCGGCCTCCAGGGCCTGGCGGCGCAGTTCGGCCTGCCCGGCGGCGGTGACCATGACGATGGGCACGTCGGCGCACAAGGCGCTGGTGCGCACCTGGCGGATGAATTCCAGCCCGTCCATGTGCGGCATCATGAAATCCACCACGATCAGGTCGGCACCGTCGTGCTGGCAGGCGGCCAGTGCGGGCAGCGGGTTGTCGTAGGTACGCGCCACCACGCCGGTGGCGGCCTGCGCCAAGGCCTTCATCAGCAGCAGGTTCGTGACGTTGTCATCGATGATGACGATGCGGGGCTCGGACATGGGCGCGTGACAGGGCGGGCTCGTCACACGGTATCGGCCCCGGCGGGTCCGACTTGAGCAGGCTCAGAACCGCGCCAGCATCTGCTCCAGCGCCACCGTGAAGGGCTGCTGCAGCATGGGCAGCGTGAGCAGCAGGCCCAGCAGGCCCACGCACAGCGTGACCGGGAAGCCCAGCGAGAAGATGTTGATCTGCGGCGCCACGCGGCTGATGACGCCCAGCACCAGGTTCACGAACAGCAGCATGCCCACCAGCGGCAGGGCAATCCACAGCCCCAGCCGGAACAGTTCCAGTCCCAGCGCCTGCGGTTGCACCGCGTGCAGCACCGCAAACGGCTCGGGCCCCACCGGAAAGGCCTTGAAGCTGCCCACCAGGGCCGACACCACGAAGAGGTGCCCATTGATGATGACGAACAGGAAGGCGACCATGGTGCCCATGAAGCGGCCGGTGGCGGTGCCTTGGGTGGCCGACACGGGGTCGAAGAAGCCGGCGTAGTTCAGGCCCATCTGCAGGCCCACCACTTCACCCGCCAGTTCCACCCCGGCAAAGACCACCCGCACCGAAAAGCCCATCACCACACCCACCAGCACCTGCTGCAGCACCAGCATGACCGCGGGGGCGGAGTCCATCGGCACCGCCGCCATGGCCGGCAGCGAGGGCTGGGCCGCCAGCACGATGAGCACCGCCAGCGCGATGCGCACCCGCTGCGGCACCGTGCGCTGACCCAGCACCGGCAGCGCGGCAATCAGCGACAGGGCGCGCAGGAAGGGCCACAGCAGCGGCGTCACCCAGGCCAGCACCTGCGCTTCGTCGAAGGTGATCAAGGGACTAACCCACGACGGTCGGGATGGCCTGCAGGGTGCGCTGGATGTATTCCACCAGCGTGGTCAGCATCCACGGCCCGGCCACGGCCATCACCGCCACGGCGGCCACCAGCTTGGGCACGAAGGACAGGGTGGACTCGTTGATCTGGGTGGCGGCCTGGAAGATGCTGACCGCCAGGCCCACCACCAGCACCGTCAGCAGCATGGGCGCGGCCACGATCAGCAGCAGGTGCAGGCCTTGCTGGCCAAGGGTGAAGACGTGGGTGGCATCCATGGGGGCTGGGGAAAATCAGGTGGCGAAAGAAGCGGCGAGCGAACCCATCAGCAGGTTCCAGCCATCGGCCAGCACGAACAGCATCAGCTTGAAGGGCAGGGCCACCAGCACGGGCGACAGCATCACCATGCCCAGGCTCATCAGCACGCTGGCGACGATCATGTCGATGATGAGGAAGGGGATGAAGATCAGGAAGCCGATCTGGAAGGCGCTTTTCAGCTCGCTGGTCACGAAGGCCGGCAGCAGCACCTTCAGCGGCACGTCTTCGCCCTTCACGTCGGCCGGCAGCTTGGCCAGGCCGGCGAACAGCTTCACATCGGCCTGGCGGGTTTGCTTGAGCATCCAGGTGCGCATCGGCACCTCGCCGCGCTTCAAGGCTTCGCCGAAGTCGATCTGGTTGGCCGCATACGGCGTCCAGGCCTGCTCGTAGACCTTGTCAATGGTGGGCGACATGACGAAGAAGGTCAGGAACAGGCTCATGCCGATGACCACCTGGTTGGGCGGCGCGCTCTGGGTGCCGAGTGCCTGGCGCAGCAGCGACAGCACGATGACGATGCGGGTGAAGCCGGTCATCAGCAGCAGCACCGCCGGGATGAAGGACAGCGCGGTGAAAAACAGCAGGGTCTGGATGGGCACCGAGTAGCTGGTGCCGCCGCCGCCCTGCGCCACCACCAGCGGCAGGCCCGGCGGGGTGGGCTGGGCTGAAGCCGCTGCGGAAAGTGCCGATAACACCGTCAAGGCCAGCCACGGCCCGGCGCGGCGCAGCAGGGCCCAAGAAAAGGCAGGCTCAGGGCGCACCACGGCCCTCCGGGGTGCTGGCGGCACGGCTGCGGGCCAGCAGCTGTGCGAAAGGCAGCACGTTGCTGGCCGGTGCGGCTGTTTCAGCCTGCGGCGCCATCGTGTGCAAGGTGGTGATGCCCGCGGCCGTGGCGCCCAGCACCAGCCAGCGGCGGTCGTCGCCGCTGCCCACTTCCACGGTCAGCAGGCGCTGGTTCGGGCCCAGCGGCAGCGTGGCCACCAGGCGCATGGGGCCGTGCCCGGCGCCGCCGCCCAGCGGCGTGCGCTTCAGCAGCCACAGCGCCAGGGGGATGCAGGCCAGCACGGCCACAAAGGCCAGCAGCGGGGTGAAGGAGAAGTTCATGCGCGGGGTGTCCGGTCTTCAGGCGCGCGACAAGCGGCGCATGCGCTCGCTGGGCGTGGCGATGTCGGTCAGGCGGATGCCGAACTTGTCGTTCACCACCACCACCTCGCCCTGGGCGATGAGGTAGCCGTTCACCAGCACGTCCATCGGCTCACCCGCCAGGGTTTCCAGCTCCACCACCGACCCTTGCGCCAGTTGCAGGATGTGCTTGATGGGAATGCGGGTGCGCCCCAGTTCCACGGTCAGCTGCACCGGGATGTCCAGGATCATGTTCAGGTCATTGCCGGCCGTTGCCGCCGCGCCGGCGGCAAAGTTGGCGAAGGCCGCTGGCGAGACACTGTCCACGGCCTGCGCCAGTTCGGACACGGCGCCGGACTTGCCCGCTGCCGGCGCGTCGGTCTTGCTTTCGGCCAGCGCGGCAGCCCATTCGGCGGCCATCGCGTCCTCTTCGGACGCGGGGGCGGCGTTGTCGGCGTTGTCAGTTGCCATGCGATTCTCCGAGCCAGCCCGTCTGGGAGCTGGACAACAGCTTGTCGATCTTCAGCGCGAAGCGCCCGTTGGAGGTGCCGTAGTGGCAGTCCAGCACCGGCACCCCGTCCACCTTGGCCTGGATCAGGGGGTCCAGGTCCAGCTCAATGAAATCGCCCGCCTTCAGCGCCAGCAGTTGTTCCACCGTGGTCTGGGCGTGCGCCAGCTCGGCCACCAGCGTGACCTCGGCGCTCTGGATCTGGTTCTTCAGCAGCTGCACCCAGCGCCGGTCGGGTTCGGCCTGGTCGCCCTGCACGGTGGAATACAGCACGTCGCGGATGGGTTCCAGCGTGGCGTAGGGAATGCAGATGTGCACTGTGCCGGAGGTCTCGCCGATTTCCAGCGTGAAGCTGGTGGCCACCACGATCTCGCTGGGCGTGGCGATGTTGGCGAACTGCGGCTGCATTTCGGAGCGCTGGTAATCCAGCTCCAGCGGGTAGACGCCCTGCCAGGCCTTCTTGTACTCGTCGGTGATGCAGGTCACCAGGCGCTGGATGACGCGCTGTTCGGTGGGGCTGAAGTCGCGCCCTTCGATGCGGGTGTGGAACTTGCCGGCGCCGCCGTACAGCGCGTCGATCACCGCGAACACCAGCGTGGGGTCGCACACGATCAGGCCGCTGCCGCGCAGGGGCCGAACGCTGACGATGTTGAAGTTGGTGGGCACCACGATCTCGCGCAGGAAGGCGCTGTACTTCTGCACCTTGATGCCGCCGATGGAGACTTCCGGGCTCTTCCTGATCATGTTGAACAGGCCGATGCGGATGTTGCGGGCGAAGCGCTCGCTGATGATCTCCATGGTGGGCATGCGCCCACGCACGATGCGCTCCTGGCTGGCCAGGTCGTAGGTGCGCACGCCCCCGGCCGGGGCCTCTTCCTGCTCCAGCTTCTGGCTTTCGCCGGTGATGCCCTGCAAGAGGGCATCGACCTCGTCCTGCGAGAGGATCTGTTGGTTCACAAGATCACTGGATGATGAAGTTGGAGAAGTGCACGGCCTTGATGGGCGGTTCCTCGGCCGTCTTCTTTTTCTTCTTCTTTTTCTTCGGCGCCTCGGCGCCGGGCTTGGCCTCGCCATGCGGCGCGGCGGCCGTGTCTTCGTCCTCGTCGTCTTCCCACTCGATGCCCATGGGCTTCAGGGCTTCGCGGCGGATCTCGCGCGCCAGCTTCATCTTGCCTTCGTGCTGCTGCAGGTCGGCGGCGGTCTTCTGCGCCAGCACCATCAGGATGTTGTTGCGCACCGCCGGCATGTAGTTCTTGAGTTCGTCGCCGAAGTGGGCGTCCTCGATCTCCAGCGTGATGCCCACCTGCGCATAGCGCTCGCTGTCGCGGTCGGCCAGGTTCACGGTGAAGGGGTCCAGCGGCACGAAGACCGGCGGCGCGTGCTTGTCGTCCTTCTTCTTTTCCTTCTTCGGCGCGGCCTTGGCATGGCCGCCTGCGGACTCGCCGTCTTCGGCGGCGGCGGCTTCGGCCTCGGCGGCCTTCTTCTTCATCATGTAGACGGCCACGCCGCCCCCCACGCCGGCCAGCAGCAGCACGGCGGCGATGATGATGATCAGCTTCTTCTTGCCCTTCTTGGGCGCTGCGTCGGCAGGTGCAGCAGCGGCGGCGGCGGACATGGGGCACTCCTTGCGAATCGGTCACGGCCCGGCCAGACCCGCACGGTGTGCGGGCCCCGGGCTCATGAATCCATTATTCGAAAGCCACCCCGCGGCGATGGGCGGATAAGCGGGGCAAAGCGGCGCTATTGGCCGCTGCCGCAGCCCCTAGGCGTACAGGTCCACCACGCCGCGCGGCGCGCCGGGGCGGCGGGCTGCGACTTGTTGCACGCCCAGGCTGTTTTCGTCGGCACCGGACAGTCCACGGGTGCCGCGGCGTTCGCGGCCAGCCTGGCCGCCGGCGTCGTTGCGGCCCTGGCCGCCGGCGCCTTGCTGCAGAACGCCGCCACCGGCCAGTGTGAGCCCGCCTTCGCGCAGGGCCGCGGCCAATTGCGGCAAGGAGGACTCGATGGCCGAGCGCGTGGCCGCCTGCTCGGCCAGGAAGTGGATGTGCGCGGCGGCGCCCTCCACCGCAATCTGCACGGTGATGGGCCCCAGGTCGGCCGGGTGCAGCGCCAGGCGCGCTTCCTGCACGCCGTCGCGTGCCAGCAGCGTGAGCCGGGCGCCCAGCGCAGGGGCAAAGCCGGGGCTGCCGACCTCGGCCTCGATCTCGCCGGCCAGCGGGGGTGGTGCGGGCGAGCCTTCATCGGTGGCCGCCGCAGGGGCGGGCGCGCCGGCTTCGGCAGCGCTGGTGGCCTGCAGCACGTCGGCAAATGCGGGCGCGGCGGGGGCCGGGGCGGCGGGGTCGGCCTGAGACGCCAGGCTGGCCGGGGCGTCCGGCACGCCGGCATCGGCGCGGCCCGGGGCGTCCGGCCGGGCCGCGCCGCCAGGCAGGGCGCCGGCCCGCGCAGGCGCGGGCGTGGCCGGTGCCGTGGGGTCGGCTGGCGCAGCACCGGGGCCCGCCATCGTGGCATCGGCATCGGCGTCGGCAGGCGCCCCGCCGGCAGCGGCGGCCGGGACGCAGGGCGCGGCGGCGGCAGCGGCGGCTTGCAGGGGCGCCAGGTTCTGGGCGCTGGCGGGCGCGGGCCGTGGGTTCGCGGTCGGCTCGGCGGCATCGGCACCGGCCTTGGGGCCGGTCTTGGGGTCGGCCTCGGCGGCGGCATCCGCCGCACGGTCCTGGGCCCGGCCGTCGGCCTTGGGTGCGTGCGGGCGTTCGCCCGCGGCACTGGCCTTGCCACGCGCCCGCGCATCGGCCGCACGCTGGCGCTGGCCGGCCGTGTCGGCGGGCGTGGCGTGGGGGGGCGTCGGCCGCTGCGTCGTGCTTGTCGGGCTCGCCCGGCCGGGGCGGCGGCTTGGCCTGGTCTTGCTGCTGGCGCAGCTCACGCGCGAAGGCGCTGGCGCCGGGCGCGCCGCCCGCGCCGCGTTCACGCACGGCTTGCGGGGGCAGCGCGCCAGCGTCCAAGGCGCTGGCCGACAGGCTCAGTGGGGGCAAGGGTGTCATGCGGGTCTCCCCAAGGTGCCGAAGACGCTGACCTGACCGGGTCCGCGCCGGCGGCGCTGGGCGGCTTCGTCGCTGCTGCGCTGTTCACGCTGCTGGGCCACGCGCTGGGCCTCGGCCTGGCGGCGTTCGATCAGCTTGCCCACGCTGGCCAGGCGCAGTTCGCATTCGGCCAGGTGGGCCAAGGCGTTCTGCACCCGCATCTGCGCGTGCTGCACCGCGCTGGCCTGCTGGGCGATGGCCTCGTCCAGCCTGAGCATGAAGCCCTGGTAGCACTGCATCAGCTCGATGCCGCCTTGCTGGCGGAACTGGGTGGACCAGCGCTGCAGGTAGTCGGCCCGGTACTGTTGCAACTGGTCGGCCTGGGCCTGGGCGTGGTCGGCCAGCTGGCGGCAGTCGTGCAGCGCCATGCGGGCCTGGTCGCGGGTGGTGCGTTCGTTGTCCTGCAGGATGAGCAGCGAGCCGGGGTCCATGGGGTCCTTGGGACGGTGGTGCGTTCAGAATGTCAGGCGTCCAGCACGGCCTTCAGCCGGTGGCGGCTGGTGTCCAGCGTGGCGCGTTCGTGCATGTCCTGCTGCAGCAAGGCGGCCAGCGCGGGCTGGGTGCGCACGGCGGTGTCCAGTTCGGCGTCGTTGCCGGGGCGGTAGGCGCCCAACTGGATGAGGTCGCGCGCCTTGTTGTACTTGGCCAGCAGCGAGCGGGCGCGCCGCGCCGCGTCCAGCTGCTCGCGCGGGGCCACGGCGGGCATCACCCGCGAGACCGAACGCTCCACGTCGATGGCCGGGTAGTGGCCGGCTTCGGCCAGTTCACGCGACAGCACGATGTGGCCGTCCAGGATGCCGCGCGCGGCATCGGCGATCGGGTCCTGCGGGTCGTCGCCTTCGCTCAAGACCGTGTAAAAGGCGGTGATGCTGCCGGCGCCATGGGCACCGTTGCCGCTGCGTTCCACCAGTTGCGGCAGCTTGGCGAAACAGCTGGGCGGGTAGCCCTTGGTGGCTGGCGGCTCGCCGATGGCCAGCGCGATTTCGCGCTGGGCCATGGCGTAGCGCGTCAGGCTGTCCATCAGCAGCAGCACGTGCTTGCCCTGGTCGCGGAAGTGTTCGGCAATGGCGGTGGCGTAACTGGCACCCTGCATGCGCACCAGGGGCGGCGAATCGGCCGGCGCGGCCACCACCACGCTGCGGGTGATGCCGTCTTCGCCCAGGATGTCCTCGATGAATTCCTTCACCTCGCGGCCACGTTCACCGATCAGGCCGACCACGATGACGTCGGCCTCGGTGTAGCGCGCCATCATGCCCAGCAGCACGCTCTTGCCCACGCCGGTGCCGGCGAACAGGCCGATGCGCTGGCCGCGGCCCACGGTGAGCATGGCATTGATGGCCCGCACGCCCGTGTCCAGCGGGGTGCGGATGGGGTCGCGGTCCATCGCGTTGATCGGCCGGCGCAGCATGGGTTCGCGGTGGGTCTTGTGCAGCGGGCCGCGGCGGTCCATGGGTTGGCCATGGGCGTCCACCACGCGGCCCAGCAGGCCGTCGCCCATGGGCAGGTGCAGGCCGCGGTCTTCGCTGCGGCGCCAGGGGTGGTTTTCCACCCCCAGCTGCGGCGCGCGGTGCGGCGGCGGTGCGGGCAGCACGCGCGCGCCGCTGGCCAGGCCGTGCAGTTCACCGGTGGGCATGAGGTAGGCCCGGTCGCCCGAGAAGCCCACCACCTCGGCCAGCACCGGGACGTCCCCCTCGCCCAGCACTTGGCACACCGCGCCCACCGGCGCGCGCACGCCGGCGGCTTCCAGCACCAGGCCGGTGATGCGCACCAGCGTGCCCTGGGTGGCCAGCGGCGCGGGCAGGCCGGCGTAGGCCTGCAGGTCATCCAGAAAACGGGTCCAGCGCTGAACCCGGGGGGCATCGACCGGGGTGGCGCTCATGCGCCTTCCTCGTCCACGGCGAGGTCGGGCTCGCCGTCCCAGGGCATGTCCGCGCCCAGGGACTGCGCCACCTGCGTCCAGCGGGTCTCGATGCGCGCGTCCACCACGCCGGCGTCGCTGTCCACGCGGCAGCCGCCGCGCTGGACCGCCATGTCGGCCATCAGGCGTGCGCCACGGGCGGTCAGGGCATCGGCCGCGCCTTGCGCCACCAGGGCGTGGTCCTGCGGGTTCACGTGCACCACGATGCGGTTGGCCGACAGCAGCACGGCGTTCACCGCTTCGGCCGCCACCTTCACCACCAATTCGGGCCGGGTGGCCAGTTCGCTGCGCACCACCTGGCGCGCCAGCGTGGTGGCCACGCGCGCCACGCTGGCGGCGATGTCGCGCTCCAGCGCGTCGAACTCGGTGCCAAAGGTCGCCACCAGGGCGCCCAGCTGGGCGCTGAGCTGTTGCGCAAAGCTCTGCTTGAAGCTGTCCAGGGCCACCAGGCCGTCGCGGTAGCCGTCTTCATAGCCGGCCGCGTGGGCGGCGGCCACGGCAGCGTCCATGTCTTCCTGGCTGGGACCGGCCGGGGCGCTGTCCGCCGCACTGGCTTCGGCCTTGGCGGCGGACTGCGCCGCCGCCTGCGCCGCCGCGTGGGCGTGGGCGCCGAAGGGGTCCGGCGTCCAGCTGGCAAAGCCCTGCAGTTCCTCGCGCGGGATGAAGCGGCTGTAGGCACTGCCCTGCGGCGGCGGCACCGGGCGGGGCCCGCTGGTCTTGTGGTTGGCCATCACAGGAACTCGTCCGCACCGCCGCTGGCCAGCACGATCTGGCCTTCATCCACCAGGCGGCGAACGATCTTGAGCATTTCCTTCTGCTCGCTTTCCACCTCGGACACGCGCACCGGGCCGCGGCTGTCCAGGTCTTCGCGCAGGGTTTCGGCGGCGCGGCTGGACATGTTCTTGAACACCTTCTCGCGCATCTCGGGGGTGGCGCCCTTGAGCGCGATGACCAGCGATTCGCTCTGCACTTCCTTCAGCACCGCCTGGATGCCCTTGTCGTCCAGCTTGTTCAGGTCGTCGAAGGTGAACATGTTGTCCTGGATCTTCTGCGCCAGGTCGGCGTCGGCCTCGCGGATGAAGTCCAGCACCGAGGTTTCCACCGAGCTGCCCATCAGGTTGATGATCTCGGCCGCGGTCTTGGCGCCGCCCAGCGAGGCCTTCTTCAGCTTGTCGCCGCCGGCCAGCACCTTGGACAGCACCTCGTTCAGGTCCTTCAGCGCGGTGGGCTGGATGCCGTCCAGCGTGGCGATGCGCACCATCACCTCGTTGCGCTGGCGCTCGGGGAAGGTCTTCAGCACCGAGCCGGCCTGGTCGAAGTCCAGGTGCACCAGGATGGCGGCCACGATCTGCGGGTGTTCGTTGCGCAGCAGCTCGGCCACCGACGCGGCGTCCATCCACTTCAGGCTTTCAATGCCCGAGATGTCGCTGCCCTGCAGGATGCGGTCGATCAGCAGGTTGGCCTTGTCGTCGCCCAGCGCCCGGCGCAGCACGCTCTTCACGTACTCGTCGGTGTCGTTCACCAGGCTGTGGTGCGCGGAGGCCTGTTCGCTGAACTTCTCCAGCACCTCGCCCACCTTCTCGCGGCTGACGGTCTTCAACTTGGCGATGGTTTCGCCCAGCTTCTGCACTTCTTTCGGCGCCAGGTGCTTGAAGACCTCGGCGGCTTCTTCCTCGCCGAGGGACATCAGCAAGATGGCAGCGTTCTCCAGGCCAGCGTCGTCCATGTGTTATGCCTCGTCCCCGTTCACCCAGCCTCTGAGGATGTTTGCCACGGCCTGCGGGTTCTCCTTGGCCAGGGCCCGCGCGTCTTCCAGTTGCTTGTTCGGCTTGGGCGCTTCCAGCGCCAGGGCCTCGGCGCTGCCGGGCAGGGCCACCGGGTCGTCCACCACGGCGCTGAGCTGGGGCTTGCCATCGGCGTCCTTCTTGTCTTCTTCGCCGGCCGGCGGCACCGGGGGCTTGAGCGCCGGGCGGATGACGCCGAAGACCAGGGCCAGCGCCACCACGGCCAGCGCCAGCGGCACGCCCACCACGCGCAGCAGGTCCAGCACCCAGGGCTGCTGCCACAGCGGCACCGCCTCGGGCTTGGGGGCGGCGTCGGCGCGGAAGGGGGCGTTGATCACCTTGACCGAATCACCCCGCTCCTTGCTGAAGCCGATGCTTTCCTGCACCAGGGCGGTGAGCTTGTTGATCTCGTCGTCGGTCAGCGGCTGGCTGCTGGTCTTGCCCTTGGCGTCGGTGCTGCTCTTGTGGTTGACCACCACCGCAGCATTCAGGCGCTTGACCGTGCCGGTGGCGTTGCGCACCACGCGCACGGTCTTGTCCACCTCGTAGTTGGTGACGTTTTCCTTGCGCGCGCTGCCGCCGTTCAGGCCGCCCTGGGCCCCCTGCAGCGGCGCGGACGCCCCCTGCAGCGGCGCGGTGGCCGGCACCGGCGGCTGGTTGCTGGCGGCACCGGGCACACCCGCCGGTGTGGGCGTGCCGGGGGTGGTGGCTTCCACGTTCTGCAGGCTGCGCACGGCCGCCGGCTCGCTGCCCTGGTTGGGCTTGTAGGCTTCGCTGGTGGCTTCGCTCTGCGAGAAGTCCACCTCGGCGGTGACATTGGCACGCAGGTTGTCGCGGCCGACCACCGGTTCCAGGATTTCCATCACGCGCTTCTGGTAGTCCTGCTCGATCTGCTTGACGTAGTGCAGCTGCTGCGCGTCCAGGCGCTGGGCCGAGCTTTCGTCGTTCTCGGACAGCAGCGCGCCGCTGGAGTCCAGCACGCTGACGGCCTTGGGGCTGAGTTCGGGCACCGAGCTGGACACCAGGTGCACGATGCCGGCGATCTGCGCGCGGTCCAGCAGGCGCCCGGGGTGCAGGGTGAGCAGCACGCTGGCGCTGGGCTTTTGCTGTTCACGGAAAAACCCGTTCTGCTGCGGCAGCGCCAGGTGCACGCGGGCACTTTGCACCGCGGCCAGCGAACCGATGCTGCGCACCAACTCGCCTTCCAGCCCGCGCTGGAAGGTCAGGCGTTCCTGGAACTGGGTCTGGCCGAAGCGGGCGTTGTCCATCAGCTCGAAGCCGCTGGTGCCGCCCTTGGGCAGGCCGGCCTGGGCCAGCTTCAGGCGCACGTCGTGCACCTTGTCGGCCGGGATCAGCAGCGCGCTGCCGCCTTCGGCGTGCTTGTAGGGCACGTTCATTTGCGAAAGCTGGGCCAGCACCGCGCCGGCATCCTTGTCGCTGAGGTTGGCGTACAGCACCTTCCAGTCGCCCTGCTGGCTCCACAGCACCAGCGACACCACCACGGCCAACAGCCCGGCCACGCCCACGCCCAGCAGGGTCTTGCTGCGCGCCGGCAGCGCAGCCAGGCGGCCGAAAGCGCCGGTGGGCGCGGCGGCGCGCTCGGCGGCGGCATTGGCGGGAACGACGGGGGTGAGGGCGGTGTCCATCAACGACTTGATTTCTGGCGGGCCTGCTGCGCAAGGTCAGCGCAGGGGTCGAAACGTCAGGCATTGTTGGCCGGGCATCCCGCCCGCCATGGGGTGAACAGCCCGCTATTCGGGCTCCAGTTCGCCCCCTTCAGGCCGAGGCACGGCGAGGGTTTTCACGCCGCCAGTGACAGCCTTCACGCGCCGCCGCCGCGGGCGTGAATACACCACACGGGGCAGGAACTGGGCCGGTTCCGGGCCCTTGTTTGCGCGATCAGGGGCGCGGCGCCAGCCGCACCATGCCGACCTGGAACCCGCCATGGACCTGAAGCTCAAGCCCTTCGACTTCGCCCAAGCCGCCGCCCGCGCCGGCCTGGCGCCGGACGGCCTGCCCATGGCCGCCAAGCCGGCGGCGCCTTCGGGCGGCTTTCAGGCCGCGATGACGCAGGCGCTGAAGTCGGTGAGCGACCAGCAGTTGCAGACCAGCGAACTGCAGCGCCAACTGCAACTGGGCAACCCCACGGTCAGCCTGGAAGAGACCATGGTGGCGATGCAGAAGTCGCAGATCGGCTTCCAGTCGGTGCTGTCGGTGCGCAGCCGGCTCGTCCAAGCCTATTCCGACATCATGAACATGAACGTCTGAGCGTTCGCGCTACAGATTGCCCGCAAACAGCCTGCGGATGAACATCTGCTTGAAGCTGCTGGCGTCGTCCAGCCCCAAGCGCTCCAGGTAGGCCTGGGGCGCCTCCTTGTTCTCCAGCAGGCTGCGCACGGCCAGGCTGACCAGTTCCACCGGGTGCTGGGTGGCGCGCTTCAGTCGCTTCAGGGCCATGACGATGTGCAACTCGTCCGGTGTCAGGTCGGTGCCGAAGGGGAAGGCCGGCAGCAGCGCCGCTTCGCTCCAGGGGTGCAGCTTGGCGTCCAGCTCGGCCGGCAGGTTGTCGCGGTGCGCCTCGGGCACCTGCCAGCCGGCGGGCAGCTTGCCGTTGGCCTGGGCCGCACGCACCAGCTCGTCCTGGAAGCGGCTGTCGGCAATGGCGATCAGGCGCTTGACCACCTCGCCGTCGCTCTGGCCGCGCAGGTCGGCCACGCCGTATTCGGTGATGACCACATCGCGCAGGTGGCGCGGGATGGTGACGTGGCCGTAGTTCCAGACGATGCTGCTGCGCAGGCCGTCCTTGTGCTCGTGCGTGGCGCGCAGCATCAGGATGCTGCGGGCGTCGGGCAGCGCATGCGCCATGGCCACGAAGTTGTACTGCCCGCCCACACCCGAAACCACCTGGCCGCTTTCCAGCCCGTCGGACACCGCCGCGCCCAGCAGCGTGACCATCATGGTGGTGTTCATGAAGCGCGCCTTCACGCGCTGCGCGCGCCGCAGGTCGCTGTCGCCGGGCGCATGGCCGTAAAGCTGGTTGATGAAGTCGATGCGGGTCATGTCGATCTTCGCCAGTTCCTGCGGCGGCATGCTGCGCAGGCGTTCATAGAAGTCGTTCGGGCCCAGGAAGAAGCCTCCGGTCATGAAGATGCCGTGCGCCAGCCGTGTGCCCAGCAGCTGGGTGGCCACGGCCTCGAAACCTTCGTCGGTGTGCAGCTCGTTGGGCACGCGGCGGCCATCGCCCACCAGGTGGCCCCCTTCGATGTGGGTGCCCGGGTGCAGCACGCCGTGGTGAACCAGGAACCGCACGTCGTCCGCGCTCAGGGGCGAGGCGATGCGGCCCACCTGCCACAAGGCGCGCAAGGTCTGCGGCGTGACCAGCGCGGCGTCGATGCGACCGTCGTTGATCAGGTGTTGCAGCACGCGGTCGGCGAACACCTCGCGGCGGATGATGCCGGCCTCGATCAGCTTCAGGAAGCCGTTGACGAACATCTCGCTGCAGCCGTACAGGCCCGTGTCGAAGCGGCCCAGTTCGCGCCCGTCCAGGCCCAGCGGACACAGGCTTTCCAGGATGCGGCGGTATTCGGGGCCATGGCGGTCGCGCACCAGCAGGGCCTGGGCGATGGCGTCGCCCAGCGAGCCGATGCCGATCTGCAACGTGCCGCCGTCCACCACCAGGCTGCTGGCGTGCAGGCCGATGGCGTAGTCGGCGGTGCTGACCTTGCCGTTGGGCGGGCCGAAGGGCTGGTGGGTGCCGGCGGGGTCGGTGCAGACGATGTCGAAGAAGCCCGGATCCACCTGCGCGCCATTGGGCATGAAGGGCATCTTGCGGTTGACCACACCCACCTTCAGCAAGGTTTGGTTTGCCGCGGCATAGCGCTCCACCACCTCGAACACGACGTCCGGGTTGCTGGCCACCGACAGCTGCCAGTCGCCCTGGCCTTCACGCCCTTGTTCGGCCACGGCCTGGGCAATGACGTTCATGCCCTGCACCAGCATGTCGCGCGCCACGAAGGTGTAGTTGGTGGAGATGAAGCCCTGCTGTGCGCTGGCGTTGCCGAGGTAGTCGCCCGTCTTCATGAAGAACTCGCGCACCTCGATGTGGGGCGGCAGGCCGGCGCCGCGCAGGTCCTTCACGTAGTCCAGGTCGGGGTAGTCGCCGAACACGCGCTCGACCAGCGGCTCCAGGAAGTGGCGTTCCAGGTCGCTCTTGCCCACCGGCTTTTCCAGCGACAGCGCGGTGACGATGGTCAGCCGCCGCGAGGGGTTGGCCTTGATGCGCCGGTACAGCGCGTTGACGAAGGGGTTGGGCTTGCCGATGGCCAGCGGAATGCCCAGCACGATGTCGCCGGGCACCCGGTCCAGCACGGCGTCCACCGTGGCTTCGATGCTGGGAATGACCTGGGGCGTGGCCATGGCGCTGGTCTCCGATGCGATCTGCTGGAGACAGTGTGCGCCCCGGGCGGGATGGAAGGCTTGAGGTTCGGCAAGCCGGCAAGGGTGCGGCCGCGGCGGCTACTTCTTGCCGTTTCGCGCCCGCCACTCGGCCGAAGTCTCCACCGGGAATTTCACGCCCTTGCTTTCCATGAAGGCTTTGAACTTCAGGTAGCGGGTGTGGGTGGGGGTGCCGGGGCGATAGCGGGTGAGTTCTTCCTGCACGTAGTTGGGGGGCGTCAACCCGTTCGTCGTCGTCGTGCTCAAGGGCGTGCCAACCTCCATCAACAGCCACTCGGCCACGTCCAGGTTTTCTGCCAACAGCGCCTTGATGAACAGGTCACGATTCAGACTGTCGGTGACAGCTGGCGACAGGCCGTTTCGAAAGAGCACCTCCATGCAGGTCCGAGTCCCGAACATCAGCGCGTCGTCGGCCAAGTTGAATTGCTCCTGGGCAGGTACGCGCGACAGCGGCCAATGACGTAGCAGAGACTCCAGGGCGCGGGGGTCCTTGCGCAATATGGGGAAGCTGAGCGCCGGTCCGTCATCAGGTCTCGGCTGGAACATGGCATCGGCTCCTGCCTGGATCAGCAGGGCCATGGCCCGCTCGTTTCCCATCCCGACCGCGTAGTGCAGCAACGTCAACTGCGGCGTCGCCTTGCTGTTGGACTTGGGGCCCTGCGCATTCGGGTTCGCTCCCTGCGCCAGTGCTTGGCGCACACCGGCTTCGTCACCTGCCAGCGCCGCGCGCAGCAGAGGCAAGCTCGGGCCCTCAAAGAATCGTTCCGGGGACTCCAACCGCGGCGCACGCGCGTCAGGCATTTCGGCCTGGGCCGAGCCCAGGCCCAGCCATTCGAACAGACCCATGGCGATCACTCCTGTGCCCCGGCGCAGGTGGCGACGACGGGCTGAATTGTTGGGTTGACGGGCACTCATGCCTGGGTGCCCCGCTTGGCCGCGGCACAGGCCTGCAGTGTGGCCTCGTCCATGGTCTTGCGGTTTTCGATGGCATCGATCACCTCGTCCATCGAGTGCCGGTCGTCGGAACTCACCGCCACGTTCGCAGGCGGCACCACCGACCGCTGGCCCACCGCGGGGTTCGCAAAGGTGGACATCAGGCCCTTTTCCTGGGTGGAGGTCAGCACCTCGCCTTCCACCTGGTAGGCGAGGATCTTGTCGGCGTCGGCCTGCACCCGGTCGGGCAGCATGGAATAGCGCTGCACGGTCTTCGGGTGCAGGCCGGCCGAGTTGAACGTAGTGGCAATGGAACCTGACCCGCCCTGGGCCGCTGAAGCCAAGCCGCCGCCCAGCGAATGCCCAACGATTTGCACGTCGCCAGCTTTCCCTGCCTTGTTGACAGCATTGCCCAGCGTCACTGCTCGCTGGTAATAACTCGACTCGTTGTCGGCATTCTGGGCAAAGTTGTTCGCCCAGTCCCATGGTTCAGCGCCCTTCCCAGCCGGTGTGCTGGCACGCGCCCTTCATGCGCTGCGCCCCCAGGCTTCGGTCATGGCAAAGCTGCGTCGGATGGCGGCGTCACCGCTGGCGGGCGTGGCCTGCGGGCCCAGTTGGTCGTGCACCCATTCACCCAGCCCGTGGACCCGGCGCACCTCGGGCAGCTGCGCGTCCAGCAGCGCCATCAACAGGCTGGATCGCTGCTCGAATTCCGGCCCCATCCAGCGGGCGGCCAGGGTGTAGGCCGCCACGCCGCGCTCGGACACCAGGCCCAGGCCCCGGGCCCGGGCCCGACGCAGCGATTCGCGCACGAAGGCGCGCCGTTCCTCCGGCGTTTGTGCCGACCACACCGCGTCTTCGCGGCACAGCACAGCGTCCACCCGGCGCACGAACAGGTCCAGCGACAACTGGTCCGCCTGCTGCTCGTCGAAGGTCAGGGTGGCCATGGCTTGATCGTCCATCTGAGGCGCGCCGCTGCGGGCGCTCAAATGCAGTATGTCATCGAGCAGAGTCCGGTCCGGGCACCGAGGTCCTCAACCCCGCCGCAAGCCCAGCGCCATCACCGCCCCCACCACGATGAAGGCCCCCACCAGCTGCAGCGGCGCAATGGTCTGCCCCAGCAGGGCCCAGGCCAGCACCAGCGCGGCCACGGGTTCCACGTTCATGATGGGTGAGCTGCCCACCACACCCAGGCGCGGCAGCAGGGAAAACATGATGGTGAAGGCGGTGCCGTAGAGCACGCTCAAGGCGCACAGGCCCCACCAACCGGCGGGTGCGTTGGGCCAGTGGAAACCACCCTGCACCAACGCCGCCACGCCCGCCAGCGTGCCCACCGCGGCCATGGTCACCAGGGTGCGAAAGCGCCCGTCCAGGGCCGCCACCTCGTGCTGGGTGAAGGCCAGCACCCAGCCGAACACGAAGGCCGCGCCCAGCCCGCAGGCCACGCCCGTGCCGATGCGGCCCCACTGGGCTTGCGCCGTCAGGCCGCTGGCCGCCCCGGTGGCGTCCAGCGCCAGCGCCAAGCCGGCCAGCAGCACGGGCGACACCAGCAGCACCGCGCGCGGCGGCCGGTGGCCGTAGCGTGCCCACACGGCCATCGCCGTCATCAACGGGTAGGTGTTGAAGGCCAGCAGCGCCAGCGCCACCGGGATGCGCGCCACCGCGCTGTAGATCAGGAAGCTCTGCGCCGCCACGCCCAGCGCGATGACGGCCAGCCAGCGCCATTGCAGCGGCGTGGGCGAGACCCGCACGCCCATGCGCCAGACGATGGCCGCCACCACCAGCGCGGTGACGCCGCTGCGCGCGGCCACCGCGGTGGCCACGTCCACGCCATGGTCCAGCGCCAGGCGTGCCGCCACGTGGTTGGCCCCGAACAGGCAGGCCAGCAGCAGCAGCGTGCCAAAGGCCCGCGGGGTCAGGCCTGGACTCACTCTTCCGTCTTGGCGGTCCTGCCGGCCTTCTTCGCCGCCGCCTTCTTGGCCGGCACCTTGGCCGCGCGGGGTTCGAACTCGAACACCACCTTGCCTTCTTTCTTGTCGTAGGTGAGGAAGGCCTTGAACTTGCGGCGCGTCTTGTTGCTGACGAAGTTTTCCAGCAGCGCGGTCTTGCCGCTGGCCAGCAGTTGGGTCATCTGCTCGGGCGGCACGGGCTGCTGCAGGATGATCTTGCCGCTCTTGAAGTCGCAGGTGACGTTCGCGCCCACCGCGTGTTCGCACACATAGCTGGTGCCGTGCTCGAACACCCGGCCCTGGCACTTGGGGCAATGGCCCAGGCTGGTTTGCGCGGAGAAGTCCACCGGCTCGCCATCTTCGGCCTTGGCGTCTTCACCAAAGTCGAATTCCAGTTTCCAGTTCTTGATCTCGTCGTCATAGGCCAGCTTCAGCTCGGCCGTGAAGGGCCAGCCCGCCTTGGAGCGGAAACCTTCCAGCGGGCCGATCTTCTTGTCGCGCAGGAAGCTTTCCACCTCGGCGATTTCAAAGGCCCGGCCGGCCGGGATCTTGGTGATGCTGAACTCGCACTTGTCACACGCGTAGCGGCGGTAGTTCTCCTTCACCACACCGCCGCAGTTCGGGCAGGGCGTGACCAGGGTGGCGTAGTCGCCCGGAATGGTGTCGCGGTCGTATTCCTTGGCCTTCTTGACGATGCGCTCGGCCATGGCCGCCACGTCCTTCATGAAGGCGTCGCGGCTCAAGCGGCCATGCTCCATCTCGGCCAGGCGGTGTTCCCAGTCGCCGGTGAGTTCGGGCTTGGTCAGGTCCTCCACGTCCAGGCCGCGCAGCAGGGTCATCAGCTGGAAGGCCTTGGCGGTGGGCACCAGTTCGCGGCCGTCGCGCAGCATGTACTTTTCCAGGATCAGGCCTTCGATGATGGCCGCCCGCGTGGCCGGCGTGCCCAGGCCCTTCTCGTTCATCGCGGCGCGCAGGTCCTCGTCCTCGATCAGCTTGCCGGCGCCTTCCATCGCGGACAGCAGCGTGGCTTCGGTGTAGCGCGCCGGCGGGCGGGTCTTGCTGCCCAGCGCGTCGATGCTCACGTTGCGCACCGCTTCGTTGGGCAACACCGGCACCAGGTTGGCGTCTTCGTCCTGGGCTTCCTTGCCGTAGACCGCCAGCCAGCCCGGGTTCACCAGCACCTTGCCGTTGGTCTGGAAGGTGTGCTCCTTCACTTGCGTGAGCCGCGTGGTCACCATGTACTCGGCCGGCGGGTAGAACACCGCCAGGAAGCGCTTGACCACCAGGTCGTAGAGCTTGGCCTCGATCTCGGACAGGCTCTTGGGCGGCTGCAGCGTGGGGATGATGGCGAAGTGGTCCGACACCTTGGTGTTGTCGAACACCCGCTTGATGGGCTTGATGTAACCCGCCTTCAGGCCCTTCTTCGCATGCTGGGCCAATTCCTTCAGCGGCCCGGGCAGGTCTTCGCTGGCGATCATCTCGAAGGTGCTTTTCACCACCGCCACGTAGTCCTCGGGCAGCGCGCGGCTGTCGGTGCGGGGGTAGGTCAACACCTTGTGCTTTTCGTACAGCGCCTGGGCGATGGAGAGCGTTGTCTTGGCCGAAAAGCCGAAGCGGCCGTTGGCTTCGCGCTGCAGGGTGGTCAGGTCGTAGAGCAGCGGGCTGCTCTGGTTGCTGGGCTTGGCCTCTTCGGTCACGGTGCCGGGCTGGCCCTTCACCGCGGCGGCTATTCGCCTGGCGGTGGCTTCGTCCCACAGGCGGTCGGCGCGGGCATCGGGGTCGTCGGCCTTCTTGAATTTCGGGTCGATCCACTTGGCGTCGTACTCGCCCGCCGCGGCCTCGAACACCGCCTTCACCTCCCAGTAGTCGCGCGGCACGTGCTTGCGGATCTTTTCTTCGCGCTCCACCACGATGGACAGCGTGGGCGTCTGCACCCGGCCCACGGTGGTGAGGAAGAAGCCGCCGTCGCGGCTGTTGAAGGCCGTCATCGCGCGGGTGCCGTTGATGCCCACCAGCCAGTCGGCTTCCGAACGGCTGCGCGCCGCGTCGGCCAGGCCGCGCATCTGCTCGTCGCCGCGCAGGGCGCTGAAACCATCGCGGATGGCTTGCGGCGTCATGCTTTGCAGCCACAGGCGCTTCACCGGCTTGGCCAAGGGCGTCTTGCCGGTGTCGGCGTATTGCACGATCAGGCGGAAGATCAGTTCGCCCTCGCGCCCCGCGTCGCAGGCGTTGATCAGGTCGCTGACGTCCTTGCGCTTGACCAGCTTCACCACGGCGTTCAGCCGCGTCTTGGCCTTGTCGATGGGCGCCAGGTCGAAATGCGGCGGCACCACCGGCAGGTGGGCGAAGCTCCACTTGCCCCGCTTGACGTCGTATTCCTCCGGCGCCTTGATCTCCACCAGGTGGCCCACCGCGCTGGTGACCACGTACTGGTCGTTCTCGAAGTACTCGGCCGCCTTCTCGAACTTGCCTGACACAGGGGTGAGCGCGCGCACGATGTCCTGCGCCACGCTCGGCTTTTCCGCAATGATGAGTGACTTGCCCATGCTCCGTTCAGTCGCGTTGCCGGCGGTGCGTCAGTTTCCGCGCACCCAGCCGTGCCTACAATCGTGCCCTTCGCGCGCACGCATGCGCGCACCTGCAGGCGCACACCCTCACACGCGCACGCGCCCATGAATTCACTTTAACCACCAATGGCCTCAGTTCCGCAAGCCCCGAAGAAACAAGGTTCTACCGCCAAAACCTCTGCCGCCGCACCGGCCGCCGAAGGCGGGCGCCGCATCCAGGTGCGCCGCTCTGGCGTGCACGGCAAGGGCATGTACGCGGTGAAGCCGCTGAAAAAGGGCGAGGTGCTGATTGAATACACCGGCGAGCGCATCAGCTGGAAGGAAGCCCTGCGCCGCCACCCGCACGACCCCCAGGACCCGGACCACACCTTCTACTTCCACATCGACGACAGCCAGGTCATCGACGCCAAGTACGGCGGCAATGCCGCGCGCTGGATCAACCATGCCTGCAACCCCAACTGCGAAGCCGACGAGGTGGACGGCCGGGTGTTCATCAAGGCGCTGCGCAACATCAAGCCCGGCGAAGAGCTGTTCTACGACTATGGCCTGACCATCGACGAGCGCTACACCCCGGCCCTGAAGCGCCGCTTCCCCTGCCACTGCGGCACCAAGGGCTGCCGCGGCACCCTGCTGGCCCCCAAGCGCTGAACCTGGCGAAGCCGCCGCCGCCGTGCTGCAACACACCTCCAACCACCTGAGCTGGGACGCACAGGCCCTGTGGCAGCTGCTGTCGCCGCGGCTGCCGGGGCTGGAGGTGCAGGTGCTGGCCGAGGTGGGGTCCACCAACACGCTGCTGATGGAACGTGCGCGCCACCTGGGGCCCGCGGCCCCATCGGGCCGAGGCGCCGACCAGCCCGGCCGCCGCGCCGACGACACCGCGCCCACGCTGCTGGTGGCCGAAGCGCAAACCCAGGGCCGAGGCCGCCAGGGCCGCAGCTGGCAGGCGGCGGCGGGTGCGTCGCTGACGTTTTCACTCTCGCTGCGGCTGGCGCCCAGCGACTGGTCGGGCCTGTCGCTGGCCGTGGGCCTGGCCCTGGCCGATGCCTTGGACCCCTGGCCGGCGGACGCGGCCGATCACCGCCCGCGCATCGGGCTGAAGTGGCCCAATGACTTGCTGCTGATGGACGACCAGGGCGGCGGGCGCAAGCTGGCCGGCACGCTGATTGAAACCGTGGGCGCCGGCAGCGCCCGCCGGGTGGTGGTGGGGGTGGGCATCAACGTGCTGCCGCTGCCGCTGCGCGACCTGTCCCAGGGTTATGCCTGTCTGCACGAGATGGACCACGCGGCCAGCGCGCCTCAGACCCTGCTGCGCGTGGCCCTGCCGCTGGTGTGCGCCCTGCAGCAATTTGAAGCCGAAGGCTTTGCCGGCCTGGTGCCCCTGTACGCGCGGCGCGACGCCTTGGCCGGCCAACCGGTGCGTACCACGCTGGCCGGTCTGCCCGAAGGTGTGGCCGAGGGCGTGGACCCCGACGGCGCCCTGCGCGTGCGGGCAGGCAGCACGGTGCAGCGTGTGAGCGCGGGCGATGTCAGCGTGCGGCTGCAGGGCGAAGCCACCGGGCCGGGGCCTTTGGAACCCCGATGAGGTCCCCCCCCGCAGCGCCTTCGGCGCTTCCCCCCCAGGGGGGCGCCGCTGGCGGACCGGCGGAGCCGGATCCGCGGCGGCCGCCTGGAAACACCGGGTCCTGCTGAGATGCTGCGTGCCTTGGTGGTACTGCTGCTGGCGGCCAACCTGGCCGTGTGGGCCTGGACCCAGAACTGGCTGGCGCCGCTGATGCCGGCGCCCGGCCAGGGCCAGCGCGAACCCGGCCGCCTGGCCCAGCAGGTGCGGCCCGAAGCGCTGCGCGTGCTGGCCCCGCAGGCCGCCAGCGCGGCCCTGGAACAGGCCGTGGACCAGGCGGCCGAGCGCGCGGCGCTGGCCGCTTCGGCCGCCGCTTCTGCCGCGTCGGCGGCTGCCTCTGCGGCATCGGCCAATGGCGCCGCATCCGGCGCTGCGCCGCCGGCCATTGCCGCGCCAGGCGCAGCGTCGGCCGGGGCAACCGTGCCCCTGCCCGCCCCGTCCGTGGCTGCCGCGCCGGCCTGCCTGGAAACCGCCGCGCTGGCCAGCACCGAACTGGCCGGTGCCGAAAGGGCCCTGCGTGCAGCCCAGCCCCGCCTGCGCTGGGCCACGCTGCGCCAGGAGCGCGGCGGTGTCTTCATTGTCTACATGGGCCGCTACACCGACCCGGGGCAAATGCAGAAGAAGCAGGAAGAACTGCGCCGCATGGGGGTCGCCTTCGAATTGATGAGCGATTCGCCCACCTTGGTGCCCGGGCTGCAACTGGGCCGCTTCACCGACCGCGCCGCGGCCAATGAATCGCTGGCGCAGTTGACAAAGAAGGGCGTGCGTTCGGCGCGCGTGGCCACGCTGGTGTCACCGGTGCCGCTGGCCGTGCTGCGGGTGGACCAGCCTGGCCCCGCGCTGGCCGACCAGTTGCAAGCGATGGAGCTGGGCGCCGGCGCGCGCTTCAAGCCCTGCGCCGCAGCCGCCAAGGGCTGAAGCGCCGCAGCGCTTCAGGCGCGCCGCCGCCGTGGCAGGGCGGCCACGGCCAGCGCCAAGCCGGCCAGCCAGGGCCAGCCCAGGGCACCGCCGCCGCTGGCGCCACCGCCTGAGGCCGCGGCGGTGGTGGCCGGGTCCACCACGGTCACCGTGACGCTGGCACTGGCCTGCGCGCCCTGGCTGTCGGTGACGGTGAGCTGGGCCGTGATGGTGCCGGCCGCGCTGGCCACGATGGTGGCGGCATTGGGGGTGGTCTCGCCGCTCAGCACGGCGATGTCGGCCCCCGAGGTCAGGACCCATTGGAAAGCCGTGATGCTGCGGCCGGCCGGGGCCACGAAGGTGCTGGACAGCGAGATGGTGCCGCCCACTTCGGGTTGGTTGGGCGAGGCCGACGCGGTGACGGTGGGTGCCACGAAGCCCCCCGTGGCCGCCTGCACCGCGGCCAAGGCGTCCAGCATGCCGGCGCCACAGGTGGTGGTGGTGCAGTGGCATTCCACCTGCTCGGTGAGGCTGGGCGCGGTGCATTGCGGCACGCTGGCGTCGGTGGACGCGGGTGGGAAGGCACGCGCCGAAGAACGGATCAGGGCGCGCACCTGGGCCGGCGTCAGCCGTGAATTCGCCTGAAGCATCATGGCCACCGTGCCGGCCACCAGGGGGGAGGCAAAGCTGGTGCCCAGCGACGTGTCGAAGCTGTCGCTGTAGGTGTTGGCCGCGGCCGTGGTGCTGCCGCTGTTGGTGGTGGTGGCCAAGGGGTACAGGCAAGGCAAGCCGGCGGCGGTGTTCACGCAGTTGCCCGCCGGGGCGGCCACGCTGAGGTTCGGGCCCAGGTTGGAATAGCCCACCTTGGTGCCCGCATGGCGCACACCGGCCACACCGATGACGCCAACGCAATTGGACGGCTGCAGCGCTGCCAGGCCAGCGCCGTTGCCGGCTGCGGCCACCACCACCACGCCGGCGGCCGTCAATTCGCTCACGGCCGTCTGGTAGGTGGCGCTGCAGGCACCGCTGGAGCCCAAGCTCAGGTTGATGACTTTGGCCGGGTTGGCGGTGTTTCTGGGGACGTTGGCATCCAACGGGTCCAGTCCAGCGGCCCATCGCATGGCGGACACGATGTCACTCTGGAATCCACCACACTTGCCCAAGGCCCGCACGGGCAGCACCTTGGCGTCAAGCGCCGTACCGGAAATGCCCACGCCGTTGTTGCTGCTGGCCGCCACCAGCCCGGCCACCTGTGTGCCGTGCCAGCTGCTGTCGCTGGCCGCCGAACGCGTGCTGCATTCGCCGAATGCGGTCCAGTCCCCGGGGTCGGTGGGATCAGGATCGCGACCACTGCGAGCGTCGTTGTCGGATGCTGTCGAAACGAAGTCATACCCCGTCAGCAGCTTGCCCTGCAGGTCCGGGTGCTCGGGCCGCACGCCGGTGTCGATGACCGCCACCACCACGCCCGCGCCGGTGGCAATGTCCCAGGCCGCCTGGGCGTTGATGGCCGACACCACCTCGCCGCCGTTGGCGCGCAGGTACCACTGGCCCACGCTGGGGGTGACGCCGGTCGGCTGGTTGCCGGCAAACAGCGGGTCGTTGGGCACCGCGGCGATGTGGACCCGCTGGTCCTCCTCGGCGTACTCCACATCCGGGTTGGCACGCAGGCGCGCCAGCAGCGCGCGGGTGCTGGTCCCGCGCGCACGCAGCACCTGCACCCGAGGCGCCACCACGCGGCCATCGGCCAGGCTCAAGTCGGCCAGGTCGACGCGGCGCATCAGGCGCCTGGCATGTTGGGGCCGCTGCACCGCGACGGCGCCCTGCTCGCCCAGCGCCTGGCGCGACACGCCGGCGTCGGCGCGGAACTTCACGATCACGCGGGCGGTTTCAAGCGCCTGCGCCTGGGCGCTGGTTGCCAACACCAGCCCGGCCAGCAACAACAGGGCGCCCAGTCGGGTGGTCAGCGTTCGCATCGGGGAAGTCTCGCCATGTCGGGGTTGTGTGCGGCAGCGTACCAGCGCGGCGGCGGCCGGCTCAGTGCGCTACCGCACCCGACGGGCGCGGCGGCAACTGCACCGGCAGGTCGGGTTCCACCGAAAGCACCAGGCCGCGCTCGGCGGCCAGGCGGTCCAGCGCCCCAGCGCAGGCGGCCTGGCCTTCGCACTGAAGCGCCACTGCCCAGCGGCGGGGGCTCAACGGGCGCAGCACGCTCACCGGCACCTGGGCCACGGCGGCCAGGCGCTCACGCAGGGCGTCGGCGTCGGGGGCGTCCTGCGCCAGCAGCACGATCACGCGGGGGCCGGTCGGCGCTTGCGGCGGCAGCGCCACCAGGCCGCGCGGCCGGGCCGGCGCGGGTACCGGTGGGACGGTCTGGGCCGCACAAGCGGCCATGCTGCCCAGCGCCAGCCACAGGCCGGCGCGGACGAACCAGGGCAGCAGGGCGGCGCGCGGTGTCATGCCTTCAGCGTAACCCGTCCAGCTTGCCGCCGCATGGCCGCGGCGGCGGCCCCGGGCGGCAAAACGCCGCGCTTCAGGCGGCGATGACGCGCACCATCTCCAGCACCTTGTTGGAGTAGCCCCACTCGTTGTCGTACCAGGCCACCACCTTCACGAAGGTCTTGTCCAGGGCAATGCCGGCCTCGGCGTCGAACACGCTGGTGCAGCTTTCACCGCGGAAGTCGGTGGCCACCACCTTGTCCTCGGTGTAGCCCAGCACGCCCTTCATGGCGCCTTCGCTGGCGGCCTTCATGGCCTTGCAGATGTCTTCGTAGCTGGCTTCCTTGTTCAGCTCCACGGTCAGGTCAACGACCGACACGTCGGAGGTGGGCACGCGGAAGGCCATGCCGGTGAGCTTCTTGTTCAGTTCGGGGATGACCACGCCCACGGCCTTGGCCGCGCCGGTGGAGCTGGGAATGATGTTTTCCAGGATGCCGCGACCGCCGCGCCAGTCCTTGTTGCTGGGGCCGTCCACGGTCTTCTGGGTGGCGGTGGCGGCGTGCACGGTGGTCATCAGGCCGCGCTTGATGCCGAAGGTGTCGTTCAGCACCTTGGCCACCGGGGCCAGGCAGTTGGTGGTGCAACTGGCGTTGCTGACGATGGCCTGGCCGGCGTAGGTCTTGCAGTTCACCCCGAAGACGAACATGGGCGTGTCGTCCTTGGACGGGGCCGACATGATGACCTTCTTGGCGCCGGCGGTGATATGCGCCTGGGCGGTTTCCTTGGTCAGGAACAGGCCGGTGGATTCGACCACGATGTCCGCGCCCACCTCGCCCCACTTCAGCTCGGCCGGGTTCTTCACCGCGGTGAGGCGGATCTTCTGGCCGTTCACCACCAGGGTGTTGCCGTCCACCGACACCTCGCCCTTGAAACGGCCGTGCACGCTGTCGTACTTCAGCATGTAGGCCAGGTAATCAGGTTCCAGCAGGTCGTTGATGCCGACGATCTGGATGTCCTTGAAGTTGGCGATGGCCGCGCGGAACACCATGCGCCCGATGCGGCCGAAGCCGTTGATGCCGATTCTGATGGTCATGACGGAAGTCTCCTGCGAAGTTGAGAGGCGGAAAGGCGGTGGAACCGATGGGGGCAGATCAAGGCCGGCAGCCGATCTGGCCCTTCTTCAGGTTTTCGTAGTAGCCCAGGCTGCCGGGGCAGGCCAGCTTGTCGGCCGGGGCGGCGGTGCCGGCCTTGGCCTTGCAACCGAAGGCACCGGTCTTCTTGTTGGCGGCCTTGCTGTCCACGGTCCAGCCGGCGGGGCAGCCGGGCGCGGCGGCGGCGCCGGCCTTGGGGCCCGATGCGGGCACGGCGGCCGGTGCCGCAGCGGCGGCGGCCACCGTGAGCGTGGCCTTCTGGTTCTTGCCCAGGCACTTCAGCACCGGCAGCTGGGTCTTGGGTTCCAGCATCACGGTGTAGCTGCCGGGCTTGGCGTAGCGGTGCTGGCGGGTGATGGTGGCGTCGCTGGCCTGGTTGATCTTCAGGTTCTCGGTCGCACCGTCACCGAAATGGATGCGCGCGCCGCAGTTCAGGCCGGCGCTGGTGTCGAACTCGGCGGTGACGGTGACGGGCTCGCCGGCCTTGGCGGCGGCAGGTTCCGCCTTGATGGACTTCACGGTCTGCGCCAGCACCGGGCCGGCGGCCAGGGCCAGGGTGGCGGTCAGGGTGCACAACAACTTGTTCATGGCAGGTCCTCCTGGGGATGGTTCTTCTGGCGGGGGTCAGCGGCCCAGCACCGCACGCACAGTGTCGGCCAGGTCCTGCGCGGTGAGGTGGAAATGCTTGAACAGCAGCGGCGCGGGCGCGCTTTCGCCGTAGCGGTCCAGCCCCAGCACCGCGGCGCAGCCGTACTTCCACCAGCCGTCGGTCACGCCGGCCTCGATGGCCACGCGCGGCACGCCGTCGGGCAGCACGCTGCGCTTGTAGGCCACGCTCTGGCGGTCGAACACATTCGTGCTGGGCACACTGACCACGCGCACCGCGATGCCGCCCTTCGCCAGGTCGGCCTGCGCGTGCAGGGCCAGCTGCACTTCCGAACCCGTGGCGATGATGACCGCCTGGGCCTTCTTGTCCAGGCCCACCTCGGCCGGTTCGGCCAGCACATAGCCGCCCTTGGCGATGGCGTCCAGGCCGCTGGCATCAGGCGCGGCGCCTGACGTCGCCTTGGGCGCATAGGGCAGGTTCTGGCGGCTCAGCAGCAGCGCGCTGGGGCGGCTGGCGTTTTGCAGCGCACAGGCCCAGGCCACCGCGGTTTCGGCGGTGTCGGCCGGGCGCCAGACATCCAGGCCGGGAATCAGGCGCAGGCTGGCGGCGTGCTCCACGCTCTGGTGCGTGGGGCCGTCTTCGCCCAGGCCAATGCTGTCGTGGGTGAAGACGTGGACGACGCGGCGCTTCATCAACGCGGCCATGCGGATGGCGTTGCGGCTGTAGTCGCTGAAGGTGAGGAAGGTGCCGCCGTAGGGGATGAAGCCGCCGTGCAGGGCGATGCCGTTCATGATGGCGGCCATGCCGAATTCGCGCACGCCGTAGTTGATGTGGCGGCCACCGTTGGGCTTGCCGTCGGCGTCGAAGCGCAGCGCTGTCGTGCTGCTGGTGTTGGTGAGGTTGCTGCCGGTCAGGTCGGCGCTGCCGCCCAGCAGTTCGGGCAGGGCCTTGGTGAAGGCTTCCAGCGCGATCTGGCTGGCCTTGCGGCTGGCCACGGTGTCGGCCTTGGTGTGGGCGGCCACAGCAGCGTCCACCGCGGCTTGCGCAAAGCCGGCCGGCAGCTCGCCCTTCATGCGGCGGGTGAATTCGGCCGCCAGCTCCGGGAAGGCCTTGGCGTAGTTCGCGAAGCCTTCGTCCCAGCAGGCCTGCTCGCCCGCGCCGCGCGACTTGGCGTCCCAAGCGGCATAGGCCTCGTCGGGAATGACGAAGGGCGCATGGGCCCAGCCCAGCTTGTCGCGCGTGAGCTTGATTTCATCCGCGCCCAGCGGCTCGCCATGCGCCTTGGACGTGCCGGCACGGTTGGGCGAGCCCTGGCCGATGTGGGTCTTGCACACCACCAGGGTGGGGCGCACGGTGCTTTGTTTGGCCACGTTCAGCGCGGCGTCCACCGCGTCCACGTTGTGGCCGTCGATGGGGCCGATGACGTTCCAGCCGTAGCCTTCGAAGCGCTTTCGCACGTCGTCCACGTACCAGGGTGCCACCTGGCCGTCGATGCTGATGCCGTTGTCGTCGTACAGGGCCACCAGCTTGTTCAGCTTCCAGGCGCCGGCCAGGGCGCAGGCCTCGTGGCTGATGCCTTCCATCAGGCAGCCGTCGCCCAGGAAGACATAGGTGCGGTGGTCCACCACGGCGTGGCCCTCGCGGTTGAATTCGGCCGCCAGCAGCTTCTCGGCCAGCGCCATGCCCACCGCGTTGGTGACGCCCTGGCCCAGCGGGCCGGTGGTGGTTTCCACGCCGGGGGTGACGTCCACCTCGGGGTGGCCGGGCGTGCGGCTGTGCAGCTGGCGGAAGTTCTTCAATTCGGCCAGCGGCAGGGCGTAGCCACTCAGGTGCAGCAGCGCGTAGATCAGCATGCTGGCGTGGCCGTTGCTCAGCACGAAGCGGTCGCGGTCGGCCCAGTGCGGGTTGGCCGGGTTGTGCTTCAGGTGCCGGCCCCACAGCGCCACCGCCATCTCGGCCATGCCCATGGGCGCGCCGGGGTGGCCCGAATTGGCCTGCTGCACGGCGTCCATGGCCAGCGCGCGCACCGCGTTGGCCATCAGGGGGGTGTCTTGTTCGGTGGTGGGCATGGCGTGGGCGGTGTGGGGCGCGGTCGAAGAAGGGCGAAGGCTGTGGCGCAGGCTGGCCGGCGCGGCGTGGTCCGCCGTTCGGTCCGCAGGCGCTGGGAGCCGACGATTCTAGCGATGCACCACCCGCCAACCCCTGGCCCGATTGACGTAACTCAAGCCGCTGAAACAGCAACATGCGACCCTTGCCCCCGGTCAATTGCGACAGGCACGACGCACCATGCAGCCCACCACCCTCACCGTGATCCAGGACGAACACCATGCATTGGCCGCCATGTTGCGGTCTTTGCAGTTGATGCTGGCGCATTCGCGCCGCGAGGGTTTCCCGCCTGACTTCGAGGTGCTGCGGGCCATGCTGTTCTACGTGGACGAATTTCCCGAGCGCCTGCACCACACCAAGGAGAACGAACTGCTGTTCCCCAAGGTGCGCGAGCGCTGCCCCGAACTGGCCCCGGTGCTGCAGCGCCTGGAAGACGACCACGCGCGCGGTGAAGCCGCCGTGCGCCGCCTCGAACACGCCCTGCTGGCCTATGAAGTGATGGGCGAAAGCCGGCGCGAGGCCTTCGAGCAGGCCGCCGAGCGCTATGTGCAAAGCTACCTGCAGCACATGGCGGTGGAAGAGACCGAGATCCTGCCGGCCGCGCGCGCCAAGCTGCTGCCCAGCGACTGGACCGAAATGGACGCGGCCTTTGCCACCAACCGCGACCCGATGACCGGGCACACCGCCGACGAAGAATACGTGCCGCTGTTCCGCCGCATCCTGACGCTGGCACCCGCGCCCATCGGGCTTGGCTGAACCGGGCCGCCGCGGCGCCTAAACTCCGCGGCGGATGTCGAACCTCAAAGCCCTGATCCTGGCCGCTGGCCGCGGCGAACGCATGCGGCCCTTGACCGACGCCACGCCCAAGCCCTTGCTGCTGGTGCGCGGCAAGCCGCTGATCGAATGGCACCTGGAGGCACTGGCGAACGCCGGGGTGACCGAGGTGGTGATCAACACCGCCTGGCTGGAAGACCAGTTCCCCGCCGCGCTGGGCGATGGCAGCCGCTTCGGGCTGCGCCTGCACTACAGCTTCGAAGGCCGCGACCACGGCGGCGCGCTGGAAACCGCCGGCGGCATCGCCAAGGCGCTGCCCCGGCTGGCCAGCGGCCCGCGGGAGGCCTTCTGGGTGGTGTCGGGCGACGTGTTCCTGCCCGGCTTCCCGTTCGACGCCGCCACCGCCCAGCGCTTCGGCGCCGGGCCGCTGAACGCCCACCTCTGGCTCACACACAATGCGCCGCACCACCCCCAGGGTGATTTCGGCATCGACGCCCAGGGCCTGGCCGTGGCGCAGGCGCCGCAGCGCCACACCTGGGCCAGCGTGGGGCTGTTTCGCGCCGGCATGTTCGCCGACGTGGCGGTGGGAACCCGGCTGGCGCTGCGCCCGCTGCTGGAGGCGCAAATCGCGCAGCAGGGCATCAGCGCCGAACTCTGGCCCGGTGCCTGGACCGACGTCGGGACGATCCAGCGCCTGCAGGCGCTGAACGCGCCGCCCGCCTAATGCCGGACCTTGGCCGCCCCGTCGGTCTGGGCGGCGCCGGCCACGCTCAGCAAGCGGCGGTCGATCCAGCCCTGCAGGTCGTTCCACATGGCTTCGGCTTCCACCGTGGGCACCTGGGTGGAATGCTTCAGCTCGATGGTGACCACCGGCACGCCCAGCACCACGCCGCCGTAATTGCCCAGTGAACCCGGGTAGATGCCCACCTGGTCCAGGAACAGGCTGCCCAGGCGGTTGGGCGGCGGCGGCGGGCCGTCGAAGTCCAGCACGCCATAGGGCGCGTGCACCGACACGATGAGGTTGGGCTTGAAACTGTCGATCTGCCGGTGCACCCACTGCGCTTCGGGCTCGGACAGGGCGCGGGCGCCGGGGTAGCGGCGGGGGTCGCGCTTGGTCATGTCCACCCAGTACTTCTGCGCCAGCGCGTTCCACTGGTGGGTGGCGAAATTGCGGTTCAGGTCCACGCCCCGGGCGTTCACCCGCGTGGCGGGCTTGCGGAAGAAACCGTCCGGGTTGACCAGGGGCGCCATGCGCCAGTGCACCCGCGGCGCGCCGGACAGGCTGCGCGAACGCGAGATCCAGTCCATCACCAAGGAGACCGACGCGCCCTCGTCGGCGTGGATGCCGCCCAGCACCAGCACGCGCAGGCGCGCCGGCACCCCGGCCGCCGGCTGGATGTCGGCGGTCCACAAGGGCACGCCCTGCACCGAGCGACCGCTGCCAGGCGCCAGGCGCAGCGTGCGGCAGCGGTCCCAGGCGATGTCGGGCTTGAAGGCCGCCACGGCCTTGCACCAGGTGCCGGCGTCGTTGCCGGTGGGCAAGGCCGCAGCGCGGGGCAGCGCAGCGGCCGGGGCCGCCGCCGGTGCGGCCCCGGCGGGTTGACAGCAGAACAGCGCGGCCAACAGGCCGGCCAGGGCGAAATCGGGGTGCTTGGACATGCGCGTCGCGGCGGGCCGCGGGGCAGGTGGGTGACAGGATGCGGACGCCGCAGCGCCGCCAGCCGCGATGCTACGACACCACGGTAACAGCCGACGGCCAGTGCACGTTGACGGCCAGCCCGCCCAGGCTGGCGCTGCGCCCGGTGGTGATGCTGGCGCCCTGCGTGGCCGCGATGCGGCGCACGATGGACCAGCCCAGGCCGCTGCCGTCCGCCCCGGTGCCCAGCACGCGAAAGAAGCGCTCACCCAGGCGCGCCTGGTCGGCGTCGGCCAGCCCCGGCCCGCCATCTTCCAGCTGCAGCCGGGTGCCGGCGGCGTCCCGGGTCAGGCTCAGCCGCACGGGCGCGCCGTCCGGGCTGTAGCGCAAGGCGTTGTCCAGCAGGTTGCGCAGCAGCACGCCCAGCAGGGCCTCGTCGCCCCGCACCGGGCAGGGTGCCGGCGCGTCCAGCTCCAGCTGCTGGCGGTGGGCCAGCGCGCCGCGCCCCAGGTCCGCCGCCACCTGGCGGGCCAGCACGGCCAGGTCCACCACCGGGGAGCCCGCGCCCACCACGGCCTGGCCCTCCAGGCGCGACAAGGTCAGCAACTGCTGCACCAGGTGGGTGGCGCGGTCGCAGCCGGCCAGGGTTTGCAGCAGCGCATGGCGGCGTTCCTCGTCGACCACCGCCCCCAGGGCCACCTGGGCCTGGGTGCGGATGGCGGCGATGGGCGTGCGCAACTCGTGCGCGGCGTCGGCGGTGAAGCGGCGTTCATGCTCGATCAGCGTTGCGATGCGCCCGAACAACTGGTTCAGCGCCTCCAGCAGGGGCGCCATCTCGGTCGGGGCATCCGCCACGGCCACCGGCTGCAGCGCCTGCGGCTGGCGCTGGCGCAGTTGCCCGGACAGCGCACGCAGCGGTGCCAGGCCCCAGCGCACCGACCACCAGCCGGCCAGCGCCAGCAGCGGCAGCGCCAGCGCGGCAGGCACCAGCAGGCTGCGCAGCACGGCTTCCAGGATGTCGTCGCGCGAATCCGTCTGTTCACCCACGTACACCAGCACATCGTGCTCGGCCCCTTGGGTGGCAAACACGCGCCACCTTTCACCCGACAGGCGCAAGGTCTCGAAGCCGGTCTTGTGGGTGGCCATGGGCGCGCTGGGCGCATTGCTGGACCGCAGCGACAGCTGCCCCTTGTGCCAGACCTGGAACGCGGTGCGGCTGCTGTAGCCCTGCGCCGCCGGCGGCGGCACGGTGCGGCCATGGTGGTGGTCTTCGTCGTGCTCTTCCAGCTCGGCCAATTGCTGCACCACCAGCAAGGCGGCGGCCTGGGCGAGGTGGCTGTCCAGCAGCTCGTCCAGTTCGTGTTCGGTCTCGAAGTAGCTGACCAGCGCCACCGCGGCCCACAGCAGCACCAGCCCCGGCAGCAGCAGCGCCATCAACCGACCCTGCAGCGAGCCGGGCAGCTTCACGGGTCTGCCCTCTGCACCGCGTGCTGCGGGAATCGCGCTGGGGAGCGGCCCGGCCCGCTCATGCAGGCGCGCTGCGTGCAATGGCGTAACCCACGCCGCGCACGGTCTGGATCGCTTCGGCGCCGATCTTGCGGCGCAGATGGTGGATGTGCACCTCCACCGCATTGCTGTCCACTTCCTGTCCCCAGGCGTACAGGCTGTGCTCCAGCTGGTCGCGCGTGAGCACCCGCCCAGCGGCCAGCATCAGGGCATGCAGCAGGTCGAATTCACGCGTGGACAGGGTCACCGCCTGGCCGGCGCGCTGCACGCTGCGGGTGGTGGGGTCCAGTTCCAGTTCGCCCTGGCGCAGCCGCTCCTGCGTCTGGCCGTGGGCGCGGCGCACCAGCGCGCGCAGCCGGGCGGCCAGCTCGTCCAGGTCCACGGGCTTGACCACATAGTCGTCGGCCCCGGCGTCCAGGCCGCGGATGCGGTCGGGCACGCCGTCGCGGGCGGTCAGCACCAGCACCGGCGTGTTCACGCCCGCGGCGCGCACCCGCTCCAGCACGTCCAGCCCGTCCATGCGCGGCAGGCCCAGGTCCAGCACCACGGCGGCATAGGGCTGGGCGCGCAGTTCGCGTTCGGCGGCGGCGCCGTCGCGCACCCAATCTACCTGGAAGCCGCCCTGGCGCAGGCCCACGCGCAGGCCGTCACCCAGCAGGGCATCGTCTTCAGCCAAAAGAATTCGCATTGCCGACCCCGCCCTCAGTCTTCGTCGTGGTCGCCGTCGTGGTGGCGCGCATGGTGTTCGGCCGCCGCCGCCGTGGGCGGGGGGGCATCGGCCCACTGCAGCCACCAGAAGCCCAGCACCGCCACCAGCATGGCCAGTGCCAGCGCCGGGCGGCTGCGGGGAATGCCCTCGTCGGGCCGGCCCTGCTTGTGGCCACTGAACATGGCGCGCACCAGGTTCTCCCGGTGCAGCACGCTGGACACCAGCACGCCGGCCACATGCACCGCCACCACCAGCAGCATGAAGTTGGCCAGGCCCTCGTGCAGTTCTTCGGTGACGTTGCCCCACAGGTCATTGTAGGCAGCCCACCCGGCCAGGCTGACGCCCAGCGTCAGCCCCAGCAGCAGCAGCACCGCCACCGCACCGGCCGGGTTGTGGCCGGTGTGGGCCTCGGGGTGGCCGCCGGGCAGCGACTTCAGGTAGGCCAGCACAGCCCGCGGCCCGCGCACAAAGCTGGCAAAGCGCGCGTGGCGCGAACCCACCAGACCCCACAGCAGGCGAAACGTCACCAGTGCGGCCATGGTGTAGCCCAGGCTCACATGCACCAGGCGCCAGCGCTCACTTTCCGCGCTGAGCCAGGCGCCGGCGAAGCTCAGCACCATCAGCCAGTGGAACACCCGTACCGGCCAGTCCCACACCAAGATGTCGCGCCTTGCGCTGTTGTCGGTGTCCGTCATTGCAGCAACTCCTTGCGAGAAGCTGCATGGTGGCCCTGGCGGATGAACGCAACCTTAAGAATGCGGGTTCAAGCCCCCCAGACCGCCGCCATCGCCTGCGCCGTGCGCTCCACATTGCCGCTGTTCAGGCCCGCCACGCACAGCCGGCCACTGCGCAGCAGGTACACCGCGTGGTCTTCACGCAGACGGTCCACCTGGGCGGCCGACAGGCCGGTGTAGCTGAACATGCCGCGCTGGGTGAGCAGGAAGCCCAGGTCGCGCCCGGGCAGGTGCTGCGCCAGCGCCGCGTGCAGCCGCTGGCGCATGCCCAGCATGCGTTCGCGCATGGCGGCCAGCTCGCCCTGCCACTGCGCGCGCAGCGCGGGCGTGCCCAGCACGCGCTCGACGATCAGGGCGCTGTGCAAGGGCGGGCTGGAGTAATTGCGGCGCACCGTCAGGCGCAGCTGGCCCAGCACCAGTTCGGCCTCGGAGGCGTTGGCGCACACCGCGCTCAAGGCGCCGCAGCGTTCGCCGTACACGCTCATGCTCTTGGAAAAGGAATTGGCCACGAAAAAGGCCATGCCGCTGGCGGCCAGCGCACGCACCGCGTAGGCGTCTTCGTCCACGCCGTCGCCAAAGCCCTGGTAGGCCAGGTCCAGGTAGGGCAGCAGTTCGCGGGCCTTGAGCACCGGCACCAGCGCGTCCCACTGGGCGCGGCTGAGGTCCACGCCGGTGGGGTTGTGGCAACAGGCGTGCAGCAGCACGATGCTGCGCGGCGGGCACTGTTGCAGCGCGGCCAGCATGGCCTCGAAACGAACGCCCCCGGTGGCCGCGTCGTAGTAAGCGTAGGTGTTCACCGTGAAGCCGGCGCCTTCGAACAGGCTGCGGTGGTTGTCCCAGGTGGGGTCGCTCACCCACACCTGGCTGGCCGGCAGCCAGGTCTTCAGGAAGTCGGCACCCACCTTCAAGCCGCCGCTGGAGCCCACGGTCTGCAGCGTGGCCACGCGACCGGCGGCGATCGCCTCGTGCCCGTCGCCCAGCAGCAGGCGCTGCACTTCGCGCCGCATGCCGGCCGCGCCTTCCATGGGCAGGTAGCCCTTGGGCCCGCCGGCCTCCAGGATCAGCGCCTCGGCGCGCTGCACGCTGGGCAGCACCGGCAGGCGGCCGGCGTCGTCGAAATAGATGCCGATGGACAGGTTCACCTTCTGCGGCCGGGGGTCGGCGTTGAACGCATCCACCAGCGCAAAAATCGGGTCGCCCGCATAGGGCTGCACGTGCTCGAACATCGGTGTTCTTCCTCTTCTTCCTTCGGGGCAGGGCCAGGCGGTGGATTATCCCGGCCGGGGGCTCAAGGCGCGGGCTGCGCCAGCGCCGCTTCGATGTCTTGGGCCAGCTTGGCCGGCGCGTCCTGCGGGGCGTAGCGCTTCAGGACCCGGCCGTCGCGGCCGACCAGGAACTTGGTGAAGTTCCACTTGATGGCCTTGCTGCCCAGCAGGCCGGGCGCTTCGGCCGTGAGCCACTGGTACAGCGGGTGCGCCTTGGCGCCATTGACCTGCACCTTGGCCATCATCGGGAAGCTGACACCGTAGTTCAGCTGGCAGAAGGACGCGATCTCGTCGTTGCTGCCCGGGTCCTGGGCGCCGAATTCGTTGCTGGGAAAGCCCAGGATCACCAGGCCGCGGTCCTTGAACTGCTGCCACAGCGCTTCCAGGCCCTCGAACTGGGGCGTGAAGCCGCACTGGCTGGCGGTGTTCACGATCAGCATGACCTGACCGCGGTGCGCCTGCAGCGGCAGGCTCTGGCCGGTGATGGTGGTGGCCTGGAAACCCCAGACGGCACTGTCAGGCATGGCGGGCCCCGGTTGGTGACGGAAGTCACGGATCTTATCGGCCTGCCCTCCGGACCCCACGTTGACAGCCGCCCCGGGGCCACCCAGCATGCAAGCGGACCTGTACCATCCACCTGCCCACTGACTTTGGCCGTTTTTTTGGAGCCTGCCTTGCCGCGCATCGCGCTGATCGGCTTTCGCCCATTCGAGCGCAATGCGCTCGGCAGCTACCTGCGCCTGATGGGCCAGCGCCGCCCGGCCTACCAGCCCACCGAGGAGGCCGACGCGGCCGACTGGCTGGTGGTGGACGCCGACCAGCCCGGCTTCGTGGACCAGGTGCTGAACAGCGGCCGGCTGGCGCGCGCCGTGTTCGTCGGCCGCCAGGCGCCGGAAGGCGCGGCGGCCTGGCTGCAGCGCCCCATCGACCCGCAGCACCTGCTGCGCGAACTGGATGTGCTGGTGGCGCTGCAAGGCCAGCCGGTGACGGTGCCCACCCGGCCGGCCCCTTTGGACGAGCCCGGGCCGCCGGCGCTGAACCTGGTGGACCAACCGCGGCCCTGGGCGGGCGCCGCACCACCCGTGCCACCGCCGAAAACCGCCGCGCCGGCCGCATCGGCCCCAGCCGTGGCCAGGGGCGGCGCGCCGCTGGCGCAAGGCGAACTGCTGCTGTCCGATCCGGTGGCTGCCTTCAGCCTGCCGGCCCTGCCCGCGGGCCTGCCGTCCATCGCCCTGGGGGCGCCCGGGCCGGTGAAGACCGCCCCCGAGGTGCTGCTGCTGGATGCCAGCGAGGCCACGCTGCGCTTCCTGGAAAAGCAGGCCGACAGCGCCGGGCTGGTGGCGCACCGGGCACGCAGCGCCCGCGACGCGCTGGCGCTGCTGGCGCGGCGCGAATTCAGCCTGCTGGTGCTGGAATGCGAAAGCGGCGACGGCGGCGATGGGGGCGATGGGGGCGAATTCGACGGCCTCACCCTGTGCCAGCACATCAAGCGCAACCACGTGCACCTGGGCGAAAACCCGCCGCGGGTGGTGTTGGTGACGGCCCGCCTGGACCCGGTGCAGCGGGTGCGCGCGCAACTGGCGGGCTGCGACGAATTCCTGACCAAGCCGCTGCAGGAAAACGAATTGCAGCGCGTGCTGCGGCGCGTGGCCCCGGCCGCGCGCCACAGCATCGCCGGCTAAGCCGGGGCCGGCCGCGCCGGCCAGGCCGCCAGCGCCGCGGCGGCCAGGATCAAGGCCCCACCCAGCGCCACCTGCAGGCTGAATTGTCCCGCCCCCAGCGCGATGGCGCTGCCGCTGGCGAAGAACACCTCGCTGACCATGATCACCGCCGTGGCGGCGGCGGGCAGGCGCGTGGCGCCGTACTGCAGCGCCAGGTTGGAACCCAGGAACCACAGCGCCAGCAGCGCCAGGCCGGCGCACCAGCCCCAGGCAGGCGGCGGTAGCGCGCCCACCGCGCCGCGGCCCTGCAGCCACAGCGCCAGCATGGCCGACACCAGCACCCCGCCGGTGAACATGGCCAGCGCCCGGGCGCCGTCGCTGCGCGCGGCCTCGCGCCGCAGCATCACGTTGTTCAGGGCGAAGAAGAAGCCGCCCACGATGGCCAGGCCGTCGGCCAGGGTGCGCGGCAGGGGCAGGCCGCCGCCTTCGGGCCACAGCACCGTCAGCGCACCGGCCAAGGCCAGCGCCACCCGGGCCAGGGCGCCCCCGCCGGGTTTTTCGCCCAGCAGCGCCCAGGCCAGGCCCACCGCCCACAGTGGCATCAGGTAGAAAAGCAGCACCACCCGCACCACGTCGCCGATGGTCATGGCCCAGTTGAAGGCCGCGTTGGTGCTGCCCGAGGCCAGCACCAGCACCCACAGCGCCGGGTGGGCCAGCACTTCGCGCAGCGCCCGCGGGCGCCGCGCCAGCAACAGCAGCCAGGCCACGGCGTAACACAAGGCCGTGGCCCACAAGGGGTGCACGCCCAGGCCTTGCAACTGCCTGAAAGGCCACCACGACACGCCCCAGGTGAAGGCGTTGAACAGCAGCGCCAGCGCGGCCATTCAATCAGTGCTTGTCGGCGCGGGCGATGGTCAGCAACCGTTCCACCTCGTCGCGGTGGGCCACGGTGTTGCGCTTGTGCCAGCGGCCGATGGCCCACATCACGGCCGTGACCACGCTGCCGAAGATGGCGATGGTGCCGAAAGCGGACAGCCCCAGCTTGGTGATGCCGGCGTAGAAGGCGCCCAGGGTCAGGATGCAGGCCTGTTCATTGAAGTTCTGCACCGCGATGGACCGCCCGGCGCCCATCAGGTTGTGGCCGCGGTGCTGCAGCAGCGCGTTCATGGGCACCACCAGGAAGCCGCCCGCCGCCCCCAGCAGGATGAGGAAGGGCACCGCCAGCCAGAGCTGGTTGATGAAATTCAGCCCGAAGATCAGCACGCCCATCAGCACGCCCAGCGGGATGACCTTGATGGCCTGGTCCAGCCGCATGGTCATGGACGCCACCACCGCGCCGAGTGCAGTGCCGATGGCCACCACCCCGCCCAGGGTGGACGCCTGCGTGGTGGTGTAGCCCAGCGCCGCCGCGGCCCAGGCGAAGACGATGACCCGCAGGTTGCCGCCCACGCCCCAGAAGATGGTGGTGGTGGCCAGGGTGATCTGGCCCAGGCGGTCGGCCCACAGGCGGCTGTTGCACTGGCCGAAGTCGCGCGCCAGCTCCAGCAGGTTGGCCGACAGCGGCTGCAAGGGCGCCTCGGTGCGCGGGATGTACAGGTTGAAGGCCGCCGCCAGCACGTAAAGCAGCACGATGGACGAAATGGCCGCTTCGGGCGGGGTGTCGATGCCGGTGCTGATGAAGGGCATGTCGAAGCCCAGCAGCCAGGGCGCCACACGCGGGCCGATCAGCTGGCCGCCCAGCACGATGCCCAGGATGATGCTGCCGATGGTGAGCCCTTCAATCCATCCGTTGGCCTTGACCAGTTGGCTGGGCGGCAGCAGTTCGGTGAGGATGCCGTACTTGGCCGGCGAGTACGCCGCCGCGCCCAGCCCGACCACCGCGTAGGACAGCAGCGGGTGGCTGCCGAACAGCATCATCAGGCAGCCCACCACCTTGATGCCATTGCTGTAGAACATCACGCGGCCCTTGGGCACGGCGTCGGCGAAGGCGCCGACGAAGGGCGCCAGCAGCACGTAGAACAGCGCGAACATCGGCGTCAGCGCGGGCACCTGCCAAGAGGGGGACTGGGTGCTCTTCAGCAGATCGATCGCGGCCACAAGCAGGGCGTTGTCGGCCAGCGAGCTGAAGAACTGCGCCGACATGATGGTGTGAAAACCCTTCTTCATGCCGAGTGTGTGCCGATCCCTTAGCGTGTGGTCCGTTGCGCGCCGGCGGCAGCTTGCGTCTCCTCCTGGCGCCGGGGTTATAGCATGCAGCCACGCGCGGTCTCGGCCCGTGGAACCCGCTGGCAGAATGACCGCGGGTCTGTCCCACCCTGCGAATGAAGGAGCCGGCGCATGCCGCGGCCGATCGAAGCCCTGGTTCACACCGACGCGCTGGCGCACAACCTGGCGCGCTCCCGCACGGCCGCGCCCGACGCGCGGGTGTGGGCGGTGGTGAAAGCCAACGCCTATGGCCATGGCATTGAACGGGTGTTCGGCGGCCTGCGCGGGGCCGACGGCTTCGCGCTGCTGGACATCGACGAAGCGCGGCGCATCCGCGCCCTGGACTGGCGCGGCCCCATCCTGCTGCTGGAAGGGGCTTTCGAGCCGCGCGACCTGGAATGGTGTTCACGCCTGGACCTGTGGCACGTGGTTCACAACGACGCGCAGATCGACTGGCTGGCCGCCCACAAGACCGCCAAGCCGCAGCGCGTGTTCCTGAAGATGAACAGCGGCATGAACCGCCTGGGCTTCACGCCCAGCGCCTTCCGCGCCGCCTGGACGCGCCTGAACGCCCTGCCGCAGGTGGACGAGATCACGCTGATGACGCACTTTGCCGACGCCGACGGCCCGCGCGGCATCGACCGCCAGGTGACGGTGTTCGCCGGCGCCACCTTCGACCTGGCCGGCGAGCGCAGTCTGGCCAACAGCGCGGCCACGCTGCGCCATGCCCAGCGCGCCAACGTGCGCGCTGACTGGGTGCGCGCGGGCATCATGGTGTACGGCAGTGCGCCCGACTTTCCCGAGCACGACATCGCGCACTGGCGGCTGCAACCCACCATGACGCTGCGCTCCAGGCTCATCGCCACGCAGCAGCTCAAGCCCGGGGACACGGTGGGCTACGGCAGCAGCTTCACCGCGCGCGAGCCGCTGCGCATCGGCATCGTGGCCTGCGGCTACGCCGACGGCTACCCGCGCCACGCCGGCACCGACACGCCGGTGCTGGTGGACGGCCAGCGCAGCGGCACCATCGGCCGGGTGTCCATGGACATGCTGGCGGTGGACCTCAGCGGCCTGCCGCAGGCCGGCATCGGCAGCGAGGTCACGCTGTGGGGCCGCGGCCCGCAGGGCAGTGTGCTGGCCATCGACGACGTGGCACACGCAGCCGGCACCATCGGCTACGAGCTCATGTGCGCGCTGGCGGCGCGGGTGCCGGTGACGGTGGCCTGAAGGCCCGCCCTCCCCGACATGGCCCGCATCCACTTCCACCTGGACGAGGACCAGATCGAGTGGAGCGCCACGCGCGCCCAGGGCGCGGGCGGGCAGAACGTGAACAAGGTGTCCAACGCGGCGGTGATGCGCTTCGACATCCCGGCCTCGACCCTGCCAGACGCGCTGAAGGCCCGACTGCTGTCGGGCGGAGACCAGCGCATCAGCAGCGAGGGCGTTGTGGTGATCAAGGCCCAGGAACACCGCAGCCTGCCGATGAACCGGGCCGCGGCGCTGGCGCGGCTGCAGGCCCTGCTGGAAGCGGCGGCCCACATCCCCACGGTGCGCCGGGCGACCAAGCCCACGCGGGGCTCGAAGGAGAGGCGGCTGTCCAGCAAGGCCAAACACTCGGCGCTGAAGGCCACGCGGGGGGCGCCGCGCGACTGAGCGCCGCGCCGGGTGGCCGTTCAGAGCCGGGACGCGCGCATCGCGTCCCGTCCTTCGCCAGCCATGGCAGGCCTTCCGGCCTGCCACGCGCGGGCTCAGTCCATCTGCTTGTGGAACACCAGGCCGGCGTGTTCCCGCAGGGCGTGGAACTTGATCTTGGGCCAGTTGTCCTGCATGGCGCGCAGCTCGCCGGCGTATTCCAGCAGCACGGTGGGTGCGTTCACCGCGTCCAGCGCCACCCGGTGGGCATTGCCGTCGATGAAGCGCTTCAATTCCTTCTCGCCACCGTCGGCCTCGTCGCAGGTCACCCAGCGCGCCACGTTGTAGCGCGCCGGCATGATGCGGGCCTTGCAGCTGTATTCGTGCTCCAGGCGGTGCGCCACCACCTCGAACTGCAGCTGGCCCACCGCGCCCAGCAGCAGCACCGTGCCGGCCACCGGGCGGAAGACCTGGATCGCCCCTTCTTCGCCCAGCTGCGTGAGTCCGGCGCGCAACTGCTTGGTCTTCAGCGGGTCGGCCACCTCGACGCTGCGGAACATTTCCGGCGCGAAGAAGGGCAGGCCGGTGAACTGCAACGCCTCGCCCTCGGTGAGCGTGTCGCCCAGCTGCAAAACGCCGTGGTTGGGGATGCCGATGATGTCGCCCGCATAGGCCTCCTCCAGCAGTTCGCGCCGCTGCGACAGGAAGCTCACCACGGTGTTGGGGCGCAGCTCCTTGCCCGAGCGCGTCACCTTCAGCCGCATGCCGCGCTCGAAGTGGCCGCTGGCCACGCGCACGAAGGCGATGCGGTCGCGGTGCGCGGGGTCCATGTTGGCCTGGATCTTGAACACCACGCCGGCGAACTTCTCTTCTTCCGGCTGCACCGTGCGCTGCATCGCGGGCTTGGGGCCAGGCGGCGGCGCCAGGTCCACCAGCGCGTCCAGCACCTCCTGCACGCCGAAGTTGTTGATGGCCGAGCCGAAGAACATGGGCGTCTGGCGGCCGGCCAGGAATTCGGCCTCCTCGAAGGCCGGCGCGGCGTCGCGCACCAGTTCGATTTCGCCCGCCGCCTGTTCATACGCAGCGCCGAAACGTTGCTTCAGGATCGGGTTGGCCAGGCCGTCGACGATCTCGTCGGCAGCGCCCACGCGGTCTTCGCCCGCCGCGAACACCCTCATCTGGTCCTTGCGCAAGTCCAGCACGCCGCCGAAGAACTTGCCCATGCCCACCGGCCAGGTGAAGGGCACCACGGTCATGCCCAGCTCGCGCTCGATCTCGTCCATCAGCGACAGCGGCTCCTGCACCTCGCGGTCCATCTTGTTCACGAAGGTCAGGATCGGCGTGTTGCGGGCCCGGCACACCTGCAGCAGGCGGCGGGTCTGCGGCTCCACGCCATTGGCCGCGTCGATCACCATCAGCGCTGCGTCCACCGCGGTCAGCACGCGGTAGGTGTCTTCGGAAAAGTCCTGGTGGCCAGGGGTGTCCAGCAGGTTGATGACGCAGTCGCGGTACTCCATCTGCATCACCGAGCTGGCCACCGAGATGCCGCGCTGCTTTTCAATCTCCATCCAGTCGCTGGTGGCGTGGCGACTGGCCTTGCGCGCCTTGACCGACCCGGCAATCTGGATCGCACCCGAATACAGCAGCAGCTTTTCAGTGAGCGTGGTCTTGCCCGCGTCGGGGTGGGAAATGATGGCGAAGGTGCGGCGGCGGCGCACCTCGGTGGGAATGGCGGTCATGGCGGGCAGTCTGTGGCGCCGCAGCAGGGGCGCCGGGCGAAGCCCGTGATTATCGGTGGTGCACCGGGATCCAGATCTCGGTGTGCAGCTGGTCCGCTGGCGCGGTGCCTGGCGTGGTGACGCACAGTTCCAGGGCCGGCGTCTGGCGCGGCCTCTCGCCGCTGAAGGGCAGCCAGTCGCGGTAGATGGCGCTCCAGCTGCGGTGCAGCGTGTCGTAGGGCCCGATGTGGGTGAACACCACGTAGCGCCCCGGCGAGACCGGCATCCAGGCCAGGCTGCCGGACAGGGGCAGGTCGGGCCGGGTGCAATCGCCCTGGCCTCGGAACAGGTCATGGCCGAACAGCACGCCGGCGACATAGCGGCATTCCGGGTCGTCCGGGCCCTGCGGTTCGTCGGGCGACAGGGCGATGCAACTGCGCACCTGGGGCAGCAGGCCGGCCTGGCCCACCGCGGCCATCAGTTCGCCGAAGGCCTGGTGTGCCGCGGCGGCGAAGGAGCGCGCCACCATGCCGCGCGCGGTGGCGGTCAGGGCGGCCAGCGGGCGGGCCGGGTCCAGCGTGACGCTGCGGCTGGGCTTCATGGCGCTTGCCATGGCCTAGCCGCGCGCCAGCGGGTTGGGTGTGGGCTCGGCCACCTTCTTCAGCAGGTTGCGGTCGGTGTGGTGGAAGGGCTCGGCCTGGCCGCGGATCTGCAGCACCGTGTCTTCTTCGTAGGCCCAGGTGCCATCGGGGTTCAGCGTGACCGTGATCGTGAACCTCACGGTCTTGAAGTTTTCTTCCAGGAAGGGCGCCGAGCAGATGCCCCAGAAGGCGTGGCCCTGGGTGGCTTCCAGCGTGAAGGTCGTGGCGTCGGCCGCGGCGGTGCCGGCGGCCATGGCGGTCTGGCCGCGGGGGATGGTGAGCGTGTGGATGATGCAGCCGGTGGCCGGCTCCCAGAGCCAGTAGCCCACCTGGTCGTGGTAGGTCTTCACCTGGTCGGGCTTGGTGACATGCGTGTGGTAGCGCAGGCCGTACAGCAGCTGCGGGCCATTGGTCTGCGGGTCGATCGGCTGCAGCTCGATGCGTTCCACAAAGGCCTGCTTCTTCGGCCCGTCGGCCTTGGGCTTCACATCCAGCCCCCGGGTGCCTTCCCACACGCCGGCCAGGGCGCGCAGCGGGCCGAGATTGGCCAGGGTGTTGACGTCGATCGGCTGGGGTTCGGTGTAGATGTCGGTCGGGCTCTGGCTCACGGATGTCTCCTGCGTCAACAGGCGCTAGGGTAGCAAGTTGGCAGGCGGCCGACACACCCGCGGGGCCGGGCGACCCCCAGGTGGACAGCGGCCTGGCCTGCGCGATGATGGGCCGATGAGCCTTGCCGACCCCGCCCCCGAAGCGCTGGACGTGCTGATCGTCGGCGCCGGCCTGTCGGGCATCGGCGCGGCAGTGCACCTGCAGCGGCAATGCCCCGACCAGCGCTACGCCGTGCTGGAAGCGCGCCGCGCCATCGGCGGCACCTGGGACCTGTTCCGCTACCCCGGGGTGCGCTCCGACTCGGACATGTACACGCTGGGCTACGACTTCAAGCCCTGGCGCGAGGCCAAGGCCATTGCCGACGGGCCGGCCATCCGCACCTACATCGCCGAGACCGCAGCCGAACACGGCGTGACGCCGCACATCCGCTTCGGCCACCAGGCGCTGTCGGCCGACTGGGACAGCGCATCGGCACGCTGGACCGTGCAGGTGGCGGTGCACGACGCGGCCGGCGCACCCGCGGTCACACGCACCCTGCGCTGCCGCGTGCTGCTGATGTGCAGCGGCTACTACCGCTACGACCGCGGCCACCAGCCGCACTTCGAAGGGCAGGCCGCCTTCGCCGGCCGCTTCGTGCACCCGCAGTTCTGGCCCGAGGACCTGCGCTGGGCCGGCCAGCGCGTGGTGGTGATCGGCAGCGGCGCCACCGCGGTGACCCTGGTGCCGGCCCTGGCGGCTGAAGCGTCCCACGTCACCCTGCTGCAGCGCAGCCCCAGCTACGTGGTGCCGCGCCCGGCGGTGGACAGCGTGGCCATGGCCCTGCAGCGCCGCCTGCCGGCGCGCCTGGCCTACGCCCTGGTGCGGCTGAAGAACGTGACCATCGGCCAGTGGTACTTCCAGCTGGCGCGGCGCTGGCCGCAGCAGACGCGCGCACGCCTGGCCCAGCTGGTGCAGCAGCACCTGGGGCCGGACGCCGACATCGACACCCACTTCAACCCCCGCTATGCGCCCTGGGACCAGCGCGTGTGCCTGGTGCCCGACGGCGACCTGTTCAGCGCCTTGCGCAGCGGCCGGGCCGAGATGGTGACCGACACCATCGCGCGCTTCACCGAGCGTGGCATCCGGCTGGCCTCGGGCCGCGAGCTGGTGGCCGACATCGTGGTCAGCGCCACCGGGCTGGAATTGGCGCTGGCCGGCGGCATGCGCATCCAGGTGGACGGCGTGCCGGTGGACCTGGGCCAGGCCTACAGCTACAAGGGCCTGATGTTCAGCGGCGTGCCCAACCTGGTCTACACCTTCGGCTACACCAATGCGTCGTGGACGCTGAAGGCCGACCTGACCGCGCGCTGGGCCTGCCGCCTGATCCGCCACCTGCAGCGCCGCGGGCTGGACAGCGCGGTGGCGCAGGTGGACGCGTCGGTGCAGCCGCGGCCCTTCCTGGATTTCACCTCGGGCTATGTGCAGCGCGCCCAGCACCTGCTGCCGCGCCAGGGCCAGCGCGCGCCCTGGCGGCTGCACCAGAACTACTTCCTGGATTGGGCGCTGCTGCGCTGGGGGCGGCTGGACGACGGGGTGCTGCGCTTCGCGCAGGCGGGTGCCCCTCAGGTCAGCCGCACCACCCCGTCCAGCTTGCAGGCGTAAACCGCATTGCGCAGGGCCGCGATGGCTTCATAGCGCGTGAAGCTGCGCCGCCAGGCCAGCACCACGCGGCGGCTGGGCACCGGCGGCTCGAAGGGCACGTACTTCAGGTGCGGGTTGTTTTCCTTGGGCACCGACAGCTGCGGCACCACGGTGACGCCCATGCCCGAGGCCACCATGTGCTTGATGGTCTCCAGGCTGCTGCCTTCGAAGCTCTTGCGGATGCCCTCGGCGTCGGACGAGAAGCGCGCGAACTCGGGGCACACCTCCAGCACCTGGTCGCGGAAGCAGTGCCCGGTGCCCAGCAGCAGCATGGTTTCCTTCTTCAGCGCTTCGGCCGAGATGGTCTTGCGCTTGGCCAGCGGGTGGGTCTTGGGCACCGCCACCATGAAGGGTTCGTCGTACAGCGCCGCGGTGGCCAGGCCGGTGTCGGGAAAGGGCTCGGCCATGATGGCGCAGTCCAGTTCGCCGGTGCGCAGCATGTCCAGCAGCTTGACGGTGAAGTTCTCCTGCAGCATCAGCGGCATCTGCGGCGTCATTTCGATCGCGTTCTTCACCAACGCGGGCAGCAGGTAGGGCCCGATGGTGTAGATGATGCCCAGCTTCAGCGGCCCGGCCAGCGGGTCCTTGCCGCGCTTGGCAATTTCCTTGATGGCGCCGGCCTGTTCGATGACCGACTGGGCCTGCCGCACGATGGCCTCGCCCAGCGGGGTGACGCTGACCTCGTTGCCGCCGCGCTCGAAGATCTTGCAGTCCAGCTCGTCCTCCAGCTTCTTGATCGCCACGCTCAGGGTGGGCTGGCTCACGAAGCAGGCCTCGGCGGCACGGCCGAAGTGCCGTTCACGGGCCACGGCAACGATGTAGCGCAGTTCGGTCAGGGTCACGGTGGCGGCGGTGGAGGGCAGGTCGGAAAGCGGCCATTTTGCGCTTCACAATCCGGCCATGACCGACCTCGTGGTGATCCGCCATGGCGAGACCGACTGGAACCGCCAGCTGCGCTTCCAGGGCCAGATCGACGTGCCGCTGAACGCGGCCGGCGAGGAACAGGCGCAGCGCCTGGCGCGGCGCCTGGCGCGCGAAAAGTTCGACGCCGTGCTGGCCAGCGACCTGCAGCGCGCCCACCGCACGGCCGAGCTGGCGGCGGCCAAGTGGAAGCTGCCCATCCAGACCTCGCCCCTGTGGCGCGAGCAGGCCTTCGGCATCCTGGAAGGCCTGGACGGGCCCAGCATCCGCGCCAAGCTGCCGGACCTGTGGGCCGCCTGGCGCCGCCACGAGGCCGACTACGCCCTGCCCGACGGCGGCGAAAGCGTGCGCAGCTTCCACGCCCGCGTGAACCAGGCGCTGGCGGCCACGGTGAAGGCCTTCCCCGGCCAGCGCGTGGCGGTGTTCAGCCACGGCGGCGTGCTGGACATGCTGTGGCGCACCGCGCACGAACTGCCGCTGGACGGCGAACGCGAATGCCCCATTCCCAACACCGGCATCAATGAACTGCGCTGGAAGGACGGCCTGCTGACGGTGCTGCGCTGGGCCGACGACGAGCACCTGCGAAAGCGCTAGGCCGCGCTCGGCCGGCTGTTGCGGCTTCAGCAGTTCAGGCGGCTGCCGGCACGATCGGCGCCACGGGTTCAGGCGCCAGCAGGCTGCCGTCGCGCAGGCCGCGCAGCGTGCCCAGCAACAGCGCGGCGATCAGCAGCGAGGCCAGCGCCAGCAAGGCCAGGCCCAGCAGGCCCACGGGGCCGAAGTCCGTGGCCGCGCCGCCGGGTGCGGCGCCCGGGGCGTTCAGGCCGGCCAGGCGCAGCGTCAACGCAGCCAGGGCCGCCAGCGGGAAGCTCATGCCCCAGTGCGGCAGGCCGAAGGGCAGTGCGGCAATGCGCTTGGCCTGGGTGGCGCACCACAGCGCACTGAACAGGGCCATGCCCCAGCACATCCAGCCGATGAGCGGCGGCGCACCCAGCTGCAGCGCGCTCAGGCCCACCACCGCGGGCGGCGCGATGAAGATGAAGATGGTGGGCAGCAGGCGCTCGGGCCACAGGCCCTGGGTGGCAACGCGCACCAGGATCAGCGTGGCCACGATGGGCCAGAACATCAGGCCGATGCCGAACTGCGCCGCCGCCCATTCCGGGCGCCCCAACGGCACACCGGCCAGCGGCACCAGCACATTGCCCACCACGGGGATGAACAGCGCCGGCGTCAGGCCGGCCCACTGCAGGGCGCCGGCCCCGTTGCCGCGCCACCAGCGGCCCAGCACCCAGGCGGTGACGAACAGCTGCCCCACGCAGGCCAGCCACCAGAAGGCCTCCACAAAGGGCCCGCGCAGCCCGTGCGCCACCGCGGTGGTGGCCAGCAGGATGCCCGCCACCGGCAGCGCCGCGATGAAGGTGTGGCGCACCGGGTGCTTGCGGTCCTCGGCCCAGGCCTCGGGGTGGCGCTGGCCGCGCAGCACGGTGGCCAGGGCCAGCACCACAAACACCAGCGCGGCCAAGCCCGCGATGGCGATGGACGCGCCCGCCGCACCGTCGCCCATCATCGGCGCGGCGCGGTACCAGGCCAGCGACAGGCCGCACAGCCCCATGACGATGGCGTACCAGCCAGGCACCAGGAACTTCAGCGGATGGGGGTGGGCAGGCATGGCGATCACCGGGTGGGCCGCAGCGGCAAAGGGCGTGGGCGGCGCATGCTAGCAGCGCCGCCCTGCGCGAACTTGACGTCGCTCACATACCCCCATGGGTTTGTTGGCCACCCTGCGCCTGGGCCTTAGGGGGCCGGCACCGCCAGGCTTAGGGGGCGCAGCGTCTCCTGCGGCAGCACCGCCCTGCCCATACTGCTGGCCATGAAGCCCGCCACGCCTGTGCCCTCCCGCGCCCCCGTGCGCCGCCTGTTTTTGGGGGCGACGCTGGCCACCGCCCTGGCGCTGGCGGGCTGGGCGCTGCTCGCAGGGCCAGGCGACGCCCCTCCTGCGCCGCGGCCTGGCGCGGTGCCGGCGCCCCGCGCGCCGGGCGACGCGACCCTGGCATCACCCTTTGGTGCCGGCCCGGCGGTTTCGGCTCAGGTCGAGGCCCCGAACGCACCAGCCGCGGCGGTCGCCCCCGCGCGCCCGCACGCTGGCATGACCCCGGCGGCGGCGCTGCCACCCCCCACCCTGGATGCGTCCGAGCGGGCCGAGGCCCGCGCGCTGCTGGCGAACGCCGGCGCGCTGGACGCCGACAGCGCGCGCGAACTCGACGCCCTGCTGTACCAGGACGCGCTGCAGCGCTTCTTCGCGCTGCGCGAGGCCGGCGATACCAGCGACGAACTGCGCGCGCTGTCCGCCGAGTTGCGCGCCGGCCTGCCCGCGCGCGAAGCCGCCCGCGACCTGCCGGGCGCCCTGCTGGCCCAGGCCCAGGCCGCCTTGCGGCCTGGCGCCGATGCGGCCAGCCCCTTCGCCCGCCCGCGCTGACCTGCGCCGCACCCCCGCAAGGGGGAACGCAGCGGCCCTGCCCCCCTAAGCCGACCCGGCTTTCACCCCAGCGCTAGGGGCGGCAGCCACCTTGTAGATGGTTGCGCACGCAACTACTCTGAGCGGGTGGACAAACACGAAGGCGGACCCCCCGCCGGCGCACAGGGTCCACATCCCCCAATCTCAGAGGAGGTTTTCATGACGTACCAGGCAATTGCGCGGGGCTTGCTCGCGCTGACCGCGGCGGCGCTGTCCTGCGCCGCATCGGCCGGCGTGACAGTCACCGTGCTGGAACAAACCGCTCGCGGCACCGTGCTGCAGGTGAAGGTGGACCCACCCGCCCTTGAAAAGCTGGACACGCCCGCGGGCAGCTTCCTGCGCTTTTCGCAGCGCGAGGGCGGCGCCGGCGGCCTGCTGGGCGGCGCCGACAGCCAGGGCCTGCCCGAAATCCCGGTGTCCGGCTTCCCGCTGGCGCTGCCGGTGGACCTGAAGGAGGCCCCGGTGGTCGAGGTGCTGCCGCAGGGTCCGGCGCAAGGCCTGCCCGCGCGGCTGTACCCGGTGCAGCCGGCCGAGCGCGGCTCGTCCGAGCAGCGCGACCCGCCCAAGTTCGAGTTCAACCCCGACGCCTATGCCAAGGGCCTGTTCGCACCCGGCCAGGGGCTGGAGCGGCGCGCGCTGTTCAAGGGCGACGCCAACATCGAGTCCTTCCGCTTCGCGCCCTACGGGTTCGATCCGAACAAGCAGTTCATCACCTGGCACGACAGCTACATCATCCGCGTGCTGCACACGCCCAGCGAGTGCTTCCGCATCAACGCGCTGCTGGACCCGCGCGCCAAGGAAGCCTTCGACAACGTGGACCAGAAGATCGAGACCCGGCCCATGCCGGTGCTGCGCTACGCGCTGAACTCGGAAATGCTGCTGAAGGTGTGCGGCCCGCTGACCGTGCCGCCGCTGCTGCTGGGGCCGCGCTTCATCATCGTGTCGCACCCCAACCTGCTGGCCGCGGCCAACGCGCTGAAGGCGCACAAGGACGCCCTGGGCATCAACACCCTGGTGGTCAGCACCGCCACCATCGGCGGCGGCGTGGCCCCCACGGCCACCAACACGCAGATCCGCAACTGGCTGGCCAACTACTGGAACACCCACCTGGTCAAGCCCAAGTGGGTGCTGTTCATGGGTGACGCCGAGCTGGTGCCCACCCACTACGACCAGATCAACTGGTGGGACAGCGCGCGCAACGCCAGCGACATCTGGTACGGCCAGTTCCTGCCCGGTGCCGGCCCCGAGACCATCCCGCCGTTCGGCATCGGCCGCTTCCCGGTGGACACCCTCGCCCAGGCCAACACCATGGTGGCCAAGGTGGTGGCCTTCGAGAACAACCCGCCGGTCGATGCGCTGTTCAGCCAGGACTTCTACAGCCGCCTCACCTTCGCCAGCTACTTCGAAGGCATGGTGCAGGACACGCGCTGGTTCGCGCAGGTCACCGAACGCATCCGCGACCACGCGGTCGCGCTGGGCTACAACGTGCAGCGCATCTACGTGGCGCCGGGCGGGTCCAACCCGCAGTTCTGGCGCAACGGCAGCGCCGTGCCCGCGGCGCTGCGCAAGCCCGGCTTTGCCTGGAACGGTAATTCGGCCGACATCGCGAACGCCGTGAACCAGGGCACCGCACTGCTGTACCACCGCGACCACGGCTGGTGGACCGGCTTCGGCGACCCGTCCTTCCAGACCGGCTCGCTGGGCGCCATCTCGGTGGTGAACAACCAGTACCCGGTGGTCTTCAGCATCAACTGCGCCAGCGGCATCTTCGACAACGAGACCGTGGACGATCCCGCGGTGCGCGTGGGCGCGGGCTATGGCCCCGGCGTGGCCACCACCTACTTCTCCGAAGCCTTCGTGCGCAAGGCCGACGGTGCGCTGGCGGTCATCGGCGACACCCGCTCCAGCAGCACGCGGGACAACGGCCACCTGGCCTACGGCCTGTTCGACGCCATCTTCCCGGGGCTGTCCGCCTTTGGCGGCGCCGCCCCGGTGCGCCGGCTGGGCGACGTGCTGAACCATGGCAAGGCCTACATCGCCGCGGTGGACGCCGGGGCCACGCCCAACCTGCACCCCACCGACGCCGGCGGCGTGCCCGTGGGCGTGGAAGGCCTGCGCCAGCAGCTCAACCTGTACAACCTGCTGGGCGACCCGACGGTGATGCTGCGCACCGCCCCGCCGATGCGCTTCCCGGTGCTGAACATCACCGTGGAGCTGAACCAGGCCGTGATCAAGGCCCCGCCGGTGTGCCTGTCCTGCCCCAAGGGTGTGGTGCTGGACCCGGAGCTGGTCACCGCGGTGGCCTTCGACCCCAAGACCGGTCGCCAGGTGGGCCGCACCCTGCTGGACGCCGATGGCAACGGCCGCATCGACCTGGGCGGCTTCAGCGACAACTTCATCGTGCGGGTGGGCTCGGGTGACGGCGCCAGCCAGCAGGCCGCCCTGGTGGAAGCCGACAGCGACGGCGACGGCGTGCCCGACAGCCGCGACAACTGCATCGATGTGGCCAACGCCAACCAGCGCGACAGCGACGGCGACGGCTACGGCGACGCCTGCGACGCCGACGCCAACAACGACGGCATCGTCAACAGCATCGACTACGCCCTCGTGCGGGCCGCCTTCGGCGCGCGCGGCGCCAACCGCGCCGACCTGAACGGCGACGGCTTCGTCAATGCGCTGGACCTGGCCACGGTGCGCCGGCTGTTCGCCAGCCGCCCCGGGCCGTCGGCCTGGCACCTGCTGTCGCGCTGACAGCGCGCCGCAAGCCTTCTTTCACTTTCACCCCCCAACCTCCACAAGGAAACACCATGAACTCGATCAAGACCCTGATGCGCGCCACCGCGGTGGCCGCCCTCCTGGCCAGCGGCGCGGCCGCGCAGGCCGCCGACCTGAACCTGGCGCCCGGCAGCGTGAGCACCTTGCCCGGTGCGGCCTTCAGCCTGGATGTCACCGGCAGCAGCTTCGCCGGCGCCATCATCGGTGGCGGCTTCGGCCTGAGCTACAACCCCGCGCTGCTGCGCCTGGACGCCCTGGTGCTGGACACCACCACCTGGCCCGACCCGGCGCGCAACGCCGGCCTGCACGACCCGGCCACCGGCAGCGTGAGCGGCGTGTTCTTCAACAGCAACGCGGCGGTGCTGCCCACGGGCAACTTCCACGTGGCGCGCCTGGACTTCACCGCCTTGGGCGCAGGCAGCAGCAATGTGCAGTTGATGCCCAGCGCCGGCCTGGTGTGGGCCAACGACCTGGCCGAAGAAGTGGCGGTGGGCTACGGCCTGGCCCACATCAATGCCGTGCCCGAGCCCGGCACCTGGGGCCTGATGGCCGCCGGCCTGGCCGCGGTGGCGCTGCGCCGCCGCCCGCGCCGCGGGGCCTGAAGGCCGTGACCGCGCGCCGACGGCTTCAGCGCTGCTTCAGCGTTGGAAGCGCCCGTCGGCGGTGACGATGGACAGGTCGGCGTAGTCCAGGCCGCTGTGGTCGGTGGGGCTGTAGCTCAGCTCCACCCCGCCCAGGTCGAAGTTGCGCAGGCCTTCCAGCGCCGCGCGCAGCTTCTCCCGGGTGGGCGCCGGGCCGGCCCGGCGCAGGCCTTCCACCATCACCTTGGCGGCGGTGAAGCCTTCCAGCAGGGCCGGCGTCACCTCGCCTGCGCCCTTGGCCGCCACCAGTTCGCGCAGTTCGCGCACCAGGGCCACGGAGCTGGACCGCTCGTAGGGGAACACCTGGCTCACCACCACGCCGCGGGCGATGTCGCCCAGCGACTTCACGAAACCCGCCGACGCGTTGTTGGACAACGTCACCATCTGGGCCTTGGAGCCCGCCGCTCGCAGCGCTTTCATGCCGGACACCACCGCGGTGCCCGAGCCGATGAAGATCACCGCCTGCGCGTCCGCAGCCACCAGCTTGGGCACGATGGGAGCGAAGTCCGGGCTGTTCCGGTCGTACTTGGCGTGCAGCACCGCTTGCTGCTTGGCGGCGTCGAAGCCGCGCTGCACGCCGGCCATGGCGTCGGCGCCGAAGCTGTCATCCACCTGCACCACACCCACGCGGTTCAGGCCGACCTGGTGCAGGTGCTTCACCACGCGTTCGGCTTCGCGCTGGTAGCTGGCGCGCACGTTGAACACCCAGGGGTTCACCGGCTCGTGCAGCAGCTTGGCGCCGGTGGCCGGGCCCACCAGCGGCAGCTTGAATTCAGCCAGCAGCGGCAGGATGGCCTGGTTGTGCGGCGTGCCCCGGGTGAGGAACAAGGCCAGCACGCCCTGCTGGATCAGCTGCTTGGCGTTGGCTTCGGCCATGGGCACCTCGAAGTGGTCGTCCAGCGACACCAGTTCCACCCGCTGGCCGTTGACGCCACCGCGGGCATTGACCGCGTCGAAGTACAGGCGCGCCCCGTCGGTGGATTCCTTGACGCCGGCGGCCACCGTGCCGCTGTGGCCGGCTGTCTGGCCAATGCGCAATTGCGCCGCGGCAGGTGGTGCCATCACGGCACACAGGGCCAGCACGGCCGCGAGTCGTTTCCAAGGGGTCATGGCTTCGCGCTCCTGCGTTGGGTGGCGCGTCCCTCGGGCGCGCCGGATCGCCAAGGTTAGGCCGTTTGGACCGCGCCTTGCAGCGAAGTTCTGCGCACGCCGGCCCGGGCGCGTGAACGGCGCCACAAGGCCGCCAGGGGTTTCAGCCCAATTCGGCGCGCCTTGGCAGGTCCGCGCCACGGCGGCTGCAGGTGATGGCGGCGGCGCGGGCCGCGAAGTCCAGCACCGCGGCCAGGTCCTGGCGCTGCAGGTCGCGCAGGCCGGCCGGCGTGGCCAGGCCGCGTTCGGCCAGCGCGGTCAACAGGGCAGCCTGGAAGGTGTCGCCAGCGCCCACGGTGTCCACCACGGTCACCCTGGGGCTGGGCACGCCGAATTCGTCACGCGCGGTGAAGGCCAGGGCGCCTTCGCCGCCGCGCGTCACCACCACCAGGGCCACGCCACGCGCCAGCCATTGGCGCGCCAGGGCTTCGATGGGCTGGCCGGGGTAGAGCAGGCCCAGGTCTTCGTCGCTCACCTTCAGCAGGTGGGTGCGCGCGCTCATCCAGTCCAGCGTGGTGCGCCACACATCGAGCTGGGGCTCGACGTTCAGCCGCACATTGGGGTCGTAGGCGATCAGGCTGCGGGCGTGTTCACGCTCCACCAGGGCGCGCTGGGTGCTGCCGGTGGGCTCCACCACCATGGCGTAGCTGCCGAAGTGGAAGGCATTGCACTGCGCGGGCACCGCCGACAGGTGCTCCGGCCGCAGGCTGCGGTCGGCCGCCCCCTGGCCGTAGAAGGCGTAGCTGGGCACGCCCTTCGCGTCCAGGCCCACCAGGCTGAGCGTGGCCGGCGCGTCCAACAAGGCCACGGCGCGGGTGTCGATGCCCTCGTCGCGCAGCGCCTGCATCAGCCGCTCGCCCACGAAGCCACGCGACAGGCCGCCCAGAAAGCCCACCGGCTGCGCCAGCCGGGCCAGGCCCAGCGCCACGTTCAACGGCGAGCCGCCAATGCGCCCGTCGAAGGCAATGCCGGTGGGGGTGGCACCGGCCGAGAACACGTCCAGAAGGGCTTCGCCGCAGACCATGAACATCGGGAACTCCTCAGGTTTCCGAACCGCATCTTGCCCCGTTGAGGCCGCCGGGTTCGGGTTTTCCATAAATCAATCAACTTGATTTATTTAAACACATCGCCCAAAATCTGGACATCCGTCGAAACCCCGACGGACTTGATCAGAACTCAACCACCCGGGCCGTGCCGGCCCCGATACCAGGAGACATTCCATGCGTTTTGCCCCCACCGCCTTCGCCGCCGCCCTGGCCCTGGCCGCCGGTTCCAGCTTCGCCGCCGGCGAGCCCGTCATCGGCCTGATCACCAAGACCGAGACCAACCCCTTCTTCGTGAAGATGAAGGAAGGCGCCGCCGCCGAGGCCAAGGCCAAGGGTGCGAAGCTGCTCACCGGCGCCGGCAAGGCCGACGGCGACAACGCCGGCCAGGTGACCGCGATGGAAAACATGATCGCCGCCGGCGCCAAGACCATCCTCATCACGCCCAGCGACAGCAAGGCCATCATCCCGGCCATCAAGAAGGCGCGTGACAAGGGCGTGCTGGTCATCGCCCTGGACAGCCCCACCGACCCGGCCGACGGCACCGACGCCCTGTTCGCCACCGACAACTACAAGGCCGGCGTGCTGATCGGCCAGTACGCCAAGGCTGCGCTGGCGGGCAAGCCGGCCAAGATCGTCACGCTGGACCTGTTCCCCGGCCACCCCGTGGGCGCGCAGCGCCACAACGGCTTCCTGCAGGGCTTTGGCCTGCAGAGCTTTGACGCCAAGAACAACGAACTGGCCAAGCCGGCCGAGGTGGTGTGCATGGCCGACAGCTTCGGCGACCAGGCCAAGGGCCAGACCGCGATGGAAAACTGCCTGCAGAAGGCCGGTGACGTGAACCTGGTCTACACCATCAACGAACCCGCCGCCGCCGGTGCGTTCAACGCGCTGAAGAAGGCCGGCAAGGACAAGGGCGTCGTCATCGTCAGCGTGGACGGTGGCTGCCAGGGCATCAAGGACGTGGCCGCCGGCAAGATCGCCGCCACCAGCCAGCAGTACCCGCTGAAGATGGCCAGCATGGGCGTGGCCGCGGGCGTGGAATACGCCAAGACCGGCAAGAAGCCCAGCGGCTACACCGACACCGGCGTCACCCTGATCGCCAGCAAGGCGGTGGCGGGCGTGGACAGCAAGGACGTCAAGACCGGCACCGACCTGTGCTGGGGCAACAAGTAAGGCGCTAGGCGCCTGGGCGCCTCCAACCGGAGCCGCGCCCTCCTGAAACGAACGGCTTGTGCCGGGGCCTGCGTGGGCCCCGGTCGGGCCGCTGCATGGCCCACCAGGCCGACTCACCGGGACCCGCCCATGGACAACCTGAAATCGAAGCTGCCACCGATCGGACAACTGGGGCCCTTCATCGCCCTGCTGTTCGCGTGCATCTTTTTCGCCCTCAGCACCGACCGCTTCCTCACCGGGGAGAACCTGGCGCTGGTGCTGCAGCAGGTGGGCGTGGTGGGCGTCATCGCCATCGGCCAGACCCTGATCATCCTGACCGCGGGCATCGACCTGTCCTGCGGCATGGTGATGGCACTCGGCTCCATCGTCATGACCAAGTTCGCGGTGGATCTGGGCCTGCCCGCACCGCTGGCCATCCTGTGCGGCCTGTCGGTCACCGCCCTGTTCGGCCTGATCAACGGCCTGCTGGTCACCCGCATCAAGCTGCCGCCCTTCATCGTGACGCTGGGCACCTTCAACATCGCCTTCGCGATCACGCAGCTGTACTCCAAGAGCCAGACCGTCACCGACCTGCCCGAGGCCATGACCTGGCTGGGCAACACCTTCCCCGTGGCCGGGGTGCAGGTGGGCTACAGCACGGTGCTGATGGTGCTGCTGTACCTGGGCTTCTGGATCTGGCTGCGCGACACCGCGGGCGGGCGCCACGTCTACGCCGTGGGCAACAACCCCGAAGCCACGCGCCTGGTGGGCATTCCCACCGAACGGGTGCTGCTGAAGGTGTACGTCATTGCCGGCCTGCTGTACGGCGTGGCCGCGCTGCTGTCGGTGGGCCGCACCGGCGTGGGCGACCCCAATGCCGGCAAGACCGAGAACCTGGACGCCATCACAGCGGTGGTGCTGGGTGGCACCAGCCTGTTCGGCGGGCGCGGGCTGATCCTGGGCTCGCTGGTGGGCGCCATCGTCATTGGCGTGCTGAACAATGGTCTCACGCTGATGGGCGTGGATTCGGTCTACCAGGTGCTGATCACCGGCATGCTGGTCATCCTGGCCGTGACCGTCGATCAACTCTCGCGCAAGGGGGGTCGCTGAAATGAATGCCCAAACTCTGGTGATGCAGGCCCAGGGCCTGACCAAGCGCTACGGCCAGGTCACCGCGCTGGACGGCGCCGACTTCGAGCTGCGCGCCGGTGAAATCATGGCCGTCATCGGCGACAACGGCGCGGGCAAGAGCTCGCTCATCAAGTGCCTGTCCGGCGCCACCATCCCCGACGAGGGCCAGATCCTGCTGGACGGCAAGGCGGTGCACTTCAAGAACCCGATGGACGCGCGGCGCGAAGGCATCGAGTGCTGCTACCAGGACCTGGCGGTGGCCCCGGCGATGACGATCGCCGAGAACCTGTTCCTGGGCCGCGAGATCCGGCGTGAAGGCGCGCTGGGCGCTCTGCTGGGCCTGCTGGACAAGAAGAAGATGCTGGAAGAAAGCATCGCGCGCATGAATGACCTGAAGGTGGGCATCCGCAGCATGACGCAGGCGGTGGAAACGCTGTCGGGCGGCCAGCGCCAGTGCGTGGCGGTGGCGCGTGCCGCGGCCTTTGCGCGCCACGTGGTCATCCTGGACGAGCCCACTGCGGCACTCGGCGTGAAGGAAGGCAACATGGTGCTGGAACTCATCCGCAGGGTGCGCGACAAGGGCCTGCCGGTGGTGCTGATCTCGCACAACATGCCGCATGTGTTCGAAATTGCCGACCGCATCCACGTGGCGCGGCTGGGCCGGCGCGCCGCGGTGCTGAACCCGAAGAAGATCAGCATGAGCGACACCGTGGCCGTGATGACCGGGGCGATGAAGCCCGAGGACATCCCCGCCGACTGCCTGGCCGCCCATTGAGGACACCATGCTCAAAGGCATCGATCCCCTGCTGACGCCCGACCTGCTGAAGGTGCTGGCCGAGATGGGCCATGGCGACGAGATCGTGGTGGCCGACGCCAACTTCACCGCTGCCAGCTTGGGGCGAGGCAAACCGGTGATCCACCTGGCTGGCGCGGGCGTGCAGCAGGCTGCGCAGGCCATCCTCAGCCTGTTGCCGCTGGACGAGGCGGTGGCCCGGCCCGTGGCCTACATGCACGTGAGCGGCAAGCCGGAAGGCTGGCAAAGCGCCTTGCAGCGCGGCGTGATCGGGTCGCTGGTGCAAGCCGGCCATGCGCGGGCCGACCAGTGCCAGGCCACCGAGCGCTTCGCCTTCTACGACCGGGTGCGCGGGGCCTTTGCCATCGTGCTGACCGGCGAACTTCAGCCCTACGCCAACTTCATCTTCAAGAAGGGCGTCATCGGAGAGGCCCTTGCCGCCTGAAAGCGCCCCCCGCCTGCGCCCCCGCGGCAGCAGCCAGGGGGGCCTGCGGCAGTACAACGAACGCGTGGTACTGCACGCGGTGCGCCTGCACGGCCCGGTGGCCGCCGCCGAACTGGCGCGATTGACGCACCTGACCGCGCAGACCATCTCGCTGATCACCAAGCGCCTGCTCGAAGAAGGCCTGCTGGAAAAGGGCGAGCCGCAGCGCGGCCGCGTGGGCCAGCCCTCGGTGCCGCTGGCGCTGGCGGCCGACGGCGCCTTCGCCATCGGCGTGAAGGTGGGCCGGCGCAGCATGGACGTGCTGCTGGTGGACTTCCGCGGCGCGGTGCGTGAGCGCTGGACCACGCCCTACGACTTTCCCGAACCGGCCGCGGTGCTGGCGCAGATCCGCCATCGCCTGGCCGACATCCACCGCCTGCTGGGCCCGGCCGGCAGCGACAGGCTGCAGGGCATCGGCATCGCCGCGCCGCTGTCGCTGGGGGGCTGGCGCGAACTGCTGGGCCTTCCCGCCGCCCTGGCCGAACAATGGGACGCCACCGACCTGCGCGCCGAGGTGGCCGCCTTCACCGAGCTGCCGGTGTCGCTGCTGAAGGACACGGCCGCGGCCTGCGTGGCCGAGTTGGTGGCCGGGCGCGGACGCAGCGCGGGGTCATTCCTCTACCTGTTCGTGGACACCTTCATCGGCGGCGGCCTGGTCATCGACAGCCACCTGCGCGCCGGGATGCACGGCAACGCCGGCGCGGTGGGCTCACTGCCCCTGGGCCTGCCGCAGGGCCAGCGCGCGCCGCAGCAGTTGCTGGAAGTGGCCTCGCTGCTGGTGCTGGAGCGCCGCTTCCTGCGCGCTGGCCTGGACACCGCCGCCAGCGGCGACGCCCGCGCGCTGCAGGAACCCTGGCGGCCCATCACCGAGGCCTGGCTGGTGGACGCGGCCGACGCCATGGCCCTGGCGGTGAACAGCGCCGCCTGCCTGCTGGACCTGGACGTGGTGATCGTGGACGGCAGTTTCAGCCGCGAGTTGCTGAACGCGCTGCTGGCGGTGCTGAACGACGCCATGGCCCATTTCAGCTGGGAAGGTGTGGTGCGCCCGCAGGTCCTGGCCGGCACCATCGGATCGGACGCGCGTGCCATGGGCGGCGCGCTGATGCCGCTTCACGCCAACTTCTCGCCCGACCGCGAGTTGTTCCTGAAGGTGGTGGAAGCGCCCTGAGGCCGCCAACATCGCCGGATTCTTGAAGGACGAAGCTTTCACGGGCCTTGCCGTGACGGGCCCTTCTTGATCCGCGACAGGTTTGCCTTGGATTGCGCGTTCCCCCCGAGACGCGCCGCACCCGCATCTGCTTAGACTGGCCCCGCGATTCACGCCGGCACCCGCCGGAGGAGCCCGTCGTGCAACTGACCGACAGCGCGGATGCGACCTACTTCCACAAGGTTGTCGACTGCCAATGGGCCTGCCCGGCCCACACCCCCGTCCCTGAATACATCCGCTTGATCGGCCAGGGTCGCTACGCCGACGCCTACCTGATCAACTGGGTCTCCAACGTCTTCCCCGGCGTGCTGGGCCGCACCTGCGACCGCCCCTGCGAGCCGGCCTGCCGGCGCGGGCGCGTGGAGGAAAACAACGGCGAGAAACCGGAACCGGTGGCCATCTGCCGCCTGAAGCGTGTGGCCGCCGACCACAAGGGCGACGTGAAGGCGCGCATGCCCGCACTGGCACCCAAGAACGGCAAGCGCATCGCCTGCGTCGGCGCCGGACCGGCGTCGCTGACCGTGGCGCGCGACCTGGCGCCGCTGGGCTATGACGTGACGGTGTTCGACGGTGAGGCCAAGGCGGGCGGCTTCATGCGTTCGCAGATCCCGCGCTTTCGCCTGCCCGAATCGGTGATCGACGAAGAAACCGGCTGGGTGCTGGACCTGGGCGTGCATTTCGAAAGCGGAAAGCGCATCGACTCCATGCAGGCGCTGCTGACGCAAGGTTACGACGCCGTCTTCGTCGGCTGCGGCGCGCCACGCGGCCGCGAGCTGGACGTGCCGGGCCGCGCGGAGGCCGCGGCCCACATCCACATCGGCATCGATTGGCTGGCTTCGGTGTCCTTCGGCCACATCAGCAGCGTGGGCAAACGCGTCATCGTGCTGGGCGGCGGCAACACCGCCATGGACTGCTGCCGCTCGGCCAAGCGCCTGGGCGGCCAGGACGTGAAGGTCATCGTGCGCAGCGGCTTCGAGGAAATGAAGGCCTCGCCCTGGGAGAAGGAAGACGCGCTGCACGAAGGCGTGCAGATCCTGAACTTCCACGTGCCCAAGAGCGTGCAGCACAAGAACGGCCAGGTCACCGGCATGACGTTCGAGAAGGTCAGCGCCGTCTACGACGACAAGGGCCGGCGCAGCCTGTTGCCCACCGGCGAGCCCGACGTGGTGGTGCCCTGCGACACGGTGCTGGTGGCCATCGGCCAGGAGAACGCCTTCCCCTGGATCGAGCGCGACTGCGGCATTGAATTCGACCGCTGGGGCCTGCCGGTGCTGGGCAAGGACAGCTTCCAGTCCACGCTGCCGAACGTCTTCTTCGGCGGCGACGCGGCCTTCGGGCCCAAGAACATCATCACCGCGGTGGCCCATGGCCACGAGGCGGCGGTGTCCATCGACCGCTTCCTGGCGCACGAAGACGTGGCGCAGCGCCCGGCGCCGCGCGCCAACCTGATGTCGCAGAAAATGGGCATCCACGAATGGCGCTACCACAACGACGTGTCGGCCGACACGCGTTCCAAGGTGCCCTGGGCCGCGGCCGAAGCCGCGCTGGCCAACATCAAGGTCGAGGTCGAACTGGGCTTCGACGCCGCCACCGCCTTCAAGGAAGCCAACCGCTGCCTGAACTGCGATGTGCAGACCGTGTTCACGCGCGACACCTGCATCGAGTGCGATGCCTGTGTGGACATCTGCCCCATGGACTGCATCACCTTCACCGCGCCGGGCGAAGAGACCGACCTGCGCACGCGGCTGAAGGCGCCGGCGCGCAATGCCGAGCAGGACCTGTACGTGTCGCCCACGCTGAAGACCGGCCGCGTGATGGTGAAGGACGAAGACGTCTGCCTGCACTGCGGCCTGTGCGCCGAGCGCTGCCCCACTGGCGCCTGGGACATGCAGAAGTTCCTGCTCCACACCACGCAGGCCGGGCCCGGCTGCCGCGACGTCAAGCTGCCGCAGCGCCCGAGCATCCGCACGGAGACCGCATGAAAGCCATCACCTCGACGAACGACTTCGTCATCAAGTTCGCCAACGTCAACGGCTCGGGCTCGGCCTCGGCCAACGAGCTGTTCGCCAAGGCGGTCATCCGCATGGGCGTGCCGGTGAGCCCGCGCAACATCTTCCCCAGCAACATCCAGGGCATGCCCACCTGGTACGAGGTGCGGGTATGCGAAAAGGGCTACCACGGCCGCCGCGGCGGCGTGGACATGATGGTGGCGATGAACCCCCAGACCTGGGACGCCGACCTGGCCGAGATCGAGCCCGGCGGCTACCTGCTGTACGACAGCACGCGCCCGGTGCGGCCCGAATCGTTCCGCCAGGACATCACCGTGCTGGGCGTGCCGCTGACCGACATCGTCAACCAGGCCTACGCCGACCCGCGCCAGCGCCAGCTGTTCAAGAACATCGCCTACGTCGGCGCGCTGTCCGCCCTGCTGGGCATGGAAGACGATGTCTTCGAGAAGCTGTTCACCGAGCAGTACCGCGGCAAGGAGCGGCTGCTGGACGCCAACATGAAGGCCCTGAACCTGGGCCGCGACCACGCCCTGGCCCACCTGCCCTGCCCCATCGGCCTGCGCGTGCAGCGCGCCAACGCGGTGGGCGACCAGATCTTCACCGACGGCAACAGCGCCGCGGCCCTGGGCTGCATCTACGGCGGCGCCACCGTCGCGGCCTGGTACCCGATCACGCCGTCCTCGTCCATTCCCGAGGCCTTCGAGAAGTACTGCCAGAAGTTCCGCATCGACCCGGCCACCGGCCAGCACCGCTTTGCCATCGTGCAGGCCGAGGACGAACTGGCGTCCATCGGCATGGTGGTGGGCGCGGGCTGGAACGGCGCGCGCGCCTTCACCGCCACCTCCGGCCCCGGCATCTCACTGATGACCGAGTTCATCGGTCTGGCCTATTTCGCCGAGATCCCGGTGACCATCATCGACGTGCAGCGCGGCGGCCCGTCCACCGGCATGCCCACGCGCACCCAGCAATCCGACCTGCTGGCCTGCGCCTACGCCTCGCACGGCGACACCAAGCACGTGCTGCTGCTGCCGCAGGACCCGCACGAATGCTTTGAACATGCCGCCGCGGCGCTGGACCTGGCCGACCGCCTGCAGACCCCCATCTTCGTGATGACCGACCTGGACATCGGCATGAACCAGCGCCTGTGCCAGCCCTTCGCCTGGGACGATGCGCAGGCCTACGACCGCGGCAAGGTCATGAGCGCCGAAGAACTGGAAGCCGGCAAGGACTTCGGCCGCTACAAGGACGTGGACGGCGACGGCATCCCCTGGCGAACCCTGCCCGGCACGCACCCGAGCAAGGGCGCCTTCTTCACCCGCGGCACCACGCGCGACCCGTACGCGCGCTACTCCGAGCGCGGCCCGGACTACATCTACAACATGGAACGGCTGCTGAAGAAGTTCGCCACCGCGGCCACGCTGGTGCCGCAGCCGGTGCTGCGCAAGGCGGCGAAGAAAACCCGCTACGGCGTCATCTACTTCGGCTCCACCAGCCCGGCCATGCGCGAGGCCCTGGACGTGCTGGAAGCCGATGACCTGCACCTGGACGCGCTGCGGCTGCGCGCCTTCCCCTTCCCGCAATCGGTGCCCGACTTCATCGCCGCGCACGACACCGTGTTCATCGTCGAGCAGAACCGCGACGCGCAGATGCGCTCGATGGTCATCAACGAACTGGACATCGACCCGGCGCGCCTGATCCGCGTGCTGCACTACGACGGCACGCCGATCACCGCGCGCTTCATCGTCAATGCCATCCGCAAGCAGATGGCGGTGGCCCTGAAGGAGGTGGCATGACCTTTATCGCCAAGCCCCGGCTGCACCACCCGACCTTGGAAACCAACAAGGTCGGCTACACCCGGCGCGACTACGAAGGCCGCATCTCCACGCTGTGCGCGGGCTGCGGGCACGACTCCATCTCCGCGGCCATCGTGCAGGCCTGCTGTGAACTGGACATCGAGCCGCACCGCGTGGCCAAGCTCTCGGGCATCGGCTGCAGTTCCAAGACGCCGGACTACTTCCTGGGCGCCTCGCACGGCTTCAACACCGTGCACGGCCGCATGCCCTCGGTGCTGACCGGCGCCAACCTGGCCAACCGCTCGCTGCTGTACCTGGGCGTGTCGGGCGACGGCGATTCGGCCTCCATCGGCCTGGGCCAGTTCGCCAACGCCATGCGGCGCGGCGTGCGCATGGCCTACATCGTGGAAAACAACGGCGTCTACGGCCTGACCAAGGGCCAGTTCTCGGCCACCGCCGACCAGGGCTCAAAAAGCAAGAAGGGCGTGGTCAACAACGACAGCCCGGTGGACCTGGTGGGCATTGCGCTGCAACTGGGCGCCACCTTCGTGGCGCGCAGCTTCTCGGGCGACAAGGCGCAGCTGGTGCCGCTGATCAAGGGCGCCATGGCGCATGGCGGCGCGGCCTTCATCGACGTCATCAGCCCGTGTGTCACCTTCAACAACCACGGCGGCAGCACCAAGAGCTACGACTACGTGCGCCAGCACAACGAAGCGGTCAGCCGGCTGGACTTCATCACCCCGGGCAAGGAGATCACGGCCCAGTACGCACCGGGTTCGCTGGTGGAGGTGACCAACCACGACGGATCGATTCTGCGCCTGCGCAAGCTGCACCCGGACTATGATCCGACCGACCGCAACGCCGCGCTGAACTACATGCACGAGCATGCCGCGCACGGCGAGGTGGTGACCGGGCTGCTGTACATCGACCCGCTGGCGACCGACCTGCACACGGCGCTGAACACCTGCGCGGTGCCCTTGGCGTCATTGGGGCCGGCGCAGCTGAGCCCCGGCGCGAAGGTGCTGGACAAGATCAACGCGTCGCTGCGATGACCACCGCCCCACAGCCATCCCCAGGAGCCGTGCCATGACCGAACGGACCGTCTTTCAGTCGATGCCCCGCCGCCTGCTGGTGAGCCTGGGGCCCGATGCCACGGTGCACGAAGCGGCCTGCGTGATGACCCGCGCCAACTGCGGCAGCGTGCTGATCATCAACGCGGCCAGCGCGATGGTGGGCATCCTCACCGAGCGCGACCTCATGACCCGCGTGCTGGCCAAGGCCCTGGACCCGGCAACGACCAAGGTGTCGGCGGTGATGACCCCGCACCCCATGTGCATCCCGCCCGACACCAAGGTGGCCGACGCGGTGCTGATCATGATCGAGCGGGGTTTCCGCCACCTGCCGGTGGTGGGTGACGGCGGCCACATCCACGGCGTGTTCTCGGTGCGCGACGCGCTGCCGCGCGAGATCGGCACCGCGGTGAGCCTGGCCGAGTTCAACGAGCAGGTGAACGACTCGCTGGCCTGACGCCCCTCCTAGCGGGCGGCGCCGATGTCCATCGTCCAGTAGGTGCTGAAACGGTTGCTGCTGCTGCCCGGCACGCAGGCCGCGCCCACGTCGACGAAGACCGGGTTCATGATCACGCGGCAGTGGCCTTCGCTGGCCATCCAGCCGGCCACCACCTCGTCCACCGTGGCATGGCCGGCGGCGATGTTCTCGCCCGCGGCGCGCCAGTTGTAGCCGGCGGCGGTGATGCGGGCGTCAAAGCTCACGCCGGTGGGTGTGGTGTGCTCGAAGTAGTTGCGCGCCACCATGTCCTGGGAATGGCCCAGGGCCGCCTGCGTCAGCGGGGTGTTCCAGCGCAGCGCACCCGCACCGGGGGCAAACACCGTGGCACCGCAGGTGGCACCCGCGGCACGGATGTCGTTCAGGCGCTTCAGCAGGCTGGCCTGGAAGTCGGGCAGGCCGCATTCGCCCGCCACGGTGCTGACGCCCGCGACCTGGGTGCCGCCGTCGGGGTTGGTCGAGGTCACCGGGGTGCTGCTGCTGACCACACCGCTGGTGGGCGTGGTGCTGGCGGCGCCACCCGACGTGGTGTCGGCCGCGGCCGTTTCGCTGCCGCCACCGCCGCAGGCGGCCAGCACGGCCAGGCCCAGGGCGCACAGGCCCAGGCGCAGGGATTTCACAAGACGGGTCGTGGCAGGGCGGGGCAGTTGCATCGTGGGTCCGGAAGCGGCGAAATCGATGCAGAAATTGTCTGGGCCGCCCTGCGGAAATCGGCGGTGAAACTTGGCAACCGCGCGCAAGTGCTGTGTGCGGGCCCGGCACAAATGCACGCCGGCTTGACGCAAGCGCTTCAGGCCGGCGTCAACGCCGCCGATACCGCGCCGCGGTCGGGGCCCAGGCCGTCAGCGCCGACCGAACATCATCTGCCGCGCCAACGCCGACTTCAGCGGCCCCACCGCCTGCACCAGCGCCAGCCCCAGGCCGCGCGCGGCCGGCAGGCCCGGCCAGCGCCAGGTGAAGCTGCGGGCCAGGAAGTCGGTGGCCGCGATCATGGCCCAGCGGTCGGGGGCGCGCTGCCATTCAATGCGCCTCAACGCGGCGTCGATGCCCTGGCCCGGCTGCACCTGGCTCAGCGCCTGCACCAGCGCAAAGGCGTCGCGCAGGCCCAGGTTCAGGCCCTGGCCGGCCACCGGGTGCAGGGTTTGCGCGGCATTGCCGATGCGCACCACCCGCCCGTCCACCAGGCTGCGCTCGGCGTTCAGGCCCAGTGCGAAGTGTTTCAGTTCACCCAGGTGCCGCACCTGGCCGGCCACCTCGGGCAGCAGGCTTTGCAGCACCACCACGCGCTGGGCGTCGGTGAGCGCCGCCACCGGGTCGTCGTCGCTGTCCACGCACCACACCAGGGCCCGGCGTTGCGCGCCGGCGGGCGTGTCGGCCGTTGGCGGCAGCGGCAGCAGCGCCACCGGCCCCTGGCGCGTGAAGCGCTCCACCGCCAGGCCCGGCGTGGCAGCGTCCAGCAGCGCGGTGCCCACCCAGGCGGTCTGGCGGTAGTCGTGCGCCACCGCCTTGCGCGACTGCTCGGCGAACACCCCGCCTTCGGCCACCACCGCCAGGTCGAAGGTCTCGGCCACGCCGGCGTCCACCTCCACGCCGCCGGCCTGGGCTTTCAAGCCCGCCACCGGCGTGCCCAGGCGCAGCGCCAGGCGCTGCGGTGCGCCGGCCACCGCGCGTTCCCAGGCCGCCTGCAGCGCCACCACCAGGGGGCCGTAGGCCAGCACCGCGCCCAGCAGCGGCACGCCTTCGTCCAGCGCACGGATGCGCACCTGGACGTCCCCCTTCGGCAGCGCCAGCGTGGGCGGCGCCTGCGACACATGCACCTCGCGGATGGCTTCGGCCGCCTCGGCCGGCCAGGCGCCCAGGCGCTGCAGCAGCTGCACGCTGCCCAGCGCCAGCGCCAGGGTGCGGGCGTCGCCACGAACGTCTTTGTCGGCGGGGCGGGCGTCGAATACCGTGACCCGCGCGCGCGGCAGTCGCTGCGCCGCCAGCAGTGCCAGGGCCAGGCCGCTGGGGCCGGCACCGACCACGGCGATGGACAGGCCGTCCAGCGGCACCGGGATGGCTTCGTGGGAGGCGGTGGCGGTTTGCATGCCCGTATTATTCGCGCGCCCGCACTTCGCGGGTGCTGCATGACAAGGAGCGCGCCATGGGCCTGATGGACTTCATCAAGAAACAGTTCATCGACATCCTGCAATGGACGGAAGACGGCGACGGCGTGCTGGCATGGCGCTTCCCCATGGCGGACATGGAAATCCAGTACGGCGCCTCGCTCACCGTGCGCGAAAGCCAGGTGGCGGTGTTCGTCAACGAAGGCAAGGTGGCCGACGTCTTCGGCCCCGGCATGCACAAGCTGAGCACCCAGACCCTGCCGGTGCTCACCTACCTGAAGAACTGGGACAAGCTGTTCGAGAGCCCCTTCAAGAGCGATGTGTACTTCTTCAGCACCCGCCAGCAGGTGGACCAGCGCTGGGGCACCCAGCAGCCGGTGACCATCCGCGACAAGGACTTCGGCGCGGTGCGCCTGCGCGCCTTCGGCAACTACGCCTACCGGGTGGCCGACGCGAAGAAGTTCCACACCGAAATTTCCGGCACCCGCGCCAGCTACACCGCGGCCGACCTGGACGGCCAGCTGCGCGGGCTGATGCTGCAGCACATCTCCGACGCGGTGGCGCAAAGCGGCGTGCCCTTCCTGGACCTGGCGGCCAACCAGGTGGAATTCGCCCAGCAGTTGCGCAGCGCCACCGCGCCGGCCTTCGAGGCCATCGGCCTGGCGCTGGAAGGCGTGACGGTGCAGAACGTGTCGCTGCCCGAGGAACTGCAGAAGATCCTGGACCAGAAGATCGGCATGGGCATGGTCGGCAAGGACATGGGCCAGTTCATGCAGTACCAGACCGCGCAGGCCATCCCGAAGTTCGCCGAAGGCGCGGGCGGTGGTGGTGGGGTGGCGGGTGATGCCATGGGCCTGGGCGCCGGCGTGGCCCTGGGCCAGGTGCTGGCGCAGCAGCTGCAGACCGGCCTGCAGGGCGACGCGGCGCAGGCGGCGGCTGCAGCGGCGGCCAGCGCAGCGGCCACCATGAAGCCCGACGAGGTGATGGCCACGATCGAAAAGCTGGCCGAGCTGAAGGGCAAGGGCATCCTCACCGATGAGGAGTTCAGCGCCAAGAAGGCCGAACTGCTGAAGAAGCTGGTTTGACAGCGTTCACAGGACGCTGCCTGCCGATGACCCGCTGATTCGCCCGAGCGCGTGGCGACGTCCCCCTCGCGGACCTACCGCGCCGCGTGCCCGAACTGCGGCGCGCCGGTGGACTTCGCCTCGGCCGCATCGGCCAGCGCGGTGTGCAGCTTCTGCCGCAGCACCCTGCTGCGCGACGGTGAATCGCTGAAACGCATCGGCGTCCAGGCCGAGCTGTTCGACGACCACTCGCCGCTGCAGCTGCAGGCCAGCGGTCGCTACCAGGGTGCGGCCTTCACGCTGGTGGGCCGGCTGCAGGTCCGCTACCAGGGCGGCAGCTGGAACGAGTGGCACGCGCTGTTCGACAACGGCAAGAGCGGCTGGCTGTCGGAAGACAACGGCCGCTATGTGATGGCCTTCGACGCCCCGGCGCCCGCCGATGCGCCCGCGCTGGCCGACCTGGCGGTCGGTGAAATTCGGACGGTGGGCGGCAGCACCTGGAGCGTGGCCTCGGTCACGCAGGCGGCGCTGCACGCAGCGCAAGGTGAACTGCCTGGCGCGCCGCGGCCGGCCGGCACCGCCTTCGCGGTGGCCGACCTGCGCAACGAACGCGCAGAGGTGGCCACGCTGGATTACGGCAGCACGCCGCCGGGCTGGTCGGTCGGCCGTTCGGTGCGCCTGGTCGACCTGGGGCTGTCCGGCCTGCGCGAGGACAGCGAAAAGACCCTCTCCGGCCGCAGCCTGAACTGCCCCAGCTGCGGCGCGTCGGTCGAGGTGAAGCTGGCCAGCACCCAGTCGGTGGTGTGCGGCCAGTGCGACGCGGTGGTGCAGATTGCCCCCGACACCGGCGCCGCGCTGTCGCACTACCGGCAGGAAACCGGCCTGCCGCCGCAGATCCCGCTGGGCAGCACCGGCCGGCTGCTGCTGGGCGACCCGCTGCATGGCGCCGACACCCTGCCCTGGCAGGTGGTGGGCTATGTGGAACGCTGCGAGATCCCCGACGACCCCGAGGACGAGCGCGTGTTCTGGCGCGAGTACCTGCTGTACCACCCGCGCGAAGGCTTTGCCTTCCTGGTGGACGCCGAGGACGGCTGGAGCTGGACCGCAGCCATCACCGGTGCGCCCCAGGTTCGCGGCGACATGGCCGCCTGGCAGGGCCGCCAGCACACCAAGCTGTACAGCTACACCGGCCAGGTGACCCATGTGCTGGGCGAGTTCTACTGGAAGGTGGAACGCGGCCAGCGCACGGTCAACACCGACTACGAAAGTGGAGATTGGCGCCTGAACCGCGAACAGGCCGGTGACGAAGTCACCTGGTCGGCCGGCCGAACCCTGTCGGCGCAGACCGTGGTGCAGGCCTTCGGCCTGAAGCCCGGGCAGGCCCCCGCGCTGGCGCGGGATGCCACGCCCTTCACGTCCGGTTCGGCCAGCGGGCTGAAGACCGTGGTGGTGATCCTGGTGGTGATGCTGCTGGTGGTGCTGTTGATGAGCCGCTGCGGCAGCGACGACTGCGATGGCGTGCGCCAGACCTTCGGCGCGAACAGCAGCGAATACCAACAGTGCCAGCGCAACCAGCGCGGCAGCGGGGGGTTTCGCACCGGCGGCGGGTCCTTCGGCGGCTTCAGCTCTGGCGGCGGCGGGCACAAGTAGGTGGCAATGAACATCGTGTACAGGCAACGAGCAGGAGGTGCTCCATGACAGGTCTGGAATGGCTGAAGCCCAGTGTGGTGCTGGGGTCGGTGCTGTACGCACTGATCGGCGTGGTGGTGCTGTGGCTGAGCTTCGTGCTGATCGACAAGCTCACGCCCTACAAGCTGTGGGAAGAGATCTGCGAGCGCAAGAACGTGGCGCTGGGCATCGTGGTGGCGGGCATGTTCATCGCCATCGGGCAGATCGTGGCGGCGGCGATCCACGGCTGAGCCAGGCCACCCCCGCAGGCCAGGGGGGCGCGCCACCGCGGCGTGACAAATCACACAGGCACCACCCGCCTGCAGGGCCCCTTGCCCCGCGTCCACGGGGGCGGCTGCGGGTGTGACGCATGGCACATTCCACAACAAGGTGGGCCCACGAGCCGCCATCACCCTATGTTGTTGGGATGCCATGCTGTCATCGACGAAGAACCTGCTGTGCGCCGCCGTGCTGGCCGCCACACCCTGGCTGGCCCAGGCCGCACCAACGTGCAGCTACAGCCAGGGCCTGGGCCCCATGGCACCCGGCCAGACCCTGTCGGTGGGCCGTTCGGTGGTGTCGGCCGGCAGCTTCACCGACTGCTACGACTTCAGCGTGAACTACAACGCCGAAGCCAGCGGCAACACCGCCGAGGTGAACGCGTCCTTCGGCGCGTCCGTCAGCTTCGGCACCATCGACGTGTGGGGCGTGGAGTTGTTCCGTGACGGTGTGTCGGTGGGCGCCTTCGACAACACGCCCGAGTCCTTCTTCTTCCCCGACCTGGAAGACGGCAACTACCTGCTGGCCGTGTCGGCCACCACCACCCGCGGCAGCGGCCGCCTGCGCGTGGCCTACACCGGCAGCCTGAGCACCGTGCTGGACAGCACGCCCGACACCGGCAACCAGGTGCCCGAGCCGGCCTCGCTGGCCCTGGTGCTGGGGGCACTGGGCGCGGCCGGCCTGGGCGCACGCCGAAAGCGCGCGGCCCGCTGAGCGCCGGACCGGCTGATCGGGGCCGTTGCGACTTAGACTGCGCCGCAACGGCCGCCCGCAGCGGCCGACCACCGGCCGCCGTTGAGTTCCGCCCCCACCTCCCTGCCCGACCCGCCCGTGGCGGCACCACCCGCGCCCGCGGCCATCAGCCTGGCCGAACTGGCGCTGCTGGCGTCGGTGTTCGTGGTGGCCGCCTGCGGGCTGGTGTACGAACTGGCCGCCGGTGCGCTGGCCAGCTACCTGATGGGCGACTCGGTGCTGCAGTTTTCCACCGTGATCGGCAGCTACCTGTTCGCGATGGGCCTGGGCTCCTGGCTCAGCCGGCATGTGGAACGCCAGCTGGTGGCGCAGTTCCTGCGCATCGAGTTGCTGGTGGGCGTGCTGGGCGGGCTGATGCCGGCCGCGCTGTTCACGGCCCACAGCCTGCTGCCGGTGGGCGCCGCGCTGCCCTTCCGCGCCTTGCTCTACGGCTTCGTGCTGGCGGTGGGCGTGCTGGTGGGGCTGGAAATCCCGCTGGTGATGCGCATCCTCAAGCGCCACTTCGCGCCACGCTATGCGCTGAAGGACCTGGTGTCGCAGGTGCTCACCTTCGACTACCTCGGCGCGCTGGCGGTGTCGCTGGCCTTCCCGCTGCTGCTGGTGCCGCACCTGGGCCTGGTGCGCACCGGCGTGCTGTTCGGCCTGCTGAACGTGGCGGTGGCCGCCTGGGCGCTGTGGCTGTTCCGGGCTGAGTTGCGCCGGTGGCGCGCCCACGCGCTGGCCTGCGCTGCGGCCGCGGGGCTGTTGCTGGCGGCCATGGTCGGCGCCGACGGGCTGACCACCTGGGCCGAGGACCGCTTCTACGGCGACCGCATCGTGCTGCGCGAAACCAGCGACTACCAGCGCGTGGTGGTCACCGCCGGGCCGGCCGGGGTGCGCCTGTTCCTGAACGGCAACCTGCAATTCCATTCGCGCGACGAGTACCGCTACCACGAGGCTCTGGTGCACCCCGCGCTGGCCGCCCACGGCGCGCCGCGGCGCGTGCTGGTGCTGGGCGGCGGCGACGGCATGGCGGTGCGCGAGGTGCTGAAGCACCCCTCGGTGCAGCAGGTCACGCTGGTGGAGCTGGACCCGCACATGACGCGGCTGTTTTCCAACAGCGAACTGCTGACGAAACTGAACGACGGCGCGCTGGCCTCGCCCAAGCTGCGCATCGTCAACGCCGACGCCTTCAGCTGGCTGCAGACCCACGACGAGCGCTTCGACGCCATCGTGGTGGACTTCCCCGACCCCAGCAACTTCGCACTCGGCAAGCTGTACTCCACCAGCTTCTACCAGCAGGTGGACCAGCACCTGGCCGCGGGCGGTTTCGCGGTGGTGCAGACCACGTCCCCGCTGATCGCGCGCAGGAGCTTCTGGACCGTGGTGGCCACGCTGGAAGCGGTGGGTCTGACCACCACGCCCTACCACGCGCACGTGCCCAGCTTCGGCGAGTGGGGCTTCGTGATCGCCTCGCGCCGGCCCTGGCAGCCGCCACGCACGCTGCCCGCGGGCTTGCGCTTCCTCACCGTGGAAGGGCTGCCCGCGCTGCTGCAATTCCCGCCCGACATGGCGCGCGTGCCGGCCGAACCGAACCGGCTGTCCAACCAGGTGCTGGTGCGCAGCTTCGAAGAGGAATGGGGCAAGGTGCACCAGTGAGCCCGCAGCGGCGCGCGCTGCTGGGCGCGGGGCTGGCGGGCCTGTTGGGCAGCGCCTGCCGCCCGACGGCCGAAGCGCCCACCCGCTGGCCCGGCGGCTGGGTGGGCGCCACGCCCGAACGCGGCCACCGCCTGCGCGCGCCCCGCAGCGGCGCGCTGCCCGCAGCGGCCACCCAGGGCCGCGCCGACGTGCTGGTGCTGGGCGCCGGCATCGCCGGACTGGCCGCGGCGCGGGCGCTGGTCAACGGCGGCATCACGGATGTGCATCTGCTGGAGCTGGAAGACCAGCCCGGTGGCAACAGCCGCGGCCACCGCCTGGCCGGTTTGGACTGCCCCCTGGGCGCGCACTACCTGCCGCTGCCCGGGCCGCAGGCGCGCGAGGTGGACGCCTGGCTGCAGGAGATCGGCCTGCTGCGCCAGCACCTGGGCCAGCGCGTGGCCGACGAGCGCCACCTGTGCCACAGCCCCCAGGAGCGGCTGTTCATCGACGGCGCCTGGCACGACGGCCTGCTGCCACCGGCTGAAGGCGGATCGGCCACGCAGGCCCAGTACCGCCGCTTCTCGGCCGAAGTGGCGCGCGCCCAGCGCGAACTGGGCTTTGCCCTGCCCAGCGCGCGCGCACCCTGGACCGCCGGCCACGCCGCGCTGGACGCGCTGCCTTTCGCGCGCTGGCTGGACGAATGCGGTCTGAACGACGAGCGGCTGCGCTGGTTCCTGGACTACGCCTGCCGCGACGACTATGGCGCCGACGCGGCCACGGTCAGCGCCTGGGCCGGGCTGCACTACTTCGCCAGCCGCCATGGCTTCGCCGTGCCGGGGGACGAGGCGGCCGAGCGCGACGCCGTGTTCACCTGGCCCGAAGGCAATGCCTGGCTGGTGCAGCGCCTGGCGCAGCCACTGGCCGAGCGGGTGCACACCGGCCGCACGGTGCTGCGGGTGGACGAAGGCCGGCATGGCGTGGACCTGCTGTGCCACGACGAATCCAGCGGCCAGCCGCAGGCCTGGCGCGCACGCGCGGTGGTGCTGGCGCTGCCGCTCTTGGTGGCGCAGCGCCTGCTGAGCACCGCGCCAGCAGCCCTCGCCAGCGCGGCGGCGCAGCAGTCCCATGCGCCCTGGCTGGTGGCCAACCTGCACCTGGACGGCCCGCTGCAGGACCGCCCCGAAGGCGCCCCCCTGTCCTGGGACAACGTGCGCTACGGCAGCCCCTGGCTGGGCTATGTGAACGCCGGGCACCAGGCCCTGAACCCGGTGCCCGGTCCCGGGGTGCTGACCGCCTACTTGGCCCTGCCCGTGGCCGAACGCGCGCGCCTGCTGCAGCCCGACCCGCAGCCGTGGATGCGGGCGGTGGTGGACGAGCTGAAACACGTGCACCCCGACATCGCCCACAAGGTGCGGCGCATCGACCTGGCGCGCTGGGGCCATGCCATGAGCATCCCGCGCCCGGGCCTTCGATCGTCGCCGGCGCTGCAAGCCCTGGCCCGGCAGCCGGGCCGGATTCGCTTCGCGCACGCCGACCTGGCGGGCTATTCGGTCTTCGAAGAAGCCTTCACGCTGGGCAGCACCGTGGGCGCCGACCTGGCGCGTGCGTTGCGCACCGGCACAATGCCCTGATGGCCCGCGACAAGACCGTCTACACCTGCACCGCCTGCGGCGGCAGCAACCCCAAGTGGCTGGGCAAGTGCCCGCACTGCGGCGAATGGAACACGCTGGAAGAAGGCGTGGCCGAACCCGCCGCCGGCACGGCGAAGAACCGCTTCCAGGCCCTGGCCAAGACCCTGCCAGTGGCCACGCTCAGCGAGATCGAAGCCGCCGACGTGGAACGCCGCCCCACCGGCCTGGAAGAACTGGACCGGGTGCTGGGCGGCGGCATCGTCGAAGGCGGGGTCACGCTGATCGGCGGCGACCCCGGCATCGGCAAGAGCACCCTGCTGCTGCAGGCGGCGGAAAGCCTGAGCCACCAGGTCAAGGTGCTCTACGTCACCGGCGAAGAAAGCGGCGCCCAGGTGGCGCTGCGCGCGCGCCGCCTGGGCCTGACCGGCGCCCACATCCGGGTGATGGCCGAGATCCAGCTTGAACGCATCCTGCACACGTTGCAGGTGGAAGCCCCGGCCTTTGCGGTGATCGACTCGATCCAGACGGTGTACTCCGACCAGCTCAGTTCCGCCCCCGGCTCGGTGGCCCAGGTGCGCGAGTGCGCGGCCCACCTGACGCGCGCCGCCAAGGCCAGCGGCTGCGCCATGGTGCTGGTGGGCCATGTCACCAAGGAAGGCGCGCTGGCCGGCCCGCGCGTGCTGGAACACATCGTGGACACGGTGCTGTACTTCGAGGGCGACACCCACAGCAGCTTCCGCCTGGTGCGCGCCATCAAGAACCGCTTCGGCGCGGTGAACGAGATCGGCGTCTTCGCCATGACCGAGCGCGGCCTGAAGGGCGTGGCCAACCCCAGTGCCATCTTCCTGTCCACCCACGGGCAGCCGGTGCCCGGCACCTGCGTCCTGGTCACGCTGGAAGGCACCCGGCCGCTGCTGGTGGAAATCCAGGCCCTGGTGGATTCGGGTGGCCCCAGCCCGCGGCGCCTCTCCGTGGGCCTGGACCGCGACCGCCTGGCCATGCTGCTGGCGGTGCTGCACCGCCATGCCGGCGTGGCCTGCATGGACCAGGACGTGTTCGTCAACGCAGTGGGCGGGGTGCGCATCAGCGAACCGGCGGCCGACCTGGCCGTGCTGCTGGCGATCCAGAGTTCCTTGCGCGGCAAGCCGCTGCCGGCCGGCTTCCTGGCCTTCGGCGAGGTGGGCCTGGCCGGCGAGGTGCGCCCCGCGCCGCGCGGCCAGGAACGCCTGCGTGAAGCCGCCAAGCTGGGCTTCGCGGTGGCGGTGGTGCCCAAGGCCAACGCGCCCAAGAAGCCGATCGAGGGCCTGGAAATCCACCCGGTGGAGCGCATCGAGCAGGCCATGGACGTGGTGCGCGGTTTGTAAAGTTGCAGCGCCCGGGCCTTGTCATCCCGCAGGGCCGGCCCGACGTTCTTGGCCGGCCGCGCTGTTGCGGCATGGGGCCTGGCTGAAAGGTTCACACCATGTGGAAACGGCTGTCTGTGCTGTGGGCGGTGGTCAAGGGCGATGCGCGCCTGCTGTGGCTGGCGCTGCGCCACCCGCAGGCGCCGGGCTGGCTGAAGCTGGGGGCGGCGGGCATCGCGCTGTACCTGCTGTCGCCGGTGGACCTGATCCCCGATGTGCTGCCGGTCATCGGCCTGGTGGACGACATGGTGATCGTGCCGCTGGCCATCCGCTGGCTGTACCGCCAGCTGCCGCAGGCCCTGCGCGACGAGATCGAAGGCCGCGCGACGGCGGCCAGCGCCCGGCGGCCTTCACAAGGCGACGTGGTGGACATGCCGCGCTGAGCCTTCGCAGTATGCTGCGGCCCCTTTTGACCGCCGCATCGCACGAGACATGAATTCGATCATCGGCTGGGCCCTGGCCGCGCTGGCCCTGGCCGCAGGTTATGTGGGCTGGGGCTGGCGGGGCGTGGGGCTGGGCATCACCGTGGTGGTGTTCTGGCTGCTGCTGCAATGGAGCCGCGCCCTGCGCGTGCTGCGCCTGGCCGCCGGCCGGCCCAAGGGCCATGTGGACAGCGCGGTGATGCTGCAGGCCAAGCTGGTGCGCGGCATGACCCTGCTGCAGGTGCTGCCGCAGACCCTGAGCCTGGGCGAGGTGCTGCCCACCACCGACGGCAGCGAGGTCTTCCGCTGGAGCGACGAGTCCGGCGCGTCGGTGACGCTGACCCTGCGCGACGGCCGGGTCACCGACTGGCAGCTCAACCGTTGACGATGCGGGTGATCTGGGTCGGCGTGGGCGCGGGCCAACCCGCTTCCTTGGCCACCCGCACCATGGCTTCGTTGGTGTCGAAGTACACCTGCCAGTAGTGCTGGTTCGCGGTGTAGGGGCGCACCGCAATCACCGGCCCGTTCAGGTTCATGTCCATCAGGCTGACCTCGGGCGCGGGCTCGGGCGCCACGTTGGGAATGGCCGCCACCGCGGTGCGCAGCCGCTCGATGGCCTGCAGCGGGTCCACGCCACCGGCCAGCTGGGCCGTGCGGTCCACCCGGCGCACCGGCAGCGCCGAGTAGTTCTGGATGTTGTCGGCGAAGATCTTGCCGTTGCCCACGATGGTCATCACGTTGTCGGGCGTGATGAGGGTGGTGCCGAACAAGCCCAGCTCGTGCACCGTGCCGGTGACACCGCCCACCTGGACGAAGTCGCCCACCTTGATGGGGCGCAGCACCAGCATGAAGGCACCGGCCGCGAAATTGCCCAGCAGCCCGCTCCAGGCCGCGCCGATGGCCACGCCGGCTCCGGCGAGCATGGCGGCAAATGAGGTGGTCTGGATCCCGAAGTAGCCCAGGATGCCCAGCACCAGGGCGATGTTCAGCACCACGGTGATCACCGACCCCAGGTACTTGGTCAAGGTGGGGTCCACCGCGTTGCGGTTCATGCCGGCCTGCATCAGGGAGATGACCCGGCCGATGAGCCAGCGGCCCACGATCCAGAAGGCAATCGCGGCAGCGATCTTGATCAACAGCTCCACCAAGGTGGTGCTCAGAAAGTTCGAAATGTTGTTCATGTCCATGGCGGAGTTTCCGTTCAAATTTTCGGCTGACGACCGATGCGGCACTGCGGAGCCGAAAGCATAGCGAGGCCGGCATGTTGCCCGGGATCGGGCCGCGCCTGAAATCGGCCGGGGCGATTGCCTAGAATCGCGGCTTGGCGCACTTGCGCCCCAACAAGGAATCACGATGTCGATGTCCGACCGCGACGGCAAGATCTGGATGGATGGCCAGCTGATCGATTGGCGCGACGCCAAGATCCATGTGCTGAGCCACACCCTGCACTACGGCTGCGGCGCCTTTGAAGGCGTGCGGGCCTACAACACGGTGAACGGCACCGCCATCTTCCGGCTGCGCGAACACACCGAACGCCTGTTCAACAGCGCCAAGATCCTGCGCATGAAGATCCCCTTCACGTTCGACCAGGTGCTGCAGGCGCAGATCGACGTGGTGAAGGCCAACAAGCTGGAAAGCTGCTACCTGCGCCCCCTCACCTGGATCGGCGACCAGAAGCTGGGCGTCAGCCCCAAGGGCAACACCATCCACCTGATGGTGGCCGCCTGGGCCTGGGGCGCCTACCTGGGCGAAGAAGGCCTGAAGCGCGGCATCCGCGTGAAGACCAGCAGCTACACCCGCCACCACGTCAACATCACGATGACCCAGGCCAAGGCGGTGAGCAACTACACCAACTCCATCCTGGCCAACATGGAAGCCACCGAAGACGGCTACGACGAGGCCATGCTGCTGGACAGCAGCGGCTTCGTCTCCGAAGGCGCGGGCGAGAACCTGTTCGTCATCAAGGGCGGCGTGGTCTACACGCCCGACCTGTCGGCCGGGGCGCTGAACGGCATCACCCGCAACACCGTGTTCGCGATCTGCCAGGACCTGGGCCTGAAGGTGGTGGAAAAGCGCATCACGCGCGACGAGGTCTACATCAGCGACGAGGCCTTCTTCACCGGCACCGCCGCCGAAGTGACCCCCATCCGCGAACTGGACCGCGTGACCCTGGGCGCCGGCGAGCGCGGCCCGATCACCGAACGCATCCAGTCGGCCTTCTTCGACATCGTGAATGGCCGCAATCCGAAGTACAGCGAATGGTTGACCAAAGTGTGATGGACATGAGCAACCCCAGCACCCAACCCAAGGCCGTCGTCGAAGTGACGGCCCACGACGTGCAAGGCCCCGGCGTGGTCTTCTGCCCGAACCCCAAGATGCCGCTGTGGAGCAACCACCCGCGCGTGTACATCGACGTCACGCACGAAGGTGGCGGCCAGTGCCCCTACTGCGGCACGGCCTACCGGCTGAAGGCCGGCGAGAAGCTGGCGCACGGGCACTGACCCGCCGGCTGGCCCGCGGGTCTACTGGATCAGCGGCCGGTCCGGCAATTCGTTCGGGTTGCGCTGGCCTTCCTGCAAGGGGAAGTGCCGCCGCAGCACCGCGTCCACCGCGTCCACGGCTTCGGCCAGTCCCTGCTCGAAGCGCCCAGCGCGGAAGGCCTCGCGCATCTGCGCCACCAGCGCCTGCCAGTCCGCCGCGCTCATGTGGGCGTTCAGGCCGCGGTCGGCCACGATCTCGATGGCGTGCTCGGCCAGCAGCAGGTAGACCAGCACGCCGTTGTTGTGTTCGGTGTCCCACACCCGCAGCTTGCCGAACAGCGTGATCGCACGGTCGCGCGCGGAAAGGCGCTGCCACAGGTAGGACAGCGGCAGCCCCGCTTCCACGCACACGCGGATCTCGCCGCTGTGGGTGCGTTCGCTGGCCTTCACGCGCGCTTCGATGCGCGACACCGCCTCGGGCTTCAGCGCGCGGTGGGCGTCACCCTCGTCCCACCAGCGGTGCTTGAGCAGGCGGGCCAGTCGATTGCCACGGTGCATCACCAATCCCCCCCGGCCCCGCCGCCGCCGAAGTCGCCGCCGCCGCCGGAGCTGAAACCGCCACCCCCGCCGCCGCCGCCCCAGCCGCCACCCCCACCAAAAATGACCGGCGGCCCGCCATGGCCAAAGCCGCCACGCGCGGCGCGCCGGCCGGCCGCGCCGATGCCCAGCACGCCCACCAGCACCAGGGCCAGCACGCCGGCCACGCCCGCCACCACCAGGCTGGTGGTGAGCCACCAACCCAAACCGCCGGCGGCACCGGCGGTGACCAGGGAACCCAGCTTGCGGCCGAAGATGCCGGTGAGCAGCGCGCCCACCACCGGCACACCGATGAACAGGAAGGCGGCCAGGTCCTGCCAGTCCAGGTCACCCAGGCCGGTGCTGCCACCGCCGCCGCCGCGGGGCGCGGGCGCGGGCAGGTGCTCGCCCTGGATGCGCGCCATCAACAGGTCCACGCCCGCGTTCAGGCCCCCGGCGAAGTCGCCCTGCTTGAAGGCCGGGCTGATGTGGTCGCGCACGATCTGGCGCGCCGCCAGGTCGGGCACCGCACCTTCCAGGGCCTTGGCCGGGGCGATCCACACCTTGCGGTCGGTCTTGGCCACCACCAGCAGCAGGCCGTCGCCCACGCCACGGCGGCCGATCTTCCAGGTCTCGCCCACGCGCTGGGCGAAGGCGGCGATGTCCTCGGGCTGGGTGCTGGCCACCAGCAGCAGCACGATCTGCGGGCCGGCCTCGCTTTCGAACTTCGCCAGCCTGGCTTCCAGCGCGGCGCTCTGCGCCGGCGTGAGCGTGCCGGTCTGGTCCACCACCCGCGCGCTGAGCGCAGGCACCGGCTGCAGGTCCTGCGCGCGCGCGCCGGCGCCCAGCAGACAAGCTGCCAGCACCAGCCACAGCAGGTGGGCCCAGCGCAGGCCCGTGGCGCGCATGGTGGTCAGGGGGTCACTTCGCGCCGGAGGCAGGCGCCGCCGCGGGCTTGTCGAAGTTGACGGCCGGCGGGGCCGAGATGGCCGCCTCATTGGCCACCGTGAAACTGGGCTTGACCTGGTAGCCGAACACCATGGCCGTGAGGTTGCTGGGGAACTGGCGCGCCAGCACGTTGTAGCCGGTGATGGCCTTGATGTAGCGGTTGCGGGCCACGGTGATGCGGTTCTCGGTGCCTTCCAGTTGCACCCGCAGGTCCTGGAAGCCCTGGTTGGCCTTCAGGTTGGGGTAGTTCTCGCTCACCACCAGCAGGCGGCTCAGCGCGCCTGACAACTCACCCTGTGCGGCCTGGAACTTCTGGAAGGCCTCGGGGTTGTTCACCAATTCCGGCGTGGCCTGGATGCTGGTGGCCTTGGCGCGCGCCTCCACCACCTTGGTGAGCGTGTCCTGCTCGAAGTTGGCCTCGCCCTTGACCGTGGCCACGATGTTGGGGATGAGGTCGGCGCGGCGCTGGTACTGGTTCAGCACCTCGGCCCAGCTGGCCTTCACCTCTTCGTCCAGGCTCTGGAACTGGTTGTAGCCGCAGCCACTGAGTGCCAGCGCGGCCGTCAACGCGGCCAGCAGCGGCAACCAGCGCTTCATCACATAGGACATCAGCATGGACAGACCTCACTTTTCGGGGAACCAAGTGCCCGCCAGATGGGGGCGAATGCGCCAGTTCAAGGCCTGGGTCGCGGCATCGCGATAATGTGCACCATGCCCGCCGCACTCCAAAACGACTGCTTCCTGCGCGCCTGCCTGCGCCAGCCCACCACCCACACGCCCTTGTGGCTGATGCGCCAAGCCGGCCGCTACCTGCCCGAGTACAACGCCACGCGCTCGCGCGCCGGCAGTTTCATGGGCCTGGCCACCAACCCGGCCTTCGCCACGGAAGTGACCCTGCAGCCGCTGGAGCGCTACGCGCTGGACGCGGCCATCCTGTTTTCCGACATCCTCACCGTGCCCGACGCCATGGGCCTGGGTCTGTCCTTTGCCGCCGGCGAAGGCCCGCGCTTTGCCCACCCGGTGAACGGCGAGGCCGAGGTCAAGGCCCTGGCGGTGCCGGACATGGCCAAGCTGCGCTATGTGTTCGACGCGGTCACGTCCATCCGCAAGGCGCTGAACGGCCGCGTGCCACTGATCGGCTTTTCCGGCAGCCCCTGGACCCTGGGCTGCTACATGGTGGAAGGCAGCGGCTCGGACGACTACCGCAAGGTCAAGACCATGCTGTACAGCCGGCCTGACCTGATGCACCGCATCCTGGACATCAACGCCCAGGCCGTCACCGCCTACCTGAACGAGCAGATCAAGGCCGGCGCCCAGGCCGTGATGGTGTTCGACTCCTGGGGCGGCGTGCTGGCCGACGGCGCCTTCCAAGAGTTCAGCCTGAAATACACCACGCAGGTGGTGGCCGGCCTGCAGCGCGAGGCCGACGGCCAGCGCGTGCCCGTCATCGTGTTCACCAAAGGCGGCGGGCCCTGGCTGGAACAGGTGGCCGGCTGCGGCGCCGACGTGGTGGGCCTGGACTGGACCACCAACCTGGGCCAGGCGCGCCAGCGCACGGGCGACCGCGTGGCCCTGCAAGGCAACCTGGACCCCATGGTGCTGTTTGCCAACGAACAGGCCGTGCGCCAGGAAGCGCGCAAGGTGCTGGACAGCTTCGGCCGGCCGCAAAAGGCCGACGGCAGCTGGGGCGGTCATGTGTTCAACCTGGGCCACGGCATCAACCAGCACACCCCGCCCGACACCGTGGCAGCGCTGGTGGACGAAGTGCATTCGCACTCGCGCACCCTGCGCCAAAGCGGGGCCTGAGTGCGCCCTGTGTGCGACGCGAAGCCGCAGAGGCCGCACGCGCCGGCGGCTTTACGGTAAGTGAGCACTAAGGGCTTGACTTATCCCCAAAAGCCTGGAAAGCCGAGCCCGCCCGAGGCAGCCTTGCGCCGCACCATGAAATTCACAGCAAATACGCGCTAAGTGTTTGATTCATAAGGATTCCATCTCCCTGCCTCGAAATGGGGCAAGGGACCATGAACCTAAATGGATCAAGCATTTAGCGTCGCTGCAGCCAGCTTTCCCACAAAGTTATCCACAGAAACCGGGTAGAACTCGAAAACCATTGCCAATCATGGACTTGGGTGGTTTTCTTCAGGTTGTTCCGAGCTTCCGTTCCCGACCGCTGGGGCGCGCCGCGCCCTGCCCGCCATGAGCGGGTTCGCGCTGCGCGTGGCCGTGGACACGCCCCAGCACGCCGGCCTGGGCGGCGCACTCAGCTACCGCAGTGAGCGGCCGCTCGCACCCGGCAGCTTGGTGCGCGTGCCCCTGGGTCGGCGTGAGGTGGCCGGTATCGTCTGGCCCGGCCCCACCGAGACCGACCCTGGCGTGGAACTGCGCCCGGTGGCCCAGGTGTTCGACGCCCTGCCGCCGCTGGGCCCGGCCTGGCTGGCCCTGGTCGAATTTGCATCTGCTTATTACCAGCGCGGCCTGGGCGAACTGGCCCTGGCGGTGCTGCCGCCCGAGTTGCGCAAGCTGGACGCGCAGCAGCTGGCGCAAAGCCTGGTGCGACTGCGCAAGAAGCTGGACAAGCAGGCCGCGGCGGCCCTGAAAGACCCGCCAGGCCCGGCCCCTGACGCGCCCGAGCCCAGCGCCGAGCAGGCCCAGGCCCTGCAGGCGCTGGACGACGCGCTGGCGTCCTCCCGGGGCGGCAGCCCGCCGGGGGACGGCGCCCCGCCGCGTGCCCCCTTGCCGCTGCTGCTGTTCGGCGTCACCGGCAGCGGCAAGACCGAGGTCTACCTGCGCGCCGCGCAAAGCGTGCTGGCGCGGGGCCGCCAGGCCCTGGTGCTGGTGCCGGAAATCAACCTCACGCCGCAGTTGCAGGAACGCTTTGCGGCACGCTTCCCCCGCCGGCGCCTGGTGGCGCTGCACAGCGGCCTGACGCCCGCACAGCGCCTGGCCGCCTGGGCCCAGGCCCACCTGGGCCTGGCCGACATCGTGCTGGGCACGCGGCTGGGCGTGTTCGCGTCGCTGCCGCGGCTGGGGCTGATCGTGGTGGACGAGGAACACGACCCGTCCTACAAGCAGCAGGAGGGCGCGCGCTACTCGGCGCGCGACCTGGCCGTCTACCGCGGCCACCTGGAGGGCGTGCCGGTGCTGCTGGGGTCGGCCACGCCGTCGCTGGAAAGCTGGGCGCGCGCGCAGGAAGGGCGTTACCGCCTGCTGCCCATGGCGCAACGTGCCGGTGGCGCTTCCTTGCCGAAGGTGCGGGTGTTCGACATGGGCAGCCTGCCGCGCGACAAGGGCCGCCCCGCCCCGGTGCTGGCCCCGGCGCTGCTGGCCGCCATGCAAGAACGCATCGCGCGTGGCGAGCAGTGCCTGGTGTTCTTGAACCGGCGTGGCTACGCCCCGGTGCTGCAGTGCGGCGACTGCGGCTGGAAAAGCGGCTGCCCGCACTGCAGCGCCTGGCGCGTCTTCCACAAGCTGGACCGCACGCTGCGCTGCCACCACTGCGGCTTCACGGAACGCGTGCCGCGCGCCTGCCCCGACTGCGGCAACCAGGACATCGCGCCCATCGGCCGCGGCACCGAGAAGCTGGAGGAGCAGTTGCAGGAACTGCTGCCCGGCGCGCGCATCGCCCGCATCGACGCCGACGCGGTGCGCGGCAAGGGCGAGCTGGAAGCGCGCCTGGCCGAGGTACACGCCGGTGCGGTGGATGTGCTGGTGGGCACGCAGATGGTGACCAAGGGCCACGACTTCCGCCGCATCACCCTGGTGGCGGCGGTGAACCCGGACAGCGCGCTGTTCGCGGCCGACTTTCGCGCCCCCGAACGCCTGTTCGCGTTGCTGATGCAGGCCGCCGGCCGTGCCGGGCGCGACGCCAGCGGCGCGGCAGCCCAGATGTGGGTGCAGACCTGGCACCCCCAGCACCCGCTGTACGCGGCGCTGAAGCGCCACGACTTCGCGGCCTTCGCGCAGCAGCAGTTGTCCGAACGCCAGATGGGGGGCATGCCGCCCTACGCCCACCTGGCGCTGATGCGCGCTGAAGCGCGCGAGGCCAGCGTGGCCGCGGACTTCCTGCGAGCGGCGGCCCAGGTCGCCAGCACGCTGCCGGACGCCGACGCGGTGATGGTCTACCCGCCGGTGCCGCCCGGCGTGGCCAAGGTGGCCAACATGGAACGCATGCAGATGCTGGTGGAATGCGCGTCGCGCGCGCGCCTGCAGCGCTTCCTGGCGGCCTGGCTGCCGCTGCTGAACCCGCTGCGCGCGCAGCACAAGGGCCTGGCGCGCTGGGCGGTGGACGTGGACCCGCTGTCGATCTGAAGCTCAGGCGGGCCTGCCGCCGCCGCGTTGCACCGCACCCAGCGCCAGCAAGGCCAGGCCCACCAAGGCCAGGCTGGCGGGTTCGGGCGCCTGCAACGGGCCGACCGACTGCGGGCCTTCACCGGGCACCGAGCGCGTCACGAACGGCTCGACGACCACGTCGCCGGCGGTCATGATCAATCGCGCGGAAAACAGGCCATCCGCCAGCCCCGGGTCGTCCAGCAGCAGCGGCAGGGTGAACGGTCCCAGCGATCCCAGGTCGATGGCCGTGCCGCTGCCATCCAGGCCGGTGAAGGCTTGCCAGAAGCCTGACTCCAAGGACAGGTCCAGGCTGGCGGGCTGAAGACCCGTGTCGAGTTGGATGTCGGTGTAGGTGCCCGACGGGCTGGCGCCCGCGACCGAAAGGTCGAAATTGAAGGTGGCCGGCTGGCCGGCCGTCACCGTCACCGGCGCGGCCTGCACCGCCGCGCAGGCCGCCCAAGCCACCAGAACCAGACAGCGCGTCAGCGGCATCGGCATGTGCATGGCCACTCCTTTTGTGATCCCACCAGGGGAAACGCACAGCATAGCCCCGCCGCGGCCTGATCCGATGGGTGTTACGTCAAGGCCGACCTTCCCAGGGGTCAAACGCCCCCCGGCCGCACGCCGAAGGCCCAGGCCAGCAGCGAAAAGCTGGCGAAGGCGGCCACGGTGCTGGTCAGGATGATGCGCGCGATGCGGCCGTTGTCCGCGCCGAAGCGCTCGGCCAGCAAGGCCACATTGGCCGCGCTGGGCAGGGCGGCGGTGAGTGTCAGCACCATGGCCTGCTGGGCGCTGAGCGGCGCGCCCAGCTGCCGCGCCACGGCGCAGCCCAGCATCACCAGCAGCGGGTGCAGCAGCAGCTTGATCAGCGCCGGCGGCACGAAATGGCGCGGCGCGGTGCGGTGGTGCGCATGCTGCCCGGCCCGCCACAGCACCGTGCCGATGGTGAACAGCGCCACCGGCGTGGCTGCATCGGCCAGCATGCGCACCACGGTGTCCACCGCGCCGGGCGGGCGGATGTCCAGCGCGCGCAGGGTGCCGCCCAGGGCGATGGCCCAGGGCTGCGGGTTCTTGGTGGCGCCGGCCAGCGCGCGCTTGACCGCCGTGCGCCAGCCGCCCGCGCCATGCGCTTCGGCCAGCCCGATGCACAGCGAGGTGGTGACGAAGATGTCGGCCAGCAGGCTGCACACCAGCGGCCCGATGGCCGCCGGGCCCACCAGCGCGGTGAGCATGGGCACGCCCATGAAGCCGGAATTCGGGAAGGCCGCCACCAGGGCGCCAAACGCGGCGTCCTTCAGCTTGATCTTGCGCCCCAGGGTCATGGCCACGGTGAAGCCCACCACCCCCAGCGCCACCAGCAAATACACCGCCAGCACGGCCGGGTTCAGCAGGTCGGCGATGGGCGTGCCCAGGCCGAAGCGGAACAGCATGCAGGGCAGCGCGAAATACAGGACGAAGGCGTTCAGCCCCGGGATGGCCGACTCCGGCAGCACATGCCAGCGGCCCGCCAGGTAGCCGCACAGCACCAGGGCGAAGAAGGGGACGGTGACGGCGAGGATGGCGGTCATCGCACGGGACAGGCCGCGGCAGGGGCGGGAATTGGCGGGGCCTGAAGTATCCCAGCCGACATCCCCCGTCCTGTGCCGGCCTGCGCTGCAGGCTTGCAGCGCAGGACGACTCAGCCCACCTGGGCGCCAGGCCGGGCGGCTTCCACCACGAAGCGCGCCGCCACGTCCACCGCGCTGTCAGCCTGCAGCGGCTGGCGCACCGACATCAGCTCGGCCTTCAGCAGCTTCTCGTCCAGCGTGAAGGCCACCAGGCCGCGCTGGTCGGCCCGCGCATAGCGCATGTGCGGGTTGAAGCCCATGGCCGCGTCCAGCGACGCCTGCGCGCGGCCTCGGCTGCTGATGGACGTGCCGCAGAACTCGGTGCCCACCCGGGGCGAGCCGGCGCGGTCGGGGTCGGCGTGCAGGTCGGCCACGTGGTGGGCATGCACATCGCCGCCCAGCACCACCAGGCCCTTGGCGCCGCGCGCCTGGGCGCCAGCCAGCAAGCGCGCACGGGCCGGGCCGTAGCCATCCCAGCCGTCGGTCCACACGCTGGGGCCGGTGTCGGACGCGGGGTCGGTGGAGGTGAAGCGCGCCATCAGCGTCTGCTGGGCCAGCAGGTTCCAGGGCCGTTCGCGGTCCCAGCCCTGTGCCAGCCACTGCTCCTGCTCGGCGCCCAGCAGGCTGCGCTTGGGGTCGCTGAGCGCGGCACAGCGCTTCACCGATTCCACGCTGCTGCGGCCCACCGCGGGCTGGCAGGCCTGCGGGTCGCGGTACTGGCGGTCGTCCAGCAGGTGGATGCGCGCCAGCCGGCCCCAGTCCAGCCGGCCCACGATGCGCATGTGCGCACCGCGCGGGCGCTGGGCCTTGGCAAAGGGCAGGTGTTCCCAATAGGCCTGGTAGGCCGCGGCGCGCTGGGCTTCAAAATCGCCCATCGGCAGGCCGCCGGCCAGGCCGGCGTAATCGTTGGCCACCTCGTGGTCGTCCCAGACCATCAGCCAGGGAAAGGCCGCGTGGGCGGCCTGCAGCGCGGGGTCGCTCTTGTACTGGGCGTAGCGCGCGCGGTACTCGGCCAGCGTGGTGCACAGGCCGCCTTCGTGGGCGCGCAGCGCATTCGGTGGCGAGGGGTATTCGTAGATGTAGTCGCCCAGGAACAGCACCACATCCAGTGGCCGGGTGACCGCGTGGCGCCAGGCCGCCCAGTGGCCATGGTCCCAGCGCTGGCAGCTGGCGATGGCGAAGTTCAGCGTGGCCGCCGCATCGGGCGCTGGGGCCGTGCGCGTTCGCCCCACCGGACTTTGCTGGCCCAGGGCGCGGAAACGGTAGAAGTACCCGCATGAGGGCGCCAGGCCAGCCGGTTCCGCATGCACGCTGTGGGCCCAGGCGGCCTCGGCCTCTTCCGTGCCCTTGGCCACGACCTGGCTGAAGGCCTCGTCGCTGGCCACTTCCCATTGCACGCTGACGCGCTCGGGCAGTTCGGGGCCGGTCAGGCGCGTCCACAGCACCACAGCGTCGGCACGCGGCTGGCCGCTGGCGATGCCCAGCGCGAAGCGTGGTACGTCGGCCGCGCGCGCATGGGGTATGAAGGCGGGCGCGGCCAGACCGGCAGCGCCGGCCAGCCAGCTGCGGCGGGTGAGGGGCGGGGGCGTGCGGCTCATGCCGCCAGCCTAGCAGCAGCGCTGCCGCGCCGGGTGGGCGCGCTCGGTGCCGGTCAGCGCGGCGCGGCCACCGCCACCAGCGGCAGGCCTTGCTCGCGCACCACCCAGTGCGTGGTGGCCGGCGGCTGCACGATGAAGGTGTTGGCGTCCAGCTTCGGTGCCAGGCGGGCGGCCGCCACGGCCGGGTGCTCGTGGTTGGCGTGCTGCACGGTCCAGCGCACCGACGCGGGCGGCTGCACCAGGAAATGGTCGGTGTCCAGGGCAGTGCCGCTGAAGGCCGCCGGCATGGCCGGGTGGGTGGCCACCGGGCCCGCGGCGCGGGCATCGGCCGCAGCCACCAGCAACAAGGCGCCGGCCACGGCCAGCGCATAGGTGGACAGGGTGAAAACAGATTTCTGGCTCATGGCCATCTCCTTGACAGTGACTGCTCACGTCCGCGGTAGCGGTCTCACAAAGCAGCCGAGGGGACTAGGGTTTACACCATGGTGCACTGCAGCAGCAGTTTTGTCACCACCTAAGTGTTTACCCTGATCAAGGGGATGGATTTAGTCACAAACTGTGGTTCTGCATGTGGAACGGGCGCCACGGTGACCACCCCCGGGCGCCCGGAGCCGCGGGCGGCTGGCCAGGTCCACCCCCGGCGGGCTGGGGGGGCTTGGCTATGATCCGCCGCCCCCTTGAACCCGCCCCATGGCCGACGCCCCCGCTTCCCTGAACCCCGCGCAGTTGCAAGCCGTTCACCACCTGTCCGGCCCCTGCCTGGTGCTGGCGGGCGCCGGGTCGGGCAAGACGCGGGTCATCACACACAAGATTGCGCGGCTGCTGCAGCACGGCCTCGCGCCCAAGGAAATCGCGGCCATCACCTTCACCAACAAGGCGGCGCAGGAGATGCGCGAACGCGCCAAGGGCCTGGTGGGCCCGCGTGCGGCCAAGGACCTGGTGGTCAGCACCTTCCACAGCCTGGGGGTGCGCATCCTGCGCGAGGACGGCACCCGCCTGGGCCTGAAGGAGAAGTTCTCCATCCTGGATTCGGACGACGTGCTGGGTGTCATCAAGGACATCGGCGGCAACACCGACAACAAGCAGGCCCGGCACTGGCAATGGACCATCAGCCTGTGGAAGAACCAGGGCCTGAACAGCGCGGGCGCCGCCGGCGTGGCGGCCGACGACGACCAGCGTGTCACCGCCCGCATCATGGCGCTGTACGAAGAACGCCTGTCGGCCTACCAGGCGGTGGATTTCGACGACCTGATCAGCCTGCCGCTGAAGCTGCTGCAGCGTGACGACGAAGCCCGCGCCAAGTGGCAGACGGCCTTTCGCCACGTGCTGGTGGACGAGTACCAGGACACCAACGCCGTGCAGTACGAACTGCTCAAGGCCCTGGTCAGCAGCGACGACATCCGCCAGCGCGGCCAGTTCACCGCGGTGGGCGACGACGACCAATCCATCTACGGCTGGCGCGGCGCCACCATCGACAACCTCAAGCGCCTGCCCCAGGACTGGCCGGACCTGAAAGTGATTCCGCTGGAGCAGAACTACCGCTCCACCGGCAGCATCCTGCGGGCGGCGAACAACGTCATCGCCGGCAACCCCAAGATCTTCGAGAAGAAGCTGTGGAGCGAGTTCGGCGACGGCGACCCGGTGCGCCTGCTCGAATGCGATGGCGAAGAACACGAGGCCGAACGTGCGGTGGCATTCGTCCAGGGCAAACGTGCCGAAGGGGGCGAAGTGAAGTTCAGCGACTTCGCCATCCTGTACCGCGCCAACCACCAGAGCCGGGTGCTGGAGCAGAAGCTGCGCGGCGCGCAGATTCCCTACAAGGTCAGCGGCGGCCAGAGCTACTTCGACCGTGCCGAGATCAAGGACCTGTGCGCCTGGCTGCGCCTGCTGGTCAACCAGGACGACGACCCGGCCTTCCTGCGCGCCGTCACCACGCCCAAGCGCGGCATTGGCCACCAGACCCTGGGCCACCTGGGCGAATTCGCCGGCAAATGGAAGACCAGCCTGTTCGAAGCCCTGTTCGCCGACAGCCTGGTGGGCGCGCTGAACAAGAAGGCCATCGATGGCCTGCACGAGTTCGGCCGCTACGTGAACGACCTGGAGCACCGCGCCCGCCACACCGTGGGCAGCGAGGACGCCAAGGCGCTGCTGCTGGGCTGGCTGAAGGACATTGCCTACGAAAAGCACCTGTACGACGGCGAGGACAGCGAAAAGCTGGCCGCCGCGCGCTGGACCAATGTGCTGGACTTCGTGGACTGGATTGCCAAGCGCTGCGGCGGCGAGATCACCCAGGAAGGCGGCACCTTTGAGAGCGAAAAGAAAAGCGTGCTGGACGTGGCCCAGACCATCAGCGTGATCCTGAGCCTGGCCGAACGCGGCGAGGACCAGGACGTGGTGACCCTGTCCACCCTGCACGCCGCCAAGGGCCTGGAGTGGCCGCATGTGATGCTGGCCGGCGTGAACGAAGGCCTGCTGCCTTTCAAGCAGGGCGACGAGGAGATGACGCCGCAGCGCCTGGAAGAAGAGCGCCGCCTGATGTATGTGGGCATCACGCGTGCGCGCACCACGCTGCTGGTGAGCACGCTGCGCCGGCGCAAGCGCGGCCGCGACACGGTGGCCGGCATCCCCAGCCGCTTCATCGGGGAGATGAAGCTGCACGAGGCCACGAACAAGGAAGACCCGCGCGAGCGCTTGAAGAAGCTGCGTGAGCAGCTGGCCACCAAGGCGGCGGCCTACACGCCGCCGGCCTGAGCGGCCGGCGTGTCGGCCGTCAGGGCGCCACCACCTTCAGCGAAGCCGCGCCCAGCTGCGGCGGTGCCGGCAGGTTCTGGATGCTGAGCTTCACGGTGGCGGTGTAGCTGCCCACCGGCAGCGTGCCCACCGGCACCGCCACGGTGAAGGGCGTCATCACCTGGGCGGCCATGCCGCCGGGGGGAAGCACCACCAACTCAATGGTGATGGCGGGGCCGGCCACGGTCACCTTGGGGTCGGTGGCCATGCGGTAGCCGGCGCTGCTGTAGTACCCGCTGATCTGCGCCACCACCGCTTGCGCGCTGGTGGGCTGGGCGGGTTCGAACTTCACCATGGGCTGGTACTGGGCGGCGGCGGGTGCCGACGCAGCCGCACAGGCGGCGGCCACCATCAGGGACAGGCTGAAAGCGCGCAGGCTGGGCATGGGGTTTCTCTTTTCGTTGGGTTTCCTGCATTGTCAAACGCGCGTGTTGCTGGCGCGCTGACGCGGCGCAGCCAGCAGGGCCTTTCGCCACACCCATTTCAGGCGTGGCGGCCGAACATGGCGGCCAGGTGGGCTTCGCCGTGTTCCAGCACGAAGTAGCGGAAGGCCTCGGCCGCCGGGCTCAGCAGCTTGGCCGCGGCGTTCACCACGTGCCAACGCCGCATCAGCGGCAGGCCCTGGGTGGCGGGCGTGGCAATCAGCTTGTGCTGCAGCTCCAGCGCGATGGTGTGCAGCGACATCAGGCTCACACCCATGCCCGCCATCACCGCCTGCTTGATGGCTTCGTTGCTGGGCATTTCCATGATGAACATGGGCCGCAGGTGGAACTCGGCCAGGTACTCCTCCAGCGCTGCACGGGTGCCAGAGCCGGGCTCGCGCACGATGAAGCCTTCGCGCGCCAGGGCCGCGGCCGGCACCGTTTCCAGCTGCGCCAGCGGGTGCGTGGGTGACGTGATCAGCACATGCGGGTGCATGGCAAAAGGCTCGGCGCGGTTGGGCCAGTCCTTGGGCGGGCGGCCCATCACGGACAGGTCCACCTCGCCGGCCTGCATCAGCGCCACCAGCTGTTCGCGCCCGCCCAGCTTCAGGCGCACATCCACCAGCGGGTGCTGCTGGTGGAACTGCGCCAGCAGCTGCGGCAGGAAGTACTTCGCGGTGCTGACCATGCCGATGGTCAGCCGGCCGGATTCGGCGCCCTTGAAGCGCGCCATCGCGTCGTCGGCCTCCTTCAGCGTGCCCAGCAGGCGCCGCGCGTAGACCACGAAGTACTCGCCCGCGGTGGACAGCGACAGGGTGCGGCCCTGGCGGTCGAACAGCGGCAGGCCCACCTGCCCCTCCACCTCCTTCAGCGCCATGGAGACGGCCGGGGGTGTCAGGTGCAGGAACTCGGCGGCGCGCTGCACGCTGCCCTGGCGCACCACCGCGTCAAACACCCGCAATTGCCGGAAGGTGATGTTCATAGTTAAGTAAAAGCTGAACTGAAACTCAAGAATATCTGACTTTTCTTTATTCGACAGCCTCCCTACAGTGAATCTCACGGAACACAAGCCGCTGACCACTTCAGGAGACCGCCCGATGAACATGCCCGCCGAACCCGGCCTGGCCGACGCCAGCAAGGACCAGATCAAGGACCAGAAGAAGCGCTACTCGGCCGGGGTGCTGAAGTACCGCCAGATGGGCTACTGGGACGCCGACTACGTGCCCAAGGACACCGACGTGCTGTGCCTGTTCCGCATCACGCCCCAGGAAGGCGTGGACCCGGTGGAAGCCGCCGCCGCCGTGGCCGGCGAAAGCAGCACCGCCACCTGGACGGTGGTGTGGACCGACCGCCTCACAGCCTGCGACAGCTACCGCGCCAAGGCCTACAAGGTGGAGCCGGTGCCGGGCAACCCGGGCCAGTACTTTGCCTGGGTGGCCTACGACCTGATCCTGTTCGAGGAAGGGTCGATTGCCAACATGACGGCCAGCTTGATCGGCAACGTCTTCAGCTTCAAGCCGCTGAAGGCCGCCCGGCTGGAAGACATCCGCGTGCCGGTGGCCTACGTCAAGACCTTCAAGGGCCCGCCCACCGGCCTGGTGGTGGAACGCGAACGCCTGGACAAGTTCGGCCGCCCGCTGCTGGGCGCCACCACCAAGCCCAAGCTGGGGCTGTCCGGCCGCAACTACGGTCGCGTGGTCTACGAGGGCCTGAAGGGCGGGCTGGACTTCATGAAGGACGACGAGAACATCAACTCGCAGCCCTTCATGCACTGGCGCGACCGCTTCCTGTACGTGATGGACGCGGTGAACAAGGCCAGCGCCGCCACGGGTGAAGTGAAGGGCAGCTACCTGAACATCACCGCCGGCACCATGGAAGAGATGTACCGCCGCGCCGAGTTCGCCAAGGAACTGGGCAGCGTCATCGTGATGGTGGACCTGGTGATCGGCTGGACCGCCATCCAGAGCATGGCCGAATGGTGCCGCGCCAACGACATGCTGATGCACATGCACCGCGCCGGGCACGGCACCTACACCCGGCAGAAGAACCACGGCGTCAGCTTCCGCGTCATCGCCAAGTGGCTGCGCCTGGCCGGCTGCGACCACCTGCACACCGGCACCGCGGTGGGCAAGCTGGAAGGCGACCCGATGACGGTGCAGGGCTACTACAACGTCTGCCGCGACAGCTTCACCAAGACCGACCTGCCGCGCGGCCTGTACTTCGACCAGGACTGGGCCGACCTGAAGAAGGTGATGCCCGTCGCCTCCGGCGGCATCCACGCCGGCCAGATGCACCAGCTGATCGACCTGTTCGGCGACGACGTGGTGCTGCAGTTCGGCGGCGGCACCATCGGCCACCCGGCGGGCATCCAGGCCGGTGCGGTGGCCAACCGCGTGGCGCTGGAATGCATGGTGAAGGCGCGCAACGAAGGCCGCGACATCATCAACGAAGGCCCGGACATATTGCGCCGCGCCGCGCAGTTCTGCACCCCGCTGAAGCAGGCGCTGGATACCTGGGGCGAGATCAGCTTCAACTATGCGTCAACCGACACGTCCGACTACGCCGTGACCCCTGCGGTCGCCTGACAGGAGCCCCCCACCATGATGACCAACCCCACCGGCCGCATCACCCAGGGCCAGTTCAGTTTCCTGCCCGACCTGACCGACGCCGAGATCTCGCTGCAGATCGAGTACGGCTTGAAGAAGGGTTATGCCTGGAGCGTGGAATACACCGACGACCCGCACCCGCGCAACACCTACTGGGAGATGTTCGGCATGCCGATGTTCGACCTGAAGGACGCCGCCGGCGTGCTGATGGAACTGAACAACTGCCGCAAGACCTTCCCCAACCACTACATCCGGCTGATGGCCTTTGACTCCACCCGCAACGTGGAAACCATCGCGATGAGCTTCATCGTCAACCGCCCGACCAAGGAGCCTGGCTTCGGCATCGCCCGCACTGAAACCGTGGGCCGCACCATCCGCTACCGCATCAGCAGCTACGCCACCGACCAACCCGAGGGCGAGCGCTACGGCGCATAAGGCACTGCCATGAGCGCCCAGCCCCTGTACTCCATTCCGGGTGCGCCGGTGACCCCGGTCGCTCCCGTGTCCACCCCGCCCGACGGTGCAGGCCAACAGCCGCGCACCGTGGGCGAGGTGCTGGCACAAAGCCAGGTGGAAGCGGTGCTGAACGAACTGGAGCACGACCTGGTGGGCCTGGCCCCCGTGAAGCAGCGCATCCGCGACATCGCTGCGCTGCTGGTCATCGACAAGCTGCGCCTGGCCATGGGCCTGCAGGCGCAAAGCCCCAGCCTGCACATGTGCTTCACCGGCAACCCCGGCACCGGCAAGACCACGGTGGCCCTGCGCATGGCGGAAATCCTGCACCGCCTGGGTTATGTGCGCAAAGGCCACCTGGTGGCCGTGACCCGTGACGACCTGGTGGGCCAGTACATCGGCCACACCGCGCCCAAGACCAAGGAAGTGCTGAAAAAGGCCATGGGCGGCGTGCTCTTCATCGACGAGGCCTACTACCTGTACCGTCCCGAGAACGAGCGCGACTACGGCCAGGAAGCGATTGAAATCCTGCTGCAGGTGATGGAGAACCAGCGCGACGACCTGGTGGTGATCCTGGCGGGCTACAAGGACCGCATGGACACCTTCTTCCAGAGCAACCCCGGCATGAGCAGCCGCATTGCCCACCACCTGGACTTCCCCGACTACAGCGAGGGCGAGTTGCTGCAGATTGCCAACCGCATGCTGGGCACGCTGAACTACCAGTTCGGGCCCGGCGCCAACGAGGCCTTCGCGCAGTACCTGCAGCTGCGCATCGCCCAACCCCATTTCGCCAATGCGCGCAGTGTGCGCAACGCGCTGGACCGCGCCCGCCTGCGCCAGGCCAGCCGCCTGTTCGCGCGGCCGGACGAGGTGCTCACGCGCGAGAGCCTGTGCACCCTGGACGAAAGCGACATCCGCGCCAGCCGCGTGTTCGCGCTGGCCGGCAAGAACGACTGAACACCAAGACAACACATCTCCTGAGGGAAACACCATGCACCTGGGCCGCACCACACTTTCCAAGTTCCTGATCCAGCAACTGAAGGGCATCCCTGACGCCGGCGACCTGGGCGCCCTGCTGGTGGACGTGGCCGCGGCGGTGAAGGCCATCGCCGCCATGACCGCCAAGGGGGCACTCGGCGGCTACCTGGGCGCGCTGGACTCCGAAAACGTGCAGGGCGAAACCCAGAAGAAGCTGGACGTGCTGGCCAACGAGGCGCTGATCCGCAGCGTCGAATGGGGCGGCCTGGTGGCCGGCATGGCCAGTGAAGAGAACGACGAACCCATCGCCGTGCCGGGCGAGTTCGAACGCGGCAAGTTCCTGCTGGTCTTCGACCCGCTGGACGGCAGCAGCAACACCGACGTGAACGTCTCGGTGGGCACCATCTTCTCGGTGCTGCGCCACGACGCCGCCGCCGCGCCCACGACCGCCGACTACCTGCAGCCCGGCCGCCAGCAGGTGGCCGCGGGTTACGCCATCTACGGGCCCGCCACCATGCTGGTGCTGACCGTGGGCCACGGCACGCACGGCTTCACGCTGGACCGCGAGATCGGCAACTTCATCCTCACCCACCCCGACCTGCAGATCCCCGAGGACACCAGCGAATTCGCCATCAACTCCAGCAACGCCCGCTTCTGGGAACCACCGGTGCACCGCTATGTCACTGAATGCCAGGCCGGCAAGTCCGGCGAGCGGGCGCGCGACTTCAACATGCGCTGGATTGCCAGCATGGTGGCGGAAGTGCACCGCATCCTGATGCGCGGCGGCGTGTTCATGTACCCCAAGGACACCAAGGACCCCAGCAAGCCCGGTCGACTGCGCCTGATGTACGAAGCCAACCCCATCGGCTTCCTGGTGGAACAGGCCGGCGGCGCCATCACCACAGGCCGCCAGGGCGTGCTGGACGTCAAGCCCGAAGGCCTGCACCAGCGCGTGCCGGTCATCCTGGGCAGCAAGAACGAGGTGCGGCGCATCGAGCGCTACCACGTTGAATTCGACCAGGGGCTGGACAAGCCCTTCGTGTCGCCGCTGTTCAATGAACGGTCGCTGTTCCGCGCCCAGGAACTGGTCTGAAAACGGGTTCGATCATGAGCACACGCCACCCCGTCATTGCCATCACCGGATCGTCCGGCGCCGGCACCACCACCGTGATGAAGAGCTTCGCGCACATCTTCCGGCGCGAAGGCCTGAACGCCCAGGTGATCGAAGGCGATTCCTACCACCGCTTCAACCGCATGGAAATGCGCGAGAAGGTGCGCCTGGCCGACGCCGGCGAGGGCCCGCGCATCAGCCACTTCGGGCCCGAAAGCAACCTGCTGGCCGAACTGGCGCAAACCTTCCAGACCTATGGCGAAACCGGCCAGGGCCAGGTGCGCAAGTACGTGCACGACGCCGAAGAAGCCAAGACCCTGGGCAGCGACCCCGGCACCTTCACGCCCTGGTTGCCCATGGACGCCAAGAGCGACCTGCTGTTCTACGAAGGCCTGCACGGCGGCTGGGTGGGCGAAGGGGCGGGCGGCGGCGGCGCGGTGAACGTGGCCCGCCATGTGGACCTGCTGGTGGGCGTGGTGCCCATCATCAACCTGGAGTGGATCCAGAAACTGCACCGCGACCAGAACCTGCGCGGCTACAGCCAGGACGCGGTGGTGGACACCATCCTGCGCCGCATGCCCGACTACGTGAACCACATCTGCCCGCAGTTCAGCCGCACGCATGTGAACTTCCAGCGCGTGCCCACGGTGGACACGAGCAACCCGTTCATCGCCAAGGACATCCCCAGCGCGGACGAGTCCATGGTGGTGATCCGCTTCACCAACCCCAAGGGCATCGACTTCCAGTACCTGCGCTCCATGCTGGACGGCAGCTGGATGAGCCGGCCCAACAACATCGTGGTGCCGGGCGGCAAGATGGGCCTGGCGATGCAGCTGATCTTCACGCCGATGATCTTGCGTCTCATGGACCTGAAACGCCGCGCCGGCTGACAACAAGAACCCAGGAGACAAGACCCAATGAATGCCCCCCTGCCTTCCATGGGCCAGGTGCCCTCGCTGCCGCTGCGGCGCCAGATGGCCGACGCGCTGCGCGTGCTGAGCGTGGACATGGTGGAAGCCGCCAAGAGCGGCCACCCCGGCGCCCCGCTGGGCATGGCCGAGATGGCCACCGCGCTGTGGGGCCATGTGCTGCGCCACAACCCGGCCGACCCCACCTGGCCTGACCGTGATCGCTTTGTGCTGTCCAATGGCCATGCCTCGGCCCTTTTGTATTCACTGCTGCACCTGAGCGGCTACGACCTCCCGGTGAGCGAACTCCAGCGCTTCCGCCAACTGGGCAGCAAGACCCCCGGCCACCCCGAAGTGGGCCTCACGCCCGGCGTGGAAACCACCACCGGGCCGCTGGGCCAGGGCCTGGCCAATGCCGTGGGCATGGCGCTGGCCGAACGTGAACTGGCCGCGCGCTTCAACCGCGACGGCCATGTCATCGTGGACCACAAGACCTTTGTCTTCCTGGGCGACGGCTGCCTGATGGAGGGCATCAGCCAGGAGGCCATCTCCCTGGCGGGCACGCTGGGCTTGGGCAAGCTGGTGGCGCTGTACGACGACAACGGCATCAGCATCGACGGTGAGGTGGGCGAGTGGTTCGCCGACGACACGCCGGCGCGCTTCCGCGCCTGTGGCTGGACGGTCATCGGGCCGTTGGATGGCCACGACTTCGCGGCCCTGGACGCCGCGCTGGCCCAGGCCAGCGACGCCGCCCAGCGCGGTGAATCCCAACCCACGCTGATCGTCTGCAGGACCACCATCGGCCGCGGCGCCGGGGCGCTGGAAGGCACGGCCGACGTGCACGGCGCGCCCCTGGGGCCGGAAGGCACCACCGCGCTGCGCGCCCGCCTGGACTGGCCGCACGCGCCCTTCGACATGCCGGTGGCGCTGCGCCAGGCCTGGGACGCGCGCGAACGCGGCGCGGCCCAGCAGCAGGCCTGGCAGCTGCGCTTCGCGGCCTATGCCCAGGCCTTCCCGGCACCGGCGGCCGAGTTCCAGCGCTGCATGGCGGGCAACCTGCCGGCCGGCTGCGCGGCCGATGCCGACCGCGCCATCGTGGCCCTGACCGAAGCGGCCAGCAAGCCCGTGGCCACGCGCCGCGCTTCGCAGCTGGCGCTGGACACCCTGGCGCCGCTGTGGCCCGAACTGCTGGGCGGCAGTGCCGACCTGACCGGCAGCAACCTCACCGACTTCAAGGGCCACACCAAGGCCGGCCCGCGCCGCAGCGGCAACTACCTCAGCTACGGCGTGCGCGAATTCGGCATGGCCGCAGTGATGAACGGCATCGCCCTGCACGGCGGCTTCATCCCCTTCGGCGGCACCTTCCTCACCTTCAGCGACTACAGCCGCAACGCCATCCGCATGGCGGCGCTGATGCACCTGCGCGTGGTGCATGTGTTCACGCACGACAGCATCGGCCTGGGCGAAGACGGCCCCACCCACCAGCCGGTGGAGCATGTGGCCAGCCTGCGCCTGATCCCCCATCTGGACGTCTGGCGCCCGGCCGACACCCTGGAAACCGCGGTCGCCTGGACCGAAAGCCTGCAGCGCCGCAACGGCCCCAGCGCCCTGATCCTGTCGCGCCAGGCCCTGCCCGCGCTGGCGAGCGCCGACCAGCGCAGCGCAGCGCAGCGTGGTGGCTACGTGCTGCGCGACGTGCCCGACCCGCAGGCGGTGATCGTGGCCAGCGGCAGCGAGGTGTCTCTGGCCGTCGCGGCCGCCGCCGCCCTGGCCGACGAAGGCCTGGCGGTGCGCGTGGTCAGCCTGCCCTGCACCAGCGTCTTCGACCGTCAGCCGCTGGCCTGGCGCCATGCGGTGCTGCCGCCGTCCTTGCCCGTGGTGGCGGTGGAAGCCGGCCACCCCGACGGCCTGCGCCGCTACGTGGGTCGCGACGGCACCGTGATCGGTATGGCCACCTTCGGCGAAAGCGCCCCCGGCCCGGCGCTGATGCAGCACTTCGGCTTCACCGTGGACGCGGTGAAGAACGCCGTGCGCGCCCATGCCGCCAGCACCGCGGTGGCGGCCTGAACGTCAACCCCCTCTTCAGCGAGCCCGCCCCATGTTGAAACTGGTGCTCTTCGACCTGGACGGCACGGTGATGGACACCGCGCCTGAACTCACCGACGCGCTGAACGACACCCTGGAGCGCCACGGCCTGCCGGCGGTGGAAGAAGACCGTGTGCGCGGCTGGATCGGCGACGGCGCCCAGGCCCTGCTGGGCAAGGCGCTGAACCACGTGAGCGCCCTGCCCGGCCAACGCGTGGTGGACCTGGCCGAAGCCTGGGCCGGCTTTGCCTACGACTACCGCCAGCGCTGCGGCACCCACAGCACGGTGCACCGCGGCGTGCGCAATGCGCTGCGGCGGCTGCGCGCGCAGGGCGTCGCCTGTGCCCTGCTCACCAACAAGGAAAGCGCCTTCGCGCACAAGCTGCTGGTGGCCCATGAACTGACCGACAGCTTCGACCTCATCGTGGCCGGCGACAGCCTGCCGGTGAAGAAGCCCGACCCCGCGGTGGTGTTCCATGCGCTGGACGCGCTGCATTGCCCCCCGGAAGACGCGCTGCTGGTGGGCGACTCCATCGTGGACGTGCGCACCGCGCGCGCGGCCGGCGTGCCGGTGTGGCTGGTGACGCATGGCTATTGCAACGGCGACCCGGTGGGCGCCGACGCGCCCGACCGCTTCATCGACAGCTTCGATGACTTCGACCCCCTGCACCCCGGCGCGGGTTTGACGGCCTCGCGCCTGTCCATCGCCGCCGCGGCCTGAATTCCTTCACTTCCCTACCGAGACCCCCATGGCCCTGATCACCCTGCGCCAGCTGCTGGACCACGCCGCCGAACACGGCTACGGCGTGCCGGCCTTCAACGTCAACAACATGGAGCAGATCCAGGCCATCATGACGGCGGCCGAAGCCTGCGACAGCCCGGTCATCCTGCAGGCCAGCGCCGGCGCGCGCAAATACGCCGGCGAGCCCTTCCTGCGCAAGCTGGTGGAAGCCGCGGTGGAGCAGTACCCCCACATCCCCATCTGCATCCACCAGGACCATGGTGCTTCCGCGTCGGTGTGCCTGCAGGCCATGAAGAGCGGCTTCACCAGCGTGATGATGGACGGCAGCCTGCTGGAAGACCAGAAGACGCCGGCCAGCTACGACTACAACCTGGGCGTGACCTCGCGCGTGGTGGACATGGCGCATGCGCTGGGCGTCAGCGTGGAAGGTGAACTGGGTTGCCTGGGCAGCCTGGAAACCGGCACCGCGGGTGAAGAAGACGGCGTGGGCGCCGAGGGCACGCTGGACCACAGCCAATTGCTCACCGACCCCGACCAGGCCGCCGATTTCGTGGCCCGCACCGGCGTGGACGCGCTGGCCATCGCCATCGGCACCAGCCACGGCGCCTACAAGTTCAGCCGCGCGCCCACCGGCGACATCCTGGCCATCGACCGCATCGCGGCCATCCACGCCAAGATCCCCAACACCCACCTGGTGATGCACGGCAGTTCCAGCGTGCCGCAGGAGTGGCTGGCCCTCATCCGCGAATACGGCGGCGACATCCGCGAAACCTACGGCGTGCCCGTGGAGGAGATCGTGCGCGGCATCCGCAGCGGCGTGCGCAAGGTGAACATCGACACCGACATCCGCCTGGTGATGACCGGCGCCATGCGCAAGCTGATGTTCACCAAGCCGGATGAGTTCGACCCGCGCGCCTTCCTGAAGGTGGCCACCGCGGCGGCGCGCGACCTGTGCAAGCAGCGCTTCGAAGCCTTCGGCTGCGCGGGCCAGGGCAGCAAGATCGTGCCGCTGACCTTGTCGGCCATGTCGGCGCGTTACGCGGCGCCCTTGAAGACGGCCGCATGATGAAGCAGCCTGTGATCATCGCCCCCAGCCTGCTGTCCGCCAACTTTGCGCAGCTGGGCGCGGACGTGAAGGCGGTGGTGGAGGCCGGCGCCGACTGGATCCACCTGGACGTGATGGACAACCACTACGTGCCCAACCTGACCGTCGGGCCCATGGTGTGCGAAGCCATCCGCCCCTACGCCGGAGCCGCCCTGCTGGACGTGCACCTGATGGTGGAGCCGGTGGACGCGCTGGTGCCCCTGTTCGCCAAGGCCGGCGCCGGCCTGATCAGCTTCCACCCCGAGGCCACCCGCCACGTGGACCGCACGATCTCGCTCATCAAAGACCAGGGCTGCCAGGCCGGCCTGGTGTTCAACCCGGCCACGCCGCTGCACCACCTGGAGCATGTGCTGGACAAGCTGGACCTGGTGATGCTGATGAGCGTGAACCCCGGCTTCGGCGGCCAGAGCTTCATCGCCAGCACCCTGCCCAAGCTGACCCAGGTGCGCCAACGCCTGGACCGCTACCAGGCCGAGACTGGCCGTGCCATCCGCCTGGAAGTGGACGGCGGGGTGAAAACCGACAACATCGCGTCGATTGCCGCCGCCGGTGCCGACACCTTCGTTGCCGGCTCGGCTGTTTTCGGATCCAGCGATTGGCGCGCCACGATCGCCACCCTGCGGGACCGCGCCACCGCCGCCTGAACCGCATGACGCTGAAGGCCATCATCTTCGATGTCGATGGCACCCTGGCCGAAACCGAAGAGCAGGGGCACCGGCCGGCTTTCAACCACGCCTTCGAAGAAGCCGGACTGCGCTGGTTCTGGGACGAAGCCACCTATGCGCGCCTGCTGGCGGTGACCGGCGGCAAGGAGCGCATCGCCGCCTGGTGCCGCGAAGCCGACCCGAAGGTGCTTGCCCGGCCCGACTTCGCCGCCTGGGCCGCGCAATTGCACGCGGTGAAGAACCAGCACTACGCCACCATCGTGCAGACCGGCGGCGTCAACTTGCGCCCGGGCATCGACCGCCTGGTGCGCGACGCCCGCGCGGCCGGGCTGCCCCTGGCCATTGCCACCACCACCAGCGAACGCAATGTGCACGAGCTGCTGAACGCCACCTGGGGGCCGGGCTCGGCAGCCTGGTTCGCGGTGATCGGCGCGGGCGACGTGGTGCCGAACAAGAAGCCGGCACCGGACATCTACCTGCATGTGTTGCGGCACCTGGGCCTGGCGCCGCAACAGGCGCTGGCCCTGGAGGATTCCGCGGTGGGCGCCCACAGCGCCCTGGCGGCCGGCCTGCCGGTGGTGGTGACGCGCAGCCGCTACACCGCCCACGACACCTTGCCGGCCGGCCTGCTGGCCGAGTTGCATCAACTGGACGAAGCGCACCCGCTGGCGCAATTGCGCCGCTGGCATGCGCAGGCCGCCGCCGCGCCGCGCACCCAAGGGCTCACGGCTTCTTAGGCGGCTCCTTCGCCGGCGCGTCGCCCGCCTTGGGCGCGTCGCCCAGCACGGTCTTCAGCGGACACACGCTCACCGCAGGGCATTTCTGGCAGCCGGCGACGATGGCGATGGGGCAAAGCGTCATGGCAATTCCTTCGCGATGGGTGAGGCTTCAGCATACGCCGCAGCAGGCCCAGACTGCACTCGCATCAACCATGCCTTGAGCCCCTCCGCCCTGCTGGCCGCTGCAGCCCGGGCGGCGCCCGGTGGTTTACACGCCTTAACCTGACGGCTGCATCGCCGCACGCGACCCGAAACACAATGGCACGCAGGGTTGCGGGCGCCGTTCTGTGCCGCCCGCCAAGGGGACCGCATGGGACGAAGTACACAGCGCAAGAGGCCGGACGGCCCCGGCAGCAGCCGGCGCCAATTCATGCAGCAGGCCGGGGGCGCCGCCATGGCGCTGGGCGCCGTGCCGCTGCTGCAGGCCTGCGGTGGCGGCGGGCCCGACGGGAGCAACCTGCCCACGCCCGCCGGCACCGGCCTGTTCCGCCATGGCGTGGCCAGTGGCGACCCGCTGGCCGACCGGGTGATCCTGTGGACCCGCGTCACGCCGGCCGATGGCGCCGCGGTGGCCGTGCAATGCACGGTCGCCACCGACGCGGCCCTGACGCAGGTGGTGAAGCGTGTGGACGCCAGCACCGACGCCAGCCGCGACCACACGCTGAAGCTGGACGTCACCGGCCTGGCGGCCAACACCAGCTACTACTACCAGTTCAGCGCCAGCGAGTCCGGTGCGACAGTGCGGTCCCCGCTGGGCCGAACCCGCACCCTGCCCAGCGGCAGCACGGCCCGGCTGCGCCTGGCGGTGCTGAGCTGCTCGGACTTCTCCCAGGGCTTCTTCAATGTGTACCGGCGCGTGGCCGAGCGCGCCGACCTGGACCTGGTGGTGCACCTGGGCGACTTCATCTATGAACGCGGCGACGCGCCTGGCAACTACCGCGCCGTGGAGCCCGCCACATCGCTGCACACCCTGGCGGACTACCGCATGCGCCACGCCCTGCACAAGCGCGACCCCGACCTGCAGGATCTGCACCGCCAGCACCCCATGGTGGCCATGTGGGACGACCACGACATTGCCAGCGACGCCAACGTGAGCGGCAGCACCGCGCACAACCCGGTGCTGGACGGTCCCTGGCCGCTGCGCGTGGCCACCGCACTGCAGGCCTACATGGAATGGATGCCGCTGCGGGTGCAGGACGCGGCCGACCTGAGGCGCAGCTGGCGCAGCTTTGCCATCGGCAACCTGGTGGACTTCCACCTGCTGGAGACGCGGGTGGCGGCCCGCTCGCCCCAGCTGCCAGGCAATGCCACCCTGTCGGGCACCTTCCGCCAACGCGACGCCTTCACCGACAGCAGCCGCGAGATGCTGGGCGCCGAGCAGCACGCCTGGCTGGCGGCGCGGCTGCGCGCGTCCACCGCCCGCTGGAAGTTCATCGCCCAGGGGGTGCAGATGTCGCAGGTGAAGTTGCAGCCGCAGACCAACATCGACGGCGGCGGCCTGTTCATGAACGCCGACCAGTGGGACGGCTACCAGCCCGCGCGAGACCGCCTGTTCAGCGTGTTCAAGGGCGACGCCAGCCACCCGGCGGTGGGCAACGTGGTGGTGCTCTCGGGCGACGCCCATGCGTCCTTCGGGGCCGACCTCACGCCCGACCCGAACAACGGCGACACCACCACCGGCGGCTACGACGAAAACACCGGCGCGGGGTCCATCGCGGTGGAGTTCGTCACCACCTCGGTCACCTCGCCCTTCGTGCACGACACGCACCTGCTGTTCGCCAATGCGTTGAAAAGCATCAACCCGCACCTGAAGTTCGTGGACCTGTCGAACCAGGGCTACCTGCTGATCGACGCCGACGCCACGCGGGTGGTGGGCGAATGGTGGTTCGTGGACACGGTCACCACGCCCAGCAACAACCAGAGCCTGGTCAGTGCGCTGCAGGTGCTTGACGGCAGCGCGCGCCTGGTGGGCAGCGGCCCGACCAGCGCGCGCACCGACCGCCCGGGCCTGGCGCCCTAGGGCGAAGCGTGCCGAAGCCCTGCGCGGGAGGGAAGCGGCCGGGCGATGGCTTTCAGTCGATGCGGCGGCGGCGCAGCAGCACGCCCATGCCAGCCAGGCCCAGCAGCATCAGCCCGGTGGAGGACGGCTCGGGCACCGGCGTGGTGATCGGGTCGAACAGCAGCACTTCGCTCTGGATGTTGCTCAGGTCTTCACCGAAGTCCACCTGCACCGTGCCCTTGCCCTTTTGCTTGCGCTTGCGGCGCTGGCCATCGGTGTCCAGCACCACCACGTCCAGGTTGTCCAGTTGCACTTCCACCGGCTGCACCGGGGCCTGCACCACCGGCGGCAGCGGGGTGGTGATGACGTTGGTCAGCGCCTGGTTGAAGGCAACGTCGTCGATCAGGAAGTCGAAGGCGGCCGGCGCGCCGTCGGCGTCGATGGTCACCTGGGTGATGCCACCCGCGGCGATCAGGTCGATCACGCCATAGCCCGAATTGAAGTTCGGGGCCACGCTGGTCAGCGTCTGCGCAGCCACCTGCGTGGCGCCGTTGAAGGCCCGCGCGGTGTAGGTCTGGGCAAAGGTTTCGCCGTTGAACAGCGCGAAGCTCACTTCGGTGGTGAGGTAGTTCGGGTTGATGTCGATCGTCAGCGTGGGCGACAGGCCGTTGCCGAAGTCGGCCGTGCCATACACGTTGGGCGACGACGCGAACGAGATGGCCGGGAAGAAGGTGGCCAGGCCCAGCACCACGCCACCGCTGAAGGTGGCGATGTTGGGCACATTGATCACCTGCATGGCCGGCACGGCCACATAGATGCTGGGGCCTTGGGCCAGTCCCGGGGTGGACTCGAAATCAACGAAAGCCGTGGTCTGGGCCTGGGCCGGGCTCATCGCCAGGCCGGCGGCACAGGCCAGCAGGGCCAGCGCGCCTGGGGCGCGTCGAATACTTTTGAACATGCAAACTCCTCCTAGCACTTGAACGTGCGTGTGTGCAGTCGGCCGGGGCCGTGACCTGAATGTGCAAAATGCACGCCACAGCCCGCCCCCCGCGACACTTCACCACAGGGCGCGCAAGTGCTTGATTCGGTTCAGGAAATTTCCCTGGCCCGGCAGTCGGCGCCCGCCAACCAGGCCAGCCACACCGTGGGGTGGGGCAAGCCTGGGTGTAGCCACCCGATTTCCGGGCGCTTCACCCACCCCCCGGTTCCGATGGAAGATGCTGGCCGACGCTCCGCCATGTCCCTGCCCCACCTGCTCATCCGCCAGGCCCGCCTGCAAGCCGGGCGCACCGCCATCTTCCGGGGCACGGCGCCGTGGGCCAGCTTCGACGCCTGGGCCGAGCGCAGCGCCGGCCTGGCCCGGCGCCTGCGCGCAGCCGGGCTGGCGCCGGGCGACCGGGTGCTGCTGTTCATGCCCAACCACCCGCGCTACCTGGAACTGCTGTGGGGCGCGTGGTGGGCCGGCCTGGCCGTGGTGCCGGTGAACGCCAAGCTGCACCCGGCCGAGGTGGAATGGATCATCGACAACGCCCAGGCGCGCTGGGGCTTCACCTCGGCCGACGTCGCGCCCCAGCCGCTGGCTGGCCTGGACGTGCAGGTGGACGTGGACTCCCCCCAGGCCGACGCGCTGCTGGCGCCGCTGCCCTGGCGCGAGGTGCCGGTGGCCGACAGCACCCTGGACGACCTGGCCTGGCTGTTCTACACCAGCGGCACCACCGGCCGGCCCAAGGGCGTGATGATCACGCAGCGCAACCTGCTGACCATGGGGCTGGCCTACTTCGCCGACGTGGACCCCATCGGCATCCATGACGTGATGGCCTATGCCGCCCCCATGTCGCACGGCTGCGGCCTGTACGCGGTGCCGCACCTGATGGCCGGCGCGCAGCACCTGGTGCCGGCCTCGGGCGGGGTAGACGCGGCCGAGCTGGTCGCGCTGGGCGGGGCGCTGGGCCCGCTGTCCACCTTTGCCGCGCCCACCATCGTCAATCGGCTTGTTGTCCATGCGGAAGCGGCGGGCCTGGGCCCCGCGGACGCCGCCGCCGCGTTCAAGACCATCGTCTACGGCGGCGCGCCGATGTACCTGGCCGACATCCAGCGCGCGCTGCGCGTGATGGGCCCGCGCTTCGTGCAGATCTACGGCCAGGGTGAAACCCCGATGGTGGCCACCGCGCTGGCACGGCGCCACCACGAAGACGCCACGCACCCGCGCCATGCCGAACGCCTGGCCTCGGTGGGCACGGCCCAGACGCCGGTGCGGGTGCGCGTGGCCGACGCCCAGGGGCAGCCCCTGCCGGCGGGCGAAGTGGGCGAGGTGCTGGTGCGCGGCGACAGCGTGATGGCCGGCTACTGGCGCAACCCCGAAGCCAGCGCCAGCGCGCTGCGCGACGGCTGGTTGTGGACCGGCGACGTGGGCAGCCTGGACGAGGACGGCTTCCTCACGCTGAAGGACCGCAGCAAGGACCTGCTGATCAGCGGCGGCAGCAACATCTACCCGCGGGAAGTCGAAGAGGCGCTGCTCGCAGCCCCCGGCGTGGCCGAGGTGGCGGTGGTGGGTGCGCCGGACGCGCAATGGGGCGAGGTGGTGGTGGCCTTCGTGGTGATGCGGCCCGGCGCGGCCTGGGACGCCGCGGCGCTGGACGCGCATTGCCTGGCGCGCATCGCGCGCTTCAAGCGGCCCAAGCGCTACATCGCGGTGGACGCACTGCCCAAGAACCACTACGGCAAGGTGCTGAAGACCGAACTGCGCCAGCGGCTGCAGCCGGGCAAGCCGGCCTGATCAGCCCAGCTTGCGAAGCAGCTCGGCCTGCAGCGCGGCGCTGTCCACGCGGTCGACCAGTTGCTCCATCACGCGGGTGATGAAACGCTCGCGCGACTGGGACGTGTCGGCGCAGCGCTTGACCAGCACCGCCGCAATCGGACCGATGGCCTGCTTCAGCACCGCGGTGGCCTTGTCCACGTCCTGCGCCGTCATCAGCGCGCCGCTGCCCGTGCCACCGCCGCTGCCGCTGGGCAGGGTGCCCGGGGGAATGGTGCCGCGCTCGGCGGGCGCCGCGGCGCTGCGCGGCTTGCCAGCGGGGCCGGCCAGGAAGCGCTGGCGCACCGTGGCGTCCACCAGCGCGGCAGCAGCGGCCTGGCGCACACCGTCCAGGTGCACCTGGCCGCGCGCGGCGCGGCGCACCAGCACCTTGGCCATGGGGCCCACCAGCTGCGCCAGTTCTTGTTCCAGCCCCACCAGGGCCGACGGGTCCCAGCCGGTGGGCACGGGTTCGGTGGCGGTGGGCGGGCGGCTGTCGCTGCCGTGGGTGCCATGCGTGCCGTGGCCGGTGCCGGGGGCGGGCTCCAGCGACGCGGTGTCGGCAAAGTCAGACGGCTTCGCGCTGTCGTCGGCAGGCGCCGCGGCTTCGGCCCCCGCGTCCTCAGCGGCCGGTCCGGCCACCAGGGCCGCTGCAACCGCCGCGGCCGAGGCCGCGCGGGGCGCCAGCGTGGCCAGGGCGTTTTCACCTTCCCAGGGCGGCTGGAAAGGCAGCAGGTCCTGCGGTGCCAGGTGCGCGGGCAGCGGGCTGCTGGCCAGGGCCTTGAGCGCACGGATGAACTCCTGCGCGTTGGCAAAGCGCATGCCGGGGTCCTTGGCCAGCGCGCGGTCCAGCACGGGCTCGAACAGATCGAGCGACAGGTCGCCGGTGCGCTGCGACAGCGGCACATGCTGCTTGTAGACGATCTCGTACATGATGCTTTCCATCGTGCCCGAGAAGGGTTTGTGGCCGGCCAGCATCTGGTACAGCAGCACCCCGGCCGAGAAGATGTCCACCCGGCGGTCGAAGGCCCCGCCCACGTAGAGCTCGGGCGCCATGTAGCCCGGCGTGCCCACCAGCGCATTGGTCTTGGTGGCGCTGCTGGCTTCCATGGTGCGGGCGATGCCGAAGTCGGTGATCTTCAGCCAGCCGTCGGTGTCCACCATCAGGTTGGCGGGCTTGATGTCCCGGTGCACCACGCCGGCTTCATGCGCGTAGTGCAGGGCTTCGAGCAGCTGCACCATCAGGCACAGCACGTCCTGGCGCGGCAGGCGTTCGGTCTTGCGCAGGTAGTGCGCCAGGCTGTGGCCGCGCACGTACTCCATCACGATGTAGGCGAAGGCCTCGTCCTCGGCAAACTGGTACACCGAGACGATGCCGCGGTGGTTCAGGCGCCCGGCGGCGCGCGCTTCCACGCGGAAGCGCTGGGCCACGCCTTCGGTGGCCGAACCGTCGTCCAGCAGGTGGCGGCGCAGGGTCTTGATGGCCACCGGCCGGTCGATGACCGGGTCATGGCCCAGGTAGACCACGCCCATGGAGCCGGTGCCGATGACCGCGCTGACCGGGTAGGCGCCGATGCGCGCCGGCACTGGCGTGGGCTGCGCCGCTGGCCGCGCGGGCGGGGCCTGCGGCGCCGGGGCAGCGGGCGCGGTCGTGGTCACGACGTCAACTCCAAACCACTCATTCTGATGCGCTCGGACAGGTCGTGCGCCCGCTCAGCCTTCCAGCATCTTCATGGCCTGCTCCAGGCTGCGGCGCATGCGCGTCATGGCCTGGCCCAGGTTGGCGATCTCGTCGCGGCCGCGGGTGACGAATTCAGGTGCTTCGGCGTCACCCAGGCTCACGCGGTCGGCCAGGCCGGACAGCGCGGTGACCGGGCGGATCACCACCCACCACAGCATCAGGTTCAGCACCAGGCCGATGGCCACGAAGATGCCCACCAGCGACACCATGAAGACCTTGAAGGTCTGCTCGGCGCGCGCCAGCGGCACCGACATGGGCACCGACACCACCTGGGCGCCGATCACTTCATTCATCTTCCAGCCGAAGCCGTTGGCCGGGCCGTACTTGTCCAGCAGGGTCTTGGGGGCACGCTCCACGGTGTCGTGGCAGTTCAGGCAGGCCGGGTTGGTGATGCGCAGCGGCCGGGCGATGTAGAGCACGCGGCCCAGCGGGGAGTCACGCTCGCCCACCAGTTCCTTCTGGTCGGCCTGGCTGCGAAAGCGGTTCACCAGGTCGGCTTCCCAGTCCACCGCGCGGTCGCGCGGGTTGGTGGGGTTGAGCGTGGCTTCCTTGTAGCTGTAGTCGGGGTAGACCTTGGCCAGCTTGGCCAGCACCTCGGTGGCCGAATAGGCTGGCACCGACTGCGGCAGGAAGGCGTACATCATCTGCGTGTCCAGCAGCGGACGGATCTGCTCGTTGGTGTAGGTGCGCACGGCGATGGCTTTTTCCATCGTCAAGCGCGCGTGTTCCAGGATTTCCTGGCGGGCGTTGCCCTGCAGCAGGTCGCGTGACACCTGGGCGCTGCCGGCCAGGCCGGCCAGGAAGACGATCAGGAACACCAGGTTGAACTTGAGCAGCAGGCGCATGGGGTCGGTTCCTTGGAAGGATTGCATTGGAGCAGCAAGCGCACCTCGCAGTCCTCGCACTGATGGGGGACTCCACGGCCGGCGCGGCCGTGGCGATGCCGTTTTTCTAGGGGGTGGCGGCGGACGCGGCGGGTGCCGCGACCGGGGCCGCCGACGCGGGCGCGCGCGGCGGCATGGGCCGTCGCGGCTTGGGCAGGAAGCGTTCGGGGTAGAGCACACGCTCCCATTCCGGGTGGGCGCTCAGGTGCGCGGCCAGCTCGCCGCGGAAGGCGCGGTCGGCGGCCATGCCGCGCCACTGCCGTGCCAGCGGCAGGCGCACCAGCGGTTCGGCCGTCAGCCAGGGCTGCACGCCGGCGTAGTCGATGGGGCCCAGGGCCTTGAGCGTGGGGCGCTTGTTCACCAGCAGCGCAGCGCGCGCGGGCAATGCGTCGCGAAAGGGCTTGGGCAACTGCTCCAGGAATTCGGGGCTCATGCGCGGGGCGATGGCCAGCTTGCCGCCGGCCGGCAGGCTGGCGAAGTCGCCCGCCTTGGCGGTGAGCGTGCTGCGCGCGGCGTCGCGCGTGGCCAGGCGCGCGTTGCCACGTTCGGTGAACACCGACACCGCCTTGGCGTTGAACTGGGCCACCACCGCGCCCCCGCTGGCTTCCAGCTCCAGCCGCGGCGACAGCAGCGCCAGCGCGGCGGCCTTGGGGTCGTCCGCGGGACGCGCCTTGGCGAAGCCTTCCATCACATAGGCGCGCGGCACGCCACCGCCCTTGCCCAGGCGCGGTTGCAGCAGCAGCTTGGCCGACTCACCCAGGCCCAGCAGCGCACCGTCGTCAAATTCAATCTGCACAAAACCGCCGGCCGCGGTTTCGATGATGTCGCCTTCGGCCAGCATCGCGCCTTCGGCCAGTTGCCAGCGCGTGGTCTGGCGCACCAGCACGGCATTGCCCTGCAGGATGCCCACCACCGGCGGCGCCGCCAGCCCCGGCCCCGCCAACACGGCCGCCAGCGCCCCGAGGGCATACCGCAGGCCGTTGCGTATCATTCTTTTTGCGCTGCCGTCGGCCATGCGCCCTCCCGCTGTCGACAGAAGCGAGCATTCTTTCACAGCGTGTTGACACGCCGTGTACAGATGCAACAGGCGAGACAGGCCGCAGCCAACGGCGTGCCGGGTTCAAAGCCCCTGCAGGTAGGCCGCCACGGCGCGCATTTCGGCCGGGGTCATCTGCTTGATTTCCTGCTGCATCACCACGCCGTGCGGGCGCAGCTTGCTCTTGAAGACCTTCAGCTGTGCGGTGATGTAGTCGGCGCGCTGGCCGGCCAGGCGCGGAAAGCCGGCCTGGCCCTCGGCCTGCTCGCCGTGGCAACTGGCGCAGGCGCGGATGCCGCGGCCGGGAACGCCGTCCTTGAACAGCTTCCTGCCCAGCTGCGCCAGCGCGCTGGGCGCGGGTTGGGCGGCGGCGGGTTTCTGCGCGCTGTAGTAACTGGCCAGCCCGGCGATGGTGGCGTCGTCCAGCAGCGCCGAGACGCCCCACATGTAGGCGCGGGTGCCGGTTTCCACCCGGGTCTGGCTGCGGAAGTCCTTCAGCTGCGCGATCAGGTACTGCGGCATCTGGCCGGCCAGCGAGGGCACCAGCGCGGTGGTGCTGCGGCCGTCTTCGCCATGGCAGGCATTGCACACATGCACCGCGCGGCGCACGGTGTCGGACGCGTTGGTGTCCTGGGCGCGCACGGCGCCGGTGGCCAGCAGCAGCGACGAGATCATCAGGGCGAGGGTCTTCTTCATGGGGCGGTCCTGCGGAAGCGATGCGCCCATGCTGCGCCGCGGGGTGCGGCAGGCCTTGCGAATGATCAAGCCCCAAACGCAAACGCCCGGGCGTGGGGCCCGGGCGTTGCTGGCACGCGGCAGCGTGCAGTGGGTCGATCAGGCCTGCGCGGCGGCCAGCACCGAATTCAGCGTGGCGCTGGGGCGCATCACGGCCTTCACCTTGGCCGCGTCGGCCAGGTAGTAGCCGCCGATGTCCACCGGCTTGCCCTGCACCGCGGCCAGCTCGGCCACGATCTTCTTTTCGCTGTCGGCCAGGGTCTTGGCCAGCGGCGCGAAGTGGGCGGCCAGGGCCGGGTCGTCCTTCTGCGCCGCCAGTTCCTGGGCCCAGTACAGGGCCAGGTAGAACTGGCTGCCGCGGTTGTCCAGTTCGCCGGTCTTGGGGCTGGGGCCCTTGCGGTTGTCCAGCAGCTTGCCGGTGGCCGCGTCCAGCGTGGTGGCCAGCACCTTGGCCTTGGCGTTGCCGGTCTTCAGGCCCAGGTCTTCCAGGCTCACCGCCAGGGCCAGGAATTCACCGAGTGAGTCCCAGCGCAGGTGGTTTTCCTCCACCAGCTGCTGCACGTGCTTGGGCGCCGAGCCGCCGGCCCCGGTTTCGTACATGCCGCCACCGGCCATCAGCGGCACGATGGACAGCATCTTGGCGCTGGTGCCCAGCTCCATGATGGGGAACAGGTCGGTCAGGTAGTCGCGCAGGATGTTGCCGGTGGCGCTGATGGTGTCCATGCCGCGCACCACGCGCTCCAGCGTGTAGCGCATGGCCCGCACCTGGCTCATGATCTGGATGTCCAGCCCGTTCACGTCGTGCTCGTGCAGGTACATCTTCACCTTGCGGATCAGCTGGGCCTCGTGCGGACGGTAGGCGTCCAGCCAGAAGACCACCGGCATGCCGGAGTTGCGCGCGCGGTTCACGGCCAGCTTCACCCAGTCGCGGATGGCCGCGTCCTTCACCTGGCACATGCGCCAGATGTCGCCGGCTTCCACGTTCTGGGTCAACAGCACCTCGCCGGTTTCCAGGTCGGTGATGTTGGCCACACCGTCCTCGGAGATTTCGAAGGTCTTGTCGTGGCTGCCGTATTCCTCGGCCTGCTGGGCCATCAGGCCGACGTTGGGCACGGTGCCCATGGTCTTGGGGTCGAAGTTGCCGTGCCACTTGCAGAAGTTGATCATCTCCTGGTAGATGCGGGCGAAGGTGCTTTCCGGCATCACCGCCTTCACGTCCTTCAGGCGGCCGTCGGCGCCGTACATCTTGCCGCCGTTCCTGATCATCGCGGGCATGGACGCGTCCACGATCACGTCGTTGGGCGAGTGGAAGTTGGTGATGCCCTTGGACGAATCCACCATCGCCAGCTCGGGGCGGTGCTCGTGGCAGGCGTGCAGGTCGCGCATCACCTCGTCCTGCTGGCTCTGCGGCAAGGTCTTCAACTTGTCGTAGAGGTTGACCATGCCGTTGTTGACGTTCACGCCCAGCTCGTCGAACAGCTTGGCGTGCTTGGCGAAGGCCTCCTTGTAGAAGATCTTCACGCAGTGGCCGAAGACGATGGGGTGCGAGACCTTCATCATCGTGGCCTTGACGTGCAGCGAGAACATCACGCCGTACTTGCGCGCGTCCTCGATTTCTTGTTCATAGAAGTCGCACAGGGCCTTCTTGCTCATGAACATCGAGTCGATCACCTCGCGGTCCAGCAGCGAGACCTTGGGCTTCAGGACGATGGTCTTGCCGCTCTTGGTGATGAGCTCCATCTTCACGTCGCGCGCCTTGTCCAGCGTCATCGACTTTTCACCGTGGTAGAAGTCGCCGGCGTGCATGTGCGAGCAGTGGGTGCGCGAGGCCTGGGCCCATTCGCCCATGCTGTGCGGGTTCTTGCGCGCGTACTCCTTCACCGCGCGCGGGGCGCGGCGGTCGGAGTTGCCTTCGCGCAGCACCGGGTTCACGGCCGAGCCGATGCAGCGGGCATAACGCGCGCGGATGGCCTTTTCTTCGTCGGTCTTGGGGTCCTCGGGGTAGTCGGGGATGTTGTAGCCCTTGCCCTTCAATTCGCGCACGCAGGCGATCAGCTGGCCCACCGACGCGCTGATGTTGGGCAGCTTGATGATGTTGGCGTCCGGCTGCAGGGTCTTCTTGCCCAGCTCGCTCAGGGTGTCGGGCACGCGCTGCTCGGGCGTGAGGTTCTCCGGGAACTGCGCCAGCACGCGCGCGGCCACCGAGATGTCGCTCTCCTGCACCGCGATGCCCGCGGGCTCGGTGAAGGTGCGGATGATGGGCAGGAAGGCGTGGGTCGCCAGCAGCGGGGCTTCGTCGGTGAGGGTGTAGATGATGGTCGGTTGCCCGGTGCTCATGGCGTGTCTCCAGTGCGGTGGTGGCGGCGGGGAAGGGTGGCACGCGCTGAGTTTCAGCACGCGACCGGGGCGCTACGTTGCCCGGTCCGGCTTGCGGCCGTCTGACCCGGCTCCATTATTTTGGAGCCACGTTTTGGGATGTGAAATTGAAAGCCTGATTTTGCCCAACGTATGTCGCTGAACAAGGCTTTGAACGACTGTTGATCCTTGGGCAGGGCTTGCGCCCACCCTGGGCGCTCAGCCCGGGGGCTGGGCCGAGGCCACCACCACGTCCTGCTTCAGCAGGGTGCTGCTGACGCCGTCGGTGCGCGGCAGGTAGTGCACGTCGCACAGCGTCTTCAGGTGGTCGAAGCGGCCGCTCCAGTCGTCGCCCATGTAGAAGGCGTCCACGCCGTAGGCGGCGATGTCGCTTTCCTTCTGCTCCCAGCCGTTCTCGGCGATGGCCAGGTCCACGTAGCGGCAGGACCGCACCAGTTCCAGCCGGTCGGCGAAGGGCATCACGCTCTTCTTGCCCTTGATGGCGTTGAACTCGTCGGTGGACACCGCCACGACGAGGAAATCGCAGCGCGCCTTGATGCGCTGGAACAGCCGCACATGGCCCACGTGGAACAGGTCGTAGGTGCCGTAGGTGATGGCGGTGCCAAGGGGGCCGCCCGGGCGCGGGTGGGCCAGCGGTGGGGTGCGTCCCGTGACCACGAGGGCGGCGCGGCGGTCGGAGTCCGTCATGGCGCTCGGCCGCTTACACGCCGCTCAAGGCCAGTTCGTCGGCCAGCACCTGCATCAGGCGCTGGGCGCTGTCGCCGTCGTGGTGGTCGAACCACTGGCGCAACAACTGCGTGCGGGCGTGTTCGTGCACCGCGTCCTGGCCCATGCGCGGGGCCAGCAGCAGCTTGCTCAGCGCGTCGGCCTTGTCCACCAAGGGGCCGGGCAGGGCCGACAGCTTGTCGTCGAACAGGCGCCGGCTTTGCGCGGTGTAGCTGGCGTGGTCGGGACGGAACAGCAGCACCGGACGCTGCAGGTGCAGGTAGTCGAACATCAGCGACGAGTAGTCGGTGATCAGCGCGCTGGTGCTGGCCAGCAGCGGGTAGATGTCGGTGCGCGGCGCGACGAACTGAACGCCCGGCAGGTGCGGCGCCAGTTGCGCGATCAGGGGCTGCTCCACCGGGTGCAGGTTCACGGTCAGCAGGTGGCCGGCCTTGTGCAGCGCCTCGGCCACACGCGGCAGGCCGGCGGCCAGCAGCCAGCGGCCCCGGTCGGCGTCGCGGAAGGTGGGGGCGTACAGGAACACGCGCTTGCCGCGGTGGCGCGCGCCCTGGGCCAGGCCCAGGGTGTCCAGGTCCACGTTGGCCAGGTCGGCCGCCGTGGGGTCGCGGTACAGCACGTCGTTGCGCGGGTAGCCGATGGGCGCGTAGTTCGCAAAGCTGAACCAGCGCCGCCACTCGGCCTCGCCCTCGGCCGCGGTGCCCACCATGCGGGCATAGGGGCCGCAGGTGGCCAGCACCTTGGCCAGGTGCGGGCCCAGGGCCCGCCCTGCCGGCAGGTTGCGCAGGCCGATCTCCTTGATGGACACGCCGTGCCACAGTTGCACATGGCGTGCGCCGGCCAACAATGCGGCGGCAAAGGGGTTGGGGTTGAGCAGGTGGTCGCTGGTGACCACCACCGCGGCGGACAGCACCGCGTGCAGGTGCTCTGGCGTCCAGTTCGCGTGGCCGGCCGGCAGGCAGGGGCCACCCAGGGCTTCCACCTGGGCCTGCTGGGCTTCGTTGTAGGGCAGCCACCAGACCTGCATGCCCAACTGCACCATGCGTTCGCGCGCGGCCAGGAAGGCGTACTTCACGTTGCAGCCCAGGTAGGTGGTGCCCACGAAGACCGCGCTGCGGGTCTTGGGGTGCATGCGCGAGACCTGGGCCAGGTCGCGCCCGGCCCGTTCAATGGACAGGGCCTGCTCCAGTTCCTTCACCTTGGCCTGCAGCGCGTCCACCGCGGCCTTGTCGGCGCTGGCCTGTTTCAGCTCCAGCAGGGCGCTCACCACCTGGTCCACCGCGGCGCTGGCCTGGGTCTGGAAGTCTTCCAGTTGTTCCAGCCGGGCCAGCAGGGCGTCGGCGCCGGGCGGCATGGCGGCGGGGCCGGAGGAAGCGGAGTCGGTGGCAGCGTGCATGGCGTTCGGGCGGCAGGAAGACGGGGGCTCGGGCCAGTGTAGGAAGCGCCCCCCGGCGTCAAAGGCTGGAATACCGGCGGCAATGCCCCGCCGTTCCACGCGCTGCAAGCGGCTCAGGCGTCGCGCGTGCCGCAGTGGCGGGATTCGGCCCAGTACAGGCGCCCGGCGCGGCACACCACTTCGCGCTTCAGGCGGGCCGCACCGTCCAGCTGCTGCCAGAAGGCCCCTTGTTCCGCGGCCGGCACGGCTTGCCAGCCCGGGCCGCCCGGGTCCAGGGTCCGCAGCGCGGCCAGGCGCTGCGATGCCTGCTGCACAAAGGCGGGCGTGGCGCCCTGCGCGATGCGCTTGACCAGGCCGGCGTGGTGGGGGTCGTCGAACTTCTCGACCACCACCTGGAAGTCCGGCGCATGGCGCAGCAGCGGGATCAGCGCCGACAGCGCCTCGCGGTCGGCCGTGCCGCTGCCGAAGGCCAGGTACATCGGCGCGCGGGCCCAGGCCGCGGCCGGGAAGTCGGCCAGGCTGGCATGCCGGCGCGCGCCCAAGAGCAGGCCGCGCTCCTTCGGGCGGAAGGCCGCCCACAAGGCCAGGTCGATCTGCGGGTTGAACACCACCGCGCTGAAACCGAAAGCCAGCGCCAACTTCATGGCACCATGGCCGCCCATGCTGCCGAAGTAGCAGCAGACGTCTTCCGGTGCGAAACGGGGCAGCACCTGCTGGCGCACCAGGGCACCCAGCTCGTCGAACACGCGGTCGCTGTACCAGTTCAACTCGGGGTTGTTCACATGCAGCAGGTGGTGGCCGGGCAGGCCGGACTGCAGGCCGCGCACCTGGGCGAACTGGTGGCGGCTGTCCACGCAGGCCGGCACGATGAGCAGCGGGCCCGGGGCCCGGCCCGGCGCGGGTTCGGTCCACAGGTGCGGGCGCGGGCTGTCGTGCAGCCGGGGCAGCCAGGACGTCAGCGCTTCGCTGTCCAGTTGCCGGCGCGCTTCGGCGGCGTGTCCGGGGTCGTCCAGCAGGGTGCGCCACAAGGCGGCGGCACGCGCCAGGTGGCAGCGGCGCAGCAGGCGCTGGGCGTCCATCGCACCGGCCTGCAGGCCGCGCGCGGCCATGGCCAGGGCCGCAGGGCGCAGGGCCGCAGGCAGGTCGCCGGCGTTTGCCAGGGCCAGCCACTGCGCGGCTTCATCGTCTTCGGCCTCCGGCGGGGCCGGGTCGCGCAGGCGCCGGGCCAGCGCCTCGGCCTGGCCCGCGGCCTGGGCGGTGGCGGGGTCGTCGGCGGGCAGCAGCATCGGCCACAGCGCGGCCAGCCATTCGCGCGCCTGCGGGTCGTCCACCTGGGCCCGGGCATGGGCCAGGCGGCGGTTGGCCAGGGCCAGGTCGCCGCTCTCCAGCGCCTGCAGCGCCACCGCCCGGTCCAGCGCCGCCACAGCGGCCGGGGCCAGCGCGCCCGTGGCGATGACCGCCTGGGCCGTGGCTTCGTTCAGCTGGCCTTGTTCGGCCAGGGCGTGGCAGCCGTCCAGGGCCTGCAGGGCGCGCCAGGCGGCAGCGTCGCTGTCGGGCTGCGCGGACCCCGCCACCTCGTCGGCCGCCACGCCCAAGGCCTGCTCCAGGCGGGCCAGGCGGGCCTGCACACCGGGGCGGCGCAGGTGCTGGCGCAGTTGCGCCCGCCAGGCCGGCTGGGCCAGGCGCCGGGGCTGCAGCCATTGGCCCTGCATGGGTTCGCGCAGGGCCAGCGGCTGCTCGCCCTGCAGCCAGCGCAGCCAGGCCGCCGGGTCCAGGGCCTGGGCCGCGCCCAGGCCGATGAGCTGCACCTGGGCCTGCAACGCCAGGTCGGGCTCGCCGCAACGCACCGCCAGGTCGAACACCAGGGCCAGACCCTGCGCCTGCGGCGCCACACCGGCTTCGATGGCCTGCAGCGCCCAGGACAACAGCGGCGCGGCTTCGTCGGCGCTGAGCGACTGGGGGCCGGCGGCCACCTGGGCGCGCAGCCGCAGCCAGGCCGCCACGGGGTGGTCCTCGCCCTGGGGCTGCAGCAGCAGCAGCAACACATAGTCGGGTGCGATGGGCAAGGCGCCGCTGCCGCGCGGTCCGTGTTCCAGGTGGGCCAGCGCCAGCCGCTGCCAGGTGGCCGGCGCGTCCCAAGGCTGGTCCATCCAGGCGCAGAAGGCGGCAAAGCGGCCGTCCAGCCAGGCGCGCGCCAGCTGCCGGGTGCGCTCGTCCACCTGGCGCCAGCCGCGCCACAGGCGCTGGTGCAGCGCCAGGCGGTCGGCGGGCCCCAGGGCGGCCTGCAGCAGGGGCAGTTCACGCCGCAGCCGCAGGGCCGCAGCGGGTTCGGGCACGGCGGTGTCCACCGGGGCGGGCGGGTCGGCAAGGGCGGCACAAGGCATCGGCCCAGTCTAGGAAGAACAACCCGCTGCCATAGGCGCAAACAGCCCGGCCGCCACCCGGCAGTTGTGGGCCGCGCCGGGACCAACTGTGACAGCTTGTAGGAATTTGCCTGACAGGCGATGGGGCGAAACAGGGACTCAAGATGACGAACTGGGCTGATGTTCCGGTCCAGTCCCGGTCCCTACAGTTCGTTTCACACCAACACCCCAACGCAACACCCTTTCACCGGAGCAGCCAACATGAACGCCGACCAGATCCTTGCCGAAATTCGCGAAGCCAACCTGTCGTACCTGATGCTGGCCCAGAGCCTGATTCGCGCCGACCGCGAGCAGGCGCTGTTCCGCCTGGGCGTGAGCGAAGAGACCGCCGGCCTGATCGCCACCCTGACCCCGGCCCAGATGATGAAGATCGCCTCCGGCAACACCCTGCTGTGCCGCATGCGCTGCGACGACGACCTGGTGTGGAGCCTGCTCACCAGCCATGGCAAGTCGTCCGCCAACGACAGCGTCAGCCGCCTGCATGCGTCCATCCTGATGGCCGGCCGCCACCAGGAAGCCGCCTGAATGGAGGGCCCCGGCCGCCTGGCGGCCGCCCCCGAGGGGCTGCGGCCCCGGACCGGGAAACCCGGTTCCGGCGCCGGGCGCTAACTGAGATACCCCCTGACCGCCGGTGGCGGTCTGTCCCACGGGGACGAAGTCCATACCGTTGACTGGAGAAGAGCACCATGCGCGTCAAGAGCATCCTGACCGAAGCCAAGCAGATTGATACCGCGGTCGAGCTGATCAAGCTGGGCGCCCGGCTGCAGGTGCTGGAAAGCGAAACCGACCTCAGCTACGAACGCCTGCTGCGCCTGTACAAGGAAGTGGCGGGCAAGAGCCCCAGCAAGGGCCAGCTGCCGTTTTCCACCGACTGGTTCATGACCTGGCAGCCCAACATCCACGCCAGCCTGTTCCTGAACATGCACGAGTACCTGAACAAGGTGGCGGAGATGGACGAGATCGACACCGTCATCAAGGCCTACAAGCTGTACCTGGAACAGGTGCAGGCGCAAGGGCTGGAGCCGCAGCTGTCCGTCACCCGCGCCTGGCGCCTGGTGAAGTTCGTGGACAACGGCATGCTCACCATGACCGCCTGCAGCAAGTGCGGCGGCCACTTCGTGACCCACCCGCACGAGATCGCCAAGCACTTCGTGTGCGGCCTGTGCAACCCGCCCGCACGCGCCGGCAAGGGCCGCAACGCCGGGGCCATCCGCCTGGGCCGCGACCTGTGCGTGCCCGCGGAATGAACTAATTCACAAATTGGGCGGGTTTTGGTGCGGCCGGGGCTTGAAAGCCAGGCCCCCAGCACCGATAAACCTGCCAGCAGAGTTGTTCTTGCTTGTCTCCTCCTAGCACATCCCCTGTGCTTTCAAGGCGAACCCCCGGGTTCGCCTTTTTTTCTGCCCGCTCGCCGACGGCCTGCGCCAGTGGCCACGCTCAAGCCCGCCGATGGGGGGTCGATATGCCCGAAGTGCCCTGCCCGGCCGACCCGGGTGGCGCCCCATCCCCCTTTGCAACGGAGACTTTGCCCATGAACCGCACCCACTTCCTGCGCACCGCCGCATCCCTGCTGCTGGCCGCCTCCAGCGTCTGCACCCTGGCCGCCGAGCGCGCCACACCCGCCGAGGCCGAAGCGCTGGTGAAGAAGGCCGTGGCCATGGTCAAGTCCGCCGGTCCGGACAAGACCTTCGAGGAAGTGACCAACGGCAAGAGCCTGAAGGACCGCGACCTGTACGTCTTCATCTACGACCTGAACGGCAAGTGCCTGGCCCACGGCGCCAACCCCAAGCTGGTGGGCAAGGACCTGATCGGCATGAAGGACCCCGACGGCAAGCCGCTGATCAAGATGCTGGTGGACGTGGCCAAGGACAAGGGCAAGGGCTGGACCGACACGGTGAAGTTCCGCAACCCCGTCACCGACCAGATCCAGAGCCGCGTGAACTACATCGAACGCGTGGGCGACCTGGCCGTGGGCTCGGGTGTGTTCCGCGACTGAACTCTTACTTCCCTCCGCGCCGGCCCCCGACCGGTGCCCACCCCCACCCCAGCCGGCACCCCTTGATGAAAACGTCCAACCTGAACATCGGCTCGCGCCTGGCGCTGGGCCTGGGCACCATGCTGGCAGCTGCGGCGCTGATGCTGGGCATCAGCATCGTCGGCAACCGCCAGGCGCGGCAGGCCACGTCCGAGGCCATGCGGGTGATCGTGGACCGCCAGGACAGCGCCTACGGCATGCGCCAGAGCCTGGCCAACGCCGCCGTGGCGGTGCGCAACATGGGTCTGAACGCCACCATGGAAGGTGTGCAGGCGGCCGAAGCGCAGGCCAAGAAGGAGCGCGCCACCTTCCTGCTCACGATGAAACAGTTGCAAGGCCAGGGCTTGAGCGCGCCCGAGAAGGCCTTGATCGACCAGGTGCAGGCCATCGACCAGCGCATGGACAAGGATTTCATCGACGCGGTGAACCTGGCCTCGCAGTTCAACACCGAGCAGGCGGCCAAGATCATCACCACCAGGATCGACCCCGCTTCGGCCCAGGCCCTGGCGCTGCTGACCGACTTCGCGGCGCTGCAGCACCGGCAGGTGGAAAGCGCCTCGGCGCAGGCAGAAGCCGCCAGCCACCGGCTGGACTGGATGCTGGCCGCCGGCGGCCTGGTGACGCTGCTGGGCTCGGCCTTCATCGGCTGGCATCTCACCCGCAGCATCGTGGCGCCGCTGAACACCGCCATGGGTGTGGCCGGCACGGTGGCCTCGGGCGACCTGAGCTCGCACATCGAAGCCGGCGGCAGCGACGAAACCGGCCGCCTGCTGGGGTCGCTGAAGGAAATGAACGACAGGCTGCAGGCCATGGTGGGCAAGGTGCGCCAGTCCACCCACAACATTGCCACCGCCAGCACCGAGATCGCCCAGGGCAACCAGGACCTGTCCGCACGCACCGAGCAGACCGCGGCCAGCCTGCAGCAGGCCTCGTCGTCGCTGCAGCAGATCACCGAAATGGTTCGCCAGTCCACCGACTCGGCGCGCCAGGCGCACGAGCTGGCGGCCAACGCCGCCCACGTGGCCAGCCGCGGCGGCGAGGTGGTTTCACGCGTGGTGGGCACCATGCAGGACATCCACGCCAGCAGCAAGCGCATCGCGGACATCACCGGCGTGATCGACGGCATCGCCTTCCAGACCAACATCCTGGCGCTGAACGCCGCCGTGGAAGCCGCGCGCGCGGGCGAACAGGGCCGCGGCTTCGCGGTGGTGGCCAGCGAAGTGCGCAGCCTGGCCCAGCGCAGCGCGCAGGCGGCGCGTGAAATCAAGGGCCTGATAGGGCAATCGGTGGAGAAGGTGGAATCGGGCACCCAGCTGGCGGCCGACGCCGGCAGCACCATGCAGGACATCGTGGGCTCGGTGCAGCGGGTGAACACCATCATCGGTGAGATCACCCGCGCGGCCGAACGCCAGAGCGACAGCATCGGCCAGGTCTGCAGCGCGGTGGCGCACCTGGACCAGAGCACGCAGCAGAACTCGGCCCTGGTGGAGCAAAGCGCCGCCGCGGCCCAGAGCATGCAGGACCAGGCGCGCCACCTGGCCGGGCTGATGAACGGCTTCAAGCTGGCCTGACCCGTTGCGGTGCAACCCAGGTCCCCGGGGCTTGGAATGTCTCTTGCACGCACCCGCGGTGTTTTCATCCACCGCCGGAGGGCTGCCCCATGTTGGACGTGACCAGCACGAAGTTTTCCCATGTGAAGCCGGCGGACACCGCCTGGCGCAGCGATGGCTTGCGCGACTTCTTCCTCTACAAGGACCTGGGCGTGGAAGCCGCCACCGCGGGCCGCGTGATCGCCCAGCTGGTGAAGGCCAACCAGGTGCCCGAAAAGGGCACCGGCTGGCACCGCCATGAGGCGCAGTTCCACATTGTCATCATGAACAAGGGTTGGGCCAAGTTCATGTACGAAGACAAGGTCACCCTGGTGGAAGCCGGCGACTGCGTGCACCAGCGCCCCGGCATCGTGCACTACCTGTTCGACTATTCGCCGGACATGGAGTACCTGGAAATCGTGGGCCCGTCCGACTTCAAGACCGTGGACATGCCCGGCCCCTGCCCGGTGCCGGCGCCTTCGTCCTGGAAGTGAAGGCCGCTCGGGCGCCGGGGTGGCGGCGCCGCCCCGCGCTCAGAAGTCCATGTCCAGTTCTTCGATCTCGGCCGGTTCCAGCCGCGCCGCGGCGATCCACTCCTGCATCTCGAGCAGGGCGATGATGGTGGTGCAGTAGTCGCGGCAGGCGGGCGGCAGCTTCAGGTCGTAGGTGAGGAAGCGGGTGACCACGGGCGCGAACATGGCGTCGGCCATGCAGCGCTTCTTGCCGAACAGGAAGGGGCCGCCGTAGGTGGCCAGGCATTCGCGCCAGATGTCCAGCACGCGCTCGATGTCCGGCAAGGCGCCGCCCCAGACCTTGTGGCCGGGGTAATGGGCCTTCAGGTTCATCGGCAGGGCCGAGCGCAGGTTGGCGAAGCCCGAGTTCATTTCGCCGCAGACCGAACGGCAGTGCGCCCGGGCGATGCGGTCGGCGGGCAGCAGGCCAGCGGCGGGATACAACTCGTCCAGGTAGCCGGCAATGGCCATCGTGTTCCACACCCGTGCACCATCATGTGTGAGGCAGGGCACCAGGATGGACGGCGCCAGCAGCAGCAGCTCGCGCCGCGCACCAGCATCGTCGGCCGCCACCATCACCTCCTGGAACGGCAGGCCGGCAAAGCGCGCGAGCAACCAGCCGCGCAGTGACCAGGACGAGTAGTTCTTGCTGCTGAGCGTGAGCGTGGCGCTGGCGGCCTTGCCGGCCGGCCTGGCGGCGGGTGGGGCGGCCTTCTTGGCGGGGGCTTTGCGGGCCGGCTTCTTGGTGGCGGTGGGCATGCGGACGGTCTCCAGCGGGTCGGGTGCCCGGCAAGCAACGCAATTGGTGTGCCCGTGTGCACTCGGTCTGTGCGCTGTCTTGTCGCGCCTTTGTGCACCGGCTTGGCGCGGCGCGAACCTTGCGTCGCTGGCTTCACCACGGCCTTGAGGGAGCACCCATGCTTTACACCACCTACCAGGCCCATACCGACCTGTTGTGGCCGCTGCACACCTTGGCGCGGCTGGCGCCCCCCTTGCTGATGCCGGCCGCCGCCGGCGCCAGCACGCTGGCCCCGCTGCCCAGCCTGGGCACGCGCTGCGCCGCCGCGGCGCTGAAGGTGCTGGACCTGGCGCGTGTCACCCACCACCGGCCGGCCTGGCGCATCACCCAGGTGCCGGGCAGCGGTGAACACGCGGGCCGCGACTGGCCGGTGGAAGAGGAGGTGGTGCACACCACCCCCTTCGGCACCCTGCTGCGCTTTCGCAAAGTGGGCGCACCGGTGCAGCCCAAGGTGCTGGTGGTGGCGCCCATGTCGGGCCATTTCGCCACATTGCTGCGCGACACGGTGCGCACCATGCTGCCCGACCACGACGTGCACGTCAGCGACTGGCACAACGTGCGCGACGTGCCGCTGTCCGCCGGCCGCTTCGGCCTGGACGAGTACACCGAGCACATCATGCAGTTCCTGGCCGTCATGGGCCCGGGCAGCCATGTGCTGGCGGTGTGCCAGCCCTGCGTGGCGTCCCTGGCGGCGGTAGCGCTGATGAGCGAGGACGGCCACCCCGCCACCCCCGCCAGCCTGACCCTGATGGCCGGCCCCATCGACTGCCGCGTGAGCCCGACCACGGTGAACACCCTGGCCACGTCCAAGCCCATCGAATGGTTTCGCAAGAACCTCATCAGCCCTGTGCCCTGGCGCCACCGTGGTGCCGGGCGGCGCGTCTACCCCGGCTTCGTGCAGCTGTCGGCCTTCATCAGCATGAACAAGGAGCGCCACCTCAGCGCCTTCAAGTCCTACTACAAGCACCTGGTGGAGGACGAGTTCGAGCAGGCCGATGTGACCCGCACCTTCTACGAGGAGTACATGGCGGTGGCCGACCTGTCGGCCGACTTCTACCTGGAGACGGTGGAGAAGGTGTTCCAGACCTTCGACCTGCCGCGTGGCGAACTGATGTTCCGCGGCCGGCGCGTGAACTCGGCCGCCATCCGCCGCACCGCGCTGGTGACGGTGGAGGGCGAACGCGACGACATCTGCAGCGTGGGCCAGACCCTGGCCGCGCAGGACCTGGCCAGCAGCCTGCGACCCTACATGCGCACCCACTACGTGCAGCCCAATGTGGGCCACTACGGCGTGTTCAGCGGCAAGCGCTGGCAGCAGCAGATCTACCCGCTGGTGCGCGACGTCATCCACGTGTCCCAGTGAGGGCGGGCGGCGCGGCGACAATCGCGCATGCCCCTGACTGCCGACCCCGCCGACACGCCCGGTGCCGACCCCCAAAGCGCCCGCTTCCTGGCCGCGCTGCGCGAGGCGGTGGCGCAGCAGCGCTTCGTCTCGCTGGTGCTGGCCAAGCCGCAGGGGGGTGAACCCGGCTGGCAGCGCACCCAGGTGCGCCTGATCGACCTGCGCGGGGTGCCGCACCTGAGCTTCCTGCACCGCCACGACACGCGCGACATCACCAAGAACCTGCCGTTGGACGAAAGCCTGGCCCAGGTGGACGCCCTGTTGGGCGCGCCCTTTCGCAACGCCCACCTGCACACCACACAACAGGAACTGCAGCTGTCACTGTCGAAGAAGGGCAAAGGTCACCTGGTGGTGAAGACCCTGGCCCATGGCGATGCCGCCGCCGCCGCCCCTGCCGCCCACAACCGCGAGAAGAAGCGCCTGCTGTCGCTGACCCGGCCCTTCCTGCACGCCCTGGGCGTCACCGATGCGCAGGCCCACCTGGTGCCCAGCATGGCCGCCAAGTGGAAGCAGATCAACAAGTTCGTCGAGATCTTCAGCAATGCGCTCGGCGCGTCCCGTCTGGCCGGTGCCAAGGCGCTGACGGTGATGGACTTCGGCGCCGGCAAGGGCTACCTCACCTTCGCGGTGCACGACTGGCTGCGCGCGCAGGGCGTGCGGCCCCAGGTCACCGGGCTGGAACTGCGGCCCGACCTGGTGAAGCAGTGCAATGCCATCATCGGCCGCCTGCAGCTGGACGGCCTGCGCTTCGAACAAGGCGACCTGAACGAGCAGCGCCCGGCGGCGATGAACGTGATGATCGCGCTGCACGCCTGCGACACCGCCACCGACCTGGCCCTGGCCCTGGGCGTGAAAGCCGGGGCCGACATCCTGCTGGCGTCGCCCTGCTGCCACAAGCAGATCCGCCCCCAGTTGCTGGCGCCCGGGCCGATGAAGCCGGTGCTGCAGCACGGCGTCCATGCCGATGAACAGGCCGAGATGCTGACCGACGCTTTGCGCGCCCTGCTGCTGGAAGCCGCGGGCTACGACACCCAGGTGTTCGAGTTCATCTCGCTGGAGCACACCGCCAAGAACAAGATGATCCTGGCGGTGAAGCGCGCCCAGCCCAAGCCCCGGGAACCGGTGCTGGCCCAGGTGGCCGAGCTGAAGCGCTTCTTCGGCATCCGCGAACAGAGCCTGGAGACGCTGCTGGCGGCCTGATCAGGCGGCGATGAAGCGCGGCAGCTGGGCCGCGACGCGGGCCAGCACCGCTTCGCGCTGGGCAAAGGGCTGAGAACTGCCGGCCAGAAAGGCCACCACCACCAGCGGTGCGCGCCCCGGCGGCCAGAGCACGCCCACCTCGTTGGTGTGGTTGTCGCGCGGCGCGTCGCCATCGGCCGTGCCGGTCTTGGTGGCCAGGCGCCAGCCGGCGGGCAGGCCGGCGCGCAGCCGCCTGGCGCCGGTGGTGCTGGCCTGCATCCAGTCGGTCAACTGCTGGCGCGAACCCGGCGCCAGGCCGTCGCCCAGCAGGAAGCGGCGCAGCTGGGCGGCCATGGCGCGCGGGCTGCTGCTGTCGCGCTCTTCGCCCGGCGGGAAACGGTTCAGGTCCGGCTCCACCCGGTCCAGGCGGGTGACGGCGTCGCCCTGGGCGCGCAAGGCGGCGGTGAAGGCGGCCGGGCCGCCCAGCCGCGCCAGCAGCAGGTTGCCGGCGGTGTTGTCGCTGGTGGTCAGCGTGGCTTGGCACAGCGCCGCCAGGCTCAGGCCGGCGCCCTGGGCGTGCCGCTCGGTCACCGGCGACCAGGCCACCAGGTCCGCCTTGCCGAAGGGCAGCACCTGGTCCAGCCGGGCTTCGCCACGGTCCACGCTTTGCAGCAGCTGCGCGCAGACCAGCCACTTGAAGGTGCTGCACATCGCAAACCTGTCATCGGCGCGCTGGGCCAGCACGCGGCCGGTGGCGCTGTCCTCGATCCACACACCCAGGCGGCCGCCGCTGCGGCGCTCCAGCGCCGCCAGTGCGGCGGGCAGCGGATCCGGGCTGCGGTTTTGTCGATGCTCGGGCTGGCCTGCGGCCCCCGCCAGGGGCGACAGGCTGGCCAGTGAAAGGGCGCTGAAGTGGCGGCGAGACAGAGGCATGGTGGTGTTCATCCTGGGTGACGACGGGGCCAAAGATAGACCGGGCGGCTCGGCGCCACCAGCGGAAATAATGCAGGCAAGACCCCAGGAAAACTCAGGCCAGGAGACCCCATGGACTTGCCGCTGAACGCCTTGCGCGCCTTCGAGGTGTCCGCCCGGCACCTGAACTTCACCCGCGCGGCCGAGGAGTTGAACCTGACGCCCACCGCGGTCAGCCGGCATGTGAACGGGCTGGAGCAGCGCCTGGGCGTGGCGCTGTTCCGGCGCCTGCCGCGCGGGCTGGCGCTGACCGACGAGGGCCTGGCGCTGGTGCCGCTTCTCGCCGACTCCTTCGCCCGCATGGCGGCGCTGCTGGCCGGATTTCGCACCCAACGTGCGCGCGAGGTGCTCACCGTGGGCGTGGTGGGCACCTTCGCCGTGGGCTGGCTGATCCCGCGGCTGCGCCACTTCCAGGCCGCGCACCCGCGGGTGGACCTGCGCCTGTTCACGCACAACAACCGGGTGGACATGGCTGGCGAAGGCCTGGACTTCGCGCTGCGCTTCGGCGACGGCGCCTGGCACGGCACCGAGGCGCTGCCCCTGCTGCAGGCGCCTCTGGCGGCGGCCTGCGCCCCGGCGCTGGCCCAGCGCCTGGCCCACCCCCGCGACCTGCACCGCGAAGCCCTGCTGCGCAGCTACCGCAGCGACGAGTGGCTGGCCTGGTTCGCCGCCGCGGGCGTGCCGGCCCCGGTGCTGCGCGGCATGGTCTTCGACTCGTCCCTGGCCATGGCCGAAGCCGCCGCCCAGGGTGCGGGCGTCGCGCTGCTGCCCCTGGCCCTGTTCAGCCGCGACCTGGCGGCGGGCCGGCTGCTGCGGGTGTTCGACGTGCAGGTGGACGTGGGCGGCTACTGGCTCACGCGCTTGAAGTCCCGCCGCCCGACAGCCGCCATGCGGGCCTTCCGCGACTGGCTGCTGGCGCAGGCCGGGGCCTGAGCGCCGGCACGCCGGCCGTCAGCCGCCGCCGCGCTGCAGGAACAAGTCAAAGTAGCGCATGAAGCGCTGCCGCTCATCGTCGGCCAGGCCTTCGAAGCGGTAGGCCACGTGCAGGCGCGGCATGCGCATCAGCGCGATGCGGCGTTCGGGCAGCACCTGCCAGTGCAGCTGAAGACAGCCGGCGCCGATGTGCACCGTGGCGCGGCCCGGGAGCCGCAGTGACAGGCTGTGCGGGCCCACCGCGCCCGGCAGGCAGGCCAGCCAGTCGGCTTCGGTGATGCCCTGTTCGCGTTCGAAGGCCTCGGGCGCCGCGGGTGACAAGCCGGCCCCGGTTTCAGCCGCCGGCAATCGGCGGCCAGATGGCCAAGGCGTCGCCTTCTTTCAGCGTGCGCGTGCCACGCTCTTCCGGCGGCACGTAGTGGCCGTTGATCAGCACCAGGTGCACCAGCTTCATCGGCAGGCCATAGGGTTCGATGATCTTGGCGATGCTGGCGTCCGCCGGCACGTCCAGCACCACCTGGTTGGCCGCGCGCGCCTCGGGCGGCAAATACTGGCCGAGGGTGGCGTAGAGCTTGAACGTGATCTGCATGCGGCGATTCTGGCGTGGAGCGACCTGGGGAAGAACATCACTTCACGTGCGCAGGCGCCGACGCCGCCTGCGCACTGGCCAGATAGGCCTGCATCAGCAGCGTGGGGTCGGCCAGCAGCTTGTCCTTCCAGGGGCCCAGATGCACTTCGCCTTCCACCAGGCCGCGCATCACGCCCACGTGCTGGATCCAGCCCACCGAGTTGCAGCCCACCAGGCGGTCGCCGTCGAACTGCAGGCTCAGGTGCCGGTTGGCGGCGGTGTCGGTCAGCTCGGCATGCTGGCCCCCGGGCACGCCCTGCCAGTTGCCAAAGGACGAGGAGATCAGGCCCAGGGTGTCCAGCACGTTGATCTGGGTGACGCCCTTGAGCTCGGCCTTCTGGCCCACCATGTTCAATGCCGCCACCCGCGCCTGTTCGGCGGCGTTGGGCTGGATGGCGCTGACGATGGTCTTGCCGCTGACCTTGTCGAAGGCCTCGGCGCAGTCGCCCGCGGCGTAGATGCCATCCACATTGGTCTGCAGGTGCTCGTCGGTGAGCACGCCCACCAGGCAGCGGATGCCGCTGTGTTCCAGGAAGCCGATGTTGGGCTTGACGCCGGTGGCGCTGATCACCAGGTCGGCCTCCAGGCGCTGGCCGGTGGACAGTTTCACCACCAGCGGGGCGCCGTGCGCCGCCACCGGCGTGGTGTCGGCGAAGGCGGGTGCCAGGGCGGCGGCCGGGGCCGGGGCCGCCGGCTTGGGCGCCAGGCCCACCGCCTGCGCCACGCGCTGCAGCAGGCCAGGCGCCGGAGCCGGCGCTGCGGCCGGGGCCGCTGCCGGCCGGGCCGGGGGCGGGGTCGCCCCGCCCGCTTCGATGGATTCCACGCGGGCGCCGGTGTACACCGCCACGCCCTTCTTTTCGCACCACTGCTTGATCATGCCGCCGGCGGTGGGGCCCATCATGCGCGGCACCATGCGGTCGCCCATTTCCACCACGGACAGCTTCACGCCGCGCATGGCCAGCGATTCCATGATGATGCAGCCGATGAAGCCGGCCCCCATCTGGATGACGCGCGCGCCGGGCTGGGCCAGCGCCGCAATGGCGCGCGCATCGGCCAGGGTCCAGCAGGTGTGCACGCCCGCTGAAGTGATGCCTGGCACCGGCGGCTGCGCCGGGCTGGAGCCGGTGGCGATGAGCAGCTTGTCGAACAGCAGCACGCTGCCATCGGACAGGGTGAGGTTGCGCCGCTGCACGTCGATGGCGGTGCAGCGCGCGCGCTTGACCTCGATGCGCTGTTCGGCGAAGTGGGCCTGGGGCTCCGGGCGCAGGTGGGTGCCGTCTTCGCCCACCTTGCCGATCAGCAGGTAGGGAATGGCCATGCGCGAATAGGGCGGCTCGGGTTCGTCGCCCACCACGATGATGCGGTCGAAAGGCGCGTGCTTGCGGATGGTCTCGGCCGCGATGACGCCGGCCGGGCCGGCGCCAAGGATGACGTGCTGCATGGGTTCTTCCCTCCTGAAAATGGAGAAGGCGGTTGGGTGAGCAACCGCCTTCGTCTTGCGCGGCGTCAGGCGCCGATGGTCACAGATCCAGCCGTGCGCGCGTCTCGGGTTTCAGCTGTCCGTTGCTGTCCCAGCCGCGGATTTCATAGTACTTGGGCAGCATCTCGGGCAGCTTGCTCACCAGGCCCTTGGCGGGGCCGGTCTTGGCGGGTTCGGTGAGCAGGCGCTTGGGCAGGGTGTCGTCCTTGGCGGTGAAGCCAGCGCGGTTGTTGAAGTCGCGCTCCATGTTCCAGATGCGCTCGCCGATCTTGGCCATGTTCTCCAGCGTGAACTCCGGGCCACAGGCCGCGGCCACCTGCGGCGCCACGTCGGCCAGGCCCCAGGCGAAGCTGGTGAAGATGCAGATGCCGGCCGCGTCGAAAGCCGCGGTGGCGTCCTGGAAGGCCATCACCAGTTCGGGCTTGCCTTCGCTGACCAGCGGGTCGGTCTTGACCGGGATGCCCAGCACTTCAGACGCCACGGTGTAGCTGCGCAGGTGGCAGGCGCCGCGGTTGCTGGTGGCATAGGTCAGGCCCATGCCCTGGATGCCGCGGCCGTCATAGGCCGGGAACTCCTGGCTCTTGACCGTCATGCTCAGTTCGGGGTGGCCGTACTTTTCGCACAGGCGGCGCGAGCCCAGGCCCATTTCCTTGCCGAAGCCTTCGCCCTTGGCCGTGACCTCGGCCAGGAAGGCCAGCGCCCGGGCCGAGCCGAAGGGCGCTTCGATGCCGATCTGCTCCTTGGTGAGCACGCCCAATTCGTACATTTCCATCACCGCGGACACCGTGGCGCCGAAGGTGATGGGGTCCAGGCCGTCCTCGTTGCACACCATGTTGGCGTACTGCAGGGCTTCCAGGTCGTTCACGCCGTTGGACGCGCCCAGCGACCAGGCCGCTTCGTATTCCAGGCCGCCCGAGGCGCCCCAGTACTGCGGCTTGTTCTCCACCGTGAAGTGGCCCTGGTCCAGCTTGCTGATGCGCCCGCAGGCGATGGTGCAGCCGAAACAGGCCTGGTTGGTGACCAGGTGCTTCTTGCCGTCGGTCTTGCGCGGCGTGGCCATGGCTTCGGCCGAGATGTCCTTGGCGCCCTCGAACTGCACGTCGCGGAAGTTGCGGGTGGGCAGTGCACCGATTTCGTTGATGACGTTCATCAGCACCTGGGTGCCGTAGGTGGGCAGGCCCTGGCCGGTGACGCCGTTGTCGGCCAGGATCTTCTTCTTCTCGAAGGTGACCTTCATGAACTCCTTGGGGTCGGCCACGTTGCCCACGCCCAGGGTGCCACGCACCGCGATCGCCTTCAGGTTCTTGCTGCCCATCACCGCGCCCACGCCGCTGCGGCCGGCGGCGCGGTGCAGGTCGTTCACCACGGCCGAGTACAGCACCCCGTTTTCACCGGCGCGACCGATGCTGGACACGCGCAGCAGCGGATCTTGATGCCGCTTCTTCAGCGTTTCTTCGGTGTGCCAGACGGTGGTGCCCCACAGGTGGGACGCATCACGCAATTCGGCCACGTCGTCGTTGATCAGCAGGTACACCGGCTTGGCCGACTTGCCTTCGAAGATGACCATGTCCCAGCCGGCCATCTTGAGCTCGGCGCCCCAGTAGCCGCCGGAATTGCTGCAGGCGATGGCGCCGGTCAGCGGGCCCTTGGTCACGACCGTGTAGCGCCCGCCGGTGGAGGCCATGGTGCCGGTGAGGGGCCCGGTGGCCCAGATGATCTTGTTGTCGACCGACAGCGGGTCGATCTTGGCGTCGATTTCTTCCACCAGGTATTTGGTGGCCAGGCCGCGGCTGCCCAGGTAGGCGCGCGCCCAGTCCATCTTCAGCGGCTCGGATTTCACCGTGCCGGCGGTCAGGTTCACTCGCAGGATTTTTCCAGCCCAAGACATGTGTGTGCTCCTTGTTGCTCAGGCGGCCGGCTGGTTGCCCAGCTTGTCGGCCCACTGGGCCATCTTGTTCAGGCCGGTCCAGTTCGAATCGATGAAGGTGATGGCGCCGGTGGGGCAGGCGGTGGCGCAGGCGGGGTCGCCGCCGCACAGGTCGCACTTCTGCACCTTGCCGGTTTCCTGCACGTAGTTGATGGTGCCGAAGGGGCAGCTGATGGTGCAGACCTTGCAGCCCACGCAGGTGGTTTCATTCACCACCTTGGCGCCGGTGCCCTTGTCCACCGTGATGGCGGCCACCGGGCAGGCGTGCAGGCACCAGGCTTCGTCGCACTGGGTGCAGGTGTAGGGCACCTTGCGGCCGGTGTGGTGGAAGTCGAACACCTTGATGCGCGACTTGGCAGGCGCATAGGTGGCGTAGTTCTCGAAGCTGCAGGCCATTTCGCACTGCAGGCAGCCAGTGCATTTGTCGGGGTTGATGTGCAGGCTTTTCTGCATGGGGCGGTCTCCGCTGAGGCGTGTTCGGGACGTCCAATCCGCACCCAGCACCGGCGCGCGATTTGGCCTATGCAATGATTTGCACAGTGGCCCGATATGAAAACCTAGGCATAACCCTAGAAGGCCCGGATGTTTGCGCAAACGTGTTCCAGCCGGGCACACCGCAAGGCGGATTTCGCGGGCCGGCGCGCGCGGCGGCGCTGCCGCGCGGGGCTCAGGCCCAGGCCAGCTCGCCCTTCAGGAAGGCCGCGCCGGCGTGGCGGGCCTGGGGGTCGAAGAAGGCGCCCACCGGCAGGTCGACCGCCAGGCGGCCGGTGTCCAGGTACAGCACCCGCTGCGCCAGGCGCTTGGCCTGGCCCAGGTTGTGGGTGCTCATCACCACCGTCATGCCGGCCTCGGCGAAGTCCTGCACCAGGGTTTCCACCTCGCGCTTGGCCGACGGGTCCAGGCTGGCCGTGGGTTCGTCCAGGAACAGCACCTGCGGCTGCCGGGCCCAGGCCCGGGCCAGGGCCAGGCGCTGCTGCTGGCCACCGGACAGGTCGCGCGCCGGGCGCTGCGCCAGCGCGGCCAGGCCCACGCGCTGCAGCGCCTGCTCGGTGCGATCGAAGCGTTCGGCCACCGGCACCCCGGCCAGCCACAGCGCCACGCGCAGGTTGTTGGCCACCGACAGCCGCAGCAGGAAGGGCTTCTGGAACAGCATGGCCGCGTTCAGCCGCCCGCTGGGCAGGGCGCGCTGGCCCTGCTGCAGCGGCAGCAGGCCGGTCAGCGCGCGCAGCAGTGTGGTCTTGCCCGAGCCGTTGGCGCCCACCAGGGCGATGCGCTCGCCGGGCTGGATGGCCAGGTCCACGCCCGACAACGCCACCGTCTTGCCGAAATGCACCGCGACCTTGCGCAGCTCGATCAGGGCCTGGCTCACCCGAAGGCCCCCACGGTGACGCCCTGGCGTGGCTGCAGCAGGCCGACCAGCAGATTGATGGCCCCCACCACGCCCAGCAGCACCCCGCCCAGGGCCAGGGCCAGCGGCAGGTCGCCCTTGCTGGTTTCCAGGGCGATGGAGGTGGTCATCACGCGGGTGACACCATTGATGTTGCCGCCCACGATCATCACCGCGCCCACCTCGGCCACGGCGCGGCCGAAAGCGGTGAGCAGCACCGTCAGCAGCGCCAGGCGTTCGTGCAGCAGCATCAGCAGCGCAGCGGTGAGCGGCCGGGCGCCCAGGGCCCGCAACTCGTCGCCCCCTTCGGCCAGTGCGTCGGCCACCAGCTGGCGCGCCAGCGCGGCGATCAACGGCACCACCAGGATGGTTTGCGCCACCACCATGGCGGTGGGCGTGAACAGGATGCCCCAGCTGCCCAGCGGCCCCGAGCGCGACAGCAGCAGGTACACCACCAGCCCCACCACCACCGAAGGCAGGGCCAGCAGGGTGTTCAGCAGGCTGTTGACGGCGCGATGGCCGGGGAAGTGGGCCACCGCCAGCCAGGCGCCCAGCAGCAGGCCCAGGCCCGCGCCCAGGGCACAGGCGGTGCCGCTGACGCGCAGCGACAGCGCCACGATGCGCAGCAGGTCCGGGTTGGCCTGGGTGATGAGCTGCAGCGCCAGGCTGAAGCTGTCGGTGAAGGTGTTCATGCCGTTGGGAAATGGCCGAAGGCGGCCGGCCGGCATTGTGGCCAGTGGGGGCGGGCCGACTTATGCAAGAACTTGCATATGAGGCGCCCCACGTGAACACCGCCATCGCCCCCATCGCCGGAAATCCGTTTCGGGGAGCCGCTTCCCGGTGCTTTCAGCCGCCGCCCAGCACCACGCCCAGGCGTTCGGCCCAGCGGCGGGTGAGCGGCGTCACCGGTTTGGCCAGGCAGCGCTCGTTCACCAGCGCACGGCCCATGGCGCGGGCCTCGGCGTGGCCGGTCTGGGCCGCAGCGGCCAGCAGGCTCTGGTCCACGAAGTCGCGCTGGGCGTGGCTGCCGCCCAGGCGCTGCAGCTGCGGGCGCACCGCGTACAGGCCGCGCGCGGCGGCGTTGGCTTCGCCGCGCGCCAGTGCCAGCAGGGCGCGCATCAGCGGCAGGGCCACTTCGCGCGCCACGGCGTGGTTGCTGCGGCCCAGGTCGTCGGCGGCCATCACGCGTTCGGCGCAGCGCGCGGTCCAGGCTTCGGCGCGCGCCACATCGCCCGCACCCAGGCAGGCCAGCACCACGTGCAGGTCGTTGAAGGCGTGCTGGCCGGCGTGGTCCAGGTCCGGGGCCCAGGTGGCCAGCAGTTCGCGGCAGCGGCTGGCCACGTCCAGCCCGTGCAGGTGCAGCCGCCAGAGCAGGGCCGCCGCGTCCAGGCGCTGCAGCGTGATGTGCAGCGCGGCGCCGGCCAGGTGGGTGTCGGCCAGGCGCATGGCGCCGGCGTCGTCCAGGCCTTCCAGGCGGAACAGGGCCATGTGCCACCACAGGTGGCCGGCAAAGCCATTGCCTTCGGCCCACACCGGCTGGTGCTGGCGCAGCCAGGCCGCACCGTCGTCGAAGCGGCCCTGCATCTCCATGACATGGGCCACGGTGTGCACGGCCCAGGGCGCGCGAGGGTCCAGCGCCAGCGCGCGGCGGGCCGCTTCTTCGGCCTGGGCGTGCTGGTTGTTTTCTTCCAGGCCGAAGGCGTGCAGCGCCAGCACGTGCGGGAACAGCGGGTCGGCTTCGTCCCACTCGGGCAGGGCGCGCGCGGGCCGACCGCGCAGGCCGAAGGCGTCGCCGCGGTGGAAGTCCCACAGCTGTGCCCATTGCAAGGCCAGCGCGTCGCGCGGGCGTTCCAACAGGCTTTCGTCCCACAGGCGGCAGGCCTCGTGCCAGCGGCCGGCAAACAGGCGTTGCACCGCTTCCAGGTGCAGGCGCTCGCGCGCCGGCGCGCCTTCGGCCAGGTCCTGGGCCTGGCGCAGGTGCAGTTCGGCGTCGGCGCGCAGGCCGGGCTCGGTCAGGCTGCACAGGTAGCCGGCCACCATGGTGTGCGGCAAGGCCCAGCCGGGGTCTTCGGCGATGGCACGGTCCAGGTCGTCCAGCGGCGGGTCGTAGAAGGACATCATGCGCCACAGCGCGCGTTCCACCGCGTCGCGCGCCGGGGCCGAGTTCGTGCCCAGGGGGTTGCCGCGCAGGTCGGTGAGCGCCATGTCCAGCCGGGTCCCTAGCGCAACGCGGGCGCGTTCCAGGCCAGTCCGGCCGGGCGAAGTTGTTCCCAGGCGGCGGCCAACTGCAGCACGCCCAGGTCGTCGAAGCGCCGGCCGCTGACCTGCAGGCCGATGGGCAGCCCGTCGTCGGCAAAGCCGCAGGGCACGCTGATGGCCGGCTGCTCGCTCATGTTGTAGGGCAGGGTGAAGGCGATGTGCTCGAAGGGCCGCGCGGGATCGTGCACCGGGCTGGCCAGTTCGGCCGCAAACGCGGGCACCGGGCTGACCGGCGACAGCACGAAGTCAAAAGGCTGGCCGGCGGCCACCGCGGCGTCGCGCAGCGCGGCGATCTGCGCCTGGCCGCGGAAAACCTCGGCCGCACTGTAGCCGGCCGCCGGCGCCACCCACTCGCGGATGTAGGGCAGCACCTTCGCCTGGGCTTCAGGCGGCAGCGCGGCCATGTCCAGGTAGGAGCGCATGCGCCAGAAGCGGTCCAGGCCGTCCACCATCTCGCGGGTGCAGAAGGGTGGCAGCAACTCGACGATCGCACCAGCGCCTTCAAAGGCCCGCGCCGCGGCGCTGACGGCCGCGGTCACGTCCGGCTGCACGGGCAGGCCCCAGCCGGCGTCCAGCTGCAGGCCCAGGCGCAGGCCCTTCACGTCACGTCCCAGCGCGGTCCAGGGGATGTCGGCGGGGGGCAGGCTGGTGGCGTCGCGCCAGTCCGGGCGGCTGAGCACCTGCATCAGCAGCGCGGCGTCGGCCACGCTGCGCGTCATCGGCCCGGCCACGCGGCCGGTGTAGGGCGGCTTGATGGGAATACGGCCGTTGCTGGGCTTCAGGCCCACGACGCCGCACCAGCCCGCGGGCAGGCGGATGGAGCCACCGATGTCGGTGCCCACGTGCAGCGGGCCATAACCGGCGGCGGCGGCGGCGCCCGCACCCGCGCTGCTGCCGCCGGGCGTCTTGCTCACATCCCAGGGGTTGCGCGACAGGGCATGGAAGCTGGACAGGCCGGACGACAACATGCCGAAGTCCGGCATTGTGGTCTTGGCGATGAGCACCAGGCCGGCTTCGCGCCAGCGCGCGGCGGGCGGAGCGTCTTCCGGCGCGGGGGCCAGCCGCGTGGCCGCGCTGCCCAGGGGCATGGGCGTGCCGCGGGTGGCGATGTTTTCCTTCAGGGTGCCGGGCACGCCGTCCAGGGCCGACAGCGGCGCGCCGCGCCGCCAGCGTGCTTCGCTCTCGCGCGCCTGGGTCAGCGCGGCGTCGAAGTCGGGCGCGTACAGCGCGTGCAACTGCGGTTCACAGCGCCCGACCTGCGCCAGCACCGACTGCAGCGCCTCCACCGGCGAGGCCTGGCCACTCTTGAACAAGGCGGTCAGCTCGACCGCGCTGAGGGTGTGGAGGGAATTCAAGCGCGGCCTGGGTCGGGTGTCACTGCCAGGACATCGCGGCGACGTCGTTGGCGAAGATGGGCGAGCCGGCCCACAGGCCCTTGAGCCCCTTGCGCGCGATCACCACGTTGGCAGGGTTGAAGATGAAAGCGTTTACCGCGTCGGTGGCCAGCAGGCGCTGCAGGTCGCCAAACAGCTGGGTGCGCAGCTTGGGATCGGTGGCCGCGGCGTGCCGGGCGGCCAGGTCGCGGAAGGCCTTGCTGTCGTAGCCCCAGTAGTAGCCGGTGTTGGCGTACTGCATGTAGTCCAGCGGCTCCACGTGGTTGATGACGGTGAGGTCGAAGTTGCCCTTGAAGGCACCCGACAGCCACTGCGCCCATTCCACGTTCTCGATCTTGGCGTTCACGCCCACCTTGGCCAGCATGGCGGCCAGCACCTCGCCGCCCTTGCGCGCGTACTGCGGCGGCGGCAGGGTGAGTGTCACGTTCAGCGGCGTGGTGACGCCGGCTTCCTTCAGCAGCGCCTTCGCCTTTTCGGGGTTGTAGGGGTACACACCGGTCAGGTCGACATAACCCGCGTCGGTGGGCGCAAAGTGGCTGCCGATGGGCTTGCCGTAACCGTCCAGCACGCCATCGATGAAGGCCTTGCGGTCGATGGCATGCATCAGCGCGCGGCGCACGCGCACGTCGTCGAAGGGCTTCTTCTTGTTGTTGATGGTCATGATGCCCTTGCCGGCGCTGGCGCCCAGGGCCACCGTGAAGCGCTTGTCGGCCTGGAACTGCTTGACCGCCGCCGAGGTGATGCCGCGCGGGAAGGCGTCCACGTCACCGGCCAGCAACGCGGCCACCTGCGCCGCGGGGTCGTTGATGATGCGGAAGCTGACGCGCTTGAACTTCACCGCTGCAGCGTTGCGGAAGTTCGGCGACTTGGCCAGCGTGATGGACGCGCCCTTTTTCCAGTCGGCCAGCACGAAGGGGCCGGTGCCCACGGGCTGGTTGGCGGCGTTGTCGGCCGTCTTGGGGTGCAGGATCACGGCCGGGTTCTCGCCCAGGCGGAACAGGAAGTTGCCGTCGGCATTGTTCAACGTGAGGATGACGCTGTGCGCGTCGGGCGTGCTGATCGACGAGATGTTGTCGAACACCGCCTTCTTGGCCTTGTTGGTGGACTTCTCGGCCTTGGCGCGCTCGAAGCTGAACTTCACCGCCGCGGCGTCGAAGGGCTGGCCGTCGGAGAAGCGCACGCCCTTCTTCAGCCGGAAGCTGTAGCTCTTGCCGTCGGGGTCCATGGTCCAGCTGTCGGCCAGCAGCGGGCTGACGCTGCCGTCGGCGTTGATCCTGGTGAGGCCTTCAAACAGGTTGTAGTGCACCACCTCGCCGATGGCGGCAGCCGGTGCGGTGGTGGGGTCCAGGCCTTGCGGTTCCAGCACCAGGCCGATGACGACCTGGTCCTTGCGCGCCTGCGCCTGGGCCGATGGCGCAGCCAAGCCGGCGCCCAAGGCGGCCACGGTGGCCAGGGCAAGCAGCGAACGGCGGTACAGCGGCATCGGCTCTCCAGCTTCCAGGGGCGCGGCCCCGACGGCTGAATGTTGCCTGAAATCCGGGGCCCTCCCTGACGGCCTGCGGGCCATGCGCTGGCGGCTATGCTGTGCGCCGCATGATGAAGATCACCAGCGTGAACCTGGCCCGCGTGAGCCCGGTGCTGATGGACGGCCGGCGCATCGCCACCGCCATCGGCAAACGGCCCGTGGCCGGGCCCGTGGCGGTGAAGCCGCTGGGCCTGGATGGCGACGAGCAGGCCGACCTCAGCGTGCACGGCGGCTTGTCGAAAGCCATCTACGCCTACCCGCTGCAGCACTACGCCTTCTGGCAGACGGTGCGCGCGCAGGCCAAGGTGTCGCTGTGGGACGAGCCGCTGCCGCCAGGCAGCCTGGGCGAGAACCTCACGATCGAGGGCATGGACGAGAAGGCGCTGTGGCTGGGCGACCGGCTGCAGTTGCCCGGCTGCGAGCTGGTGGTGAGCGAGCCGCGCAAGCCCTGCTTCAAGTTCGCCCATGTGATGGGCTTCGCCCAGGCCGTGAAGCTGATGAACCAGAGCGGCTACTGCGGCGCCTACCTCGCCGTGCTGCAGCCGGGCACGCTGCAGGCGGGCGATGAAATCAGGCTGGTGCCCGGCCCGCGCGAGGTGAACCTGCTGGAGCTGTTCCGCTCGCGCGTGGGCCGGCGCGATTGACGCTCAAACGGCGGCGCGGGCCCCCACGGCCGTGAAGGCGTCCGGGTTCGCGCGCAGCCAGTCCTCGCCCAGGGTGCCGCCCTGCTGGCGTGGGTGGAAGCCGGGGTCGAAGTAGTCCTTCCAGGGCCGGTAGAGGCTGCGGAAGAAGCCGTCGCGGCCCCAGAAGAAGCGCGCCGCGCTGGCCCAGGTGCCGGGCTGGAACAGGCTGCCGTCGTGCCACAGGTTGTTCACGGTCTGGCGCAGCGCGTCGGCCAGGAAGTTGATGGTGCTGATGCGCATCCAGCGCCGGCGCCAGGGCTCGTCCCCGCCCAGTGCGCGGTACAGGTCGAAGGCGGTGCTGCGGTGCTCGCTTTCTTCGGCGCTGTGCCACAGCCACAGCGTGCGCAGGCGCGGCTCGGCGCCGTCCAGCAGTTCGGGGTGGGCCAGCAGGTGGAAGGACAGGATGGCGGTGAAGTGCTCGACGGCCGCCGTCACGCCCACCCAGTGGCGGATGTTCACGCCTTCCAGGCGCCGCATGCGCTGGCGCACGCGCGCCTCCCAGTGGTTCACCAGGCCGTGCTTTTCCAGCTGCGCATTGAACAGGCCGTGGACGCGCCGGTGCGTGGCTTCCTGGCCGATGAATCCCTGCACCTCGGCAGCGAAAGCCTCGCGTTCGGCCTCGGGAAGTTGCTTCAGGCCTTCGCGCACCGAGTCGATGAAGAACTGCTCGCCCGCCGGGAAGCTCATCGACAGCGCGTTGAACCAGGCCGAGCGGAAGGCGTCGCCGCCGTTCCAGCGCACCGGGAAGGGGGCTTCCAGGTCCACAAGAAGGCGACGCACGGTGAGGGTGGTCATGGCGGGGTGTCCTGCAGCACCTGGGATGCTACTGCGCGGCCGGGTAGTCGGTGTAGCCCTCGGCGCCGCCGCCGTAGTAGGTCTTGCGGTTGCCTTCGGTCCAGGGCAGGTTCTCGCGCAGGCGCCGGCCCAGGTCGGGGTTGCTGATGAAGGGTTTGCCAAAGGCCACCAGGTCGGCCTGGCCGCTGGCCACCACCGCCTGCGCCATGTCGCGGGTGTAGCCGTTGTTCACCATCCAGGCCGTGTTGCCCTGGTCAGCGCCCGCGGCGTGGCGCAGGGCCTGGAAGTCGAAGCCGGGCACCACGTCGCGCGGGCCGCCGGTGGAGCCTTCCACCACGTGCACATAGGCCAGCTTCAGCGGCGCGACGGCGGCCAGCGCGTGGCCGAAGGTGGCGGCGGGGTCGCTGTCCAGGGCCAGGTCGTTCACCGGGGCGATGGGCGACACCCGCACGCCGGTGCGGCCCGCGCCCACCGCGGCGGCCACCGCGGCCATCACCTCGCGGAACAGCCGGGTGCGGTTCTCGACGCTGCCGCCCCATTCGTCGCTGCGGTCGTTCTGGCCGTCGCGCAGGAACTGGTCGATCAGGTAGCCGTTGGCGGCGTGCACTTCCACGCCGTCGAAGCCGGCGTCCAGGGCGCAGCGCGCAGCGTGCACGTAGTCGGCCACGATGCCCGGCATTTCATCGGCACGCAGCGCGCGCGGCGGGCTGCAGGGCGCAAAGCCCTCGGCGGTGAGGGTCTTGGTGTGGGCCACCCGGGTGCTGCTGGACACCGGCGCCGCGCCGCCCGGCAGCAGGCTGCTGTGCGAGATGCGGCCCACATGCCACAACTGGCAGACGATGCGCCCGCCCACCGCGTGCACCGCGGCGGTGATGGGTATCCAGGCCGCCACCTGTTCGGGACTGTGGATGCCGGGGGTGTCCAGGTAGCCCTGGCCCATGGGGCTGATCTGGGTGGCTTCGCTGACGATCAGGCCGGCCCCGGTGGCCGGGTTCGCGCGCTGGGCGTAGTAGCGGGCCATGACCGGCTGGGGCACCGTGCCCACGGCGCGGTTGCGCGTGAGCGGGGCCATGACGATGCGGTTGGGCAGTTGCAGCTCGCCCAGGCGGACGGTGTCGAAGAGGGACGGTGTGTTCATGGGCACCAAGCGTACCCGCTGCGCCCGGGCCGGCGCTGTCACCCAGGCTTCACGGCGCCTGCAGCACCTGCAACAGCCAGGCGTTCAGGTCGTCCACCTCTTCCTGGCACAAGGCGTGCGCCATCGGGTAGCTGTGCCACTGCAGCGGCTGGCCCAGGGCCAGCAGGGCGTCGCGGGCGGCCAGGCCGCGTGCGGGCACCACCACGTCGTCCTGCGCACCATGGGCCAGGAAGACCGGCAGGTCGGCATTGGCCGGGTGGCGCTCGGCGGCAGTACGGGCCGCCAGCGGCAGGTAGCCCGACAGGCCGGCCAACCCGGCCAGGCGAGCGGGGTGGCGCAGCCCGGCCAGCAGCGCCAGCGCGCAACCCTGCGAAAAGCCGGCCAGCACGATGCGCCGCGCCGGAATGCCACGCGCCACCTCGGCGGCGATGAGCGCCGCCACCTCGGCCGCGCTGGCGCGCAGGCCGGCCTCGTCCTCGGCCCGCGCCCCGCCGATGTCGGGCGACAGGATGTCGTACCAGGCCGGCATCACGTGGCCGCCGTTGATCGTCACCGGGCGCAGCGGCGCGTTGGGCAGCACGTAGCGCACCGGCCCGATGCGGTCCAGGTCCAGCGCGCGGCACACTGGCAGGAAATCGCTGCCGTCGGCGCCCAGGCCGTGCAGCACGACGACCGTGGCAACGGGCGCCGCGGCGGGGTTCAGTTCCAGGGTGGACAAGGGCATGGGAGGGCTGGCGCGTTGCGGGGGCCCCATCCTAGGCGGTCCTGGCGGTCGCCCCGCGGCCTCAGCGCGATGCCGCCGACGCCGGCGGCGGCACGGTGGTGCGGCGCGCCTCGAATTCCAGCGGCTTGTTGTTGTCGAAGGCGCCGCTGGTTTGCATGCGCAACGCCAGCCGGTCGTCGGGCGCCTGGCCGCGCAGTTCGGCGCTGTAGCGGTGGGTGACCTCGCGCGTTTCGTTGCCCATCGACTGCTGGCTGCGGGTTTCGAAATGCAGGTTGCTGCCGTCGAAGTCCAGCTTTTCGATGGCGCGCGGGTGGCTCAGGAAGCTGGCGGTGCCGGTCAGCTGGCCGGCGTGGCGCTTGAACTCGAAGCGTTCGAGGTACCGGTCGCCCCAGGCGTATTTCACCTCGGCCTGCCAGCTGCCCAGCAGCCGCGCCGTCGGGTCGGCCGGCGCCCAGGGCTTCAGCCAGCACAGGGCCGCGACGGCGCTGGCGGCGACCACCGCGCCGCCCAGTGCCCAAGGCCAGGCCCGGCGCTGGCGCGACACGCCGAGGGCAGCGACCAGGCGGGCGATGTCGGCGTCCCAGTGGGCGTCGTTCAGGTTCAGCGCATTCAACCGGGCCAGCGGTTTCAGGGGCCCGGGCAGCTCGGCCTCGGCCGGCATCTGGGCGCCGGGCAGCAGCACCGGCACGACACGGGCGCCACTTTCAAGCGCCACCGTCACTTCCAGGCGCACGAAGTCCTGGCCGTCGTCGATGCGCCGCGGCCCGGCGCTGTCGCCGCCGGCCCAGCGCGGCCCGATCAGCACCAGCACCGTCCGCGCACCGGCCAGCTGGGCGCGGATGGCGGCGACGAAATCCTCGCCGGGCGGGATGTCGAGCACGTCGCGAAAGACAGCGCCGCGGCCAAGCTGGCGCTCCAGCGCTTCCTCCAGGCGGCCGGCATATCCGGCCGCGTCGTCGCGCCGGTAGGAGATGAACACTCGGTGGGCGCTGGGCTCCATGCGTCGGCTTCGGTGGGCCGCGCGGTCCGCGCGGCAGCAGGCCATTTTCGACCCGGCCGGGTCGATGCGCCAAGTGCCGGTCGCGGCACCCGCCAGGTGCCGACGCCAGCGCGCGCCGCCTCCGGGCTCAGCGCCCCGGCAGCAGGCGCTGCACCAGCGGGTGCTGCACCTTCTTTTCGGTGCCGATGACGAAGAACTGCTCGGCCACGCCCTCGGCCGCGCCGATGCGGCGCACCCGGTAGCGCTGCAGCAGGTCGGCCTGCACCACCTCGGGCGCCGGGAACACGCCCAGGCCGGCGGCGCCGAAGGTCTTCAGCAAGGCGCTGTCCTCGAACTCCCCCACCACCCGGGGCCGCACGCCATGGTGGTCGAACCAGGCGTCCAGGCGCGCGCGCACCACGGCGTGGCCGGTGGGCAGCAGCACCGGCACGCGGGCCAGGCAGCGCGGAAAGTCCTTGGCCGCGTCCCGCGCCAGTTCGGCACCGGCGTACCAGGCCATCGCCGACTGGCCCAGCGCATGGCTGTACAGCTTCAGGTTGGGGTGGGGCGGCGCCGGCCGGTCGGCCAGCACCGCGTCCAGCTTGTGCAGCGCCAGGTCGGCCAGCAGGCGCTCGAACTCGTCTTCATGGCACAGCAGGCGCAGGCGCGGCTCGTCCAGCACCGGCTGCATCAGGTGCTGCACCACCAGCTTGGGCAGGCCGTCGGAAATGCCCATCGCCAGGCGCAACTGCGGCGCGTGGCCGGCTTCGCGCACCTTGTCGGGCAGCAGCTCGCCCAGCGCAAAGATCTGGTCGGCTTGCGCCAGCGCCGCGGCGCCGGCGTCGGTCAATGCCAGGCCACGGCCGGCGGGCTTGAACAGGGCATGGCCCAGCGCGCGCTCCAGCTCGTGCACCTGGGCGCTGACGGTCTGCACCGCCATGTCCAGGCGGTCGGCCGCGCGCGCCATGCCGCCTTCCTTGGCCACCACCCAGAAGTAATACAGGTGCCGGTAGTTGAAGGCCAGGCTCATGTTCCGTTTTTTACGAAGTGAATATCACTGATTGTCTGCTTTTTTGCGCGCCATTGCCACCCTATCGTTCACCCTGCCCATCCACCCACCGGCAAGGAGCCGAACCATGCGCAATCACCCCACCAACAGCCCCGCCGCCGCCGCCCGCATCCTGGCGCTGGCCCTGGTGTCCGACGGCCACGTGTCCAAGGCCGAGATCGAGCACCTGGACGCCCTGCAGGCCCACCGCCAGCTGGGCCTGGAACGCGAGGAACTGCACGCGGTGTTGCACAGCACCTGCGAAGACCTGATGCACCACGCCGACCTGGCCTTCCACGGCAGCGCGCGGCTGGACGAGCAGACCCTGGGCCTGTTGCTCGACGAGGTGAGCGACCCCGCGCTGCGCTGGACCGTGCTGCAGCTGTGCTTTGCCATCGTGTCCGCCGACGGGCACCTGGCCGACGGCGAGTCGGTGGTGATCGACGCCGCGCTGGAGCGCTGGGGCGTGCAGCCGCCGGTGACGGCGCTGGTGCGGCACGACATGGGCGCGCAGTCGTCCGGCCACCGCGCCACGCGCCACCTGAACAGCGCCCACGCGCTGGGTTGAAGCGCCCCCGACCTGCCTGACCTGAACCCCTGCCCGGAGCCCATCTCGTGACCGACTTCCTTCCCTGGCTGAACACCCCGCTGGCCGGCACCGCCTTGTGGGCCTGGGCCGCGTTCGGCGGCATCGTGCTCACCCTGCTGGCGCTGGACCTGGGCGTGCTGCACCGGGGCCAGCGCGAGATCGGGGTGCGGGAAAGCCTGCTGCTGTCGGCCGGCTACATCGGCGTGGCGGTGGTCTTCGGCAGCTGGGTGGCCATGGAATTCGGTGCCGAACGCGGCACCGAATTCTTCACCGGCTTCCTGATCGAAAAGTCGCTGTCGATGGACAACGTGTTCGTCATCGCGATGATCTTCACCGCCTTCGCCATTCCGCGCGCGCTGCAGCACCGGGTGCTGTTCTGGGGCATCCTGGGCGTGATCGTGCTGCGCGCCGTGATGATCGGCCTGGGCGCGGCGCTGGTGAGCGAATTTTCCTGGGTGCTGTACCTGTTCGGCGCCTTCCTGGTGGCCACCGGCATCAAGATGTGGCGCGCCAGCGGCCATGGCTTCGACGTGCAGAACAGCGCGGCGCTGAAGTGGTTGCGCAAGCACCTGCGCGTGACCGAGGGCCTGGAAGGCAAGGCCTTCTTCGTGCAGCGCCCCGACCCCGCCACCGGTCGCCTGCAACGCTGGGTGACGCCGCTGTTCCTGGCGCTGTGCATGGTGGAGTTCGTGGACCTGGTGTTCGCGGTGGACTCGGTGCCGGCCATCTTCGCCATCACCACCGACCCCTTCATCGTCTACACCAGCAACATCTTCGCCATCCTGGGGCTGCGCGCGCTGTACTTCGCGCTGGCCGCCATGGTGCACCGCTTCGAGTACCTGAAGTACGCCCTGGCCGCGGTGCTGGTGTTCATCGGCGGCAAGATCTTCGCCCACGGCTTCATCGGCAAGCTGCCCGCGTCGGTGTCGCTGTCGGTCACCTTCGGGCTGATCACGGCGGGTGTGCTGTATTCGCTGTGGAAGACCCGGGCCCTGCCGACGGCGCCGGCCGGGCTGCCGCGCGCCGAAGGCTGAACGCCCCACGGTCAACGCAGCTTGCGCTTGGCCGCGCGCACTGCCTTGGCCGGGTGCACCAGGGTGCGCCGGCCGTCGGCGGTCTTGTCCGCGGTGGCCACGATGATGTCGATCAGCTGCCGGGGCGTGAGCCGCGAATTCACCGCCAGCATCTTGGCCGCCAGGTTGGCCACCTGCGGTGCGGCCATGGACGTGCCCGACATCGCCACCCGGCTGCCGCCCGGCAGGAAGCTTTCCACCTGGTAGCCGTTGGCGTGCACCTTCACCGTGGGGCCGTAGCTGGTGAAGGAGGCTTCGTCGCCGGCCCGGTCCACCGCGCCCACGGTCAGCAGGTTGTCCAGCACGATGTCGGCCGGCGCGTCTTCGGCGAAGGACGCGTCCTGGTTGCTGTTGCCGGCCGCCGTGATCCACAGGATCTCGGGTGCGCTGGCAAAACCCTGCTGCAGCGCGTCGCGCATCACGGTGAACAGCGGCCGGGCCAGCGCCTTGCGCTGCTCCGGCGTCTTGGCGGTGTCGCACTTCTCCAGGTCGTCCTCGATGGACTTGACGCTGCCGCCCCAGCTCATGTTGACCACACGCGCCTGGTGCTGCTTGATGAATTCGATCTGCGCCGTCATGGCCTTGGCGTCCTCGGCCGCCTGCTGCGGCGACGGGCAGGGGTCGGGCATCAGGGTGTGGCCGAACTCCATGCGTACGATCAGCAGGCGCGCATAGGGGTTGTCCTTGAGCGCGATGCCGGCCACGTGGGTGCCATGGGCGTAGTTGCCGGTCAGGCCCAGCTCTTCCACCGCGGGGCGGAACTCGTCGGCCTTCAGGTTGGACATGTAGGCCTTCACCTCGGCCGCCTGCGGGCTGTCGATGTTGGACTGCATGTCGGCCAGGCCCTTGGCACGCGCCAGCAAGGTGGGCAGACGCGACTTCATGGCTTCGGGCAGGACCTGCAGTTCGTCGCTGGAAGGCCGGGCGTACTTGTCGAAGGCGATCAGCAACGGGCGGCCCTGGGCATCGCGCGCCAACTGGCGCTTGAACAGGGCCGAGTCCACGCCGCTGTCCCACACCGCCACGCGCACCGGCGCGCGCGCATGCCCCGGCTCCAGGATGACACGGCGCGCGGCCCAGATGTCGGGCTTGTTCACCTTGTGGGCCTGCAGGTAGCTGCCGAAGGCGTCCACCAGGGTCTGCTTGAGCGGCAGGCGGTTCAGCAGCGCGTAGCGTGCCCCCACCACGCCGGGCGCCAGGTCGGAGCTGAGCACCCCGGTCTTGTCGGCCACGGGCTGCAGCACTTCGCGCACTTGCCCCAGGATCAGCGCTTCGCCCAGGCGCTCGGCGCGCGCCTTGGCTTCCTTGATCTCGTTGGAAATCACCTCGTAGGGCATGGCCCGCAGCGCCGCCACGATGCGCCGGCCCACCTCGGCGCGGTAGGCGTCACCGGTGTCGGGGCCCAAGGCCTGGCGCGCGCCCACCATGGCGCGCACCTGCAGGCCGGCCAGCAGCTTGTCGGCCGGCTTGTCTTCCAGCGCCCGGATGGCCTCCACGCGGGCCAGGGCGGCGCTGTCCTGGCGATCCAGCACGTCCAGCTGCAGCAGCACGCCCAGCAGCTGTCGCTGCATGGACCTGTCGGCAATGTCGTACTGGGCCAGCACCGTTTCGATGTCGGCCCGCAGCTTGGCGGCAAAACCGGCAAAGGCTGCCTCGTCGCGCACCAGCGCTTCCAGGCTGCCGGTCACCGCATAGCTGAAGCGCGGCAGGTCGGCTGCCTTCTCGATGCGTTTCCTGTCCTGTGCCTGAACGGCGCCCGCCACCAGCAATGCCAGCGCCAGCACGACGATGCGAATCTTCATCAGCCTCTCCCGGTTGCGATGCGTCGGCCACAGCGTCCGAAGGACGCGGCCGGGCGCATCCTAGCGCCGGGTGGAACTCGCCGCGGTCAGCCTGCTTCGGCCAGCAGCCGCTCGGCTTCGGCCACCAGGGCCTCGGCCGTGATGCCGAAGTGGCGGTACAGGGTGTCGGCCGGGCCTGAAGCGCCGAAGCCGCGCATGCCGACAAAGCCGCCGTGTTCGCCCAGCCAGCGGTCCCAGCCGAAACGCACCGCGGCCTCGCAGCCCACGCGGACGTGGCCGGGGCCGGACCCCAGCACGCTGGCGCGGTAGGCGCTGTCCTGGGCCTCGAACAGCTCCCAGCAAGGCATGGACACCACCGCGGTGGGCACGCCGCTGGCTTGCAGCGTGGTCCGCGCGGCCAGCGCCAGCACCACCTCCGAGCCGGTGGCCAGCAGGGTGACGCGGCGTGGCCCGCCTTCGGGTTCGGCCAGCACATAAGCGCCGCGGCGCGAGCGGTTGGCGCCGGTGCCGGTGCCCCGCACATGCGGCAGGGCCTGGCGCGCGAACACCAGCGTGGACGGCCCGCTGCCATGCTCGAAAGCGACCTCCCAGCATTCGGCGGCTTCCACCGCATCGGCCGGGCGCAGCACCAGCATGTTGGGCAGGGCGCGCAGCGACGCCAGGATTTCCACCGGCTGGTGCGTGGGGCCGTTCTTGCCGATGCCGATGGAGTCGTGGCTGAAGACGAACTTCACCGGCAGGCCCATCAGCGCGGCCATGCGCAGGGCGGGCCGCTCGTAGTCGCTGAAGGCCAGGTAGGTGATGGCCAAGGGCACCACGCCGCCGTGCGCGGCCAGGCCGTTGGCCATGGCCCCCATCAGGTGTTCGCGCACGCCGCAGTGCAGGTAGGCGCCGCGGCGGTCCTCGGCGGTGAAGGCGGCCAGGCGGCGCTTGTGGTTGGTGGGCGCCTCCAGGTCGGCGCAGCCCACCAGGCGTTCGGGCATGCAGTCCAACAAGGCGTCGTTGATCTCGGCCGAGATGAAGATGCCGCTGGCCGCCGGTTCCCGCTGCGCGGCCTGGCGGCGGTGGTCGGCCAGCACCTCGCGCCAGCCTTCGGGCAATTCACCAGCCACGAGGCGCTGGAACTCCGCGCGCTGCGCGGCCGGCAGCGCGGCCACACGCTCGGCCCAGGCCGCGCGTTCGGCGCGGTGGCGGCGGCCGGCTTCGCGCCAGGGCCCCAGCACCTCGGGCGGCTGCTCGAAGGGCGGGTGCGGCCAGCCCAGTTGTTCACGCGCGGTGGCCGCATCTTCCGGGAACAGCCGCGCGCTGTGGCCGCCACGCTGGCCCTGCAAGCGGGCGATGCCCTTGGCAATGACGGTGCGGCAGGCCAGCAGCGACGGCCGTGGGTCGGCGCGCGCGGCATCCAGCGCGGCGGACACCGCGTCCAAGTCATGGCCATCCACGTCCACCACATGCCAGCCGGCCACGCGGCAGCGCGCGGCGACGTCTTCGCTGATCGACAGGCCGGTGCTGCCGTCGTCGGTGATGCGGTTGTCGTCCCACAGCAGCGTGAGCTTGCCCAGGCGCAGGTGGCCGGCCAGCGAAATCATCTCTTGGCCGACGCCTTCCTGCAGGCAGCCGTCGCCCACGAAGGCGTAGGTGCGGTGGTCCATGACGCCGGGGCCGAAACGGGCATTCAGCCAGGCCTCGGCCACCGCCATGCCCATGGCATTGGCAATGCCCTGGCCCAACGGGCCGGTGGTGACCTCGATGCCCGCGCCCGGGTCGCGTTCGGGGTGGCCTTCACAGCGCGAACCGAAGTCGCGGAAGCTGCTGATCTGTTCGATGGGAAAGGCTTCGTAGCCCGTCAGGTGCAGCAGCGCGTACAGCAGCATGGAGCCGTGGCCGTTGGACAGCACCACGCGGTCGCGGTCGGGCCAGGTGGGGTCGGCCGCGTCGAACTTCAGGTGCCGGGTGTACAGCGCGGTGGCGATCTCGGCCATGCCCAGCGGCACGCCCTGGTGGCCTTCGCCCGCGCGCACGATGGCGTCGATGGCCAGGAAGCGGATGGCGTTCGCCAGATCAGCGGGCGAGGCGCCCGCGGGCCGAGCGCCGGGCCGCTCCCAAGCCGGCCCGCATCCCCTCGGGGGATTGGCCGGTGTACCCGCCGGACGAGGGGTCGTCATCACACCAGCCAGGCCTTGATGCGCGCAGCCAAGGCCGTGCGGCTGATGCCATAGCGGTCATGCAGCGTGGGCAGGGCACCCGCGTCCAGGAAGGCATCCGGCAGGCCGGCCAACTGGAAGCCGGCCGGCTGCACGCGGTGGCGCAGCAGGGTGCTGGCCACGGCCTCGCCCAGGCCGCCCACCACCGAATGGTTCTCGGCCACCACCACCAGGCGGTGCTGGTAGCGCACCGCTTCGACGATGGCCGCTTCGTCCAGCGGCTTGATCGTGGGGCAGTGCAGCACGGCCACGCCCACCTGGTCGGCCGCCAGGTCCTGCGCCACTTCCAGCGCGCGCATGGTCAGGATGCCGCTGGAGATCACCAGAACGTCGGCGCCGTCGCGCAGCAGCTTGGCCTTGCCCAGCTCGAACTGGTAGTCGTACTCGTCCAGCACCAGCGGCACCTGGCCGCGCAGCAGGCGCATGTACACCGGGCCCTTGTGGGCGGCGATCTGCGGCACGGCCTGTTCGGTGTCGAGCGCGTCACACGGGTCCACGATGGTCAGGCCGGGAATGGCCCGCATCATCGCCAGGTCGTCGGTGGCCTGGTGGCTGGGGCCGTAGCCGGTGGTCAGGCCCGGCAGGGCGCAGCAGATCTTCACGTCCAGGTTCTCTTCGGCGATCACCTGGTGGATGAAGTCGTAGGCGCGCCGGGTGCCGAACACCGCATACGTGGTGGCAAACGGCGTCAGCCCTTCCTTGGCCATGCCCCCGGCCGCGCCCAGCAGCAGCTGCTCGGCCATGCCCATCTGGTGGAAGCGCTCGGGGTAGGCCTGGGCGAACAGGTGCAGGTCGGTGTACTTGGACAGGTCGGCGGTCAGGCCCACGATGTCGGGGCGCTGCGCGCCCAGTTCCACCAGGGCCTTGCCGAAGGGCGCGGCCTTCACCCGCTGCCCTTCGCTGGCGATGGAGGCGATCATGGCCGACGTGGTCAGGCGCGGCTTCTTCTCGGTGACGGTGGGGGCGCTCATGCGGACACTCCTTCGGTGTGGTTCTGGTCCAGCGCAGCCAGGGCCTGCTGCCACTCGGGCGGGTCCACGCGGATGAAGTGGTTCTTCTCACGCTGCTCCAGGAAGGGCACGCCCTTGCCCATCAGCGTGTCGCAGAGGATGACGCGCGGCTGCTTGTCCTTCAGCGCGCGCGCGGCGTCGAAGGCCGCCAGCACGGCCGGAAGCTCGTTGCCGTTTACCCGCTGCACGTGCCAGCCGAAAGCGGCCCATTTGTCGGCCAGCGGCTCGAAGCCCAGCACCCGGCCCGAGGGCCCGTCGGCCTGCTGCTGGTTGATGTCCACCAGGCAGATCAGGTTGTCCAGCCCATGGTGGGCGGCGGCCATCGCGCCTTCCCAGGTGGCGCCTTCGTCCAGTTCACCATCGGACATGCTGTTGTAGACGAAGGCCGGGTTGCCCTTGTGCTTCAACGCCAACGCCATGCCCACCGCGATGACCAGGCCCTGGCCGAGCGATCCGCCCGACATCTCCATGCCGGGGGTGTAGGTGGCCATGCCGCTCATCGGCAGGCGGCTGTCGTCGCTGCCATAGGTTTCCAGCTCGCTCTCGGGCACGATGCCGGCTTCGATCAGCGCGGCGTAGTGGGCGATCGCGTAGTGGCCGTGCGACAGCAGGAAGCGGTCGCGCCCTTCCCAGTTCGGGTCCTCGGGCTTGAGCTTCAGGGCCTGGCCATAGGCCACGGCCAGCACGTCGGCATAACCGAGCGCCTGGCCCACATAACCCTGGCCCTGCACCTCGCCCATGCGCAGGGCGTAGCGGCGGATGCGGCGGGCGCAGGCGGCCAGCGCGGAAAGATCGGATGGCATGGAATGTCCTTGCAGCAACGAAAGGGAATGGAAGGGCGGCCGCGCCTTCAGCGCAGGGTGAGCCAGGGCAGGTAGGCAAAGCCCAGCAGCAGGGCGATGGCCACGGCGTAGAAGGGGATCAGCTCCTTCACCACATCACCGATGCGCACCTTGGCGATGGTGCTGGTGATGAACAGCGTGGTGCCTATGGGCGGGTGGTACAGGCCGATCGACAGGTTCACGATCATCATGATGCCGAGCTGGATGGTGTCCATGCCCACCGCGGCGGCCAGCGGCACGAACATGGGTGTGAGCAGCAGCACCGCGGCCGGCAGGTCGATGAACATCGCCGTGCCCAGCATGATGAGGTTCATCGCCAGGATGATGAGCCAGGGCTCGCGCAAGGTTTCCTTCGCATACAGCGTGAAGGCCGCGGGCAGCTGTTCGTAGGTGACGATCCAGCCCACCACGCTGGACGCCATGATGATGAGCAGCACCACGCCGGTGGAGATGCCGGCCTCGATGGCGGCGGTTTTCAGTTTGCCGATGTTCAGGTCGCGGTACACCAGCGCCGACACCACCATCGCGTACAGCGTGGACATCACGCTCACCTCGGTGGGCGTGGCGATGCCGAAGCGCAGGAAGACGATGATCAGCACCGGCATCGCCAGCGCCGGGCCGGCCTGCATGAACTGGCGGCCGAACTCGGGCCAGCTGAAGGGCGTGGTGTCGCGCGGGAAGTTGCGCCGCCGGCCCTGCACGTAGCACACCGCCATGAAGCCGCCGCACATCATCAGCCCGGGCAGGATGCCGGCCACGAACAGCGCGCCGATGGACGCGCCCGAGACCAGGGCATACACGATCATCGGGATCGACGGCGGGATCAGGATGTCGATGGTGGCGGCCGCGGCCAGGGTGCCGGCGGCAAAGGGCGCCGGGTAGCCCAGCTTCTTCAGCCAGGGGATCAGCATCGAGCCGATGGCCGACGCGTCCGCCACCGCCGAGCCCGACACGCCGCCGAAGATGGTGGACGACAGCACGCCCACCTGGGCCGGGCCGCCGTGCACACGGCCGATCATCATGGTCAGCAGGCTGACCAGGCTCTGGCCCAGGCGGCCGCTGACCATCAGCGCGCCGGTCATCATGAAGAAGGGAATGGCGATCAGCGGGAAGCTCTGGGTCTGCGCCAGCATCTGCTCCACCGCCATGTGCACCGGCACGCGGTCGATGATGAACAGGCCCGCCACCGAGGCCAGCACCAGCGCATGCGCGATGGGGATGGACGCCAGCGCGGCCAGGATGAACAGGCCGATGATGAGTGCGGTCATGGTCAGTACCTTTCGGCTTGCCCGAAGGTGCTGATGGCCCCCTCGGGGGGCAGCGAACAAAGTGAGCGTGGGGGCGTCATGTCAGGCTCCGTGGGCCAGCGCGTCGGCGGCCTCTTGCGCGTCCACACGTTCGCTCTGCCACAGCCGCGGCAGGTGGCACAGCGTCACCACGGCCAGCAGCGCGAAGCCCAGCACCAGGCAGCCCACGCTCACCGAACCGGGCACCTGCAGGATGGGGGTTTTTTCGTCGTGCGCGATTTCCGCCACCGGCAGCGCCATCCAGGCCAGGCCGCCGTACAGCGCGGCCACGATCAACGAACCCCCGCCCAGCACCCAGCGCCGCGCGGCGCCCAGCTTCTGGGTCAGCAGCACCACCGCGATGTGCGACCCGTGCTGGGCGGCCAGCACCACGCCGGCCATGATCATCCAGGGGAACATCAGCTCGGGCAGCTCGGACGCCCAGGCGATGCTGGTGCCGGCGGCATAACGCAGGGCCACGTTGGCAGCCAGGATGGCGAAGACCACCGACAGGGTGACGTACAGCACCGCGCGGCAGGCCCACCCGATGGCCGCGTCAACGGCCTGGAGCACTTGGTTCATGGGCACCCTTTCACGGCCGGCCGCGCGGGGCGGCAGGCCTGGTGGCAGAAGGCTGGGGACACAACAGCGGCAGCGGGGCCGCCGGTTCAGTGGGCGGCGGCGCCGACCACACGGGTGGCGAACTCACCGATCGGGCCAGTGGTCCACTTGGTGTAGACCGGCTTGGCGGCGTCCATGAAGGGCTTGCGCTCCACGGTGTCGATCTGCACGCCCTTGGCCTTCAGGTCGGCCACCAGCTTGTCGTCGGCTTCCTTGTTCAGGCGGCGCTGCAGCGTGGTGGCTTCGGCGGCGGCTTCGTTCACCGCCTTCTTGTCGGCGTCGCTCAGCTTGTCCCAGCTGCGCTTGCTCATCATGAAGGGCGTGGACTCGTACTTGTGGCCGGTCAGCGAGATGTACTTCTGCACTTCGTACAGCTTGGCCGAGGCGATGTTGGTCAGCGGGTTCTCCTGCCCGTCCACCACGCCCTGCTGCAGCGCCACGTACAGCTCGGAGAACTTGATCTGCTGCGCGTCGGCGCCCATGGCCTGCATGATGTCGATGGTCACCGCGTCGGGCGGGGTGCGCATCTTCAGGCCCTTCAGGTCGGCCGGCGACTTGATGGCGCGCTTGCTGTTGGACATCTGGCGGATGCCGTTGTCCCACAGGCCCAGCAGCACCATGCCCTTGGCGGCAGCCTTGTCGGCCAGTTCCTTGCCCACCGGGCCGTCCATCACGCCCCAGGCCTTCTGCACGTCGGCAAACAGGAAGGGCAGGCCCAGGGCCGCGAATTCGGGCACCACCGCGGCCATGGCGCCCTGGCTGTTGGCCGACATGTCCAGCGTGCCCGAACGCAGCGCGGTCACCATCGCGGCGTCGTCGCCCAGCTGGGCCGAGTGCGCCACCTGCACCTCGTAGCGGCCGCCGGTCTTGGCCTTCAGCAGTTCAGCAAATTTCACTGCCGCCAGGTTGCGCGGGTTGTCCGGGGCGGCGCCGTGGCCCAGCGTCAGCTTGACGGCCTGGGCCTGGGCTTGACCAGCGGCCAGCGGCAGCAGCGCGGCGGCGGCCAGCGCCAGCAGGGTGCGGGTGAAGGTGTTGCGGTTCATGGTGTCTTGTCTCCTGGTGTTGCTTGCCGTGGTTTCAATGGATCAGCATGCCGCCGTTCACGTCGAGCGTGACGCCGGTGAGGTACTTGGCCAGGTCGCTGGCCAGGAAGACCAGGCAGCCGGCCACGTCCCGGGGCTCGCCGATGCGGTTCAGCGGGATGCCTTCGAGGATGGTCTTCATCTTGTCGTCGGGGATCAGGCCCTTGTTGATGTCGGTGGCGATGAGGCCCGGCGTCACGCAGTTGACGCGGATGCCGTCGATGCCGAACTCGCGCGCCATGGCGCGCGCCAGGCCCAGCACGCCGGCCTTGGCGGCCGAGTAGTGCGGCCCGCCCAGGATGCCGCCGCCGCGCTGTGCCGAAACCGACGACACGCAGCAGATGGCGCCGGCCTTCTGCGTGCGCATGGTGGGGATGACGGCCTGCGACATGTACAGGGTGCCGCGCAGGCTGACGTCCAGGATGCGGTCGTAGTCGGCGCCGGTGATGTCCAGGGTCTTCACCGGCTGGGTGATGCCGGCGTTGTTGACCAGGATGTCGATGCGGCCGAAGGCTTCTTTCACCGCGGCGGCGGCGGCTTCGCAGCTGGCCTTGTCGGTGACGTCGGCCACCAGGCCCAGGTGCCCCGCGCCCAGTTGGGCGGCGGCGGCCTGGGGCTGCGCGCGTTCCAGGTCCAGGATCACCACCCGCGCACCCTGCTCGGCCATCATCTTCGCGGTGGCAAAACCCAGCCCGTTCAGCCCGGCGCCGCCGGTGATGAGGGCAACCTTGTCCTTGAGCAGCATGTGTCGGTCTCCGATGTCGGTGGAAGAGAAAGTGACGGCATCTTCGGCACAGGCTTGGTTGACGACAAGCGAAGAGTTTTCAACCTAAGATGACGGTTCGTCATGCAACAGCCGGGTTGCCCCTATGTCCTTCCTGCCGCCCATCGCCAACCTGCAGGCCTTTGAAGCGGTGGCGCGCCGGCGCAGCTTTTCGCTGGCGGCGGCCGAGTTGCACCTGACCGCGTCGGCCATCAGCCACCAGGTGGCGCGGCTGGAGGCCCACCTGGGTGTGCGCCTGCTGGAGCGCAGCGCGCATGGCGTGCGCCTCAGCGCCGCGGGTGACGGTTACCTGGCGCGCATTGCCGGCGCACTGGCGGCCATTGGCGCGGCCAGCGACGACGTCAAACACGGCGTGGCCAACAGCCTGTATGTGCATGCCACGCCCAGCCTGGCCTCGTTGTGGCTGATGCCGCGGCTGCCCGCCTTTGCCAAGGCCAACCCTGGCATCTCGATGAACCTCTCGGCCGCCCACACCCACAGCGACTTCGCGCTGGGTGCGGCCGACCTGGACATCCGCTACGGCGTGCCGCAGTGGCCCGACCTGGTGGTGGAGCCGCTGTTCGAAGAACGCATCCTGCCGCTGGCCAGCCCGGCCTTCATCCGCGCGCACCGCTTGAAGCGCGTGGAGCAGTTGCTGGACACACCGCTGATCCAGAGCAATGTGAACGTGGTGCAGTGGGCCGACTGGTTCCGCGCCCACAGCGACAAGCGCGCGCCCGAGCGCTTCACCCTGCGCTTTGACCGCGCGCAGATGGCCATGGACGCAGCCATCCTGGGTCTGGGCGTGGCGCTGGAAAGCGCGGTCATTGCCGGGCGCCACCTGGCCGAAGGCCGGCTGCGGCCGGTGTTCGGCTTCGACAAATGCCAACGCGTGAAGGCGCACTTCGCGGTCTACCCGGCGCGCCACGCCAAGCGCGCGCCGGTGGAAGCCTTCCTGGCCTGGGTGCATGCCGAAGCGGCCAAGGCCGCGTTGGCCCAGGCCTGATCCCTGCCTGACTCACCGGCCTGGCCCACCGCGAACACTCGCCGCATTCCTTTCGGTGGGTTCACCTGCAAGTCCCTCGACGCGACAGAGGCAACAGCCGCTTGCCGGCTGGCGTCATGCCGCCGCGCGGGCCGATGGTCAAGCCAGGGCGCGCCGGCTACATTGCGGTGCTGCTTGTTCGAACCAGCAGCCAGACCACCGGGGGGCCGCATGGGTGCCATCTTCATCAGCTATCGCCGCGAAGACGCGGACGGCCACGCAGGCCGGCTGTTCCAGAACCTGTGTGTGGAATTCGGAACCGATTCGGTCTTCATGGACGTGGTGGGCATCGATCCGGGCGTCGACTTCCGAAAGATCATTGACGCCAAGTTGAAAGCCTGCTCGGTGCTGCTGGCGGTGATGGGCAAGCAGTGGCTGGATCTGAAGAACCCCGCCGGCCAGCGCCGGCTGGACGATGACAACGACTTCGTGCGTCTGGAGACTGCCGCGGCCCTGCGCCGCGACATCCATGTGATTCCCGTGCTGGTGCAAGGCGCGCGCATGCCCAACGCGGCCGAGTTGCCCGACGACCTGAAGGACCTGGCCTATCGCAACGGGGTCGAGCTCACCCATGCGCGTTGGGACAGCGACGTGGGGGTGCTGGTGCAGGCCTTGGCCAAGATTGTGCGAACGCCTTCGGCCGCGGCCAAGACCGCCGCAGCGCCGGACGCGGCGGCCCGTTCCCCCGACAAGGGCACGCCGGTCTTGCCGGACGGCCCGGCCATGCCACCGGAGCGCAGGGCTCAGGATGGTCCGCGCAATAAGCCGGGCCCGGCGCCCGACCCGGCCAGCGCCATCGAGGCACAGAGGCTGGACTACCAGCGCCGGCTGGCGCAGTACCGGCAGGAACTGAGCAAGACCATCGCGCAGGGCTACCCGCTGAGCGAGCCCGCCCGCGCCGGTCTGCGAAAGCGCCGGGCCGATCTGGACCTGAAGGCGGAAGACGCCGACCGCATCGACCGCGAACTGCTGGACGCGGCCGAAACCGCCGCGAAGGCGCAGGCGGAGGCCGAGAAGCAAGCGCGTCGCCAAGAGCGTGAGGCCATCGAAGAGAAGCGGCAGCAGGCCAAGGCCGCGCGCCGGCTGGAAGAAGCGGCGGCGCAGGAGGCTGAGCGGCAGCGCCTGAGCCAGGCACCGCCGAAGCCGGCCGCCGCGGCGCCGCCGCCGGCCGAGCCCCAACGGGCACCGCCGGCGCCGCCGCCCGCCCCGTCGCCATTGCCGGCGTCTGTGACCTCGGCCGGCTTGGGCATGGAGTTGGGCGAACGGCTGGCCGTGGGCGCTGTCGGTGCCGTGACCTGGGCCCTGGGCATGGGCATTCCGCTGGCCTTCGGTGCCAGCGGCGAGTCGAGTCATGTCCTGGGGGGCGCCATCTGGGGCGCTGTCGTGGGCACCATCGGCAGCAGCTACCGCTGGACCCTGGGCCTCGCGGTGTTGGTGGGCGCCATCGGGCTGTTGAGCACGCTGGCGAAATAAGGCCGCTCCCGAGCCGCGGGCGGGTTGGCCGTGGGACATCGGCGGCCCCGCCTGGCCGGGCCGCGCGGCGGGTGCTTCAAGGCCCCGGCGGGCCCCGGGTTGGCACTTGAATTCCGGCCACCGCCGCTCACATGGCTCCGGTAGGGCCCGCCCGGGCCGCCGGTTCGACCCGACGAAAGGAAAACCGTGGATGCCGTGTGGTGGGTGGCCAGCGTGGCCTTGATGGCGTTCGGCCTGGCCGGTACGGTGCTGCCGGCGCTGCCCGGCACGGCCTTGGTGCTGGCCGGCATTGCCCTGGGGGCCTGGATCGACAACTTCACCCGCGTGGGGCCCTGGGCCCTGGCCGCGGTGGCGACGATGGCGGTGCTGGCCTGGGTGCTGGACTACGTGGCAGCCCTGCTGGGCGCGCAGCGCGCCGGCGCCAGCCGGCAGGCCCTGGTGGGCGCGGCCCTGGGCACCGTGGCCGGGCTGTTCATGGGCCTGGTGGGCGTGTTGTTCATGCCGCTGGTCGGCGCCGCCGCGGGCGAGTACTTGGCCCAGCGCAATCAACAGCAGGCGATGAAGGTCGGCGTGGCCACCTGGCTGGGCCTGATGGCGGGCATGCTGGCCAAGGTGGTGCTGGCCTGCATGATGATCGGCGTGTTCCTGGTCGCGCTGTGGGTGTGAACATGGCCGGCCGCGCCCCTGCGTGTCAGGCGCCTGGCCGCTTCAAGTCGCGGAAGGCCGCGAACAGCCAGGAGCGCATGCCGATCACCAGGGTGTAGGGGCGCTTCTGGTCTTCGGGCAGTTTCTGGTCGGCCAGGTGCTGCTGGGCAAAGTCCTGCGCCACGCGCTGCAGGCGTTCGTTGAACAGCGCGGCCAGGCTGCGGCCCACCTGGCCGTGCACCAGCATCAGCATCTCGCCCTCGGCGTCGAAGCCGCCGGCAAAGTAGTCGGGCACCACCTGCTCGCGGAAGTAGTCCATCACCGGGCCCTGCGGGCGCCAGCGGAAGGTCTTGGCCACCTTCAGCCGGTAGCGGTTGCCGGGGCGCAGTTCCAGGATGCCCAGGCGGTCCAACTGCGCCAGGTAGCGGATGCCCTCGGTCTCGCTCACCCGGTAGGTGGCCGTGATCTGCTCCAGCGTCCACTGGCTCAGGCATGAAATCGCCATCAGCAGCAGCTTGCGGTCGGCCACCACGGCACGTTCCTGCTCCAGCGTCAGCTCGCTGCGCAGCGGCTGCGCGTCGGCCACCTGGCGGCTGATTTCCGCGAAGTCGGTCTTCAGCACGCGGCAGATTTCGTCCACCCGCGACAGCGGCATCTCGCCGGCCGCGAACATGCGCTTGACGCTGCTTTCGGCCAGGCCGATCTCGCGCGCCAGCGCGGCGTAGGTGAAACCGGCGGCCTTCAGCTCGGCCTTCAGCACGCTGATCAGGGACTGGGTGGTGGACATGGCAATGGGCCACTGGGCGCAATGAGGTATCGCCATTTGATACCAATAGGCCCACGAATTGCCACATCGTCGCTTGAAACAAGCCTTTTCAAGCCGAAGCACGCAACATTCCCTCACCTTCAACCACCCCGCGAGACATCGCATGCAAGCTGCCCTTACCACCACCCCCGCCGTGCGCCGCGACACCCGCGCCTGGCGCCTGCAGGTCTGGATCTCCTTCGGCATCGCCGTGGTCCTGTGCGTCACCGGCCTGGCCTGGCTGCCCGGCGACGACCTGGACCGCGCCTTCATGGTGATGGGCTACCTGTTCTGCCTGACCAGCGCCTTCGTGCTGGCCAAGTTCGTGCGCGACAACGAGGCCGGCTCGGTGGACACGCCGGCCTGGAAGGGCGTGGTCTGGGGCGCCTTCGCATCCGCCATGGCGCTCACCGCCTGGGGCCTGTGGCGCATGGGCATCCAGCCGGTGTGGAAGGCCTACCTGATGGTGGCCTGGCTGTACCTCATCACCACGGTGTTCACGCTGGCCAAGACCCTGCGCGATGGTTTCGAAGCCGACCTGGCCGAAGCCCGCCAAGCCGCAACGGCGCAGTGAGCGCCATCCACCTTCAGGAGTTGTTCATGAACACGTCTTCTCTACGCCGCCACCTGCTGACCCTGGGCCTGAGCCTGGCCCTGGCCGCCGCGCCGCTGGGCCGCAGCGCCTGGGCGCACGACGCGCTGTCCGACGCCAGCGTGCTGTCGGCCTTGCCGGTGGCGGTGTCGGTGGCCGCGCCGGCCCTGCTGCTGTCCGGCGGCGTGGCGCTGACCGTGGTGGCCGTGCAGGCCAGCGCCACCGGCACCGTGTGGGTGCTGGAACGCGCCAGCGACGGCGCGCGGGTGTCGGTGAACTTCGCCGGCCAGGCCGTGGCCAGCGTGGGCGCCGGCGTGGTGGTGCTGGCGTTGTCCACCGGCTGGGTGCTGTCGGCCGCCGGCCAGGCGCTGTGCTTCATTCCCAACGAGATCGGCGCTTCGCTGCTGCACAACGAACAGGTGACGCGATGAAGCGCGCCTTGCTGGCGATGCTGGCCGCCGCGTGGCTGGCCGCAGTCCCGCACGCCGCCCCAGCCGGCCAGGCCTGCGAAACCCGGCCGCTCAGCACCCGCGAGATCGAACGCGGCATGGCGCTGGCCCAGGCCACCGCGCAGCGCCTGGACGCCAGCGGCGCCCAGGTGGTGGTGCTGGCGCGCGCGGGGCAGGACCTGTCGCGCTGGGGCCTGGCCTGGTCGCACCTGGGCCTGGCCTACCGCGAGACCACGCCGCAAGGCCAGGCCGTGTGGCGCGTGGCGCACAAGCTCAACGCCTGCGGCAGCGACCGGGCGCAGCTGTACCGCCAGGGCCTGGGCGACTTCTTCCTGGACCGGCCCCACCGCCACGAGGCCGCCATCGCCGTGCTGTCGCGCGACGCCCAGGCCCGCCTGCTGCCGCTGCTGCGCAGCAACGCGCTCCTGGGCCAGTGGCACGAGCCGCGCTACAGCATGGTGGCCTACCCCTGGGCCCAGCGCTACCAGCAAAGCAACCAGTGGGCGCTGGAAACCCTGGCCGGCGCCCTGGACCCGCAGGCGCGCGACCGCAGCACCGCCCAGGCCTGGCTGAAGCTGCGCGGCTACCAGCCCACGGTGCTGCGCATCGGCGCGCTGACCCGCCTGGGCGCGCGGGCCACGCAGGCCCACATCGCTTTCGACGACCACCCCAACCACCTGCGCTTTGCCGACCACATCGAAACCGTGACGGTGGAATCGGTGTTCAGCTTCCTGCAGCGCGCCCGGCTGGCCGGGCCGATGGAAACCGTGCGGGCGTCCCCCACAATCGGCGCGCCCGCACCGGAACCGCTGCCCGGAGAACGCACGTGAACGACGCCACCACCCCCGCCCCCGACGCCCACCCCAACCAGTTCGCCTTGCTGGGCCAGCGCCGTTTCGCGCCCTTCTTCTGGACCCAGTTCCTGGGCGCGGCCAATGACAACGTCTTCAAGTTCGCCTTCACCGTGCTGGTCACCTACCGGCTTCAGGTGGAATGGCTGAAGCCCGACCTGGCCGGCCTGGTGATCGGCGCGGTGTTCATCCTGCCCTTCCTGCTGTTCTCGGCCACCGCGGGGCAGCTGGCCGACAAGTACGACAAGGCGGCGATGACGCGCGGGGTGAAGAACCTGGAAATCGGCATCATGGTGCTGGGCGCCATCGGCCTGTTCAGCACGAACGTGGCGCTGCTGCTGGGCTGCATCTTCCTGCTGGGCCTGCACAGCACCCTGTTCGGCCCGGTGAAGTACGCCTACCTGCCGCAGCACCTGAACGAGCGCGAACTGACCGGCGGCAACGGCATGGTGGAGATGGGCACCTTCGTGGCCATCCTGCTGGGCAATGTGGCGGGCGGCCTGCTGGTGGCGCTGCCCGACAGCGCGGCGCTGAGCGGCGCCCAGGCCGTGGCACTGGCGAGCCTGGCGCTGGCGCTGCTGGGCCGCGCGGTGGCGCAAGGCATCCCGGCCACGCCGGCCAGCGAACCGGGCTTGAAGGTGAACTGGAACCCGGTGACCGAAACCATCCACAACCTGAAGCTGGCGCACGGCAACATCGTGGTGTTCCGCTCGCTGCTGGGCATTTCGTGGATGTGGTTCTTCGGCGCGGTGTTCCTGTCGCAGTTCCCGGCCCTGGCGAAGAACGTGCTGCACGGCGACGAGCATGTGGCGTCGCTGCTGCTGGTGGTGTTTTCCATCGGCATCGGCGTGGGTTCGCTGCTGTGTGAGGTGATCAGCCGCCGCCACGTGGAAATCGGCCTGGTGCCGCTGGGCGCCTTCGGCATGAGCGTGTTCGCCTTCGACCTGTACCTGGCCACGAACCACCTGCCGGCGGTGCCGGCTCAGGACGTGGGCCGCTTCCTGGCCCAAGCGGCGCACTGGCGCGTGCTGTTCGACCTGTTCGCGCTGTCGCTGTCGGCCGGGCTGTACAGCGTGCCCATGTACGCGCTGATCCAGCTGCGCGCGCCGGCCAGCCACCGCGCCCGCATCATCGCGGCCAACAACATCCTGAACGCGCTGTTCATGATCGCCAGCAGCCTCATCGTCGGCGCGCTGCTGGCGGCAAAGGTCAGCATCCCGCAGGTCTTCGGCCTGGTGGCGCTGGCCAATGCGGTGGTGGCGGCCTACATCTTCCTGCTGGTGCCGGAATACCTGCTGCGCTTCATCGCCTTCGTGCTGTCGCGGCTGATCTACCGCTTCCAGGTGCGCGGTGACGAGCACATCCCGGCCACGGGTGCCGCCATCGTGGCCTGCAACCATGTGAGCTTCGTCGACCCGGTGCTGCTGATGGCCGCCAGCCCGCGGCCCATCCGCTTCATCATGGACCACCGCATCTTCGCCACCCCGGTGCTGGGCTGGGTGTTCCGGCTGGCCAAGGCCATTCCCATCGCGCCGCAGAAGGAAGACCCGGCGGCCTACGAAGCAGCCTTTGCCGCCGCCGACCAGGTGCTGGCCGACGGCGACCTGCTGGGCATCTTCCCCGAAGGCGCCATCACCCGCGACGGCGAGATGCTGCCGTTCAAGGGCGGCATCGTGAAGATCCTGGAACGCCGGCCGGTGCCGGTGGTGCCGGTGGCGCTGCAAAACCTGTGGGGCAGCTTCTTCTCGCGCGCCGAAGGCGGGCAGGCCATGGTGAAGCCCTTCCGGCGCGGGCTGTTCAGCCGGGTGGGCCTGGTGGCCGGGCCGGCGATGGCCGCCCCCGAGGTGCAGCCGCAGGTGCTGCAGGAGCGGGTGCGCAACTTGCTGCATCCCCCGCACGGGGCATGACCGGCCGGGCCGGCGCGGCCATACTCGGCGGCGGCTTGGAACCGGCACGCCACCCCGCCGGTTCCGGCACAACGATTCATCCCAGGGACCGCTCTTGATCGCCTCTCTCTCACGCGCCGGCTGGCTGCGCGTGCTGCCTTTTGCGCTGTTCATGGCCCTGCTCGGCCTGCGTGGCCAGTGGCAGCCGGCCTGGGCCCCGGGCTTCGATGCGCGCTGGCTCTACGCCGCCCAGGCCCTGCTGCCGGCGCTGTTGCTGCTGGGGTGCTGGCGCGAGTACGGCGAGCTCGACCGCCAGAACCGGCCCACCGCGGCCGAGGCCGGGCTGGCTGTGGCGGTGGGTCTGGCGGTGTTCGGGCTGTGGATCCACCTGGACGCGCCCTGGATGCAGCTGGTGCCGCCCAGCGCCAGCTTCGTGCCGGTGGACACGCAGGGGCAGCTGGAATGGCCCTTGATCGCCACCCGCTGGCTGGGCGCCACGCTGCTGGTGCCGCTGATGGAAGAACTGTTCTGGCGTTCCTTCCTGATGCGCTGGCTGCAGGAACAGCGTTTCGAAGGCCTGCTGCCGCAGCGCGTGGGCGTCAAGGCCATCGTGCTGTCCACCTTCGTGTTCATGCTGGCACACACGCTGTGGCTGGCGGCCGTTCTGGCCGGGCTGGCCTATGCGTGGCTGTACGTGAAGACCGGGCGCTTGTGGACTTCCGTCATCGCGCACGCGGTGACGAACGGCGCGCTGGGCATCTGGGTGGTGGCCACTGGGCAGTGGCAGTTCTGGTGAAGTGCCACGCGCCATGAAGAAGGGCCCTGGCGCTGCCAGGGCCCTTGCGGAATCGGCGCCGAAGCGCCTGCTGCCTTCAGACCGCCTGGCGACGGCGGCGGGTGGACAGGGTCAGGTCTGGCGGATAGGGCGGATAGGGTCAGGTCTTGCCTTTTGCCCCCATCAATTCACCCTGGGCCTCCTGTGCGGCGATGACCCTGCTGATGCGTGATACCGACAGCCCTGTCCATTCGGCCAACTGCGTCATGGTGACGCCGGCCTGCCGGTAGGCGGCCCAAAGGGCCGAGGGCGGACAGGGTCAGGTCTTGCCTTTTGCCCCCATCAATTCACCCTGGCCCTCCTGTGCGGCGATGACCCTGCTGATGCGTGATACCGACAGCCCTGTCCATTCGGCCAACTGCGTCATGGTGACGCCGGCCTGCCGGTAGGCGGCCCAAAGGGCCGCGTCGCGGCTGCCGTGTTGGCGCAGGCACAGGGGCCAGCTGAAGGGCGCCTGGCGCTGGGCCCGGGGCACCTCTGTGGCCCGCCTGGCACGCGACGAAGCATGCGCCAGCGACTGCGCGACGAAGTCGTCATTGCCCAGGAACACCTGCTGGCGCAGGCCTTCGGCCCAGGGCGATGGCTGCTCGGCACTGGCCACCAGGGCGGCATAGCGCGCGCCCGCGCGGCGAAGGTCGGCAGGGCCACGTGGTTCGCGCTGCAGCAGCATGGCGTGCAGCCCCGCCACATCCAGCCAGGGCGGCGGCGGCTCGGCACCCACGTGAGCCCGATAGCTGGACCAGCGCCAGTCCGCCGCCTGCGCCACCAGGCCGGCGGCCACCGGGTTGCGCTCGACGTAGCGGCACAGGGCCAGCAGGTAGGCATCCCGGTCCACCAGGATGGCCTTGAACCGGCCCTGGAACACATGCCCCACCAGGCCGTGGCGCCGGTTGAAGGCCTGGCTGAACACACCGTTCAGGTGCCGCATCAGCCGCGATAGGTTGGGCTGTGCCGTGTGCAGCACCAGGTGATAGTGGTTGCCCATCAGGCAATACGCCAGTGCTTGGGCGTCGAACCGGTCCAGCGTCTGGGCCAGCACGTCCAGGTGCAGCAGCCGGTCCGTGTCGTCCAGGTAGATCGCCTCCCGTCGGTCACCCCTGGACGTGACGTGGTAGACCGCGCCGGGGAACTCGATGCGAAGAGGGCGGGACATGGGAGAAGTCTGACGGGGTCGGGGGCAAAAGGCAAGACCTGACCCCTATTCCTCGGTGGACAGATCCTCGTACGTCCAGTTGGTTTGGGACGTCGGGTCGTAGTAGATTGGGAGGCTGCGAGAGTTAGCCACGAACAGTGTTTCCGCCATGGCTGCACGGTCTCGCAGCCACTGCTCAGTGAGGCTTCCGGTGCCCGTCGTCGTGTTGTGCAGGCTAAGCCGGGTGGGGTAGGCCCCATACAGCATTTGATTCAGGGCCTCCGAATTTGCCACCACAGCGAATGGCAGCAATTCAAGCAATGCATACCGGTAGGCCATGGCCTCCTGGCTGTTGATGATCGACTCGTCCGCAAAGGAGGACGATGGCGTAACCAGCCGCACGTTGGACTTCGCAGCCTGGAATTCCGCGCTGGCGCGAAGCAGTTGCAGGTTGGCGAAGATCGGCTCCTGAATGTCGGTGGGCGTGCTGTTTGCATCGTTGGAACTCGATCCGACGAAGACGGTGCGCAAGGCGTCCAGCGCGTTCTCCAGACGCCGGCCGCCGCCGTGCGAACCTACGAACAGCGTTCCGACTTCGCCGACGCTGATTTGCGGCACCAATTCCTCGTAGGCGCCAAACACAGCCAAGGTGTCGGAAAGAGTCGCAATTGAATGGCTATAGATCGGACTCGAAGGTCTGTATTCGATTCGAACCTGCTGCACACTCCCGAGTATCTGCCCAAGCCCTGCCGTCATCGTCGCACCATCGGACGCTCGCACGTTGGTAATTAAACGGTTTGGAGCACTAGCATCAACGACGTACAGCCACTCAAAAATCTGCTGCATAATCCCCTTGAAACCAGGCGCATTAAAAGTGTATGCTTTGCTTGCTGCGGCTGGAAAGTTTGCAACAAGTGCCTCAGCAAGGAAGCCTCCCAAACTATGCCCAGTAACTGAAAATTTCTCGCCTGGCTGTAGGTATGGCGAATTCTGTAGCTTCTTGTAGTACTGCTTCAAATCTTCAAACTGCGGCATCGTTCGAAAGAAGCCGCCAGCTGCGATGTCAACAAAATCAGCGACGAAATCTGGCGTATTTTCTGTACCTCGAATGGCGAGAACTTTCTCACCTGTAACGCGGTTCTTGAAGAGCGCTGCCGAGAAGCCACTTTCATTGTTATCAGTTTGGTCTAGGACCTGCCAGCGTGCATCAAAGAGCACCGCCTGCGTAGTACTCATATTCGCAGCTTTGTATTTGCCCTCGTTCTTTCCGGGCAAATCATTTGTTAGGGCGGCGGCATATGAAGCGAGGGCCAATTCCGCGTAGGTGCGGTATTCATTTATTGTATTCACAATTCACTCCGCTTGAAGACAGAAGACAAGAACTGAGGTGCCGGATTCGGGCAGCTCGCTGTTGAAGGATGCCCAAGAACTATTAGGTCGCCACCCGATCTATCATAAGAAATACTTCTTCCAAGAAGCCGTCCGTCCCGCTCACGGTACACCTCAATCACATGCTTGGTTAGGCTCCCCTCACCCTTCATTGAATCTCCCGACTTAATGGATTGGAAGGAGCTTAAATATCGATAGGCCGGCCCAAGTCTCTGCGATGTTCCAGCAAGCCTCAGATCCAGCAGATAGCGATACAGCGGCACCCCATCTGAATTGAACTCACTTGCCGGCAGCGTTTCAACCTCAAATACAACTACTCCGCCGTCCTTTTCACACAACTCCTTCATCTTCCGATCCAGCGCGTACTTTTCGCATCCGACCAAAGAAGCAGTCGACCAAATTAGGAGCGCGATGACCCAGGCCCTTATTGCTGATGATTTCATTCTGCAGTTCCAGTTTCCCTAACCAAGGCAGCTTCATCGCCATCGCCGAGTGACCAAAGGCGGTACAAGCGGCCAGGTGCCCGGGAGGTGCACTGCAGGTATGACTGAAGTGTCCTCATCGTTCCTTCCCACTTTCCTCAACCGTCTTCTGAATCGGGCTCAGCAAGAAATCAATCACGCTCCGCCGCCCGGTCTTTACCTCCGCGGTCAGGTTCATGCCCGGCGACAGCCGGACTGGCTTACCGTCCACATTGATGCTGCCCGACAACGGCACCAAGCTGGCGGTGTAGACGGCGCCGCGCTTCTCATCCGCCACTGCGTCAGCACTCACCCGTTCCACCCGCGCCGGCAGCGTGCCGTAGCGCGTGAAGGGGAAAGTCTCCAACTTGATCTCGGCCACCTGGCCTTGGCGCACAAACCCGATGTCCTTGTTGTCGATGGCCACCTCCACCATCACTTCTGCATCGTCGGGCACCAGCACCATCAAGGCCTGAGCGGGCGTGACCACGCCGCCAGATGTGTGCACCGCCAATTGCTGCACCGTGCCGGAGACCGGCGCCAAAAGGCGTGTCAGCCCTTGGCGATGCTGGGCTTTGGTGGATTCCTGCTCCAACTGCGCCTTCTTCAACCGCGCCTGGGAAAGGCGATCAGAAAGCAGGCGCCGCTGCTCGGCCAGGTAGGACATGCGGGATTGTTGCGCTTCGGCCAAGGCGGCCTGCGTTTCGGCCAGCCGGGCCTGCTGAGTGGCTAGGTCCCGTTCAATTTCGATTCGCTCCCTGGCCCTGTCCTGCCCGGCGTGGCCGGATACAAAACCCTGTTCACTCAGGCCGCGGATGTCCGCCTCGCGCTGCTGCGCCAAGGGCAGCATGGTGCTCAGCTTGGTCTGCTGCTGTTTGGCTGTGTCCAACTCGGCTTGTCGTCTAGCGCCTTCGGCCGCCATGCGCGCAAGCTTGGCCGCGATGTCCTGCCATTCAGCCACCAACAAGGCGCGCGCCACGGCGTCGCCATCCAACTCAGTGCTTGCCGCCAGGTTGCCCGCCGCCAGGCTTTGCAGCAACAGTTCAGCGCGGCGAGCCTCGGATTGCGCAGCCCTCAATTGTTCCTGCACATTGGCTGAATCGGCTGTTGCAGTGCTGGGGTCCAGTTCCACCAGCAGCTGGCCTGCCTGAACCTTGGCACCGTCGGCCACATGAATGGCGCGAACCACGGACGTCTCAAGCGGCTGCACCACCTTGGTTCGGGCGCTCACCACCACACGACCCGGGGCGACAGCCACCATGTCCACCTGGCCAAACCAGGACCACGCCAGCGCGATGGTGAACAGCGCCATCAGAAGCCACGCCACCACGCGCGGCGCTGGGTGCACCGGGCTTGCCTGCAGGCTCACGGCTGCAGGCAGGAACGCCAACTCATCCGCAGAGCGCTTAGGCCCCGCAAGTTCGGCGCGAGCGCCCCAGGCCACCGACAGCGCAGCGATGTAGCGGCGAACCAGTTCGATGACTGGATGGGAAGTTGCTGCAATGCTCTGGCTCATGCCTGCCCCTTCGAATGCGCCAGGTCACCATGTTGAAGCTGCCAAAGGTGGGCGTAAAGGCCCGGACGTTTCAGCAGAGCATCGTGCGGCCCCATCTCGACAATGTTCCCCTTTTCCATGACCACAATGCGCTGGGCATGGCGAACAGCACTCAGCCGGTGGGCGATGACGATCACCGTCCGGCCTTTCGAAATGGCGGAACTAGGGTCAGGTCTTAGGAACGAGGGTAGCTCTTGCCTCTTGCCCGCTGGTAGCGTGTGGGACCTCCTGTGCATCTGGTCGAAAGCCACCCGGGATGCATACCGCCGACCGCTCGCCAGTGCCCGCCGAGGCTATCTGAAACCGGAGCCGAGGCATCTAGTCAGCACGGACTTCTGGATGGGTGGACGTCTGGGCAGGCCGAAGGCAAAAGGCGAGACCTGACCCTATTTCTCCAAGACCTGACCCCATTTCTCCCTTCCGGACCGGCAAGCTGTGGACCGCCGTCATCGCGCACGCGGTGACCAATGGCGCACTCGGCATCTGGGTGGTGGCCACGCGCCAGTGGCAGTTCTGGTGAACGCCGCGACGGGGCGCGTCACGGCCCCCGCAGCAGCGCCCAGCGCCGCTTCAGGCTGCGCTTGAGCACCCGCCCCCAGCGCCACGCGAAGGTGCCGCGCACCCACAGCAGCAGCTCGTGCTTCCAGGCCGTGAAGCGGCCGTAGGCACGCTCGAACCAGGCCAGTTGCATCAGCGCCGGCCGGGTCAGGGTGAACAGGCGCGCCACGAGGGCCGTTCCCACCAGCTTGGCCACCACGATGACGCCCGCGCCCAGCAGCGCATGGCCCTGGCCGATGAGCCACAGCGCGGCCAGCTTCACCGGCAGCAGCGCCAGGCTGGGCAGCAGGAACACCGCCAGCGCGGCATAGGGCGGCAGCGCGGCGATGCGCCGCTCCATCACCGCCAGCAGCGGCAGCCGGGCAATGGTGGCCATCAGCCGCTGCAGCGGCTCCCAGCCCCATTCTTCGAACAGGATCAGCAGCGCCAGCGGAAAACCCAGCAGGCTGCGCAGCCAGCGCCGCGTGGCGCTGCGCGGCGGCGGGGCCGGCTGCGGTGGCGGCTCGGGCGTCAAGCCGCTACACCCCGCGCGCGCGGTCGGCCTCGAAACGCTGCTGCCAGGCGGCAAATGCGCCCAAGTCCAGCGCGTCTCGCACCTCGCGCATCAGGTTCAGGTAGTAGTGCAGGTTGTGGATGGTGGTGAGCATGGGGCCCAGCATCTCGCCGCAGCGGTCCAGGTGGTGCAGGTAGGCCCGGCTGAAATGGGTGCAGGCGTGGCAGTTGCAAGTGGGGTCGATGGGCTGAGCGTCGGTCTTGTAGCGCGCATTGCGCAGCCGCAGGTCGCCGAAGCGGGTGAACAGGTGGCCGTTGCGCGCGTTGCGCGTGGGCATGACGCAGTCGAACATGTCCACGCCGCCGGCCACACCGGCCACCAGGTCTTCGGGCGTGCCCACGCCCATCAGGTAGCGCGGCTTGTTCGCTGGCAGCCGGTGCGGGGTGTGGGCCATGATGCGCAGCATCTCGTCCTTGGGTTCGCCCACGCTCACGCCACCCACGGCGTAACCCGGCAGGTCCAGCTCCACCAGCGCGTTCAGCGACTCTTCGCGCAGGGGTTCGAACATGCCGCCTTGCACGATGCCGAACAGGGCGTTGGGGTTCTCCAGCCGCTGGAATTCGTCCACGCAGCGTTTCGCCCAGCGCAGGCTCAGCTCCATCGACGCGCGCGCCTCGGCTTCGGTGGTGCGGTGGCCGTTGGTGTCGTAGGGCGTGCATTCGTCGAACTGCATGACGATGTCGCTGTTCAGCACCGTCTGGATCTGCATGCTCACTTCGGGTGTCAGGAAGAGCTTGTCGCCGTTCACCGGTGACGCGAAGCGCACGCCTTCTTCGCTGATCTTGCGCATGGCGCCCAGGCTCCAGACCTGGAAGCCGCCGCTGTCGGTCAGGATGGGGCGCGGCCAGGCCTCGAAGCCATGCAGGCCGCCAAAGCTTTTCAGCACTTCCAGCCCGGGGCGCATCCACAGGTGGAAGGTGTTGCCCAGGATGATCTGGGCGTCCATGTCCAGCAGCGACTGGGGCAGCACGCCCTTCACCGTGCCGTAGGTGCCCACGGGCATGAAGATGGGGGTCTGCACCACGCCGTGGTTCAGGGTCAGGCGGCCGCGCCGCGCCAGGCCTTCGGTGGCCAACAGTTCGAACTGGAGCATGGGCTGGATTGTCTCAGCGGGCCGCTGCATCACGCGCCAGCAGCAGCACGGCGCGGTTGCGGTCGTCCACCACGTACAGGCGCCCGGCCGCGTCCAACGCCACGCCGGCCGGCGCGGGCCGGGGCTGGCCGGGCGCTTCGCTGCCGCCGAACCAGGTGACCGGCCGGGCCGCGGGCTGGCCGTCGCGGCCGAGTGCAAAACCCACCACGCGGTGGCCGCCGGCGCGGTAACCGTGCCAGGCCACCAGCATCTGCCCGGCCCAGGGCACGGACAGCCCGCGTGGGGCGAACAGCATTTGCAGCGGCGCACTGTGCGCCGGCCACAAGGCATGCGGGGCCACGCTGCGCCTGCAATCGAAGCCGCGGCCGGCGTAACCGCGCGCAGGCTCCTGCGCGGCCACGCAGTAGGGCCAGCCGTGGTCAGCACCCGGGCGCAGGCGGTTCAGCTCTTCGGCCGGGCGCTCGGCCTGGGGGTAGTCCACCGAGTTCTCGCCCTGCCACAGCACGCCGGCCCCGGGCTCCCAGGCCAGTGCCAGGGAATTGCGCAGGCCGGCGGCATAGGGCTTCAGGCTTTGCAGCGTGCGCTGCGGGCCGCCCAGCACGGCTTCCCACACCGCCGCGCGGGGCCGCTCGCCCTGCACTTCGGGGCAGGGCATCGGCTGCTGCTGGGCGTCGTTGCGGCAGGCATCGCTGGCCGAACCCACGTTGATGAACAAGCGCCCGCCGGGCGCGAAGGCCAGTTCCTTCAGCGGGTGGGCGCCGTCGGCCGGCAGCCCATCGATGACGGCTTCGCGCTGCAAAGCGGGCCCAGGCGCGCTGCGCCAGATGCGGCCCGCTTCGCCCACGTAGACCTTGCCGTCGGGGCCCAGCGCCAGGCCATGCGGGCGGTCCAGGCCTTCGGCCAGCACGCGCAGGCTGGCGGCGGGCGTGGCACCGTGCTGAACGCTCAACTCCAGCAGGCGGCCGCGGTGGGCGTCCCAGCTGCCCATGTCGGTGAGCCAGAAGCGCCCCGGCGCCACTTCCAGCAGCCGGCGCGGCATGCGCAGGCCCTGGGCCGGGCCGGCGAGCAGCGCCACGCAGTGCCCGGGCGCACTGGCCACGGCCACGCGCGGCCAGCCGGCGCAGCGGCCTTCGGTGGCATAGCCCGCGGCCTGCACGGGTGCGGCAAGAACAAAAGCCGCGCCGACCGCCAGGGCGGCCACGGGCGCGGCTTGTCGCAGGGGCATCCGGCGTCGCATCGGCGCATTGTGGGCGCCGGCGCGAACGCGCCTTCCAGCGGGCTTTACAGAGACAGGATCCAGTCCACCAGGCGCTTGGCGTCCTGCTCCTTGATGGCCACCGCGTTGGGCGGCATGGCCAGGCCGGAGACCTTGCCCTTCCAGTGGCTCTCGTAGGGGTTGGAGCCGGTGAGCACGGTGTGGGTCAGGGCCTTGGCGGCGCCCTTCTGGCCCTTGTACTTGGCGGACACGTCCTTCCAGGCCGGGCCGATGGGCGCCAGGCCGTCCGGGCCCTTGCCGCCGGGCTCCACCTGGTGGCAGGTCATGCAGCCGCTGGTGCTGGCCAGCTTCAGCATGGGTTCATTGGCAGGCTTGTCGGCAGCCAGCACCGGCCCGGCGGCCAGCATCAGCAGGGCCACGCTGCGGGTGAGCAGGGTGTTCATGAGAGGCGCTCCATTTCTTGCGTTGAACACAGAATCAATGGGGCCACCTTAGGCAGTTGCTGCGGTGCGATATTGACCCCGCTCAAGTGCGCGCCGCTTGTCGCCAGACTGGAGCACGGGGCGAGGAATGTGCCCGCGCCACTGTGGCGCGATGGAGCAGCCCGCGTGGCGCGAGCGCGTCGGCCGCGGAGCGTCAAGGGCTGGCGGTGTAGCCCAGGGACCAGGCCTGCGACCGCGCGCCGCCCCCCAGCCGGTCGCTGGCCACGGCCAGTTGCCAGCCGCGCCAGCCCACCGACAGGCCCAGCCGGCGCTCGTGGAACTGCCAGCGCGCGCCCAGCGCCAGGTCGCCCCATTGCTGCTGCAGCGCCGCTTCGGGCAGGGCGCCAAAGCCTTCGCGCGTGCGCAGGCCCAGGCTCAGTCGGGTGGCCGGCTGCGGTCGCCAGCCGCCTTCCAGCTGCCAGCGGCCCTTCAGGCGCGTGGCGCCGCTGTCCTGGCTGTTCTGGCCCTGCACCAGGGGCTTGTAGATGAGAAAACCATCCGCATCCAGGGCCTGGGTCTGGGTGGACAGGGTGGCCGCTTCGCGCGGCAGGCGGCCCCAGTGCAGCCAGCCCACATCCTGCACCGCGACGCGGCCGTCCAGGTCCTGGCGCCGCCAGTCCACCGCTGCCCCGAACAGCGCGCCCAGGCCCTGGCCGGACACGGCGGTCTGGAAGGGGAAGCTCAGGCGGTCGTCCCCGCGCTGCGACACCAGGTCGAAGCCATAGGCGCCACTGACGGCGTTGTAGCGCACGTCGCCCAGCAGCCGCCGTTCGCGCCAGCGCGCCAGCGACAGCAGCTGCGCCGAGGCCTGCGCCTGCCAGCCTTCGGCCGGCACGAAAGCGCGTTGCAGCAGCAGCCCGGCGCCGCTGAAGGCGGCAAAGCGCGCGTTCACCGCCCAGTCGCGGCTGGCCGCGGGCGTGGCCTTGTTGGCCAGGGCGGCCGACAGGGCCAGCGCGTCCTCACTGGCCACCAGCGTGGCGCTGCTGCGCGCCAGCAGGCCGATGGTCCAGGCGCCCTGGCGGCGCGCCAGCAGGGCCTGGTCTTCCACATAGGCCAGGTTGCGGCCGGTGCGGGGGGCCAGGGCGCGCACCGCGTCGTCCGAGCCCAGGTCGGACAGGCGCAGCGCGTCGGCATGGTGGTCCGACATCAGTTCGACGCGCCAGCCGGCGCCGTCGGCATCGGCCGCTTGCGCGGAAGCCGCCAGCAGCGTGGCGGTCGTGGCCAGCGTGGCCGCGGCCAGTTTCAGGGGGTGCATCTCAGGGTCCGGTGAATTCAGGGCTTCCATGAAAAAGGGCCCGGCAGTGCCGGGCCCTTCGCATCATGCCGTCCGGCGTGGGCTCAGAGGCCCAGGCTCAGCGAGATGAAGCTGCTGTCCACGAAGGTGACACGGCCATCTGCCGACGTGAAGGTGCCCAGCGCCAGGTCGCCCTTGCTCAGGCTGGCGGTGTCGGCACCGGCCAGGCGCTTGAGCGTCAGGCCCGAGGCCAGTTCGGTCAGCGTCAGGTCGCGCTCGCCATTGGCGTTGGGCTGGCCAACCCCGAAGTTCACCACCGTGCGCGGGGTGCCGTTGACGATGGCGCTGTACTGCATGGAGATGGTGTCCACGTCGTCCAGGTAGCTCTTCTTGCTGGCACTGACCTTCAGCTGCAGCAGCGGGCGGCCGGGCGCGGTGACCTGGCCGACGAAGCTGGCGCTGACGGTGAAGAAGTTCTCCGGGCCGCTGGGCGTCTTGGGCACGAAGTTGGGGTTGCTGGCCGTGGGGAACTGGGCGTGGTCGTCGATGTAGTTGCCATAGCCGGTGGTTTCCACCGTGAAGGTGCCGCTGAGGAATTCCGCGGCCACGCCCGCTTCCACGGTGCGCAGCGCGCCCTTGACCTGCAGCTTGGTGGGCACGTAGAACGAGTTGGACTTGTCCCAGGTCGGGTCGGTGGCGGAGAACAGGCCTTCGAACTCGCCCCCGGCGTTGGTGTAGACCAGGTTCAGGCTCAGGCTGGCCGGGTCGTTGCCGGCCGGACCGTTCACCGCCGCGGTGGAACCCGGACGCACGCGGTTGAAGTTGGCGTCGAATTCATAGGCCTGCAGCGTGACGCTGCCGGTCTTGATGGTGACGGTGCCGTCCACGCTGCCATCGGCCTTGACGGCCACCAGCTTGCCGGCCAGCGTGGCGCCTTGCGGGCCTGCGGCCGGCAGGCTGCGGGTGCCTGCGACGTCCACGTCGAGGTGGTCGTTGGCCAGCGTGTTGCCGCCGTTGACGAAGGACGCCGCGAGCTGGCCCTTGACGGCGTAGGCGGTGATGCTGCCGCTGGCGTCGGTGCTGGTGGTGACGGTGCCGGTGAAGGGGTCGCGGGACGTGCCGTCGGCGTTGAGCTGCAGGTTCACATTGGTCTGCGCACCGCAGGCGCCGTTCAGGCAGGTCTGGGAGGTGCGGCGGGCGCGCGTGGTGTAGGTGAACTCACCCGCCGTGGCGGTGGGCGTCAAGGTGAAGCCGTGGCGCCAGCGGGTGGTGGTGGCACCGTCCAGGCCAAAACTGCGGGTGACGAAGAAGTTGCTGCTGATGCCGATGAAGTTGGCATTGCCCGGCGCATTGGCCGTGACGGTGGTGGCGCTGTCCTGGAACAACTGGCAGCCGGTGGTGTTGAAGCCGCTGAAGTCGGCCGAGCCGTCGTTGGACGTCAGGTCGAAGGCGCGGCTGCGGGTGGGGCTGGTGGTGCGGCCGGCCTTGAAGTCGTTGTACAGGTCGATGCACGAGGCGATGGAGCCCAGGTCCTTCACGAAGGCTTCAGCGGGCACCTGGATGCCGGTGAGCGCGCTGCGGAACTTGTTGGCTTCCAGGTTCACGGTGCCGGCGGTGGTGGTGTCGGCGCCACCGGGCTTGAACATGGCCTTCCAGTCGGCGGTGAGCTGGCCGAACCACAGCTTGGCTTCCACGATGGCCAGTTGCAGCGGCGTGGGGCCGGTGGGCGTGGTGGTGCCCGTGCCCGTCCCGGTGCCGCCGGTGGAGGTGGCCGCGTTGCAGCTGTCGCCGCTGCAGCCCAGGTTGGCCACCACGGTGGTCAGCACCGAGGCGGGCACGCCCTTGCTCAGCTTGTCGTCGCTGACCACGGTGTTCACCGCGGTGGCCAGCGCGGCCGAAACGTCCTTGGTGTCGCCGCCACTGCTGTCTTCCAGCTTCACGCTGGTGGTCTTGGCGGCCTTGGCCAGCGTTTCCACCACGCATTTCGTCTTGGTGCCGTTGTCGTCGCCGGCACAGCCCAGCGCACCGCTGCTGGCCATCTGGGCCACGGCGGTCAGCATCAGGGCCATCTTCTTTTCGTCGTCGCTGGCGCCGCTGGCGTCGGCCGCCTTCACGCTGACGCTGGCGGGGTCGAAGCCCAGCAACTGCGTCACGGCCAGCTTGGCCTGCTCGGCGTTGGCCTTGGTGAAGCCGCCGGTGGCGGTTTCAGCGGCCTTGGCGGTCATTTCGGAGAAGGGGGTCACGCTGGTGGTGACGGTGGCGGTTTCGGTGCTGGGGGCCACTTGCACCGAGCGCATGGTGAAACCCGCGGGCAGGGTCTCGTCCAGACCGGTCACTTCGTCCTTGTGCGTGGTCTCGGCCGTGGCCGTGACCTTGATGACATAGGGCTCGCCCTTGGTGGTGGGCACCGACAGGGTGTAGGCGCCCTTGTCGTCGGTGACCACCGGCCCGGCCAGCACGGCGTCGTCCACGCTGCCATCGGCCTTGACCTTGTGCGCGGTGACCTGGGCCTTGTTCATCAGGCCCTTGGCGGCCACGCCGGACAGGCTGATCGTGGTGGTGGTGCTGGGCGTGGTGTCCACCGGCGGGGTGGTGGTGTCGCCGCCGCCACCGCCGCCACAGGCGGCCAGCAAACCGGCCGCCACCATCGCGGCCATCAGGGCATGTCGTTGCATCAGGGTCCTCTTGGGGTGTTGGATCGGGAGACAGGGCGCCATCCCGGGGTCAGCGCATGCTGCAGGCAGCGGGCAGCGGGCGCCGAAATGATTCTTGGCGCACTGCGTTGTCGGCACATCGGCCATTCGACTGAAGGACTTTGTTGCGCCTGTGATAAAAATCGCTCGAAACGCACGAGCCCCTTGCCGAAAAAGAAGATGCGCCTGGCCCCGGAACGGATGTCGGTCTTGCTGGTGGACGACCACCCGCTGTTCTGCGACGCCCTGGCAATGCTGTGTGAGCGCCACTGGCCCGGCATGCGGGTGCGTTCCTGCGGCACCCTGGCCCAGGCGCTGGTCGCGGTGCACGCGGCCCAGCCCTCGCTGCTGCTGCTGGACCTGGGCCTGCCCGACGCCCAGGGGCTGGATGCCCTGCGCCAGCTGCGCCTGGCCAGCCCCGACACGCCGCTGGTGGTGCTGTCGGCCGACGAACGCACCCAGACCGTCACCGCGGCCATCGAGGCCGGCGCCGCCGGCTTCATCGCCAAGACGGCCAATGCCACCCAGATGTGCGGCAGCCTGCAGACCGTGCTGGACGGCGGCGTGTGCGTGCCCGCCGGCTGCCTGGGCGACGTGCACGCGGCGGCGGCCCAGCGCCATGCCGGGGCCGATGCCGGCGGGTGGCCCCACGCGCAGGACCACGAGCTGTCGGCGCGCCAGGTGGACGTGCTGAGGCTGCTGGTGCAGGGCAAGCCGAACAAGGCCATCTCGCGCGAGCTGGCGCTGTCGGAATCCACCGTCAAGACGCACGTGGCGGCCGTGTTCCGCAAGCTGGGCGTGAGCAACCGCACCCAGGCGGTGCTGGCCGCGGCGCGGCTGGGGCTGCGCCTGAACCGGACCTGAAAGCCGCGCTCAGCCGCCGGCGCGGCCCGGCGGCGGGATGACCAGCGTGAAGCGGCTGCCCCGCCCGGGCACCGATGTCAGCTGCAGGCTGGCGCCCAGGGCGGCAGCGGCACGGCGCACGATGGCCAGCCCCAGCCCCAGGCCCAGCCCGGGCCCCTGCGCGTCCGGCCCCAGGCGCACGAACTCTTCAAAGATGCGCTGCTGTTCTTCCGGCGCGATGCCGCGCCCGCTGTCCCACACCTGCAGCCACACGCTGCCGTCGGCACGCCGGCGCGCCGCCAGCAGCACGCCACCGCGCACCGTGGCGCGCAGCGCATTGCTGACCAGGTTGCGCAGGATCTGCGCCAGCAGCACCGGGTCGCTGTGCACCACCGGCGCGCCAGGGTGAACGCGCAGCCCGATGCCCCGGGCCCGCGCGGCCTCGCCTTCCAGGCCCAGCTCCACCTGGAACAGCGCGTCCAGCGCCACGGGCTGGCGCAGCACCGCCGCGCCCAGGTCCAGCCGCGACACGTCCAGCAGCCCATGCACCAAGCGGTCCAGCGACACGGCCGCGTCGTGCAACTGGCCGGCCAGGCGCAGGGCGCCGGGGGCCGCCGGGTCGGGCGGCACAGCAGTGGCCGTCGGGCCGGGCTGCAGGCTGTCACGCAACAGGCCGGACACCAGGCCCAGGGTCACCACCGGCTGGCGCAGGTCGTGGCTGGCAGCGGCCAGGAAGCGGCTCTTGGCTTCGTTGGCCTCCTGCAACTGGCGGGTGCGTTCGTCCACGCGCTTTTCCAGCGTGGCGGCCAGCTCGGTGGACTGCTGCAGCGCCAGCCCCAGGCGGCTGACCAGGCCCCAGGTCATGGCCACCAGCATCAGCAGCCCGGTGTAGTGCGACAGGTAATAGGCCTCGTAAGGCAGCTGGTTGGCCAGCAGCGCGGTGTCGCGCAGCGACAGCACGAAGAAGGTGAGTGCGGTGGCGGCGATCAACGCCGCCTCCAGCGTGGCCTCGCGCCAGCCGTGGCGCAGCAGCAGGGCCAGCAACAGCACATGCAGGGCCACCGCGGGCAAGGCGGTGAAGCGCAGCGCCTGCTCCACGCTGACGATCATCCCCGCGCCCAGCAGCAGCACATTGGCCGCCCCGTACAGCCACAGCAGCAGCTCGAAACGCGGCCAGTGCTGGCGCGTGAAGCGCAAGACGAACAGGCCGAACAGGGTGTTGAAGCCGGTGTGGCCCAGGTGCACCAGGGCGCCCCAGGTGTCGATGGCGATGGGCAACTCGTCCAGGAACAGGTTGCTGTTGCGCAGGCCCCAGAACAGCGTGGCGCCGGCAAAGAACAGCAGCGGCCGGTTGCCCCGGCTGGCCCGGCTGCGGGCCCAGGCCAGCAGCGTCAGCAGCCCGGCCAGGGTGGACAGCGCGGCCGAGACCAGCGCGCCGTCGTGCTGCCAGCGCGTGCGCAAGCGCGCCGCCGGTTGCAGCTCAGCCCAGCTGCCCAGTTGCACCTGGGACAGCCCGGCGCGGTAGCGCGGCGGGCCGGCCACCTGCACCTGCAGTTCATTGCCCTGCTCGTGCAGCAGCGCGGCCGGCAGCAGCAGCAGCAGCGGCTCGTTCCAGGTGCGGGTGAGGTCGGGCCGGGTGCCGCGGCCGTCCCACAGCCGGGTGCCGTTCAGGAACACCTGGCCCTGGGTGGCCAGGCGGGGGATCAAGACCGCCGGGGACGCCAGGCCCTGCGGCTGCAGGGCGATGCGGTACCACACGGCCGCCGCGCCGTCGGGGCGGGTCTGCTTCCAGTTGTCGGGCAGGCTGACGGGCGCCCAGCGCGGGTCGTCCGCGGCCGGTGGCTGCTCAGGCAGGGCGTGGCCCCGCGGCAGCGCCAGGGCCTGCGCCTGGACGAGCGCCAACCCGGGCCAGTGCGCGGCATCGTGGGTCAGGCGCTGCGCCCACCACACCGCTAGCCCCACCACCAGCAGGCACACCAACGGCAGCAGCGCGCGCCGCAGCGCGGGCCGGGCCGGCACCGCGCCGGTCACCGCGCGCGGTCCAGCAGCATGGCGTCGCCGTAGCTGAAGAAGCGGTAGCGCGCCTCGATGGCGTGGTGGTACAGCGCCTTCACATGCGCGTGGCCGGCGAAGGCCGACACCAGCATCAGCAGGGTGCTGCGCGGCAGGTGGAAGTTGGTGACCAGGCGGTCCACCGCCTGGAAGCGGTAGCCGGGCGTGATGAACAGGTCGGTCTCGCCGGTCTGGGGCTGCAGGGTGCCGCCGCGCGCGGCCGATTCCAGCGCCCGCAGCGCCGTGGTGCCGGCGGCCACCACCCGGCCACCCCGGGCGCGCGCCGCTGCGATGGCCGCCACCGCCTCGGCATTGACCTCGAAGTATTCGCTGTGCATGCGGTGTTCGGCCAGGTTTTCCACCCGCACCGGCTGGAAGGTGCCGGCGCCCACGTGCAGGGTGACCCGCGTGTTGAGCACGCCGCGGGCGGCCAGCGCGGCCAGCACGGCGTCGTCAAAGTGCAGCGACGCGGTGGGCGCGGCCACCGCGCCGGGCTTGGCGGCGAACACGGTCTGGTAGCGCTGCGCGTCCACCGGGGTGTCGGCGTGGGTGATGTAGGGCGGCAGCGGCACGTGGCCGTGGGCGTCCAGCAGGGCCAGCGGGTCGGACGGGAAGCGCAGCCGGAACAGCGAACCATCCACGCCTTCGCGGCCCAGCACGTCGGCGTCGAAGGCATTGGCAAAGCGCAGCGTGCCGCCGGGCTTGGGGCTCTTGCTGGCGCGCAGCTGGGCCAGCACCTGGTGCTCGGGCAGCACGCGTTCCACCAGCGCTTCCACCACGCCGCCGGTGGGCTTTTCGCCGAACAGACGGGCCTTGATGACGCGGGTGTCATTGAACACCAGCAGGTCGCCCGGGGCCAGCAGCGCGGGCAGGTCGCGGAACACGCGGTCCCCCGGCAGGCTGCCGCGGCCGTCCAGCAGGCGCGAGGCGCTGCGTTCAGCCGCCGGGGCCTGGGCGACCAGTTCCGGGGGCAGTTCGAAATCGAAGTCCGACAGGGTGTAGGTTCGGGTCATGGCATGCAGGCTGTACCGGCCTGAAGATGATCGTGCTTGGGCCAGAATTGTTCCATGCCCGGCCCCTCCCCCGCGAAGACCGGCGCCGAGCCCGACGCCCAGCCCCCGCCCCGGCCCGAAAAATCCGCCCCGCAGCGCGCGATGGAGCGGCTGGGGCTGTTGCGTGACATCGACCTGGCGCTGCACCTGCCGCTGCGCTACGAGGACGAAACCGCCATCACCCCGCTGCGCCAGGCCCTGGAGGGCGACACCGTGCAGGTGGAAGGCACGGTGCGCCGCGCTGAAGTGCAAGTGCGCCCGCGCCGGCAGTTCGTGGCCCACCTGGAAGACGCTGCGGGCGACGAGCTGGTGCTGCGCTTCATCCATTTCTACCCCTCGCACCAGAAGGCGCTGGCGCCGGGCACGCGGCTGCGGGTGCGCGGTGAACTGCGCGGCGGCTTCCTGGGCCGCGAGATGGTGCACCCGACCTTCAAGCCCGCCGACAGCCCGCTGGCCGAGCGCCTGACCCCCGTGTACCCGGCCAGCGCAGCACTGCCCCAGGCCTACCTGCGCAAGGCGATCGCGTCGGCGCTGCGCCGGGCGCCGCTGGACGAGGTGCTGCCCCCCGGGGTGGTGCCCCACGCCCTGCCGACGCTGCGCGCGGCGCTGAACCTGTTGCACCAGCCGCCGCCCGAGCTGCCGCTGCCCGCGCTGGAAGACCACAGCCACCCGGCCTGGCAGCGGCTGAAATTTGAAGAGCTGCTGGCGCAGCAACTGTCGCAACTGGCGGCGCAACGCGAACGTGCGCTGCTGCAGGCCCCGCCGCTGGCGGCGCAGCGCAGCGGCCTGCATGAAAAGCTGCTGGCCGCGCTGCCCTTCACCCTGACCGGTGCGCAGCAGCGCGTGTGCGAAGAAATTGCCGCCGACCTGGGCCGGCGACAACCCATGCACCGGCTGCTGCAGGGCGATGTGGGCTCCGGCAAGACCGTGGTGGCCGCACTCGCCGCCGCGCTGGCCATGGACAGCGGCTGGCAGTGCGCGCTGATGGCGCCCACGGAAATACTGGCCGAGCAGCATTTCCGCAAGCTGGTGCAGTGGCTGGCGCCGCTGGGCATCGACGTGGCCTGGCTCACCGGCAGCCGCAAGGGCAAGGCCCGCACCCGGATGGTGGAACGCGTGGCCAGCGGCCAGGCCGCCCTGGTGGTGGGCACGCACGCGGTGATCCAGGGCGACGTGCACTTCGCGAAGCTGGGCCTGGCCATCATCGACGAGCAGCACCGCTTCGGCGTGGCACAGCGGCTGGAATTGCGCAGGAAACTGGCGTCACAGCGGCTGGAGCCGCATCTGCTGATGATGAGCGCCACGCCCATCCCGCGCACCCTGGCGATGACCTACTTCGCGGACCTGGACGTCAGCACCATCGACGAGCTGCCGCCCGGGCGCACGCCGGTGCTGACCAAGGTGTTCGCCGACAACCGCCGCGACGAGGTCATCGCCCGCATCCGCGACGAGCTGGCCCAGGGCCGGCAGGTGTACTGGGTGTGCCCCTTGATCGATGAAAGCGACGAGCTGGACCTGCAGGCCGCCACCGAAACCCACGCCACGCTGAGCCAGACCCTGACCGGCCACACGGTCGGCCTGTTGCACGGGCGTTTGCCCTCGGCCGAGAAGGCCGCCGTGATGGCGCAGTTCACCCAAGGCCAGATGGGGCTGCTGGTGGCCACCACGGTGATCGAGGTGGGCGTGGACGTGCCCAATGCCAGCCTGATGGTGATCGAGCACGCCGAACGCTTCGGCCTGGCGCAGTTGCACCAGCTGCGCGGCCGCGTGGGCCGCGGCGCGGCGGCCAGTGTGTGCGTGCTGCTGTACAGCGGGCCGCTGTCGCCCACCGCCAAGGACCGGCTGCGCGCCATGGCGCAAACCCACGATGGCTTCGAGATTGCACGGCGCGACCTGGAAATTCGCGGCCCGGGTGAGTTCATGGGCGCACGGCAAAGCGGCGACGCGCTGCTGCGCTTTGCGGACCTGGCCGAAGACGCGCCGCTGCTGATGCAGGCCCGCCAGGCCGCGCCCGCGCTGCTGGACCGCCACCCCGCCGCGGCCCGCGCCCATGTGGACCGCTGGCTGGGCGCGAAGGCGGAGTTCCTGAAGGCCTGAAACAGCGCCCTACTTGTTGCCCGAGTAGTTCGCCGGCACCCAGGTGTAGCCCTTGCCGTCGGCGCGCAGGCGGCCGATGCCGGGGAAGGCCACATGGGCCACGCCCACGTAGTAGCCCTTCTTCGCCGCGTCGGCATAGGCCTTCTTGCGCTGGGGCGCGGCGGCCTTGCTGTCGGCATCGAACTTGATCGTCACCGACGGGTCGGCGAACTGCACCGCGGCCACATGCATCAGGTCGCCCCACAGCACCAGCTTCTGGCCCTTGCTTTCCACCACGTAGATGCTGTGGCCCGGGGTGTGGCCGATGGCCGGTACCGCGGTGACGCCAGGGATGAGTTCGGTCTGCCCGTCAAAGGGCTTGTACCTGCCGCCGTCCACATAGGCCTTCATCGACGCCTGGGCGCCCTGCACGAAGCCCTTGTCGGCCTCGGGGGCCTGGGCCAGGGTTTGCGGGCTCAGCCAGAAGTCACCTTCCTTCTGGTGCGCGCGCACCACCGCGTTCGGGAAGGCCGCCTGGGTGCCGGCCATCAGGCCGCCCACGTGGTCGGGGTGCATGTGGGTGATGTAGACCTCGTCCACCTGCTCGGGCTGGTAGCCGCTGGCCTTCAGGTTCGCCACCAGGTTGCCCAGGGTGGGGCCGAACAGCCCGGCCGCGCCGGTGTCCACCAGCACCAGCTTGGACCCGGTGTTGACGAGGTAGCCGTTCACCGAGGTTTCCAGCGGAATGCCCAGGTAGGCCTTCATCAGCGCGCGCTGCACCTGGCCGGGCCGGGTGTTGGTCAGCAGCTTGTCCACCGGCAGGCCCACGGTGCCGTCGTTCAGCGCGGTGACCTCGAAATCGCCCAGCGGCATGCGGTACCAACCAGGCGCCTGACCCTTGACCTGAGGTGCAGCGGCCTGGGCCGCTGCGGCGGCCAGACAGAGAGCGGCAAGGGCCAAGGGACGGCGCAAGGCTTGAAGGCGCATGGGGACCTTTCAGGGATCGGGTTTGGCGATGGGGCCGCAGCATAGGCGAAGCCGCCGCCGCATGCCGGGCCAGGCGCGGAATGTCCCCGCGCCGCAGGCTGCCGGCCGCCGCCCGATGGGCCAGGGATGGCCGGCAATGGCCGGCCTTTTCGCGGCATTCCCGCCGGGTGTGCGTTCCTACACTGACCGCGAAACCCCCTTGTGCGGCCCATCGGCCGCCGCCGCCAGGACCGCCCATGCCCCACCGCCTTTCGCCCCCCGCGCCTGCCGCCGTGCCGCGCGGCGTGGTGCTGCTGGCCGCCGGCAGCGGCCAACGCATGCGCCCGCTCACCGAGCACTGCCCCAAGGCCCTGCTGCCGGTGGGCGACACCACGGTCATCGACCTGATGATCGACGCGGTGAAGGCCCGCACCGCGGGCGAGATCGTGGTCGTCACCGGCTTCGCGGCCGAGGAACTGCACACCCACCTGGCCATCCGCCATGGCGCGCGCGTGCGCAGCGCGCACAACCCGCGTTGGGCTGAAGACGTGAACATCGCGTCGGTGGCCACCGGCGTGGCCGCCCTGCAGCACCCCGAACGCGGCCACCTGGTGGTGGAAACCGACCTGCTGCTGGACGACGCGGCCTGGGACCAGCTGTTCGGCACCCTGGCGCACAGCGACGACTCCTTCTGGGTCTGCCGCGGCCGCTACGGCCCGGCCCTGACCGGCGGCGTGGTGCATGCCGGCGCCGAAGGCCGCATCGACGTGGTGGACTACCGCCCAGTGCACGACCCCGCGTGTGACGGCTGGCCCAAGATGCTGGGCCTGCTGGCGGTGGGCCCGAACGAGGTGGCCGCCGACCGCGCGCTGCGCGACGCCGCCCTCCGCGAGACCCTGCGCCAGTACTACCTGATGCCCTGGAAACACGGCATCGCCCAGCTGCCCGCCCGGGTGCTGGCGCTGGAGGCCGGCTTCGCCGCCACCTTCAACACCCCCGACGACTTCCGCGCCGCCTGCCAGGCCTTCCTGGCCCGCGCCGCCACCCCTGCCTGAGGACCCGCCATGAACGCCCATGTCGAACGCGTGCCCGTGGACCGCCTGCGCCACATCGAAGGCTTCAGCAAGAAGCGCGTGGACTGGCTGGCCGACAAGATCCTGGCCGAAGGCGTGTGGACCAAGCCGGTGGCGCTGGACGCCGACCACAACCTGGTGCTGGACGGCCAGCACCGCATGGAAACCGCCAAGCGCCTGGGCCTGAAGTGGGTGCCGGCGGTGCGCTACGACTACGCCGCCCTCGAGGTGTGGAGCCTGCGCCCCGAAAAGCACCAGTTCGACTGGAAGCGCGTGACAGAACGCGCCCTGGCCGGCGAGCCCTACCCCTACAAGACCGTGAAGCACCGCTTTCCCGACGGCGGCCTGCCCGAGATCGCCGTACCCCTGGCGGAGCTGAAGGCATGACCCGGGCCATCATCCTGGCGGCGGGCAAGAGCCTGCAACTGGACGGCGTCAGCAAGGCGCTGATCCGCCACCCGCGCGACGGCCGCAGCATCCTGGCCCATGCGGTGGACGCCTTTGCCGGCAAGCGCATCACCGTGGTGGTGGGCTTTCGCGCCATCCACATCATGCAGCACTTCCCGCAGCTGCACTTCGTGCACAACCCCGACTGGGCGCTGACCAACAACGCCGGCAGCCTGGGTCTGGCCCTGGCCGAGCTGGGCACCGACGAGCCCTGCTACGTGGTGTCGGGCGACATCTTCCTGGACCGCACGCTGGTGGAACGCCTGGACACGGCCGCGCCCGACCTGGCCCTGGTGTCGCCGCGCGAGAAGCGCACCCTGTCGGCCATCCACTGCGTCACCGACGCCGAAGGCCAGATCCGCGAAACCTACCAGGGCCCGGTGCGCAGCATGGCGCACCCGGAGTCCGTCGGCCTGTTCAAGATCAGCAGCCCGGCACTGCTGCGCGCCTGGCAGCGCCGCTGCGTGGAGCACGCCAACCTGTTCGCCGGCCAGCTGCTGCCCTGCGCCGACGAGGCCGCCCCGGTGCAGGCTGAAGCGCTGCAGCGCGGCGAGAACTTCTTCGAGGTGAACACCCCGGCGGACTACCTGCAGCTGATCGACGAAAGCCGCGCCGCATGATCCGCAGCATCACCATCGGCGTGCCTGTGTTCAGCGCCGCGCCGGCCGAACTGGCCACGCGGCTGGCGGCCTTTCGCAAGCAGGCCCAGGCGCTGACCGACGCCGCCGGCCTGGTGCCGCGCACCCTGCGCCTGACCCTGCCACCGCCCACGCTGGACGCCGAGGCCTCACCCGGCATGCTGCGCTCGGTGGTGGACAGCACCCATGCCCTGGCCGAAGCCGCCGGCGCGCGCTGGTTCTGCCTGCCGCTGAACCTGTTCGAACCGCGCGGGCGCGCTGCCCTGCTGGAAGAAGCCCAGGCCCTGGTGCTGCGCGATCCGGCGCTGTTCCTGAACCTGATGGTGGCCGATGCCACCACCATCGGCATGGACGCCGCCGAAGCCGCCGCGCGCTTCGTGCTGAAGCTGTCGCGGCGCAGCGCCAACGGCATTGACAACTTCCGCGTCGGCCTGTCGGCCGCCTGCCCGGCGGGCCTGCCCTTCTTTCCGTTTTCACGCCACGAAGGCGAACAACTCGCCTTCTCCATCGCGATGGAAACCACGCCGGTGGCGCTGGAGCTGGCGCGCGCGGCGCGGCGCGAAGGCTGGGCGCTGTCGCAGTTCCAGGACCGGCTGATTGCCGCCTTCGCGCGCGACATGGCCCGTATCGACACCCTCGGCCGCGAACTGGCCGCCGCCACTGGCTTCGACTACCGCGGGCTGGACGGCTCGCTGGCGCCCTTCCCCGATGGCGAAACCTCGGTGGCCAAGGTGGTGGAACTGCTGGGCCCGTCGCCGGTGGGCGCGCACGGCAGCGTGTTCATCACCAGCGTGCTGACCGAGGCCATCAAGACCGGCGCCGCGCGCGCCGGGGCGCGCACCGTGGGTTTCAACGGCGTGATGTATTCGGTGCTGGAAGACAACGGCCTGACCGACGCCAACAACCTGCGCTCGCTCAGCCTGGAGAAGCTGGCGCTGCTGTCCACCGTGTGCGGCTGCGGCATCGACATGGTGCCGGTGCCCGGCACCATGTTCGCCGAAGACCTGACCGGCCTGGTGCTGGACATCGCCACCCTGGCCGTGCGGCTGAAAAAGCCCCTGGGCGTGCGCGTGCTGCCGGTGCCCAACAAGGCGGTGAACGAATACACCGAACTCAATCTCGACTTCCTGTGCGACAGCCGCGTGATGGACCCTGGCATCAGCGCCAGCAAGCCGATGCTGCGCGACGCGCTGTGGCGCTACGCCGCCGAACGCACCTGACCCTCCAAGAAAGCCCGCCATGCTCGACCCCGTCAAAGTCCGCCAGTTCTGGGAAGGCCGCGCCGCCACGCTGGGCCAGGTGGCCTTCGAGTCCATCGCCAACCTGGAGCAGGACCCGCAGAACCTGCAGCGCAAGATCGACGACGAAACCGCCAAGGTCTTCGCCTGGCTGCCGCCGCTGGCCGGCCAGCGCGTGCTGGACCTGGGCGCGGGCGTGGGCCAGTGGACCTTCCGCTTCGCCGAGCGCGGCGCGGCGCAAGTGGTGGCGGTGGAATACGCGCGCGGCCTGGTGGACATCGGCCAGGCCGCGGCGCAACGCCGTGGCATGGCCCAGGTGCAGTTCGTCGAAAGCGCGGCCGAGGCCTACGCCAACGACACGCCCTTCGACCTGGTGTTCATTTCCGGCCTGTTCGTCTACCTGAACGACGACCAGGCCGAGCGCCTGCTGCAGCGCCTGCCCGCGCTGGTGCGCCCCGGTGGCACGCTGCTGCTGCGCGACGGCACCGGCGTGGCCGGCCGGCATGAGATCAACGACCGGCATTCCGACCACCTGGGCCAGAACTACTCGGCCACCTACCGCACCCGCGCGCAGTACCTGGCCCTGATGGCCGGGCAGGGCTTCGCCGCGCTGCGCGACGAGAACATGTTCCCCGAGGGCCACCCGCTGAACAAGTACCCCGAGACGCGCCTGCGCCTGTACGAATTCCGGCGCTGCGAGAGCTGATGCCCACGATCCTGCCCCCGGGCGGTGCGGTGGACTGGCCGCGCGACGAAGGCGTGCTGGGCGTGGTGGGCGTGGCGCCCTGGGCCACGCTGGACTTCCTGCGCGCGCTGTACGCCCGCGTGCCGGCGACAAAAGACTGGCACTTCCCGCGCGTCATTGCCGACATCAACACCAAGCTGCCCAGCCGAGGCCGCCACCTGGAACTGGGCGAGACCGACCCCTCGCCCTTCATCGCGCAGACCATCGCCGAACTGGCCGCCCAAGGCGCCACCGTGGTGGTGGTGCCCTGCAACACCGCGCACCTGCTCTACGAGCGCTGGGCCGCATCTGCGGTGGTGCCGGTGCCGCACATCGTGCAGGCCACCGTGGCCGCGGTGCAGCGCGCGGGTGCGCGGCGCGTGGCCACCTTCACCAGCGCCAGCCTGCGCCGGCACGGCCTGTTCCAGCGCACCTTGCAGGACGCCGGCCTGCAGCCGGTGGACGGCGGCGACGCGCTCGCCGCCGCGGTGGCCGCGGCCATCGACGAAGTGAAGCGCCAGGCCCGCATCGAACCGGCCACCCTGGCCACGCTGCGCCAGGGCCTGCAGGCCCTGCGCCGCGACGGCGTGGACGCCCTGGTGCTGGGCTGCACCGAACTGACCGACCTGCAGCCCGAGGCCGAAGCCGCCGGCCTGCGGGTGGCCGAATCCAATGCCGCGCTGGCCCAGGCCGCGCTGGAACTCATCCAACCGAAAAACTGCTGACCATGCACGCCACCCTTCATGCCCCACCCAACGCCGGCCTGCCGGCCGCCGCCGCCATCAACCACCAGTACTGGCAGCGCTGCCAGGACACGCATGTGGCCAATGCCGGCTACTACCAGCGCGTGCGCGCGGTGCTGCCGCTGCTGTGTGAACTGCACCTGGCCCCGCAGCACCGGGTGCTGGACGTGGGTTGCGGCAACGGCGAGTACAGCGCCGTGCTGGCGCGCCACTGCGCCTGGGTGGACGGCATCGACCTGGCGCCCGCACTGATCGAACAGGCCCAGGCCCTGCAATTGCCCAACGCGGCCTTCGCCGCGCGCGGCGTGGACACCCTGGTGGACCTGCCCGACGGCGGCTACGACGCCATCTTCGTGATGGGCGTGTTCGCCACCCTGCACGGTGACCTGTTCGAAGCCACAGTGGCTCAAGCGCAGCGCCTGCTGCGCCCGGGCGGCGTGCTGGTCACGCGCGACTCGGTCACCGCCGGGCCCGAACTGATGCGGCGCGTGAACGAGGGCTACCACGCCCGCTACCGCAACGCCGACCGCTACGCCGAGGTGTTTGCCTCCAACGCCCTGTTCATGCAGCGCGCGGTGTACCTGGAAAGCTTCACCGGCATCGACAACTACTTCTTCGTCTTCCGCCGGACCTGACGCGGCGGGGCCGGGGCTGCCGGCTCAGCCGGCCTGCAGCGCGTCGGCAATGCGCGCCGACGCGCCCTGGCACATGGCCAGCAGCACATCGCGGCGTTCCAGGCGCGCGGCCAGCTGGGCATCTTCGTAGCGGTGCTCGCCCACCGCGTCCAGCACGGCCTGCAGCTCGGCGCCATCCTGCACCACGTGGGCCGCTTCGGCGCACCAGTTGCCGAAGTGGTTCATGGCCTCGGCACCGGGCTTGAAGGTGCGCACCAGGGGCTTGCCGGTGAGCAGGTATTCGCTGAAGAAACCCAGGCCGTCGGTCACCATCATGTCGCTGGCGCCGAACTGGGCGATGTAGTCGCTGCAGCGGTCCACGCCGCTGGTGCCTGTGGCCTCGAAGGCGGCCAGGTAGGCCGCGTAGTCGTCCGCCGACATCAGGCCCGAAGCCTGCAGCTTTTCGGCCAGGGCCGGGTGGGGCCGGAACAGGATGCTCAGCCGGCCGCGCTGCGCTTCGGCCAGCAAACGCTGGTGGTGGTCGATGAAGGTGGAGTAGTTCAGCCAGCTGCGCTCCACCGTGTGGTGCGGGGCCCAGATCAGGCGCGGCATGTCATCGGGCACGGCCAGCGGCCAGGCGTGCTGCTCGCTGTCCAGCCGGTGGGCGAAATGCTCGAAGCGTGGGTAGCCGGTCAGCACCACGCCCAGGGTGCCCATGGCACGGTGCTGGGCATAGCGCTCCAGGTGGTACTGGCTTTCGGCGAAGACGAAGTCGCACTGGTTGTGGAAGGGCTGGTTGTACTGGTGCTGCGGCTTTTCAATCGTGCCCATGCCGTAGGGCACATAGCACAGCGCGGCGAACTGCAGCATGCGGGCGTGGAACAGCGGCGGGATGTGGTGTTCCCACGGCGTCTGGCGGAAGATGAAGTCGGGCGCCATCTGCACCAGGCGGATCAGGTCGCCCACGCCGCGGCCCTGCAGCAGGATGGGTGACAGGCCGCGCGCGGCCAGGAAGTCGCGCGTGGCCTCGGCGCCGCTGCATTCGCCGATGCGGCCGCTGTAGTTGCGCGGGATGGCGGCGAACACCAGTTCGAAGCGGTCGGCGCGTGATTGCAGTTCGACCACCAGGGGCTCCAGCGCGCTGAAAATCTCGGCCGCGTGCACCAGGAACAGCACGCGCTTGCGGCTGCGGCCCACGCGCTTGACCGCCGCCGCCTTCAACGCGTAGTCCAAGGGGTCGATCGACAGGCTGGCCGCCGCGGTGACGGGCGGGGCAGCGGGCGCGGTGACAGGGCGCAGGGGGGTGGCGGCGGGCATGGCAGACCTCTGCCACCCGGACGGGGCGGCTTGCCCTTCACTCTAGGCAGCAAGGTGTCGGGCCAGCGCCGCACAAAGCACTGGTTTTGGCCGCCAGTTTTCGCCCAGGCCCGGCCCGGATAATGCCCTGCGTGAACCTTGCCGATCGCCTGCCGCTGTACCTGAACCTCATCCGCTGGGACCGCCCCGCCGGCTGGCTGCTGCTGTTGTGGCCCACGCTGTCGGCGTTGTGGATCGCCGCCGACGGCTGGCCGGGCTGGCACCTGCTGGCCGTGTTCACGCTGGGCACCATCCTGATGCGCAGCGCCGGCTGTTGCGTGAACGACGTGGCCGACCGCGAGTTCGACCGCCATGTGAAGCGCACTGCGCAGCGCCCGGTGACCAGCGGCGCGGTCAGCGTGCAGGAGGCGCTGTGGCTGGGCGCGGCGCTGGCAGTGGCGGCCTTCTGCCTGGTGTTGACCACCAACCCGCCCACCATCGCGCTGTCGGTGGCGGGGCTGGCCATCACGCTCGGCTACCCCTTTGCCAAGCGCTATGTCTCGCTGCCGCAGGCGGTGCTGGGCGTGGCCTTTTCCTTCGGCATCCCGATGGCCTTCTCGGCCGCCCAGGGCGGGCGCGACTGGTCGCTGGCGGCCATACCGGCCGCGGTGCCGCCGCAGGCCTGGTGGCTGATGCTGGGCAACCTGTTCTGGGTGCTGGCCTACGACACCGAGTACGCCATGGTGGACCGCGACGACGACCTGCGCATCGGCATGAAGACCTCGGCCATCACCCTGGGAAGGGCCGACGTGGCCGGTGTGATGGCCTTCTACGCCATCTACCTGCTGAGCTGGGGTGCCCTGGGCCACAGCCTGGGGTTGGGCCGGATGTACCTGCTGGGGCTGGGGGCGGCCGCAGCGCAGGCGCTGTGGCACTTCACGCTGATCCGCAGCCGTTCCCGCGAGGGCTGTTTCCGTGCCTTCCGCCTGAACCACTGGGTGGGCTTCGCCGTTTTTGCGGGCGTGGCGGTGGACCTGGCGCTGCGCTGAAGGCGCCGATTCAGCCCGTTTCGCAGCGCTTGCGCCCGCGCGTCTTGGCGCGGTACATGGCCTGGTCGGCGCGTTCGATGGCGGCTTCCGGCGTTTCGTCGGGCCCGACCTCGGTGATGCCGGCCGAGAAGCTGACCGCCAGGCCCGCCGGCATGGCCGTGCCGGCCTGTTCGGCCAGGCGCTGCTGCAGCCTGTCCATGGCCACCAGGGCCTCGGCGCGGCTGGTGTGGGGCATCAGCACCAGGAATTCTTCGCCCCCCCAGCGGCCCAGCAGGTCGGCCGCCCGCATGCTCTGCTGGGCCACGGCGGCAAAGCCGCGCAGGACCTCGTCGCCCATGGCGTGGCCGTGCTGGTCGTTCACCTGCTTGAAGTGGTCGATGTCGATCAGCGCCAGCGCCAGCGGCACGCCCAGGCGCCGGGCCTGGGACTGCTGCACCCGCAGCAGCTCGCCCATGTGGCGGCGGTTGTGGGTGCGGGTGAGCTCGTCGCGCGTGGCCAGTTCCTGCAGGCGGCCCAATGCCGCCTGCAGTTCGGCCTGCTGGTCCTTCAGGCGCTGGGTCATGCCGGTGATGCGGTAGGCCAGCACCGCGATCAGCGGCATCACCAGCATGGCGTAGGCCAGGCCCGAGGCCTGCACCTCGAAGCGGTAGCGCTCGGGCCACAGGTGACCGCACACCACCATGGTGAGCAGCAGGCCCAGCATCGTCCAGCCCACCAGCAGCCACACCTGGCGCGGCTTCATCATGAACATGGAATACACCACGTGGCTGGCCATCACCACCAGCAGCCCGGTGGCCGCCGGGCCCACCGCGGCATAGGCCGGGTACATCAGCAGGATGCCCACGATGAGCTGGGTGCGGGCCAGGCCGGGGTCGCGCCCGCGGACCACCCGGCCGCTGCGCACCACGGCGTAGAAGACCAGGTGGCCCCCACGCTCACGGCCACCAGCCAGGCCGCCACCTGCGGCGACATCAAACCCATCGCCACCTGCAGCGCGGCGATGGCGCCGTACAGCACATAAGTGATGGCCGAGAACAGCACGCTCAGCACCTGGGTGCGCACCAACTCGTCCTCACCCAGCAGCGAGGGCAGCGCCAGGCGGCGGGCAGGCTGGTGCGAAAGCGTGGTCATCGGTGCATCCCGGCGCAGGGCCCGGGCGGGCTGGCCGGGCAACGACGGGTTATCGACCTCCGGGCAACGGACTTGAGCCGGCGCCGCAGGGCTGCGGCGGGCGCGGCTCAGCTGCCGATTTCGTCGCCCAGTTCCTGGGCCCGCTTTTTCGCCGCGTGCAGGGCGCGCACGAAGGCGGCCTTCACGGCGTCGTTGTCCAGCGACATCAGCGCGGCATAGGTGGTGCCGCCACGCGAGGTGACGCGTTCGCGCAGCGTGGCCGGGCTGTCGGTGCTTTGCGCGGCCAGTGCGGTGGCACCGGCAAAGGTTTGCAAGGCCAGCAAGCGGCCCTGTTCGGCCGACAGGCCCATCTCGCCGGCGGCCTGCATCATGGCTTCGATGAAATAGAACACATAGGCCGGGCCCGAGCCCGACAACGCGGTCACCGCGTCCAGGTCGGCCTCGCGCTGCACCCACAGCGTGGTGCCGGTACAGGCCAGCACCCCTTCGGCGGCGGCGCGGTCCTCGGCCGAGGTCTGGGCGGTGGCGTACAGCCCGGCGATGCCGCGGCCGATGAGGGCCGGGGTGTTGGGCATGGCGCGCACCACGCGGTGGGCGTCGGTGGCGGCCTCGATGGCGGCCGTGCGCACGCCGGCCATCACCGACAGGTGCAGCGCCCGGTTGACGAATTCGGCACAGGGGGCGGCCGCCTCGGCAAAGGCCTGCGGCTTGACCGCCCACACCACCAGGGCCGCGGCGGCCAGCGAGGCTTCCGGTGCGTGGCGCGCGTGCACGCCGTATTGCAGGGCCAGCTTGGCACGCTGGCGGTCGTCGGGCTCCACCACCAGGATGCTGCCGGGCGCGCGGCCGCTTTGCAGCAGCCCGGCGATCAGGGCGCCGGCCATGTTGCCGCCGCCGATGAAGGCGATGGGCTGTTGCACGGGGGTGGAAGGCATCGCGGGAGTGTAGCCACACGCGCCACGCCCAGGCTGAGCGGCGACTGACGTCCCCGGCCGATTCCGGCACCCTTTGTCGCACCTGTTTTCGGGGTCATGCAATTCGCGCATGCGGTGGGCCGCGCCCGGCCGCCTGGTCCTACAGTGCGCATCGCCGTCCGGTTTCCGGGCCCCACCCCATCACAGGAGCATCCGGCCATGTCGCAGCTTTCCTATGTACAGCCCACCCCCGACAGCCCCTGGGGCACCTACCTGGCGCAGGTGGACCGCGTCATTCCCTACCTGGGCCCGCTGGCGCGCTGGGCCGAAACCCTGAAACACCCCAAGCGCGCACTGATCGTGGACGTGCCCATGGAAATGGACGACGGCAGCGTGGCGCATTTCGAGGGTTACCGGGTGCAGCACAACCTGTCGCGCGGACCTGGCAAGGGCGGCGTGCGCTACCACCCGGCCGTGAACCTGGAAGAGGTGATGGCCCTGGCGGCCTGGATGAGCGTGAAGAACGCGGCCGTGAACCTGCCTTTCGGCGGCGCCAAGGGCGGCATCCGGGTTGACCCCCGGGCCCTGTCACACAAGGAACTGGAGCGCCTGACGCGGCGCTACACCAGCGAGATCGGCATCGTCATCGGGCCGCAGCAGGACATTCCGGCGCCGGACGTGAACACCAACGCCCAGATCATGGCCTGGATGATGGACACCTACTCCATGAACGTGGGCGCCACCGCCACCGGCGTGGTCACCGGCAAGCCGGTGCACCTGGGCGGCAGCCTGGGGCGGGTGAAGGCCACCGGCCGCGGCGTTTTCGTCACCGGGCGCGAAGCGGCGCGGCGCATCGGCCTGGAGCTGAACGGCGCGCGGGTGGCGGTGCAGGGCTTCGGCAACGTGGGCTCGGCCGCGGCCGAGTTGTTCGGCCAGGCGGGCGCGAAGATCGTGGCGGCGCAGGACCACACCGGCACCGTCGTCAACGCCAAGGGCTTCGACCTGTCGGCCCTGGTGCCGCATGTGCGCGACACCGGCGGCGTGGGCGGCTTTGCCGGCGGCGAGCCGGGTGACGATGAAACCTTCTGGGACACGCCCTGCGACATCCTGATCCCGGCGGCCCTGGAAGGCCAAATCACCGAGCCGCGCGCGCGCCGCATCCAGGCCAAGCTGGTGCTGGAAGGCGCCAACGGCCCCACCCTGCCCAGCGCCGACGACGTGCTGGCCGACCGCGGCGTGCTGGTGGTGCCCGACGTCATCTGCAACGCCGGTGGCGTGACCGTGAGCTATTTCGAGTGGGTGCAGGACTTCAGCTCTTTCTTCTGGACCGAAGACGAGATCAACCTGCGCCTGGACAAGATCATGGTGGGCGCGCTCAAGAAGATCTGGGACACCGCCGACCAGCACCAGGTCAGCCTGCGCACCGCCACCTTCGCGGTGGCCTGCGAGCGCATCCTCATGGCGCGCCAGGACCGCGGCCTGTACCCCTGAGCGCGGCTGGCGGCTCAGGCCGGCGCCGCGCGCCCGCCGAAGAGGGCCGTGCCCACGCGCACCAGCGTGGCGCCCTCCAGAACGGCGGCCTCCAGGTCGGCGCTCATGCCCATGCTCAGGGTGTCCAGGCCCAGGCCGGCGTCGTTGCAGGCGGCCAGCAATTCGCGCAGCGCCCGGTGTGGGCCGCGCTGGGCCGCCAGGTCGCCAGCCGGCTCGGGAATGGCCATCAGGCCGCGCAGCCGAACCCGTGGCAAGGCCGCCACCGCCTGCGCCAGCGGCAGCACCTCGTGCGGCGCCAGGCCGCTCTTGCTGGCTTCGCCGCTGATGTTCACCTGCAGGCACAACTGCAGCGGGCGCTGCGGGGCCAGGCGCTGCTCGGACAGGCGTTGCGCGATCTTCAAGCGGTCCACCGAGTGCACCCAGTCGAAGGCTTCGGCCACCGGTCGCGTCTTGTTGCTTTGCAGCGGCCCGATCAGGTGCCATTCGATCTGCGAACGCAGGTCGGCCAGCGCGGCGATCTTGTCCAGCGCCTCCTGCACGTAGTTTTCGCCGAAAGCGCGCTGGCCGGCGGCAAAAGCCTCGCGCACCGCTTCGGGGCCGAAGGTCTTGCTCACCGCCAGCAGCGTGACACTTTGCACGGGTCTGGCGGCCTGTGTGCAGGCTGTCGCGATGCGATCGCGCACCTGTTGTAACTTGCTCGCCACGGTCGTCATAATGGCCGCCAGCCTACCGCAACCGGCCACGCGCTACAGCCCACGCGACAGGGGCCAATGAACAGGCGGCGCTCAAGCGCCCACCAGCCTCACCCCATGGACATCACCCAACTGCTGGCCTTTTCGGTCAAGAACAAGGCTTCGGACCTGCACCTGTCGGCCGGCCTGCCGCCGATGATCCGTGTGCACGGCGACGTGCGCCGCATCAACGTGGACCCGCTGGACCACAAGCAGGTGCACGCCATGGTGTACGACATCATGAACGACAGCCAGCGCAAGCACTACGAAGACACGCTGGAGTGCGACTTCTCCTTCGAGATCCAGGGCCTGGCGCGTTTTCGCGTCAACGCCTTCAACCAGAACCGCGGCGCGGGCGCGGTGTTCCGCACCATTCCCAGCAAGATCCTCACGCTGGAGCAACTCAACACGCCCAAGGTCTTCGCCGACCTGGCGCTCAAACCGCGCGGCATGGTGCTGGTGACCGGCCCCACCGGTTCGGGCAAGAGCACCACGCTGGCGGCCATGATCAACCACCTGAACGAGAACGAATACGGCCACGTGCTGACGGTGGAAGACCCGATCGAGTTCGTGCACGAAAGCAAGAAGTGCCTGGTGAACCAGCGCGAGGTGGGCCCGCACACGCTGTCGTTCAGCAACGCGCTGCGCAGCGCCCTGCGCGAGGACCCGGACGCCATCCTGGTGGGCGAAATGCGCGACCTGGAAACCATCCGCCTGGCGCTGACCGCCGCGGAAACCGGCCACCTGGTGTTCGGCACCCTGCACACCAGCAGCGCGGCCAAGACCGTGGACCGCATCGTGGACGTGTTCCCGGCGGCCGAAAAGGAAATGGTGCGGGCCATGCTGTCCGAATCGCTGGTGGCCGTGATCTCGCAAAGCCTGTGCAAGCTGAAGGACGGCAGCGGCCGGGTGGCGGCGCATGAAATCATGATCGGCAACTCGGCCATCCGCAACCTGATCCGCGAGAACAAGATCGCGCAGATGTACTCGTCCATCCAGACCGGCCAGAACGCCGGGATGCAGACCCTGGACCAGAACCTGACCGAACTGGTGCGGCGCAACGTCATCAGCCCGGCCGAAGCGCGGTCCAAGGCCAAGACGCCCGAGAACTTCCCGGGCTGACGCCAGACACCGCATGGACACCCCGATGGTGAAGAAGCTGCTGCGCCGCCTTGGACATGGTGGGGGCGATGACGCCGGCACGGGCGCGGCCGACGCCAGCACGGCCGACACCGAAGTGAACACGTCCGACTCGGGCTTTTTCACCACGCTGTTCATGGAACGCGAGGGCGACACGCCGCCGCTGGCCACCTGGCGCGACCGGGCCCAGCAGATCCAGGCCCAGGCCGTGCCCCGCCCGCGTGGCGAGGCGCTGTTCCAGGCCGTGTGGGCCGACGAAAAGCACACCGCCGCACTCGGCCCCGAAGGCCTGCTGCGCCTGGGCCATTACCTGGAATTCGTGCAGCTGGCGCCCGAGCGCGAAGTGATCGTGCAGGACGAGCAAGGCGACTTCCTGCTCATCGTGCTGGAAGGCGCGCTGGCGGTGGACCGGGTGCAGCCCCTGGGCGCGCGAGCGCGCCTGGGTGAAGCCCACCCGGGCGACCTGCTGGGCGAAATGAGCCTGCTGGACGCTGGCGCCCGCTTTTCGGCCTGCCGCACGCTCAAGCCCAGTGTGCTGGCCATCCTGGAGGCCGGTTCGCTGGACCGCATGATGGCCAACGACCCCCGCCTGGCCGCGGCCCTGCTGGCCACGCTGGCGCGGCGGCTGTCACTGCGCCTGCGCCAGAGCAGCGCGCGCCTTTCAACGCTTCTCGCGCAGCCGTAACCACGCGCCGCCACCGCCCCCAAGGACCCCGCATGGAACGCGACCAGGCATCGAAGTTCGTCAACGACCTGCTGCGGCTGATGATCGCCCGCAACGGCTCCGACCTGTTCCTCACCGCCGACTTCCCGCCGGCCATCAAGGTGGACGGCAAGGTCACCAAGGTCAGCCCGCAGCCGCTGACCGGCCAGCACACCATGGCGCTGGCGCGTTCGCTGATGAACGACAAGCAGGCGGCGGAGTTCGAGAAGACCAAGGAGTGCAACTTCGCGATCAGCCCGCAGGGCATCGGGCGCTTCCGCTGCAATGCCTTCATGCAGCAGGGCCAGGTGGGCCTGGTGCTGCGGCTGATCCCGCAGACCCTGCCCACCATCGACGGCCTGGGCCTGCCGCAGGTGATGAAGGACATCTCGATGACCAAGCGCGGCCTGGTCATCATGGTGGGCGCCACCGGCTCGGGCAAGAGCACGTCCCTGGCCGCGCTGGTGGACCACCGCAACGAGAACAGCCAGGGCCACATCATCACGATCGAGGACCCGGTGGAGTTCGTGCACGCGCACAAGAACTGCATCATCACCCAGCGCGAACTGGGCCTGGACACCGACGGCTGGGAGGCGGCGCTGAAGAACACGCTGCGCCAGGCGCCGGACGTCATCCTGATGGGCGAGATCCGCGACAAGGAAACCATGGAACACGCCGTGGCCTTCGCCGAGACCGGCCACTTGTGCATGGCCACGCTGCACGCCAACAGCGCCAACCAGGCGCTGGACCGCATCATCAACTTCTTCCCCGAAGAACGCCGCCAGCAGCTGCTGATGGACCTGTCGCTGAACCTCAAGGGCATCGTCAGCCAGCGACTGCTGCCACGCGAAGAAGGCAAGGGCCGCGCCGCGGCGGTGGAAATCCTGCTGAACACACCCCTTGTCAGCGACCTGATCTTCAAGGGCGAGGTGGGCGAGCTGAAGGACCTGATGAAGCGCAGCCGCGAACTCGGCATGCAGACCTTCGACCAGGCCCTGTTCGACATGTACGAAAGCCGCGTCATCACCTACGAAGACGCGCTGCGCAATGCCGACTCGGTGAACGACCTGCGGCTGCAGATCAAGCTGCACAGCCAGCGGGCGCGCAACCTCGATCTGGCCGCGGGCACCGAGCACCTGACGATCGTGTGAGCCCGCGCCCCGCAAGGGGACCGAGGTCACAGTCGTTGATACCCTCGCAGGTATAAGATGGTCCGCACTTCCCTCGTGCCCGGACCGTCATGACACATGCTTCTTCCTTCCTGCTCCGCCGATTTGTCTTGCACGGCGCGCTGGCCGTGGCCGGCCTGGCCGCCGCTGGCGGGGTGCTGGCCGCCGATGCCCTGCCGTCGGCCACGCTGGAAGAAGCGCGCGCTGCGCTGCAGGCGCCAGGGCAGACTCTGGTGATCGACATCCGCGAAACGGACGAGCACGCCCAGGGCGTGGCCCAAGGCGCCAAGCTGGTGCCCATGCGGCAGGTGGCGGCGCAGTGGGCCTCGCTGGTGCCCGACAAGAACAAGCCGGTGCTGCTGATGTGCCGCACGCAAAACCGGTCCAGCGCGCTGGCCAAGGCGCTGCGCGAACAGGGCATCACCAACGTGCGCCATGTCGAAGGCGGCATGAGCGAATGGGCCCGCCGCGGCTGGCCGATGGTGAAGCCGGGGCGCTGAGGCAGCGCCTCAGCGCAGGGCCGCGTTCAGCTGGTCCACCACCTCGGCCCAGTCGGCGTCGTCGACCAAACCTTCGCGCAGCAAGCGCGCCTGGGACTCGCTCCAGAACGGCGCATCGGCCAGGCGCACCTGCCCGGGCAGCGGCCGGTGGCTGGTGATGAAGGCCCGCACCGACGGCTCGTCGTCGGGCAGGCCCAGTTGGGCGAAGAGTTCGCAGAAGTGGTGGAAAGAGGCTTCCATGGCTTCAGCCCCCTGACGCCAAGGCGCGGACGAAACCCTGCAGGAAATCCACCAGCAAGCGCTGCTGGCCTTCGTCCTGCAACTGGCCATCGGCGCCGAACGCCGCCTGGGCGCGCGACACCGCCAGCCGGCCCCCGCTGTAGTGGCGCGTGCCCAGCGCACGCAGCACCGGCAGCCAATGTGTCTGCGACAGCAGCGTGCCGAAACCGCCGGGCGAGGCCCCGATCACCGCCACCGGGCGGTCCTTGAACACGTCGGGCAGGCCCGGCGTGGGCCGCGACAGCCAGTCCACCGCGTTCTTGAACACACCCGGCACGCCGCCGTTGTATTCCGGCGTGACCAGCAGCAGGCCATCGGCGGCCAGGATGCGGTCTTTCAATGCACGGACGGCGGCGGGCGTTCCTTCGTCGCGCTCCAGGTCGCCGTCGTACAGCGGAATGCCATGCAAGGTGGCAGTTTCGATCCGCGTGCCTTCGGGCGCTGCTGCTTGTGCGGCGCGCATCAGGGTGGTGTTGAAGGAGGCCTTACGCAGGCTGCCGGAAAGGGCGAGAACAGTGGACATGGCCATCGAGCCTTTGCTGAAGTTTGCGGCAGTTCGAGCCGCCGAAGCATTTGTACCGCACCGAAGGCGCCCTCCTGCCATCACGGCCTCGCGCACCACCTAGCACCCAACAGCCATATGGATTTCGGACGCCGAAGCCCAACGCCAAGTGCCTACGGCACCCACTGCCCGAGAACATCGTCGCACCCTTAAAGGCCAATATGATGACTTCTTTGCCGAACGGGCAGCACTCATTGCCCTGGAGTACTCGTCATGGCCGATTTCCGACGACCAGGCACCCTGGGCCTGTTTGACCAAGACGTGATTGACACAGGCACGATGTGCCGCTGGGCCAGCGCCGCACCGGGGCCAATCGGACTGTCCAGCCGCGGCACTTCGCCAGACATACCTTGGCAAGACGACAACGGTCTGCAAATCGTTCTGTCGCCAGTTCAACTGGCCGCCGTATTCGAAAGCGAAACGCTGGACAGCGCACCCTCGCTCTCAAACCGGCTCTGGGGTGCAGCCTCGGTATTTGCCGGTGGATTGGAACTTGTCGGTGCCGCAGCCCTGTTGCTCACCCCAGAACCAACAGCGATCACAAAGGTCGCGGGCGGCGCGCTCGGCGTGCATGGCGCTGACACTGCATCTGCTGGATTGACGCAGGTAGTCACCGGCAGGTCAACCACAACATTGACATCCAAGGCCGCATCCAGCACGGCCGAATCTCTAGGCGCGGACCCCCGAACCGCGGAATTGATTGGACTGGGTGCTGACATAGCCGTGCCCTTGCTTGCAGGCGGCGCGGGCCTGGCGAAGATCCTCAGCGTGCGAAAGGGGGCCATCAGCCTGGCCGCGGAAGAAGCCAGTGGCGGTCACACGATTGCAAAGCATGTTGGCCGCACAGAGGAGCAACTCCGGCAGCGCCTGCTGACGGATCGGCGCATACCGGTAGCATCCACATTCCGCAATCTGAGCGAGGCGGAAAGGTTCATCGCCGAGGCGTTGCGCGCCAATCGAGAAGCCATTTCAAGTTGGGCGAAGGCAGCAGCAATCGGTGAGCGAGAGCGCTTCATCTACGATGCCGGGAAAGCCGTCGGATTCGGTATTGTCCGTACGATGGGCAAGGCCGAATCAATGACCAAGATGCTTGTTGTACTCAAGAAGGTTCAGGACCAAAACCGCATCTACTTTGTACTTACGGCGTTCCCAATGCTCTGAGCAAGGCGGCTTGAATGTCTTTGAGTCCTGAGTCCTATCCCCTCCTGGCCAACTTGATGGGCGCCTACTTTCACCAAGACTACGACATTGATGGCCCGGAGTTGGAGGATGTTGTGGGCGCGTACTGTCGTGTCGCGCCCGACAACAAGCGGCGTGCACTGGTGGCAGAGATTGATCGACTTCTGGCGGACGAAGATCAGACGCTTGACCAACCATTTGACGATCTGTTTCACCCTGATGTGCCTCCAACCGCGTTTTGCCCAACCACCAGAATGTTCCTCGAGTCCATCCGGCGACAGATTCTTGAAACTCCCTGAAGGCGCCGGCCGATTCGTCTTGCCGCTGCTGGGAACGTAAACTTACGGATCCCCATCGGCAATACCCGCATGACCACCAAGACCTACGACCCCACCCCCTCGCGCCGCTGCGCCTTCCTGGGCCTGGGCGTGATGGGCCACCCGATGGCCGGGCACCTGGCACGGGCGGGCCACCAGGTCACGGTCTTCAACCGCACCGCCGCCAAGGCCCAGGCCTGGGCGAAGGAATACGGCGGCAGCGCCGCCGCCACGCCGCGCGAAGCCGCCGCCGGTGCCGAATTCGTGTTCGCCTGCGTGGGCAACGACGATGACCTGCGCTCGGTGGTGCTGGGCCCCGATGGCGCCTTCGCCGGCATGGCCCCAGGCAGCGTGTTCGTGGACCACACCACCGCATCGGCCGAGGTGGCGCGCGAGCTGCATGCCGCGGGCGCCGCGCGCGGCATTGCCTTCGTCGATGCCCCGGTGTCCGGCGGACAGGCCGGCGCGGTGAACGGGCTGCTGACCGTGATGTGCGGCGGCGATGCCGCTGCGTTTGACGCGATGAAGCCCGCCGCCATGGCCTTCTCGCGCGCGGTCACGCTGGTGGGCGCGCCGGGCGCCGGTCAGCTGGCGAAGATGGTCAACCAGATCTGCATCGCCGGCCTGGTGCAGGGCCTGTCGGAAGCCATCGCCTTCGGCCAGAAGGCCGGGCTGGACATGAAGCTGGTGCTGGACGTCATCGGCAAGGGCGCGGCGCAAAGCTGGCAGCTGGACAACCGCGGCAAGACCATGGTGGACGACCAGTTCAACTTCGGCTTTGCCGTGGACTGGATGCGCAAGGACCTGGGTCTGGTGCTGGACGAAGCGCGCCGCAATGGCGCGCGCCTGCCCGTCACCGCCGTGGTGGACCAGTTCTACGCCGACGTGCAGGCGCAGGGCGGCGGGCGCTGGGACACGTCCAGCCTGATCCGGCGCCTGAAGTAGGCGGCGCCTACTTCTTCACGTCCTTGGGCTGCAGGTCCTGCAGCTCGGCCTCGGTGATGTACTCGAACACGCGCACCACCTTCTGCACGCCGGAGACGGTGCGCGCCAGGTCGGCGGCGCGGGCGCCTTCCTTTTCGGTGACGCGGCCCATCAGGTAGACCACCGACCGCTCGGTCACCACTTTGATGGCATTGGCCTGCAGGTCCTTGGTGTCCACGAAGGTGGCCTTGACCTTGCTGGTCAGGATGGCGTCGTTGCTGCGCGCGGTGAGCGAGCTGCTGCCCATCACGCCCAGCTCGTTCACGGTGGACTTCACGTTTTCCACCTTGGCCACCACCTGCTCGGCCGTTGTCTTGGCGGCGTCGTCGGGCACTTCGCCGGTGATCAGCACCATGCGGTTGTAGCTGGTCACGCTGATGTGGCCGCGCTCGCCCAGCGCTTCGCGCAGGCGGTTCACCGACTTCAACTCGATGGCCTGGTCTTCCAGCTGTGCGCCGGAGGTGCGCCGGTCGGTCACCATCAGGGTGCCGCCCAGCATGGCGCCACCCACCACCAGCGGCGCGCAGGCGGACAAGAGGGCCGAGCCGCCGGCCAGGGCCAGTGCCAGCAGGGCGGCGCGGGGCGCCGGGATTCGGTGTGTGAAGGTCATGCGGGTTCCTGTTCGCCCAGCAGTTGGATGTCGATCGCGTCGCACAGGGCGTGCAGCACGAGCAGCTGCAGTTCCATGATGCGGGCGCGGCGGTCGTGGTTCAGCGCCACCAGCACGTCGGTGTCCGACAGCGCCGCGCCCAGCGCGCCGCCGTCGCCACCGCTGAGCACCAGCACGGTCATGTCCTTGGCCTGGGCCGCGGCCAGCGCGGCGATCAGCGAGTTGTCGTTGCCGTGGGTGTCCAGCAGCAGCAGCAGGTCGCCCGGGGCGCCCAGGGTCTGCACCTGGCGCGCCAGCACCTGGTCGGGCTCGGTCACCACGGCCAGCGCGCCCTGCAGCACGCCGTTGGTGCCCAGCGGCAAGGCCGGCAGGCCGGGGCGGTCGCGCTCGAAGCCGCCCACCAGCAGCGCCGCGGCCAGTTGCGCCAGCGCACCGCAGGCACCCGAGCCCGCCACCAGCAGGCGACCGCCCGCAGTGAGGCCCGTGACCAGCGCCTGCGCCATGTTCGCCACCGGACGGGCCAGTGCTTCGGCGGACTGGTATTTGAGGTCCGCGCTGTCGAAGAAATGCTGCTGGATGCGCTGCTCAAGCATGGTCATGGATGATATGACAGGGCCGCGCCGGGGCAGTTCCCCTGCGAAAACAGTCGCCGGGGCTTCACCCGCGCTTCACAAGGCGTCGAAAGCGGCCTGAACCCATTCGACGTCGCTGCCCTGCACCGCCACCACGTCGAAACGGCAGGGCGGCAGGCTGGCGAATTGCAGCAGATAGTGCTGGGCTGCGCGCACCAGGCTGCGTTGTTTGGCGCTGCCCACGCTGGCCAGCGCGCCGCCTTGCCCGCTGCCGGCCCGCGCGCGCACTTCCACGAACACCAGGGTGCCGTCGCGGTCGCGCATCACCAGGTCGATTTCGCCGCCGCGCGCCGAGGGCCCGCGCGCCCACCGATAATTGCGGCACTCCAGGACGAGGCCGGCGCGCTGCAGGTAGCGAAGCGCCAAGGCCTCGGCCGCGTCCCCCACCTGCTTCGTGCTGCCACCGCGGCCCGCGTTTGCCTTGAACACCGACGCCTCGCTGCTGGGTTCGGCCGCCGCCGCGGCAGCCGCTGGCCAGCAGTATCCCGCAGCCACCCTGTACGTCGTGGCCACGCCCATCGGCAACCGCGCCGACATCACGCTGCGCGCCATCCACGTGCTGGCGCTGGTGGACGCGGTGGCCTGCGAGGACACCCGTGTCACCGGCGCCCTGCTGCACCACCTGGGCCTGCACAAGCCGCTGATCGCGCTGCACCAGCACAACGAACAGGCCGCCGCGGTGCAGGTGATCGACCGCCTGGCGCAGGGCCAGCGGGTGGCCTATGCCAGCGATGCCGGCACGCCGGCCATCAGCGACCCCGGCGCCCTGCTGGTGGCGGCGGTGGCCGCACGGGGCCACCGCGTGCTGCCGCTGCCCGGGCCCAGCAGCGCGGCGGCGGCGCTCAGCGTGGCGGGCGACGCTGCCGCCAGCGGCTTTGCCTTCCACGGCTTCCTGCCCACCAAGGGACGCGAGCGCCAGGCAGCGCTGGCGGTGGTGCTGGCGGCGCCAGGCCAATCGCAGGTGCTGTTTGAAGCCCCGCACCGCATTGAAGAGCTGTTCTCGACACTGGCCCAGGCTGCATCGACGCGCCGGGTGACGGTGTGCCGCGAACTGACCAAGCAGTTCGAATCCGTGGCCACGCTGCCCGCGGCCGAGCTGCCCGCCTGGCTGGCGGCCGACGCCAACCGCGGCCGCGGTGAATTCGTGCTGGTGATCCACGCGGCCGCCGCCGCCGCGGTGTCTGACGCCTTGCCGGCATCTGCGCTGGCCACGCTGGCGGTGCTGCTGCGCGAGTTGCCGCTGAAACAGGCCGTGGCCCTGGCGGCTGAAATCAGCGGCGCGCCGCGCAACGCGCTGTACCAGCACGCGCTGGCGCAACGCGGCGACTGATTCACGCGCCAAGCCCCTGGCGCCCCCGCTGACTCGGGGCGGCTCCTACAATGTCCCGATGATTTCGCGCGAACCCACCCTGGAGCGCCTGGCCACGGCGCAACGCCTCCTGCTGGAGCCAAGCGGCCTGACCGAAGCCGCGCTGGCGCGGGCCCTCGGCACCATGGGGGAGCACCGCATCGACGACGCCGACCTGTACTTCCAGATCACCCGCCATGAAGGCTGGAGCCTGGAAGAAGGCATCGTCAAGAGCGGCAGCTTCAGCATCGACCAGGGCGTGGGCGTGCGCGCGGTAGCGGGTGAAAAAACCGCCTTCGCCTATTCCGACGACATCTCCGAAGCCGCGCTGCAAGACGCCGCGCGCACGGTGCGCAGCATCGCTGCGGCCGGGCAGAGCCGGCGGGTGAAGATTTCCACCCCGGCCAAGGTGTCGGGCAGCCGCGCGCTGTACGCGCCCACCGACCCCATCGGCACCCTGGACAGCGTGCAGAAGGTGGCCTTGCTCGAACGCGTGGAAAAGATGGCCCGCAGCCGCGACCCGCGCGTGGTGCAGGTGATGGCCGGCCTGGCCGCCGAGTACGACGTGGTGATGGTGGCGCGCGCCGACGGCACCCGCGCCGCCGACGTGCGTCCTTTGGTGCGCGTGTCCATCACCGTCATCGCCGAACAGAACGGCCGGCGTGAAGTGGGTTCGGGCGGTGGCGGTGGCCGCTTCGGCCTGGGATTTTTCCAGGACGACGTGCTGTCCACCTACGTGGACCAGGCCGTGAACGCCGCGCTCACCAACCTGGAAAGCCGCCCCGCGCCCGCCGGTGTGATGACCGTGGTGCTGGGCCCGGGCTGGCCCGGCGTGCTGCTGCACGAGGCCGTGGGCCACGGGCTGGAAGGCGACTTCAACCGCAAGGGCAGTTCCACCTTCGCCGGGCGCATCGGCCAGCGCGTGGCGGCCAAGGGCGTCACCGTGCTGGACGACGGCACCCTGCCCGACCGACGCGGCAGCCTGAACATCGACGACGAAGGCCACGCCAGCCAGCGCAATGTGCTGATCGAGGACGGCATCCTGAAGGGCTACATCCAGGACAGCATGAACGCGCGCCTGATGAAGGCCAAGCCCACCGGCAATGGCCGGCGCGAAAGCTACGCCCACGTGCCGATGCCGCGCATGACCAACACCTACATGCTGGGTGGCAAACGCAGCAGCGACGAGATCATCGCCAGCATCAAGCGCGGCCTGTATGCCACCAATTTCGGCGGCGGCCAGGTGGACATCACCAACGGCAAGTTCGTGTTCTCGGCCAGCGAAGCCTTCTGGGTGGAGAACGGCAAGATCCTCTACCCCGTGAAGGGCGCCACCATCATCGGCAGCGGGCCGGAAGCGCTGAAGAAGGTGTCCATGATCGGCAACGACATGGCGCTGGATTCCGGCGTGGGCGTGTGCGGCAAGGAAGGCCAGAGCGTGCCGGTGGGCGTGGGCCAGCCCACGCTGCGCATCGACGGCCTGACCGTCGGCGGCACGGCCTGAAGCCGCGCCGCCTTGGCCGCTACTGCTTGACGCTGTTGCGGAAGTTGGTTTGTCCGTCCACCGGCGAGATGCCCCAGGCCTGACCCAGGTCGGGCAGGCTCTGGGTGCTGATGTCGAAGTGCCCCTTGTCGGTGTGCACGTACATCACCTTGCCGAAGTTGCCCGCCGCCTTGTCGATGCACACCGACACGGTGGCGTAGGACGTGCCCTTGTAGGTGACGCCACCGCTGGCACTCACCACCAGGGAGGCGCTGCCCGATTTGACGAAGGGGTCGCCCAGGTTCGGGCCGAAGGCCCCTTCGTCGCCGTTGTAGGTGCCAGCGTAGGCGCTGAGCTGGTCCGCCGTGGGCTGCTCCACAAAGCCGGGCTGGAACAGGGTCTGGTTGCAGGTGGCCGCGGCCGCCGCGGCGCCGCCGGCCGCAGGGGCATCGTCGCCGCCACCGCAGGCGGCCAGCAAGGTGGTCGAGAGGGTCAGGGCGGCCAGGGTGTGAAAACGGGACATGGCGTTCTCCTTGAGGTCGGTAGGCAAACCAGGCCAACACCGGCCTGACACCCCCTTACGCCGGGTCGGCTGGGCAAACGGCTCACGGCCCGTGCTACATTCCTGCCCCATGCACCGCGCCACGCCTTTCTTTTTTGCCTACTTTTGGACCTCGCCCGTCACCGGCGGCTGGGTAGGCAATCACGCGTAAGCGAAACGCCTCGAACAACCAGACCAACCGCCGGCAACCCCGGCGGTTTTTCTTTGTCCGCGGCCCTTTTCACATCGATCCGATCTGCACCGAAGGAGAAGCTCCATGGCACCCAAGTCCACCGGCCCGTCGTCCACAGAGGGTGGTTATGGCTACGCACTGTCCGAGAAGACCAGCCAGACCGACGACCAGCGCATCAAGGACGTGACCCCGCTGCCGCCGCCGGAGCACCTGATCCGCTTCTTCCCGATTGCCGGCACCAAGACCGAGGCGCTGATCGGCCACACCCGCGACGCGGTGCGCCAGATCATGGCGCGCCAGGACGACCGGCTGCTGGTGGTGGTGGGCCCCTGCTCCATCCACGACCCGGCCGCCGCGGTGGACTACGCCAAGCGCCTGATGACCCAGCGCGAGAAGTACGCCGGCACGCTGGAAATCGTGATGCGGGTCTACTTCGAGAAGCCGCGCACCACGGTGGGCTGGAAGGGCCTGATCAACGACCCGTACCTCGACGAGAGCTACCGCATCCACGAGGGCCTGCGCATCGCGCGGCAGCTGCTGGTGGAGATCAACCGCCTGGGCATGCCGGCGGGCAGCGAGTTCCTGGACGTGATCAGCCCGCAGTACATCGGTGACCTGATCAGCTGGGGCGCCATCGGCGCGCGCACCACCGAAAGCCAGGTGCACCGCGAACTGGCCTCGGGCCTGTCGGCCCCCATCGGCTTCAAGAACGGCACCGACGGCAACCTGAAGATCGCCATCGACGCCATCCAGGCCGCGAGCCGGCCGCACCACTTCATGTCGGTGCACAAGAACGGCCAGGTGGCCATCGTCGAAACCAAGGGCAACCCGGACTGCCACGTCATCCTGCGCGGCGGCAAGGCCCCCAACTATGACGGCGCCAGCGTCGCCGCGGCCTGCAAGGAAATTGAAGCCGCCAAGCTGGCCTGCAACCTGATGGTGGACGCCAGCCACGCCAACAGCAGCAAGCAGCACGAGCGCCAGCTGGAGGTGCTGAAGGACGTGGGCGCGCAGATGGCCGCCGGCAACCGCTGCATCTTCGGCGTGATGATCGAAAGCCACCTGGAAGCCGGGGCGCAGAAGTTCAGCGCCGGCAAGGACGACCCGGCCAAGCTGGTCTATGGCCAGAGCATCACCGACGCCTGCATCGGCTGGGACCATACGCTGCAAGCCCTGGCCGGGCTGGACGCCGCGGTGAAGGCGCGGCGCCAGGCCTGAAGCCCGGCGCGCTCAGGGCGGGCGCTGCAGGTCCTGGCGCAGGGCCAGCGCTTCAGCGCGGGCGCCCTGCAGCTCGCGCGTGGGGGCCGCCGTGTTCGCGGGCACGCCGTCCAGCAGCGCCAGCGCCTGGGCCACTTCGGCATCGGACGCCGCCACCTGCCCCAATGCCGCCTGGGAACGCGCGCGCTGCACCATCAGCCAGGCCAGGCGCATGCGCAGGCTGGAGCCGTCGGCCTGGGCGCGCTGCTCGCGCAGGCGCGCCAGGCCGATGTCGTACACCGGCAGCGCGTCGGCATGCCGGCCGTTGCCGGCCAGCGCGCGGCCGTATTGAGGTGAGAAGTTGGCCCGTGTGGCGGCCCAGGGGCTGTCGGCACCGGCCTCGCGCAGCAGCGCGCCGGCTTCGTCCCAGGCGGCCTGGGCCGCCGCCAGCGCCGGCCCGGCCTGGCCCAGGCGCAGCAGGGCAATGGCCAGGGTGTTGCTGTCGAACATGTGGGTCTGGCGCCAGGTGACGTTTTTCGGGTTGGCTGCCAGGTTCTGGCGCCGCAGCGCCAGTGCGGCCTCGGCCTCGCGCCGCATGCCGGCGTCATCGTCCAGGCGCTGCAGCACCAGCGCGCGCCCGGCGTGCACATTGGCCAGGTTGTGGCGGCCCCATTCGGCCGTGCTGGGGTCGCCCGGGGCGGCTTCGCGCGCCATGGCCTGCATCAGCTGGGGGTCGCCATACAGCGTGCGGAAATCGGCCTCGGCCTTGTCGTAGAACTGCAGGGCCTCGCGCGGGCGGCCCAGGCTGGGCCGGCCCACATGGTCGTGGAAATGGGCGTGGTTGATCCACAGGTTGGCGCGCAGGTCCAGCAGGCCGGCGCGGCCGGCGTCGGGAGGCTTGTCAGCCAGCGCTTGGTCGGCCCGCCGCGCGGCCAGCGCCAAGGACTTCAGGCCTTCGGCCGGCTGGCCCCGGCCGCGCAGCAGCTGGGCCTGGGTCAGCAGGGTGATCAGGTGCTGGCTGGCGAAGCGCCAGTCGCCGTGCTGGCTGTCCCAGACCTTGTCGGCCAGGGCCAGGGCACGGGCCACGGTGGCGTCGGCCTGGCCGGCCCGCTCAGGCGAAGCGAAGGCCGGGTTGCCCTGCAGTTGGGCCAGTCGGCCCAGGGCCTGGGCCACCAGCACGTTCAGGCCGGGGTCGTCGGGGGCGCGCTGAAGCGTCACGTCCAGTGCGGCCACGGTCTGCTGCAGCATGCTTTCCTGGGTCTGCGCGCCGCCGGGCAGCAGCGCGATGGCGTCGCCATAGCGGAACACCAATTCGCTGGCGATCTGCTTCACGCCGGCCAGTTGCTGGCGCGCGGCGTCGCGGGCCAGGGCCGCTTCATGGCCTTGCCACAGGCTCAGTCCCAGGCCACCCACCAGGCCCGCCAGGCCCAGGCCCAGGGCACCGAAGGCCACCCGGTTGCGCCGCACCAGCTTGCCCAGCAGGTAGCCCAGGCTTTGCGGCCGGGCACTGACCGGCTGGTCGTTCAGGAAGGCACGCACGTCGGCGGCCAGCGCGTCCACGCTGGCGTAGCGGCGGTCCTGCGGCTTTTCCAGCGCCTTCAGCAGGATGTTGTCCAGGTCGCCCTGCAGCCGCCTGCGCGTGGCCACCCAGGCCGGGTCGGGCTGGGGGCCGGGGCTGCTCAGCGCGCTGGGCCGGGTGGGGTCTTCTTCCAGCACCGCGCGCACCGCTTCCCGTGGCGTGGTGGCGGTGCGGCCGTAGGGGCGCTGACCGGTGAGCATGACGTAGAGCAGCACGCCCAGGCTGTACACGTCGGTGGCGGTGCTGATGGGCTCGCCCCGCACCTGCTCCGGGCTGGCGTAATGCGGCGTGTAGGGGCGCTGGCCGGCGGCGGTGAGGCTGGCGTCGCCCGCCTCCAGCGGGTCGATGGCCTTGGCGATGCCGAAGTCCAGCAGCTTGACCTGGCCGTCGTCGGTGACCAGCACGTTGCTGGGCTTCAAGTCGCGGTGCACCAGCAGGTGGCGGTGGGCGTGGGCCACCGCGTCGGTGAGCTGCAGGAACAGCTTCAGGCGTTCGGCCAGCGGCCGGCCTTCGCAGGCGCGGTCGATCGCCTGGCCGCGCACCAGTTCCATCACGAAGAAGGGCAGGCCGTCGGCGCTGCGCCCGGCGTCCAGCAGGTGGGCGATGTTCGGGTGTTGCAGCCGCGCCAGCGTGCGCTGCTCCAGCGCGAAGCGCTCCAGCACCGCGCTGGAATCCATGCCGGGCTTGAGCAGCTTCAGCGCCGCGGGTGCGTCGAAGGCGCCGTCGGCGCGCTCGGCCTGCCACACCTCGCTCATGCCGCCGGTGCCCAGCGGCGCGCTGATGCGCCAGGCGCCCAGGCGTTGACCCGTGCGCGACGCGTGCGGGCTGGCGTCGTGTGCCATCGCCGGGGTGGACAGAAATCCCGCGCCGCCGGTGTCGTCGGCCGGCAGGTGCGCCAGCAGGCTGCTCACCTCGGCACGCACGGCTTCCGGCAGGGTCAGCGCTGCCAGAAAGCCGGCGCGCTGCTCGGCGGGCAGCGCCGACACCTCGTCGAACAGCGCACGCACCCGCGCCCAGTGTTCGGGCCCAGGCGCAGGCGGCGCGGGTGGAGGGGGCGGGGGCGGGGGCGGGTCGATGGCCATGGAGCAGCGATTCTGTAGCGGCCGCCCCGCGGCGGGCGCGGCGCCAGGGTTAGCGCGACACGCGTTTCGGGGGCTGAGCACTTACGCAGGGGGACTTCGAGAAGCGGCTCACGGACGGGCCGCCCGGCAGGCCGGCAGAATGAGCCCAGGCCGGCGCCGGCCCCCCGCACACCCATGTCTTCCCTGATCGCGCCCCTTCCCGACGACGCCTCGATCACCCAGTGGCTGGCCACGCTGGACGCGCCCGACCCGGCCGCCGGGCAGCGCCTGTTCGAACTGCTGTACGACGAGCTGCGTCGCGTGGCGCGTGGCCACCTGCGGCGCGAAAGCCCCGGCCACACGCTCAGCGCCACCGCGCTGGCGCACGAGGCCTGGTTCCGCATGGCCGAGCAAAGCCGCACCCTGTGGAAGAACCGCAGCCACTTCCTGGCCGTGGCGTCCACGATGATGCGGCGCATCCTGGTGAACCACGAGCTGGCGCGGCGGGCTGCCAAGCGCGACGCCGAACTGGTGGCGCTGACGCTCAGCGGGCTGGAACAGATCGGCCTGCCGCCCGACCGCGACGTGGTGGCGGTGCACGAGGCGCTGCTGGCCTTTGAGCTGGTGGATGCGCGCGCGGCCAAGGTGGTGGAGCTGCGCTTCTTCGGCGGCCTGGAGAACGAAGAAATCGCCCAGGCCATGGGCCTGTCGCTGGCCACCGTGAAGCGCGACTGGACCCTGGCGCGGGCCTGGCTGCACCGCGAACTGGCGCAGCGCTGAAGCGGCGGGGTTGCGGCGTCAGGCCGTGGGCGTCAGGGCGCGGGCAGCTGGCCGGTCAGCGCGCCCAGGAAGGCCAGCAGGTCGCCGCGCTGCGCGGGTGTCAGTGACAGGGGCTTCAAGCGCCGGTCCTGCACCGCGTCGGCCGGCCAACCGCCGGCGACGTAGTGGTCCAGCACCGCCTGCAGCGTGGGCAAGGAGCCGTCGTGCATGTAGGGAGCGGTCAAGGCCACGTTGCGCAGGCTGGGGGTGCGGAAGGCCCGGGCGTCCTCGGGACGGCCGGTCACGGCCTGGCGGCCGGGGTCGTCCCCACCGGCCGAACCCACCCGGGCCACCTCGGCCGGGCTCATGCGGGCGACCACGCCAGGGACCAGCTGCACTTCGATGTCGGCCTGGCGCGCCGCGTTGCTGCGAGCCTGCACGCCGGTGTTGTGAAAGCCCAGGTCGGTGAACAGCGCGTCGCGCTCGCCCACGGTGTGGCAGCCGTCACAGCCCAGTTGCTGGAACAGCACGAAGCCGCGCTGCTGAGGCGGCGTCATGGCCGTGGCGTCGCCGCCGTAGCGCCAGCGGTCGAAGGGCGAGCCGGCCGCCATCAGCGTGCGCTGGTAGGCCGCCAGCGCCTGCGCGATGCGCGCGGGCGTGGGCCGCGGGCTGCCGAAGGCGCGCCGGAACAGCGGCCGGTACGCGGGCCAGCGCGCCAGCCGCGCCACCACCGCCGCCATGCTGGGGTTGGCCATCTCGTCGGGGTGCAGCAGCGGCAGCGGCGCCTGCTGTTCCAGCGTGGCAGCGCGCCCGTCGTGGAACAGCGGCTGCACATGGGCCACGTTCAGCAGCGTGGGCGCGTTGCGCGGCAGGCTCACGCCTTCCATGCCCACCGAGGTGGCCAGTTCGTTCTGCGCGAACCCCTGCCCGGGCACATGGCACATCGCGCAGGACAAGGTGCCGTTGACCGACAGCCGGCGCTCGAAGAAGAGCTGGCGGCCCAGCGCGGCCTGTGTCGCGCGGGGCGGCGGCAGCGGCGGCAGGCCCAGCGCGGCCCCGGTCAGCAGTGCGGCCAGCAGGCTCACGGCGCCTCCATCGCCAGCGTGCGCAGGTCGTTGTGCAGGGCCTGCTGGCTGAGCGTGGCCACGCCGTAGACCTCGCGCACCGTGCGCCGCGCATCCACCAGGAACAGCTTGAGCAGGTGGTTCAGCGTGCGCGTGGGCTGGCCGCGGGCGTCGGTTTCCACCGTCACGTCCTGACCGAAGCCGTTCAGCAGGGGCAGCAACCAGGGCACCGACGCGGTGGTCAGGAAGTGCCAGCGCACCGGCGCCAACCGGGCGCGCTGGCCGCCGAACAGGGCCATCTGCTGCGGGGTGTCGTTGTGGGGGTCGAAGCTCAGGCTGACGAGCTGCGCGCGTGCAGCCAGCGCGGGTTCGGCGGCCAGCAAGGCATGCAGCCCGTCCATCGCGGCCCAAGCCAGCGGGCAACCCTCGGGGTCGCGGCAGTAGGTGTACATGAAGGACAGCACCGTGATGCGCCCGCCCAGCAGCGTGTGCAGGCGGTGGGCGCGGCCGCGGTGGTCCAACACCTCGCCGTCGGGCGCGCGGCCCAGGCGCGGCAGCGTGTAGCTGCCGGGCGCCGGCAGGCCGGCACCCACGCTGGCGCCGCGTGGCGTGGGCGGGGTGTCGCCGGCCGCGTGTGCGCCGCCGGCCCGGCCCAGCAGCAGCAGCGGCATGGCCAGGCAGGCGCGGCGTTGCAGGCTCACCGCACGGGCGCGGCCAACGGGCGGGCCAGCGCCGCCAGGCTCTTGCCGGTGGGTTCGGCGCTGAACTTCATGTGGTGCGCGCGGCCGAGCTTCAACGCGTTGAAGTCCACCTCGAACTTCTGCACCAGGTCCTTGCCGTCCCAGTCGTAGGCGCGCAGCACCTGTTCGTTGTCGGACCCCTTCTTGTCCCAGTTGGCCAGCAGCGAGGAGGTGATGTACACGCGCTTGCCGTCCCAGCTTTGCGACACCATGTTCACCTGCTTGCCGGTGACCTTGCTGTAGGTTTGCTTGGGCGCTTCCGGGTTGCTCATGTCGAAGTAGCGCGTGGTGCCGTCCATGAAGGTGTTCACCCACAGGCCCTTGCCGTCGGCGGTGATGGAGATGTCCACCGGCAGCGGGATCTTGGCCGGGTCGCCGATGGTGGCCACGTCCTTGGCCTGCCACTGGCCCTGCGCGTCGGGCTTGATGAGCCAGAGCTTGGACGTGAGCGCGCTGGCGGTGACGGCCCAGTTGTCGCCCTCTTTCAGGCTCCAGCGGATTTCCAGCGGCGCCCCGGGCACGTTGAACACCTTCTGCGGCTTCATCGCCTTCAGGTCCCAGGCCACCATGGTGTTGCCGAAGCGCTTCATCGCTTCGGGGTCGGCCACCAGCTTGCCCAGGTCCATCATGTAGTTGTTCCAGCCGGTGAAGCTGCTGGTGAGCATCAGGTTCTTGCCCGGGTTGATGGCGATGTCGTAGCCGTAGCCGTCGCCCTTGGCGCCGCCCACGTCACCGGTGGGCATGTCGTACTGGCCGACGATGTCGCCCTTGTTGCTGAACATCACCAGTCCGGTGGCGCCGCCGTGGTCCTTGGTGTTGGACAGCGCCTGCACCAGCATGCGCCCGGGCATGGCATAGAAGGTGTGCGGGCCGACGAAGCCGGTCTTGGCAGGCAGGTTGGCGATGGTCTTCACCAGCCTGGGCTTGTCGGGCCTGGCGAGGTCGAAGACGAAGATCTTGCTGTCGTCCAGCCGGCCGGCCCACAGAAAGCGGCGGTCGTCGGTGAAGCCCATGTGGTGCGCCTCGCCGCGCCCGGGCACCGACAGCGAATGGATCACCCTGCCGAAGCGTTTGCTGGCCGGGTTGGCGGCGACGGTGACCAGCTTGTCCTTGCCATCGCCCAGGCCCTTGACGCCCAGGGTCCAGACGTGGAGATAGTCCTCCTGGCCCTTGATCAGCTTGGCGGTGTAAGGCGAATTGCAGGTTTCGTCGGCGCGTGCACCGCTGCCGGCCACAAGCAGGGCGACCGCCAGGGCGCAGGCCTGGGCCATGGGGGTGGCGGGGTGTTGTTTCATGGGTGTTGTCTCCTGGTGAACCAAGTCGGTGGTGGCCGCCCGGCTTCTTGGCGCGTGGTGCGGCCTGCGTACCTTAGGCCCCGGCGCCCGTGGCCACAACTGCCCGAAGGGATGAGCGTCCAGCGCAGGGTCTTGGTGCGGGCAATATGTGTAAGTGTGTGCTCGCAACTCTCGGAAAGCTCTTGTTTGCAGCAGGTAACGCAGGCAATGGTCGGCAAGAGTGCTGGCCGGGTGGGCGGGCACGGGCTGCAATGGCGGCCCAACCACAGCCCCTGCCAGGAGCCCCCATGCAAGCCAAGCGACAAGCCCGAACCCAAGCTCCCGTCCGCAACGACGCCAGCATCCGCCGCCACGCGCTGCGCGTGCTGCAACTCACCCTGGCCAGCTTCTCGCTGGCTGGCCCGGTGATGGCCCAACAGGCCACGCCGCCGCAACGCCCCAGCCAGAACGCCCCCGCCCAGGGCGCCGACAAGGCCGGCGACAAGAGCTCGGCCGAAGCCGCGTTCCTGCGCGCCGACGCCGACAAGGACGGCAAGCTCAGCAAGGCCGAAGCGGCCACGCTGCCGGCGGTGGCCGCGCGTTTCGACGAACTGGATGCCGACAAGGACGGCAGCCTGTCGATGGCCGAGTACATGGCCGGCGTGGCGCCGATGAAGTGAGCGCAGGCTAACTATCGATCGCCTGCCTGCCTTGCGGCAGCCGGGCGGTGCCGGTGTCAGTCGCCCTGGGCCTTCAGGCGTTCGCTCTTCCAATAGACGTCGTCGCCGCCCAGCCCGTCCAGGTTGGCCCGGTTCAGCACCCGGGCCAGCACGAACAGCAGGTCGGACATGCGGTTCAGGTACTGACGCGGGGCGTCGTTCACCGCTTCTTCCGCCGACAGCGCCACCAGCTTGCGCTCGGCCCGCCGCGCCACGGTGCGCGCCACATGCGCCAGCGCAGCGCTGCGCGTGCCCGCCGGCAGGATGAACTCGGCCAGCCGCGGCAGGGCCGCGTTGTGGTCCTCCAGCGCCTGGTCCAGGCGCAGCACCGCTTCGGCCTTCAGCAGGGTGAAGCCCGGGATGGACAACTCGCCGCCCAGGTTGAACAACTCGTGCTGCACGGTCACCAGCAGTTCGCGCACGGCATCGGGCAGCGGTTCGGCCAGCAGCACGCCCAGCTGGGAGTTCAGTTCGTCCACGTCGCCCATGGCGTCCACCCGCAGCGCGTCCTTGCGTGTGCGGCTGCCGTCGCCCAGGCCCGTGGTGCCGTCGTCGCCGGTGCGGGTGGCGATCTGCGTCAGTCGGTTGGCCATGGCCGCATGGTAGCGGGCGCAGCTTGGCCCGGCCTGAATGGGGTGGCCGGTTGCGCTTGTCCACGGTCAAGTCAAGCCGGCGGTGGCGGGGCTAAGCTGAAACCATCGTCAATGCCGAACCCGGAGCCCCCATGCGCCAGGAAGTGATCGTCACCCTGCCCGACGGCCACGCGCTGACCTTCCATGTGGAAGAGCCGCTCACCATCGACCAGTCGCGCGCCTGGCTGGACCAGGAATTCACGCGCCTGGACTGTGTGCCCACCGGCGTGGGCAAGGTGCTGTCGGCCGACAAGCTGCTGTCCATCGCGCGCGAGGCCGGCGCCGCCGGTTTCGCCAACGGCCATTGGGGCGAACAGTACGCCGCCGCCGCGGCCGGCGTGCTGCACAAGCCGCTGATCCGGGTGGACCTGGCGGCAATGACGCTGGGCTACTGAAAACACCCGCTTCGCCAAAAGCGAAGCCCATGCCGGGCCAGCGCGCGCGGTGTGCTGCCTAGAATTCGCGCTCCCCTCTGGAGAGCGCGATGAACGCACCCGCCGATCTGCTGCCCCTCATCAACCCGCGTCCGGTGCCCCCGGCCCTGGTGGAGGCGCTGAAAGCCCGCTTCGGCGAACGCCTGTCCACCGCCGCCGCGGTGCGCGAGCAACACGGCCGCGACGAATCGCCCTTCGAGGTGCCGCCGCCCGACGCGGTGGTGTTCTGCGAAAGCACCGCCGACGTGGCCGCCGCGGTGGCGCTGGCGGCGCAGCACCACGTGGCGGTCATCCCCTTCGGCGTGGGCTCGTCGCTGGAAGGGCACCTGCTGGCGGTGCAGGGCGGCATCAGCCTGGACCTGCAGCGCATGAACAAGATCCTGCGCGTGAACGCCGAGGACCTGACCGTGACCGTGCAGCCCGGCGTCACGCGCGAACAGCTGAACCAGGAAATCCGCCACACCGGCCTGTTCTTCCCCATCGACCCCGGCGCCAACGCCACCCTGGGCGGCATGGCCGCCACCCGCGCCAGCGGCACGAACGCGGTGCGCTACGGCACCATGCGCGAGAACGTGCTGGCGCTGGAGGTGGTGACGGCCAGCGGCGAAGTCATCCGAACCGGCACGCGGGCGAAGAAATCGTCCGCCGGCTACGACCTGACGCGCCTGTTCGTGGGCAGCGAGGGCACGCTGGGCGTCATCACCGAGGTGACGCTGAAGCTGTACCCGTTGCCCGAAGCCATCTCCGCTGCGATTTGCCACTTCCCCAGCGTGGACGCGGCGGTGGCGACCACGATCCAGGTCATCCAGATGGGCGTGCCCATCGCCCGCGTGGAACTGCTGGACGCCAATGCCGTGCGCGCGGTGAACAAGCACGACAAGCTCACGCTGCGCGAAGAACCGATGCTGCTGATGGAATTCCATGGCAGCAGCGCCAGCGTGCAGGAACAGGCGGCCACGGTGCAGGAGCTGGCGCGCGAGCACGGCGGCGAAGATTTCAAATGGGCCACCACGCCCGAAGACCGCAGCAAGCTCTGGCAAGCCCGCCACCGCGCCTATTTCGCCGGCATGGCCTCGCACCCCGGTTGCCGCACCGTGACCACCGATGCCTGCGTGCCCATCTCGCGCCTGGCCGAGGCGATTGGCGAGTCGGTGTCGGAAGCCGACGCGTCCGGCCTGCCCTACTACATCGTCGGCCACGTGGGCGATGGCAACTACCACGTCGCCTACCTGATCGACCCCGGCAAGCCCGGCCAGCGTGAAACCGCCGAAGACCTGAACCTGAAGCTGGTGCAGCGCGCGCTGCGCCTGGAGGGCACCTGCACCGGCGAGCACGGCATCGGGCTGCACAAGCAGGGCTTCCTGGTGGACGAGGCCGGCGAGGGCGCGGTGCAGATGATGCGCACACTCAAGGGCGCCCTGGATCCCAAGAACATCATGAACCCGGGCAAGATTTTCACCCTCTGATCCCAAAGTTGTAGGGGGTGACGGGCCCGAACAGCTCTGCCAACATCCCCACCGCGGTGCAAATTGCGACAAGACGCATTGGGGGAAAGGTGCATGATGAAAATCAAGTCTCTGGCCTGTGCCACGTTGTTGGCGACATTGGGTTCGTTGGCGTCGGCCACGGTGACGCAGGACAACGGCGCCTACACCATCACCTACGACGAGACCACGCCTGGTTTTGGCGCTTTGTCCCTGTCGGTCAATGACGGGGTCACCGCAAGCTTCCAGTGGAACCTCAACAGCAGCGTCGCCGCGGTGCTGGTGGGCGATGGAAGTCTCAGCAAGACCTTTGCATTGCCGTCCTTCAGCATCGTGGCCAACCCGGGTTGGGCGCTCAGCGGCCCGGTCACCGGCTTTCTGGGCAACCTGGGCTTCAACGAGTTGAACGGCGGCACCACCTCGGTCAGCTACAGCGGCAATGTGGGCCTGGTGGGTGGCCCGGCCAGCCCCGTGGCAGGCAACCTGGACCGCACCGTGTCGTCGACGCTGCCGGGCACCTATGCGCTGGGCTACTACTCGGGCACGTTGACCACCGGCGCGGGGCCCCTGCCGTCGCTGGCGCTCAGCGGCGCGTCCATCGCCTTGAACCTGACCGGCAACGGCCCCGCCAGTTTCGCCAGCGTGCTGGGTCAGCCACAGAACGAACTGAAGATCAGCTTCCAGGTCGCGGCCGTGCCGGAGCCGGATGCTTCTGCGATGCTGCTGGCCGGGCTGGCCGCCCTGGGCCTGGTGGCGCGCCGCCGCCGCTGAACCGGCCCTGGGCCCGCCCGGCATCAGGCCGCCCCAAGGGGCGGCCTTTTCACTTGTCGCCGGCCGCAGGCGGGGGCAGGTCGAAGTGGGACTTCTGCCGCGACGGCCCCCTCGGGCCGCTGGTGGCTTCGAACTGCCCGATCTCGCCCCACTGCAGGCCTTCTCCGGCACTTGGGTACCAGGCCTGTTGCGTCACGTCGCGCAACTGGCCGGCGGTGTCGATGCGAACAGCGCCGTCGCTGCCGTTGATGCGGCCGTCCCGGTTGGTGTCGGTGGGTGTGTGGTCCTTGAAGAAGGGCGCCTCGGTGGCGTGCTCCCCGGGCACGACATAGCTGGCATGCGAGCCCCCGGCCACGTAGACCAGCGGGCGCCCGGTGGCGGGGTCCTTTTGCACATCGGCGTAAGCCGCTGGCTGGGTGTGGCTGTTGTTGTGCGCGCTGTAGTTGGCCTGCGTGGGTTGTTGCGTGACCGGGTCGAACTCGATCGTGATGCGCTCGAAGTCGCCCTCGTGGTTCTGCTTCGTCGGCCCGTCGTTGTAGGCGTAGAAAAACCAGTAGGTCACCTTGGTGGGGTTCTGCGGGTTGTCCACCTCGTAGAAGATGGGAGCGTCCGCACGGCCCAGTTGGCCACGCTGGGCATTGTCCAGATCCAGGTACTGGCCCGGCCCGGCCGCGGCCACGTCGGCGGCGCCGAAGTTGTCGCCCGTCTTGCGGTTGGTGTTGTCGCCCAGGGTCCGGTCACGGCCCCAGTTGACGTCTTGGCGCAGGCGCGCGTGCTCGATGAAGGCCTGCGGGTCGGCCGGCAGGTTGTACTGCCCAGGAGGCAGGATCAGCACCGGGGCGTACTTGCGCGCCAGGTCATCGCCGCTCAGACGGGCGGGTGCCGCCGGGCCGGCCGCGGCCGCCGGGCCGCCGGACCTGGCCAGCACCTGCTGCTGGGTGCCGTCGCCGGCCATGCGTTCCAGCGTGTCGGCACTGCCGCTGCGCGCCGGTGGCGCGGCAGGGGGCGCCGGGGGCCGTGCGTCATGCGGCTGCGGGTGCAGCGCCTGCACGGCATGCTGGGCCAGGGACTGGACGGCGGCGCCGATGTTCATGGCGGGCTCCTGGGCGGCAACGGTCGGACCCGCATTGAAGGGCATGCATTGCAGGTGCACCAGTTGGGATCTGCCCCTTGAACCTGGGCCGCCTTTTCTGCAACCACGGCAGCACCAGGGCCCGCGGCCCAGGCCTGCCAGGCGCCGGGCGCTGCGCTGTCAGCTCCCCGGGCCGGCCACCGACCAGGTCTTGTTGACCTCGTTGTGGGTGTTCACGCTTTCCAGGTGAACGCCGAAGCCCCACAGCCGCGACACGTGCTTGAGCACCTCCACCGCGCTGTCGGCCAGCGGGCGGTTGTTGTGCTGGAAGTGGCGCAGGGTGAGGGAGCGGTCGCCGCGCAGGTTCACGTTCCAGACCTGGATGTTGGGCTCGCGGCTGCCCAGGTCGTACTGGTGGGACAGGGCTTCGCGCACGCGCTTGTAGCCGGCCTCGTCGTGGATGGCGCTGACCTCCAGCTCGCTTTCCTGTTCATCGTCGGTGATGGCGAAGAGGCGGAAGTCGCGCATGAGCTTGGGGCTGAGGTACTGGCCGATGAAGCTTTCGTCCTTGTAGTTGCGCATGGCCGCGTCCAGCGTGGGCACCCAGTCGCTGCCGGCGATATCAGGGAACCAGTCGCGGTCTTCGTCGGTGGGTTGTTCGCAGATGCGCTTCAGGTCGGTGTACATCGCGAAGCCCAGCGCATAGGGGTTCAGGCCCGAGTAGCCGCGGTCACCCACCTTGGGCTGGTAAATCACGTTGGTGTGCGACTTCAGCCACTCGATCATCATGCCGTCGGTGAGCCAGCCCTCGTCGTACATGGTGTTGAGCAGGCGGTGGTGCCAGAAGGTGGCCCAGCCTTCGTTCATCACCTGGCTCTGGCGCTGCGGGTAGAAGTACTGCGCCACCTTGCGCACGATGCGCACGATCTCGCGCTGCCAGGGTTCGAGCAGCGGCGCGTTCTTCTCGATGAAGTACAGCAGGTTTTCCTGCGGCTCGTCCGGGAAGCGCTTGGCCGCAGCCGGGCCGTCGTCGGCCTTGTCGGCGCGGCGCGGCAGGGTGCGCCACAGGTCGTTCACCTGGCGCTGGGCGTGGGCCTCGCGCTCGGCGCGTTCGCGCAGTTCCTGCGACAGGCTCTTGCGGCTGGGGCGGCGGTAACGGTCCACGCCGTGGTTGCTCAGCGCATGGCAGGAATCCAGGAATTCCTCCACCGTGTCCAGGCCGTGGCGCTCTTCGCATTCGGCCACGTAGTTCTTGGCGTAGACCAGGTAGTCGATGATGGACGAGGCGTCCGTCCACATGCGGAACAGGTAGTTGCCCTTGAAGAAGCTGTTGTGGCCATAGGCCGCATGCGCGATGACCAGGGCCTGCATCGCCAGCGAGTTTTCCTCCATCAGGTAGCTGATGCAGGGGTTGGAGTTGATGACGATTTCATAGGCCAGGCCCATGTGGCCGCGGCGGTAGTTCTTTTCGGTGGAGATGAATTCCTTGCCGTAGCTCCAGTGGCGGTAGTTCACCGGCATGCCCACGCTGGCGTAGGCGTCCATCATCTGCTCGGCGGTGATGATTTCCAGCTGGTTCGGGTAGGTGTCCAGCCCGTAGCGTTCGGCCGTGTTGCGGATGACCTCGTGGTACTGGTCGATGAGCTCGAAGCTCCAGTCGCTGGGGCCGGGCAGGCGTTCGACGCTGCGCCGCATGGGCAAGGGGCCGCGCAGCGGCAGGTTCGAGGACGGGCTCAACAGGGTCTGGCTCATGGCGCGGGCCTTTCAAAGTCCGTCATGCGGCGGCAGCATGGGTGCCTTCCTTCTTGAACAGGTCGCGGAACACGGGGTAGATCTGCGAGGCCTCCACCGCCTTGCGCATCGCGAAGTGCGGTGTGGCGGCGGCCAGGTGCGCGTATTCCTCCCACAGGTTCTGCTCCTCTTCGGCCACCTGCACATAAGCGAAGTAGCGGCACAGCGGCAGGATCTTCTCGGCCAGCAGTTCGCGGCAGCGGCCGCTGTCGTGGTGCCAGTTGTCCCCGTCGCTGGCCTGGGCGCCGTAGATGTTCCACTCGCTCGGGTTGTAGCGCGCGCGGATGATCTCTTCCATCAGCACCAGCGCACTGCTCACCACCGTGCCGCCGGTTTCACGGGCGTGGAAGAAGTTTTCTTCGTCCACCTCCTGGGCCTGCGTGTGGTGGCGGATGAAGACCAGGTCGATCTTCTCGTAGTGGCGCGTCAGGAACAGGTACAGCAGGATGAAGAAACGCTTGGACAGGTCCTTGCGCGATTCGTCCATCGAGCCCGACACGTCCATCAAGCAGAACATCACCGCCTTGCTGGTGGGCACCGGCACGCGGATGCGGTTGCGAAAGCGCAGGTCGATGGGGTCGAGGTAGGGAATGCGCGCCAGGCGGGACTTCAGCGCGTGGATCTTTTCTTCCACCTCGGCGATCAGCTTGGCCAGCACCGCGTCCTTGCCGTCGTCGCGCGCCTTCAGCCCGGCCAGCTCTTCTTCCAGTTCGCGCACTTCGCCGCGCGAGATGGAACCGATGGCAATGCGCCGGCCGATGGCGCCGCGCATGCTGCGCACCACGTGCAGGTTGTTGGGCGTGCCTTCGCTGGTGTAGCCGGCGCGCTGGCTTTTCCATTCGGGCATCTCGGCCAGCTGGGTGCGCACCAGGTGGGGCAGCGCCAGGTCTTCGAAGAAGACCTGCATGAACTCTTCCTTGCTGAGCGCGAACGTGAAGTCGTCTTCGCCCTCGCCCGAATCGCTGGCCTGGCCCTTGCCGCTGCCACCACCACCTTGGCCGCCCTGCGGGCGCTCGATGCGGTCACCGCGGATGTACTGCTTGTTGCCCGGGTGCACCATCTCGCGTTTGCCGCCCTGGCCGTGGTGGAACACGGGCTCGTGGAGGTCCTTCTTCGGGATGCGCACCTCTTCGCCGCGTTCCAGGTCGCGGATGCCGCGGCCGTCCACCGCCCGCTTCACCGCTTCCTTGATCTGGTCCTTGTAGCGGCGCAGGAAACGTTCGCGGTTGCCGATGGATTTGTTCTTGCCGGCAAGCCGTCTGTCGATGATGGACTGGAGCACGCGGTTCCCCCGGGTTCAGGCGTTGATCAGCTTGATTTGCGGACCCGCAGGTACCACTCGCACAGCAGACGAACCTGCTTGCTGGTGTAGCCCTTCTCGACCATGCGGGTCACGAAGTCCTCGTGCTTCTTGGCTTCGTCGGCGCTGGCCTTGGCGTTGAAGCTGATGACCGGCAGCAGCTCTTCGGTGTTGCTGAACATCTTCTTCTCGATCACCGAGCGCAGCTTTTCGTAGCTGGTCCAGTTCGGGTTCTTGCCGGCGTTGTTGGCGCGCGCGCGCAGCACGAAGTTGACGATCTCGTTGCGGAAGTCCTTGGGGTTGGCAATGCCCGCGGGCTTTTCGATCTTCTCCAGTTCGGCGTTCAGTGCCGAGCGGTCGAACACCTCGCCGGTGTCGGTGTCGCGGTACTCGTGGTCCTGGATCCAGTAGTCGGCGTAGGTGACGTAGCGGTCGAAGATGTTCTGGCCGTACTCGCTGTAGCTTTCCAGGTAGGCGGTCTGGATTTCCTTGCCGATGAATTCGGCGTAGCGCGGCGCCAGTTGCTCCTTGATGAAGCCGACGTACTTCTGCTCCAGTTCCTGCGCGAACTGTTCGCGCTCGATCTGCTGCTCCAGCACGTACATCAGGTGCACCGGGTTGGCGGCCACTTCCTGGCTGTCGAAGTTGAAGACCTTGGAGATGATCTTGTAGGCAAAGCGCGTGGAAATGCCTGTCATGCCTTCGTCCACGCCCGCGTAGTCGCGGTACTCCTGGTAGCTCTTGGCGCGCGGGTCGGTGTCCTTCAGGTTGTCGCCGTCGTAGACCTGCATCTTGGAGAACAGCGAGCTGTTCTCCGGCTCCTTCAGCCGCGTGAGGATGGCGAACTGGCTCATCATCTTCAGCGTGCCGGGGGCGCACTTGGCCTCGGCCAGCGATGAGCCGCGGATCAACTTTTCGTAGATCTTCACCTCCTCGGAAACGCGCAGGCAGTACGGCACCTTCACGATGTAGATGCGGTCCAGGAAGGCTTCGTTGTTCTTGTTGTTGCGGAAGGTCTTCCACTCGCTTTCATTGCTGTGCGCGAGGATGATGCCGTCATAGGGCATGGCGCCAAAACCTTCGGTGCCCTTGTAATTGCCTTCCTGCGTGGCGGTCAGCAGCGGGTGAAGCACCTTGATGGGTGCCTTGAACATTTCCACGAATTCCAGCAGGCCCTGGTTGGCCAGGCACAGGCCACCGCTGTAGCTGTAGGCGTCCGGGTCGTCCTGGGCGTAGGTTTCCAGCTTGCGGATGTCCACCTTGCCCACCAGCGAGCTGATGTCCTGGTTGTTCTCGTCGCCCGGCTCGGTCTTGCTGATGCCCACCTGCTTCAGGATGCTGGGGTAGCGCTTGACGACCTTGAACTTGCGGATGTCACCGCCGAATTCATCCAGCCGCTTCACGGCCCAGGGGCTCATCACGCGGTTCAGATACCGGCGCGGAATGCCGTATTCCTTTTCCAGGATGGGGCCGTCCTCTTCGGTGTTGAACAGGCCCAGCGGCGATTCATTCACCGGCGAGCCCTTCACCGCGTAGAAGGGCACTTCCTGCATCAGCTGCTTCAGGCGTTCGGCGATGCTGCTCTTGCCGCCGCCCACCGGACCCAGCAGGTAGAGCACCTGCTTCTTTTCTTCCAGCCCCTGCGCGGCATGCCGGAAGTAGGACACCACCTGTTCGATGGCGTCTTCCATGCCGTAGAACTCGGCGAAGGCCGGGTAGATCTTGATGACCTTGTTGGCGAAGATGCGCGACAGCCGCACGTCGTTGCGGGTGTCCACCATCTGGGGCTCGCCAATGGCCTTGAGCATGCGCTCGGCCGCGGTGGCATAAGCCAGCGGGTTGCGCTTGCACTCCGCCAAATACTCTTCGAGAGAGATTTCTTCTTCGCGGGTGCGCTCGTAGCGGGCGGCAAAGTTGCTGATCACGTCCATGCGGACCTCCTTGGTCGGAAGGCGCTGCGCGGGAAGGATGTCCCGTCAGCGTCTGGGAAGTTCTGATGAAGTCCCGGCTTGACTGGCCCAGGCGTCATCAGAGCTTTCCGGCGAGGTTGGCGGTGTGTTCAGCGTTGTGTTCTTGACTCCAGCTTGAGCGATCCTGAGGGCGTGAATCCGACGAGTAAACCCCGCAAAGGTGGGTTGTTCATCCAGACTCAGCAAGTGGCGGGCCAGCCCCGCAGCGCCTTGACGCCTGCAGCTTCAACAGCGGGTACAGGCCTGCGGTTGACCGCAGATTCCTGACGCACCGTTGCGGCGCACACGCACCCTGTCTGGCACCAACTATGCGCCAAACTCTAAAGCCAGGTGGGGGTAAATGTCACGGCCCGCCGAACCGGCGCCTCAGGGCTGACACCTAAGAATCGGTGGCGCCCAGCTTGGTAAGCAATCCGTTCAGCTCTTCGAGCGAACCGAATGCGATGGCGATTTCGCCCTGTTCGCCGCGCTTGGTCTTGCGGTGGATGCGGATGTCCACCGCCGCGGTCAGCGCGTCGGCCAGCTGTTCTTCCAGCCGCACGATGTCGCGCGACTTGTCCTTCTTCATGCGCAGCAACGGGGTCTGGCGGCCGCCGCCGTTCTGGGCCTTGTGCACCAGCTTCTCGGCGTCGCGCACCGACAGCTTTTTCGACACCACCTCGGTGGCGGTCAAGATCTGCTGCGCGCCATCCAGGGCCAGCAGCGCGCGCGCATGGCCCATGTCCAGGTCGCCGGCCATCAGCATCTGCTGCACCGGCGCGGCCAGGTTCAGCAGCCGCAGCAGGTTGCTGGCGGCGCTGCGCGAACGGCCCACCGCCTGCGCGGCCTGCTCGTGCGTGAGCTTGAATTCGTTCACCAGCCGCTGCAGGCCCTGCGCTTCTTCCAGCGGGTTCAGGTCTTCGCGCTGGATGTTTTCAATCAGCGCCATCACCGCGGCGGCCTCGTCGGGCACCGCCTTCACCAGCACCGGCACCTCGTCCAGGCCGGCCAGCTTCGCGGCGCGGAAGCGCCGTTCGCCGGCGATGATTTCGTGCCCGCCACCGGCCACCGGCCGGACCAGGATGGGCTGCATCACGCCCTGGCTCTTGATGCTCTCGGCCAGCTCGTACAGGCTGCCCTCGTCCATGCGGGTGCGCGGCTGGTACCTGCCGGGCTGCAGTTGCGTGAGCTTGAGGGTGCGCGGGGCTTCGTCGCGCGGCGCGGCGGGCGCGTCGCTGACGGTGGGGCCCAGCAATGCCTCCAGGCCCAGCCCCAGGCCTTTGGTCTTCTTGGTTGCCATGGGGCGCGATTGTCAGCCATCCAGCGCCTGCAGCAGCGCCAGGCCCTCGGGCCAGTCGCCCAGGCCGGATTCGGCGTTCACATGGCCGCGCGCGCCAATGTCGTGCAGCGTGGCGCCCCAGTCGGCGGCCAGCGCGGCGGCGCGGTCGAAGCTGCCGTAGGGGTCGTCGCGGCTGGCCACCAGCGTGGTGGCAAAGGGCAGGCGCTGGCGCAGCATGGGGCGCCAGGTGGTCAGGTTGGGCGGGAAATCCTCGCGCTCGGTGTCCGGTGGCGCCACCAGCAGTGCACCGCGCACCCGGCCCGCCTGCTGCGTGTGCGCGGCCCAGGCCGCCACCAGGTGGCAGCCCAGGCTGTGGGCCACCAGCAGCGCGGGCTGCGGTTGGGCCAGCAGCACATCCTCCAACCGGGCCATCCAGTCGCCGCGCCGGGGCCACCACCAGTCGTCCTGCTCCACGCGTTCAAAGCCGTGCAGCACTTGCCAGCGCGACTGCCAGTGCGCGGGGCCGCTGTCCTGCCAGCCCGGCAGCAGCAGCACGGGGGGCGGCGGTGGGTTGCTCATGCGGGCGTGGGGTGAAGAGCTTGGCGACTGTGAAATTGTGCCGCTGCTGCGGCCTGCTCCCCCCGCGCCTGCACGGCGCCGGAACGGGGGAGCGGGCGTGTCGAAGCCGCAGGGGCGCGGGCATGATCCTTTGACGCGCGGTTTCGGGCGTAGACAGACGATCACCCACAAACACACCCTCGTTGGAGAATACCTTGACCTTCCGCCCCACCGCGTTGGCCCGCACCCTGGCCGTGGCACTGCTAAGCCTGGCGTCCCTGGCCGAGGCCGCACCTGTGGCGCTGCAGAACGCCGGCTTTGAAAGCAACTTCGATTCGGCCGGCTTCGTGGGCAGTGACGGCAACGTCACCTTCTTCTACGCCCCCACCGGCGCCAGCATGGGCTGGAGCTTCGGCGCCGGCACCGGCGTGGCCGGCAACTACAGCATGCTGAGCGCCTACGAAGGCACGCACTTCGCCTTCTTGCAGACCGCCACTGAAGCGCTGAGCCAGGCTTTCACGCTGGACCAGGCGGCCACCGTGGACCTGGGCTTTGCGCTGGCGCTGCGCCCCGGCTACCAGCCCGGCCAGAGCGTGCAGGTGCTGGTGGACAACCAGGCCGTGGGCACGGTGGCCGCCGCTGGCAGCGGCTGGCAGGCAATGAACCTGTCGCTGGGCGCGCTGACCGCCGGCAACCACACACTGGCCTTTCGCGGACTGGGCGACTTCGGCACCTTCGGCGACACCAGTGCCTTTCTGGACGCGGTGCAGATGAACACCCAGGTGGCCGCGGTGCCCGAGCCCGGCTCCATCGCGCTGGTGCTGGCCGGCCTGATGGCGGTGGGCACGCTGGGCGGGCGCCGCAGCCAGGTGAAGCGCGGCTGATCCCCGCGCCCCTGCGGGCGCTTGCCTTATGCTTGCCGGCTGACGCGCCCGCCACCCCGGGTGGGCGCCGGCTACCGGGACATTGGGCATCATGGCGTTTCGCATCTTCGTTGACGGCCAGGAAGGCACGACGGGCCTGCGCATCCACGAGATGCTGGCCCGCCGCGGCGATGTGGAAGTGCTGCGCATTGACGCCGACAAGCGCAAGGACGCCGCCGAACGCGCCCGGCTGCTGAACGCCGCCGACGTGGCCTTCCTGTGCCTGCCCGACGCCGCCGCGCGCGAAGCCGCCGCGCTGGTGAACAACCCCACCACCTGCCTGATCGACGCCAGCACGGCGCACCGCACCGCGCCGGGCTGGGCCTTCGGCATGCCGGAAGTGGCACCCGACCAGCGCGCCAAGTTGCGCGCCGGCAAGCGCATTGCCAACCCGGGTTGCCACGCCACGCCCTTCATCCTGATGCTGCGCCCGCTGGTGGATGCGGGCCTGGTTCCGGCGAACCTGCCGGTCAGCGCCACGTCCATCACCGGTTATTCGGGCGGCGGCAAGAAGATGATCGAACAGTACGAAGCCGGCGGTGACCCGAAGCTGCAGTCGCCCCGGCCCTACGGCCTGAGCCTGGCGCACAAGCACATCCCGGAAATGATGGCCCACACAGGCATCACCACCAAGCCGGTGTTCATGCCGGTGGTGGGCAATTTCTACAAGGGTTTGGCTGTCAGTGTGCCCTTACATTTCAGCCAATTGAAGGCTGGAACGGATGGTACGGCCCTGCAGCGTGCACTGGCAGAGCGTTATGCCGACGAGCGCTTCGTGAAGGTGATGCCGCTGTCCGACCCGGCCACGCTGGAGTCGGGCTTCCTGGACGTGCAGGCCTGCAACGACAGCAACCGCTGCGAGATCTTCGTCTTTGCCGACGACCGGCAGGCGGTGCTGATCGGCCGCATCGACAACCTGGGCAAGGGCGCCAGCGGCGCCGCGGTGCAGTGCATGAACGTGCACCTGGGGCTGGACGAAGGGCTGGGGCTGTAGGCGCCCCGCCCCGACATCATCGCGGGTTCAGCCGCGGCGGCGGCGGTTCACCCAGCCCAGGCTGCCCATACCGGCCAGCAACAGGCCCAGGCTGCCCGGTTCGGGCACGGCCTGGATGGCCAGGCTGTTGAAACCGCCGGCGCTGCAGGATCCGCCATCACAACTGAGCGAACTGGCCACGATGCTGGCCGCGCCGGTTTGCAGGTTCAGGGTGTAGGTGCGGTTCTCGACTTCCGCCACCGACCAGCCGATGCCGGTGGCCGGGTCGATGTCGAAGCCGTCCTGGCCGATCACCAGGCTGGGGAATCCGAAGGCGCCCACGGTGGTGGCGGCGCCGGTGCTGGTGTTGATGGTGAGCACGGTGTCACGGTTGGACCAGCCATACAGCACGCCGTTGTAGAAGCCCAGGCTGCGCACGCGCAGGCGCTGGCCCGCATTGTTGAAGCCGAAGGCGCCCACCAGGGACGCGGCGCCGGTGCCGGTGTTGACGGTGTACAACGACCCCACGACGCCGGCGCTGTCGGTGGCGGCCATGTACATGACGCCGTTGCCGAAGGCCAGGCCCATGTCGTTGAAGCCGCTGCCAAAACTGCCCACGGCCGTGCCCACGCCGGTGTTCAGGTCGATCTGAAGCAGGCGGTTGGTGTCGTCGTCCACGCCCCAGAGCCGGCCACTGCCGTCAAAGGACATGCCGTCCACATCGGAGAAGCCGATGTTGCTGCCGACGACCGTGCCCGCGCCGGTGGCCAGGTCGATGCGCAGCAGCTTGTCGTTGCCGGACACGTCCCAGGCGGTGTAGCCGACGGGACCGGCCTGGGCCAGCGCCGAGGCGCCTGCCAGGGCCCAAGCGGCGAGGGAGCGAACGATGGTGGTGTTGCGCGAAATGTGCACGAGGAGCCTCCCAACATTGACCGATGTGGCGCCGGAAACCGTCGAGGGCTGTACCGGCGGGCGTCAAAGGCAATGGCCATCTGGCGTCCATGGGGTTACGCCTGAAGCTGGGACGAAATGGCTCATCCAATCCGTGGGTGCGGGGGGATCGACTTCACCGGGTGGGGTCACGTTCGGCACGTTGCGGCCGCTCGGCGACGGTCCGCTGTTCGTGCTGTGATTGGCGCGTAGGCAGCGCTGGGCTGGGGCCTTTTTGCTCCATGTCCCCCGGACCCGCTGACGCGGGTCCTCCTCCTTTACTTACGCAAATAGGCCCCAGCCCATCACTGCCGGCACTAGCGTGGCATGCGGTCGGCGGCACGCCACCGTAGGTTCGGGAGCGATGTGCCGTGCTCGCTTTGCGCAGGTCAAGGAGGAGCCGGCCGCAGGCCGGCGGGGGACACGGAGCAAAGCGAGTACGGCGCAGCGCGCCTCGCGCTGAACTTGGCACGCAGCCATGGAAGGTCTGCAACCTGCCGAACGCAGCCAACCGCAGCTAACGGCCCAAGCGCTTCACCATCTCCGCCGCGAACTGCACGAAGGCCTGGGCGCCCTTGGACGCCGGGTCGAACACCACCCCCGGTTTGCCATAGCTGGGCGCCTCCGCCAGGCGCACATTGCGCGGGATGACGGTGTCGAAGACCTTGTCGCCGAAGTGCGCCTTCAGCTGTTCACTCACCTGGCTTTGCAGGGTGATGCGCGGGTCGTACATCACCCGCAGCAGGCCGATGATTTCCAGCTTCGGGTTCAGGTTGGCATGCACCTGCTTGATGGTGTTCACCAGGTCGGACAGGCCCTCCAGCGCGAAGTACTCGCATTGCATGGGCACGATCACGCCGTGGGCGCTGCACAGGCCGTTCAGCGTGAGCAGGCTCAAGGACGGCGGGCAGTCGATCAGCACGAAGTCGTAGGCCTCGGACACTTCGGCCAGGGCCTTGCGCAGGCGGATGTTGCGCTCGTCCAGGTTCACCAATTCCACTTCAGCGCCGGCCAGTTCGCGGTTGGCCCCCAGCACGTCGTAGCCGCCCGGGGTGGCTTCCGAGCGCGCTTCCCGCACCGAGGCTTCGCCCAGCAGCACGTCGTAAACGCTCAGGTCCAGCTTGCGCTTGTCCACGCCCGAACCCATGGTGGCATTGCCCTGCGGGTCCAGGTCCACCACCAGCACCCGCTGCTTCAGCTGGGCCAGGCCGGCGGCCAGGTTGACGGTGGTGGTGGTCTTGCCGACCCCACCCTTCTGGTTGGCGATGCAAAAGATGCGCGACATGGTGCTCCGGAGTATCGCCGGGCCGCGTGGGGTTTTCTGCGGATCAGGCGGCGGCTGGCGCCGGCTGCATCCACACCAGGCAGCGCTCGGCGTCCAAACCCGGTACATGCAACTGTTCCACGTGGAACACAGCCACGTTCGCCGGCAACGCTGCCTGCTCGTCGGCCGTGCTCTTGCCCTTCATCGCCATCCACACGCCGCCCTCGGCCAGCAGGCCGGCGCTGAGGTTCACGAAGTCGGCCAGGGACGCGAAAGCGCGGGACGTGACGAGGTCGAAACGAACGCCCTGCCCCGACAGCGTTTCCACCCGGGCGTGCAGCGCCTTCAGGTTCAACTGGCCCAGTTCGCCCGCCACCTGGCGGATGAAGCTGGCCTTCTTGGCCACGGTGTCCACGCAGGTCACGGTCCAGGCCGGGGCCAGGATGGCCAGCACCACGCCGGGCAGGCCGCCGCCCGAGCCCACGTCCAGCAGCTTCAGCGGCTGGCCCGGCGCCTGGGCTTCGGCCTGCCGCTGCAGCGGCGGCCAAACGGCCAGGCAGTCCAGCAGGTGCTGCACCAGCATCTCGTCGGGGTCGCGCACCGCGGTCAGGTTGTAGACGCGGTTCCAGCGCTGCAGCAGGTCCAGGTAGGCCAGCAGCCTGTTGGTCTGGGCGTCCGCCAGGTCCACGCCCAGCGCGGCGGCACCGGCCAGCAAGCGCTGGCGGCGTGCGTCCTCGGGGCTCATTCCGGCATGGCCAAGGCCGCCGGGGCCGGCCGCTCGAAACCCTTGAAGCGGCCCTTCTTCAGGTGCACCAGCAGCAGCGAGATGGCCGCCGGGGTGACGCCGGAAATGCGCGAGGCCTGGCCCAGGGTCTCGGGCCGGTGGCGGCTCAGCTTCTGCCGCACCTCGAAACTCAGGGCAGTGACTTGGCCGTAGTCCAGCTCGGCCGGCAACTTCAGGTGTTCGAAGTGGGCGGCGCGCTCCACCTCCTCCACCTGCTTGTCGATGTAGCCGGCGTACTTGGTGGCGATTTCCACCTGCTCGATCACCGCCGCAGCCAGGTCGGGGTCGCCCAGCTGGGCCGCCAATGTTTCACGTGAAACAGCGCTGTGCGGGTGGGCGATGGCGTCGATCTGCGCCACCCCGTCCCAGCCCACGCCGGGGCGCTTCAACAGGTCGGCCAGGCTGTGTTCGTGTTCGATGGCCTTGCCCAGCAGGCGCTCGCCATCGGCCGCCGGCAGCAGGCCGGGGTGCACCCAGCTGCTTTTCAGCCGCTGGCTCTCCTTCGCAATGGCCTCGCGCTTTTTCTCGAAGGCGGCCCAGCGGGCGCCGTCCACCAGACCCAGTTCGCGGCCCTTGGTGGTGAGCCGGGCGTCGGCGTTGTCCTCGCGCAGTTGCAGGCGGAACTCGGCCCGGCTGGTGAACATGCGGTAGGGCTCGGTCACGCCCTTGGTGATGAGGTCGTCCACCAGCACGCCCAGGTAGGCCTGGTGCCGGCCCAGGGTGAAGGGCTCACGGCCGGTGGCCGCCAGCGCGGCGTTCACCCCGGCGTACAGGCCTTGGGCCGCCGCCTCTTCGTAACCCGTGGTGCCGTTGATTTGGCCGGCGAAGTACAGGCCGGCGATCTGCTTGGTCTCAAAGTTGGGCTTCAGCTCGCGCGGGTCGAAGTAGTCGTACTCGATGGCGTAGCCGGGCCGCAGGATGTGGGCGTTTTCCAGCCCGACCATGCTGCGCACCGCGGCCAGCTGGATGTCAAAGGGCAACGAGGTGGAAATGCCGTTGGGGTAGAACTCGTGCGTCGTCAGGCCTTCGGGCTCCAGGAAGATCTGGTGTCCGTCCTTGTCGGCGAAGCGGTTCACCTTGTCTTCGATGCTGGGGCAGTAGCGCGGCCCCACCCCTTCGATCACGCCGGTGAACATGGGGCTGCGGTCGAAGCCACTGCGGATGATGTCGTGGGTGCGCGCGTTGGTGTGGGTGATCCAGCACGGCACCTGGCGCGGGTGCTGGCGGGCGTGGCCCATGAAGCTGAACACCGGCACCGGGTCCATGTCACCGGGCTGCTCCATGCACTTGCTGAAGTCGATGCTGCGCCCGTCGAGGCGCGGCGGCGTGCCGGTCTTCAGCCGGCCCTGCGGCAGCTTCAGCTCCTTCAGCCGGGCTGAGAGGCTCAGCGCCGGTGGGTCGCCGGCGCGGCCGGCCGGGTGGTTCTGCAGGCCCACATGCACCTTGCCGTCCAGGAAGGTGCCGGCGGTCAGCACCACCGCACGGCCGCGGAAGCGGATGCCCACTTGCGTGACGGCGCCCACCACGCGGTCGCCCTCCACCATCAGGTCGTCCACGGCCTGCTGGAACAGCCACAGCTTGGGCTGGTTTTCCAGCCGGTGGCGGATGGCGGCCTTGTACAGGATGCGGTCGGCCTGGGCCCGCGTGGCGCGCACCGCCGGGCCCTTGCTGCCGTTCAGGATGCGGAACTGGATGCCGGCTTCGTCGGTGGCGGCGGCCATGGCGCCGCCCAGTGCATCCACCTCCTTCACCAGGTGACCCTTGCCGATGCCGCCGATGCTGGGGTTGCAGCTCATCTGCCCCAGGGTCTCGATGTTGTGCGTCAGCAGCAGCGTGGCGCAGCCCATGCGGGCGGCGGCCAGCGCGGCCTCGGTGCCGGCGTGGCCGCCACCGACGACGATGACATCGAACTCCTTCGGGTACTGCATGGAACCGCCTGGGAAAGGACAACCCGCGATTGTAGGAACCCGCCCTCTGCGCGCGCGGGCCATGGCCCGCACAATCTCGGGGCCATGGAATGCCGACCCGACTGCCGACCGGCCTGCGCCGCCTGCTGCATCGCCCCGTCGATCACGCGGCCGATTCCTGGCATGCCCCGGGGCAAGCCCGCTGGCCTGCCCTGCATCCAGCTGGACGAGCAGCTGCGCTGCCGGCTGTTTGGCCGCCCCGAGCGGCCCGACTTCTGCGGCGGGCTGCAGCCTTCGGCCGAGATGTGCGGCACCAGCCGCGATCAGGCGCTGGCCTGGCTGACCCGGCTGGAAAAGGCCACCACGCCAGGTTCGGCCTGATGGCCCGTCGCGTTCCTGGCGTGGCGCCGCGCGCGCCGGTCCCACCAGCGGTCGAAGAAGTAATGCGCCACCGTGTTCACCAGGGGCTCCACCAAGGTCAAGGCGCCGGCGATGGCCAGGCTGCCGGTCAGCGCGTAGCCGACCCCGAAGGCAATGCCCAGGTGCATGATGCCGAAGGCGGCGGACTTGGCCATGGTGTGTTCCTCTGTGGCAGGGTTTGGAGCCGGAATTTTCACAAAAGCTATTGATTCTTAGAATTCAATAGTTCAAATGCAACCCATAGCGATGCCCAACGACACCACCGACTTGCTGCACCGCCTGAACCCGCTGTACCCCGTCTTGGCCGCCATGCCCGCCGCTTTGCGCGACCCCGCGCTGGCGAACGACGCCCAGGTGCTCAGCCTGCCGTCCGGGCAATTGCTGTTCGAAGAAGGCGCGCCCTGCCAGGGCTTCCCCATGGTGCTGGCGGGCGAGGTGCGGGTGGCGCGCGGCACGCCCAACGGCCGCAGCATCGAGCTGTACCGGGTCACGCCGGGTGAGCTGTGCGTGGCCAGCACCTCCTGCCTGTTCGGCCAGGTGGCGCTCACCGCGCACGGCGTCACCGCCGCGCCCACCGAACTGGTGGCGCTGTCGCCCGCCGCCTTTGCCCGCTGGACCGAGCACGAGCCCTTCCGGCGCTTCGTCTTCGGCGTGTTCGCCGACCGCCTGTCCGACCTGATGGCCCTGGCCGAGGCCGTGGCCTTCCAGCGCCTGGACCAGCGTCTGGCCGCCACCCTGCTGGGCCACGGCCGTTCCATCCAGGCCACGCACCAGGCCCTGGCCGACGGCCTGGGCACGGTGCGCGAGATCGTCACCCGGCTGCTGAAGCGCTTTGAGCGCGCCGGCTGGGTGAGCCTGTCGCGCGAACGCATCGAGGTGCTGGACCCGGCGGCGCTGCGCGCGCTGGCGGCCGGCCAGCCTTGCGCGGCGCCCTGACCGGGGCTAAGTGACCCAGGTCACAGACCGCCACGGCCCGACCCGGCACAGTTCGCCCCATCGGCCCTTTTTGAGCCGAATCAAGAAGGAGCAAAGCATGAAACTGAACGTCGGCGGCATTGACCGCATTCTTCGCATCGTGGCCGGCCTGGTGCTGATCGCGCTGGCTTTCACCGGCACCATCGGCGTGTGGGGCTACATCGGCGTGGTGCCGCTGCTCACCGGCGCGGTGGGTTTCTGCCCGGTGTACCCGCTGCTGGGCATGAACACCTGCCCGATGAAAAAAGCCTGATCGCAGGCTGCAGCGCGAAAAGAGGCCCGGCCCCGCCGGGCCTTTTTGCTTTCAGCGCGTGGCGGCAGCGTTCAAGCGCCGGGCCACAAAGGCCAGGCACAACGCGGCCAACAAGCCGGCCACCGCCAGCGGCGCCAGCAGGTCCGGCGCGGCAATGGCTTCGCCCTTGAGCACCCGGCCCATCAGCGTGGCCTGGGCCAGCACCGGCAGCCACAGGTGCCAGGGCTTCTCGCCTTCCTGGCCAAACAGCTGCACCAGCGGCAGCAGCGACGCCACCGTGATCACCACCGTGGCATTGGCCTGCGCTTCCTTCACCGACTTGCAGCGGATGGCCACCGCCATCAGCAGCGCCGAGGCCAGCGCCGCCAGCGGCAGCAGCAGGGCCAGGAACAGCAGCGCTTCACGCGGGCCGTACTGGAACAGCGCCGCCAGCGTTTCGCTGCGCAGCAGCCACTGCCCGGGCAGGAAGCTCAAGGACGCCAGCACCGCGATGAGCATCGCCACGCAGGCCACCGCGCCCCACTTGCCCAGCACCAGCGCACCGCGGCCCACCGGCGTGGTGAGCAGGGGCTCCAGCGAGCCGCGTTCGCGCTCGCCCGCGGCCGTGTCCAGCGCTGCCGGCAGCGCGCCGTACAGCACCGCCATCAGCACAAAGAAGGGCAGCATGCCGGTGAGCTGCGCGCTGCGGGCCTGCGAATCGGCCAGGTCGCGTTCCTGCACCTTCAGAGGCTCCAGCAATTGCAGCGACACCCCGCGCAGCACCAGGCGCAGGCTGGCCTGCTCGCGCGCAAAGCCGTGCAGCAGGCCCTGCACCCGGCCGCTGGCGGCCTGGGCGCGCTGGTTGGCGCTGGCGCTCACCAGCAGCAGCCGGGGCGCCAGGCCGGCGGCCAGGTCGGCCTCGAAATGGGCGGGCACCACCACCACCGGGTCGCCCAGGCGCTTGTCCAGCAACTGCCTTTCATAGTCGGGCGGCGCCGGCAGGATGCGGTAGGTCTGGCGCTGCAGGTAGTTGCGCAGCGACGGGGCATGCTCGATGCCCTGCACCCGCACTTCGCGCGCCTGGCCGCGTTCTTCGATGTCGGCCACCACGGTGGACAGCACCACCAGCAGCAGCGGCCCCATCACCACGGCCGACAGCATCACCATCATCAGCGTGCGGCGGTCGCGCAGCGCGTCGCGCAACTCTTTGGCGAACACAAACCAGGCCTGCTGCATCACGGCCGCGGCCCCTGGGCATGGCGTTCGTCGGGGCTGAAGGCCAGCTGCACGAAACAGGCTTCAAAGTCGGTCTGGCCGGTGGCCGCCAGCAGTTCGTCCACCGTGCCTTCGGCCACCCGGCGCCCATGGGCCACCACCACCACCTGGTCGCACAGGCGCTGCACCTCCTGCATGATGTGGGTGCAGAAGACGATGCACTTGCCGTGTTCGTCGCGCAGCACGCGCAGCGACTCGCGCAGCGCGCGCGTGGCCAGCACGTCCAGGCCGTTGGTGGGTTCGTCCAGCACGATGTTGGCCGGGTCGTGCACCAGCGCGCGGGCCAGCGCGGTCTTCATGCGCTCGCCCTGGCTGAAGCCTTCGGTGCGGCGCTCCAGCAACGGGGTCAGCTCCAGCATGCGGGCCAGGGTCTCGGCGCGCGCGTTCGCGGTGTCTGCGTCCAGGCCCTGCAGGCGGCCGTGGTAGACGATGTTTTCGCGCGCGGTCAGGCGCGGGTACAGCCCGCGCGAATCGCCCAGCACGCCCATGCGCGACAAGGCCCGCTGCGGCTGCAGCCGCACGTCGATGCCGTCCACCGCCAGCATGCCCGAATCGGGCGCAATCAGGCCGGCCAGCATGCGCAGCGAGGTGGTCTTGCCCGCGCCGTTGGGGCCCAGCAGGCCGGTGATGCGGCCATCGCCCGCCTGCCAGGACAGGCCGGCCACCGCCTGCACCTCACGGCGGGTGCGGCCGCGGCCGGTGACGAAGCGCTTGTTCAGGTCGCGCACCTCGATCATGGGCGGGCCCCCGGGGGTGTCAGCGCGCGCGCAGCCGGCGGACGCGGCAGGTCCTTGGCGCAGCCGGTGTCCACCTGCAGCGCAGCGGCGTCGGTGTCGGCGCCGATGAAGCGGTTCATCACCTCGTTCTGGCAGGCCAGGGACAGCACGCCATGGCCGGCGTTGGGCACCACCACATGGCGCGCGTTCGGGCCCAGCGCCCGCGCCACCCGTTCGCCGTGGCGCGGCGGCGTGGCCGGGTCGATGGCGCCCGACAGCACCAGCACCGGCGCCGTACTGGCCGGCACGCTGTAGAAGGCGGCGGGCAGCGAGCCGCGCGGCCAGTCGGCGCAGACCTCGCGGTACTGGCGCTCGAACAGGTCGCCGAAGTCGGCGCCCGGCGCACTGCGCGGGCCGGGGGACTGCGCGTCCTCGCTGCACACCACGGAGAAATGCATGCCGGTGGCCAGGCCGCCGGCGCCCCCGCCCAGCATCGAGGGCAGCGCCAGCAGCGCGCCGAAGCTGCCCTGGCCCGCCTGGGCCAGCGCCTGCGGCAGGGCCGACGCGGCCAGCGGCAGGTACAGCGCATTGCGCACCGCGTCCAGCACGGCGTGGCGGGTCAGGGTGAGGGACTCGGGCTGACCGCTGAAGGGGTCGGTGACATTCACGCTGCGCGGCAGGCCGGCCAACAGCGCCTGCCACTGCGCGCGCAGGTCGGGGTGCCGGGCCTTGCAGGCCGGGTCGGCCGCACACCACGCGAACAGCGCGTCCAGCGCGGCCTGGTTGTCGGTGGAGAAAGAAGCCGCCAGCGCCATGTCCGGCGGCGCCACGCCGTCGATCACCACCCGGCGCACGCGCTGCGGGAACTGGCGCAGGTATTCCAGCGCCGCCCGCGTGCCGTAAGAGCCGCCCACCAGGTTCACTTTGTCGGCGCCCAGCGCGGCGCGCACGGCCTCGGCGTCGGCCATGGCCAGCGGCGTGGTGTAGTGGCGCAGGTCGCCGTGCGGCAGGCGCTGCAGCGCGCTGCGGCATTGCTGCAGGCGCTGCAACTGCAGGCCCTGGTCCAGGCGCTGGGCCAGGGGCTGGGGCACGGCGCCTTCCTGGTCGTCAGGGCACTTCAAGGGTGCACTGCGGCCGGTGCCGCGCTGGTCAATCAGCACCAGGTCGCGGCCGTTCAGCAGGCGGGAGAACTGGCGTGACAGCGGCGCGGCCAGGTCCATGGCGCTCTGGCCCGGGCCGCCGGCCAAGAAAAACACCGGGTCGGGCCGGCCGTGGCGCGCCAGCGCGGGCAGCACCGCGTAATGCACCTCGATGGTGGTGCCTGCGGGCCGGGCCGGGTCCAACGGGCGTTTCACGCTGCCGCACAGGGCCTGCTGTTCCAGCCCGCGCAGCCAGCAGCGGGCCAGGCCGCTGGCGGTGGCGCTGGGGGCCTGGGCGGCCACAGGACCGGCCAGGCCGAAAAGCAGCGCCAGGACGGACACGCGAAGGGTGGGGAATGGCATGCGGCGGCGAGCGTACACCGCAGCCGCTTGAATGCCGCGTTCAAAACCTTGCAATCCCTTCCAATGGCGCGCCAAGCGTGAAGGCGCTAACGTCCGCGCTCCCCTGTCACCCCCGAACGAGGAGTTCCGCATGAAGCTTTACTACAGCAATGGTGCCTGCTCGCTGTCGCCGCACATCGTGCTGCGCGAGTCCGGCCTGCCCTTCGAGCTGGTGCTGGCCAGCACCAAGACCCACAAGCTGCCCGACGGCACCGACTACTACACCATCAACCCCAAGGGCTACGTGCCGCTGCTGGAACTGGACAACGGCCAGCGCCTGTCCGAAGGCCCGGCCATCGTGCAGTACATCGCCGACCAGGTGCCGGCCAAGAAGCTGGCGCCGGCCAACGGCACCATGGAGCGCTACCGCCTGCAGGAGTGGCTGAACTTCATCACCAGCGAGCTGCACAAGGGCTTCTCGCCCCTGTTCAACCCGGCCACGCCGGACGACTACAAGCCCCAGGTGAAGGAGCGCCTGCTGGGCCGCTTCAAGTGGGTGAACGAACAGCTGGAAGGCAAACAGTACCTGCTGGGCAACGACTTCAGCGTGGCCGATGCCTACCTGTTCGTGGTCAGCAGCTGGGGCCAGTACGTGGGCGTGGACCTGAAGCCCTTCGCCAACCTGCAGGCCTTCAGCGCCCGCGTGGCGGCCCGCCCGGCGGTGCAGGAAGCCCTGAAGGCCGAAGGCCTGGCCAAGTGAGCCGGGGGCATCCCGCGCGGGAGCGCGGGATGCCCTGGTTCAGGCACCGCGGCCTTTGGCAGCGGATTTGAACAGCGTCTCGCAGCTCTTGCGCTGCGCATCGGCCGCCGGCAGCGCCGCGCACACCGGGTCCAGGCGCTGTTGCAGGCGGGCGATCACCGCGTCGTGGTCGCCCACCGCGTTCCATTCGGCCAGCTTGGACGCCACCCGCTGCAGGCTGCGCGCGCTGCGCTCGTGGAAGGCGGCGCTGTCCTTGGCCGCATCGGCCAGCACGTCCTGCGCCGCCCGCTCGATGCGCGCCGCGTCCTTGGGCGCCAGCTCCACCAGGCCGCTGACATAGGCCGCACCCCATTGCAGCCGGGTGGCAGGCCCTTCGCTCTTGGCATGCGCCTGCTCCATCCAGCGCAGCGCTTCGTCGTTGCGGCCCTGTTTGCGGGCGTTGCTGGCCAGCGAGGACATCAGGTAGTAGGGCGAATGGCTCCGGGCCAGGTTGGCCTTGAGCAGCGCGTCGCTGTCGGCCCACAGCCCGGCCTGCGACAGCGCGTGGGCGACCGAGGTGATGACCGCCTGGCGTTCGTAGCCGTCGGTGATGTCGCGGTCCATGCGCGCGGCGAGTTCGCGCACGTCCTTCAGCAGCGGCGCAGCCAGCTTGGGATGATGCTCGTCCTTGGGCAGGTCGATGCGGGCCAGGGCCACGCGCGAGATGAGGGCCGACACCCGGTCGCCGCGCGACAGGCTGGTGTCGTCCTGCAGCCGCTTCAGGGCCTGCTCGAAGGGCGCCACCACCGCCACGCGCGTGGCGCCAGGCTCGCTGGCCAGCGCTTTGGTGATCTCGGGGGCGAAGTTCACCAGCACGTCCATCTGGCGGCGCGACGCAGCGGCGTCGGCCAGCAGCGTGCGCACCCGTTCGCGCAGGGCGGCATCGGGCTTGAGGCCCTTGCCGTCGTCGCTTTCGGCCAGCGCCTTCAGCAGCAGGCGCGTGCCGGCGTCGGCTTCTGCCGCCGGGGCCTGCGCCGCCAGCTGCGCCAGCACACCGGCGCGGTCCTTCTCGGCCACCAGCTGGTCCTGGTCCACGTCCCAGGCGTAAAAGGCCAGCAGCCGCCATTCGGACCCGGTGATCGGCTTGCCGGCGCGCGCGTCGGCCAGCACGGCCTTCACCGGCCGCCCGCCCGACAGGCCCAGCTGCAGCACCGCCAGCGCCTGGGCTGCGTCCACCTCGCCCGGCAGGCGGGTGATTTCCACCCCGTCGGCGCGCAACAGCACCATGGTGGGGTAGCCGCGCACCTTGAAGCGCGTGCCCAGCTTCTGCGCGCCGGGCAGGTCGCCGTCGATGTTCACCGCCACCAGCCCGCGGCTGCGTTCGATGAAGTCCTGGCGGTTGAACAGCGTGGCCTTGAGCTGGTTGCAGGGCGGGCACCAGGCCGCGCCCCAGTACAGCAGCACGGGCTTGTTCTCGCTGCGGGCCTGGGCAAAGGCCCGCTCCATGTCGGCGTCGGCGGCTGCGTTCAGCCAGGCCACCTGCGGGCCGGCCGCGGGGGCCGGGGCCGCATGGGCCGAGGCGGCCAGCAGGGCAAATGCCGCCAGCGAAGCGCAGGCGATCCAGTGGCGGGCGGGGTGCTTCATGGCAGACGGCTCCAGCGCGCTGCACGGTGCAGGCGCGAGACGCCATTGTGCGGCGGGCTGGCGTTTCGCGCCGCCCCGCAGGGGAAGGGCCCACCGGCGAGGCCGAGACACATGACACACAGGGAAGCGGCCGCTCGCTGGCGGCCGCTTCGACTTGCAAGTTGCGCCACCCCAAAACGGGGTGGCGCTGAATGCACCGGGGTTGGAGGGGACAAACCTCAATGCACTCAAAAACGGTCAGAAGGACGGGGGCCGCCGGCCCGGCCTGGCACTCACCAGGGGCCGATGCGCGGAATGAGAACAACAGCGTCAAAGTGGGCGCAGAGCATGCCGATTCCTTCTTTTCAACCCGAAACGGGATGAAAAGATTTCAGCAAGAAGCCCACTAATCAGGTAGCTACAACCCCTTGTAGCTTGACAAGTGCAAGAAGATCTGTCGGGGGGTCTTCAACCCAGGCTGCGCCGGGCCACCGAGCGGGCGCAGCCTGCGCCCTGGGGCCTTCAGATCAGGCCGAACTCGCGCGCCCGCAGCGCCGCTTGCTGCTTGGTGGACGCGTCGAACTTGCGCATGGCGTTGCGCAGGTGGAAGTTCACCGTGTGCTCGCTCATGGACAGCAATTGGCCCACCGTCCAGGCCGACTTGCCCTCCATCGTCCACTGCAGCACCTCGCGCTCCCGCGCGGTGATGGACGGTGCGTTCATGCGGATCAGGGCCTGGGGCATCAGCAGCCGGAACGCGGCCTCCTGCGCGTGCACCGCCAGCAACTGCAGGTCGGCCATCAGGCGGATCAGTTGATCGTCGTCCTCGGGCAAGGCCTTCTCGCGGTCCACCCCCAGCAGGAAATGGCGCCCACCGGGCAAGTGCGTGGCCAGCGAGACGCCGGTGCGAAAGCCGTAGCGGGCCTGCTCCTCCCAGAGGTCGCCGCCGCCAGCCTTCACGTACAGGTCCTGGTCATAGAAGAAGGGCACAGACTGCGACTTCAGCCGCTGCAGCACCGGGTCGCGCTTGTAGTCTTCGGGGTCTCGCGCGGCTTCGGCAAAGTCCTTGGGCGTGTTGCCCACCGCCACGAAGACCGGGGCCTGCCCAGGGCGGTCCACCCCGATGGCCGCCGAGACGATGCCGAAGTCGAAGTGGTGCGCAAACGCCACCAGCTTGCGCTCGAAACCCTGCAGGTCCGAGGCGGAATAAAGCTCCTGGTAGTCCTGCAGGTTCATGGGCAGCGACCCAACACTATCAATGTTTGTAGCTTGTGGGGCCGATTGCCGCGCAGCACCATGGCGCCCTGTTCGAACGACATGAGAGCGCCGTGGAAATTCAGTCCTGGATGATCAGACGCTGGCCCCACGTGGAATGGTACCTCCCGGCCACGCTGAACGAGTGGCCGGCGTTCAGCCACATGGGCACCCAGGTGCAGGGTCAACCCGACGCGCAAGGCCGCTGCGTGGGCCACACCGTCTGGTTGGGCAATGTGGACGGCCGCACCGCCGGCGCGGCCTGGGCCTGGACCGAGTGGCGCCCCGGCGTGGTGCTGTTGTCCGATCCCAACGCCATCGTCTCCAACCTGCGCTGCCGCGGCGACAGCGGCCTGAGCAACACCGTGGCGCTGAACCTGCTGGCCCACGCCCTGCCCTGGCAGAACGAGGTGCTGCGCGTGCTGAAGGCCATGCGCGACTACCCGGTGCCCGGACCCCTTCCCCGCCCGCGCGCACGCGGCTGGCGCCAGGACCTGGCCGCCCGCGCCTGAAGCCGCACACCGCCGGCGGCGCAGCAGCGACAATCGCCGGCTGTCGCCCTTTCGCGCGTTGACGCGCCCGCCGCATGCAAGATCCCGTTTCCACGCCGCCCGCCGACGCGGCGCCTTCGCCGCTGGAGGCCACGCCCAGCCAGCCCGAGGCCACCGCGACCCCGGCGGACGCCACACCGGCAGCGGCCACGCCCATGGACGCCAGCCCCGACGCAAGGCCGGCAGGCGCGCCGGCCGCCGAGGCGGGCACGGCCACCACACCCACGACACCCACCATGGGCCCAGCGGCCTGTGCCCAGGCGCTGGCGCAGCACTTCCCCGCGATGTTCGGCGCCGACCAGCCGCCGCGGCCGCTGAAGCTGCGCATCCAGGCCGACATCCAGCAGCGGGCGCCGGGTGTCTTCAGCCGCAAGGCCATGGGCCTGTTCTTCAGCCGCCACACCACCACCACCGCCTACCTGAAGGCCTTGCTGGCCAGCGCCACGCGCTTCGACCTGGACGGCCAGCCCGCGGGCGACATCGCCGACGAACACCGGCAAGCCGCGCAGGAAGAACTGAACCGCCGCCGCGACCTGGTGCAGCAGCGCCGCGCCGCCCAGCGCCCGCCACGCGGGCCCGGCGGGCCGGGCCGCCCCGCGGGCCCGGGGCCGCAGGATGCGGCCGCCACCGAAGGCGCCGAGGGCTCACCCGCCTCCGGGCCGACGGACGCCAGCGCCCCGTCCACGGCCACGCCGCCGAAGCGCCCACCGCGGCGCGACGAGCGCCCCCCGCGCCGGCCGCAAGACCCCAATGCGGCAGCGCAGCCGCGGCGCCCGGACCCCCGCCGCGACGACCGGCGCGGCCCGCCGCCCGCCGGGGCAGCGCGTGAAGCGCGGCGCGACGGGCGACCGGAAGGCCCACCCGGCCGGCCGGCCGGTGCACGCCCCGAAGGACGCCCCGACCGCCGGCCCGAGGGACGGCCGGACCCGCGTCCCGGCGCGCGACCCGATCCGCGGCACGATCCGCGCCAGGAAGGGCGCCCCGACCGCCGCCCGAACCCGGGCCCGCGCGACGCTGGCGACAACGCCCCTGCCCTGCCCACCGACCCGGCCCAGCGCGACCGCGCCGTGCTGCTGCGCCAGTTCGAAACCAGCCCCTTGTCCAAGGCCAACTTCTGCGCCCTCAAGGGCCTGAAGGAGCCGGACCTGGACGCCGCGCTGGCACAGGCCCGCCAGGAGCGGGGCGAGCGCAGCGCCCCGGCGGCGCGTCAGCCTGGCGTTAAGCCCTAGCGCTCCAATCGGGGGGCCATGTCCGCCCTCCCCCCCCTGCCGCGAGCGGCTTCGCGGCCCCCCGTGCCGGCCCTGCTGATGGCCGCGCTGCTGGTCGCGGCCGCCACGCTGTCGGTGTTCGCCCAGCCCAAGCCCGCCGACCGCCAGGCCCTGGTGGCGCAGAAGGCCAAGCTGGTGGAGCAGCTGCTGGCCAGCGCCAAGGTGCAGGCCGCACAAAACAGCGGCGACCCGCAGGTGCAGGCCGCCCTGGAGCGTGCCCGCAGCCTGCTGCGCGAAGCCGCCCAGGACAGCGACGCCGCCCAGGCCGAACTGCGGGTGAACGAAGCTCTGCGCCTGACCAGCCAGGCCACCCGCCCGCAGGACAAGGCCAAGGCCGCCGCCGAAGCGGCCGCGGCGCCCGGTGCCGCCACCCGCCAGGGCGAGCTGCGCGAGCAGGTCACCGAATACCGCCGCGCCATCGTCAGCGCGGTGCAGGCGCGCGGTGCCGCGGCCGGCAACGCAGGCAGCACACTGGCATCGCTGGACAGCCACCTGGCCGAGGCCCAGCGCCACCAGGACGGCGGGCGCACGGCCGAGGCCACCGTGGCGCTGGAACAGGCCTACCGCGTGGCGGTGGAAACCTTGTCGGCGCTGCGCGCGGGTGAAACCGTGGCCATCGAGCTGAAGTTCAACACCCCGGCCGACGAGTACGCCTACGAGCTGAAACGCTACCAGGGCCACGAGACCCTGCTCAGCCAGACCCTGGCCGCGCAGCCGCTGCCCGGCGCCACGCGCGTGGCGGTGGACCAGCGCGCCGACGAGGCGCGCGCCCTGCAGGCCCGCGCCGCCGACAGCGCCGCGCGCGGCGACCATGCCGCCGGCGTGAAGCTGCTGGAAGACGCCGTCAAGCAGCTGTTCCGCGCCCTGCAGGCCGCGGGCATGCCCGGCCTGTATTGACCCACCCTGCCACCGCCCGAGGACCCCGCCCCATGCGCCCCGCCTCCCCTCGCCGCCGCCAACTGGTCCTGGGCAGCCTGGCCGCCCTGCTGGGGGCTGGCGCCGTGCCGCCGCTGCACGCCACGGTGGCCAGGCAAGCCGGCGCCAGGCTGATCGACGTGGCCGGGCGCCAGCGCATGCTCACCCAGCGCATCGTCAAGACCTACTGCCAGCTGGGGCTGGGGGTGCTGCCCGAAGCGTCGGCCCAGCAGCGCGACGAGGCGCTGCGCCAGTTCGACCTGCAACTGGCGCTGCTGAAGGCGCAAGCGCCGGACGCCCGCACCCGCCGCGCGCTGGAGCGTGTGCACAGCCTGTGGGGCCCGTTCCGCCACGCCGCCGACGCGCCGGCCAGCGCCGACGGCGCCCGCGCCCTGACGGCCTTGAGCGAGCCGCTGCTGGAAGCCACCCACGACGTGGTGCTGGCGCTGCAGGACAGCGCCGGCGGCGCGCGCGCCATGCTGGTGAACCTGGCCGGGCGCCAGCGCATGCTGTCGCAGCGCCTGGCCAAGCTGTACATGCTCAGCGTGTGGGGCCTGCAGCCGGCCGACCAGGCGCAGCAGACCCAGGCCGCCACGCAGGAATTTGCCGCCACCCTGGCCACCTTGCGCAGCGCGGCCGAAAACACGCCCACCCTGGCCACCGAGCTGGAAGAAGTGGAAAAGCAGTGGGCCTGGTTCACGCTGGCCCTGCAGCAGGACGCCGAGACCGCCTACGCGCTGGTGGTGGCCGACGCCAGCGAATCCATCCTGCAGAGCATGGACCTGGTGACCGCGCTGTACGCCGGGCTGGACGCGCGGTGAAGGGCCGGCTCGGCGGCCTGCTGGCCGGCCTGTGGCTGGCCACAGCGGCCCACGCGGGCGGCCCGTCCGGCGCCCGGCCGCAGGAAATCCACCAGCGCCTGGACACCCGCGACAGCGCGCACGCGCAAGACATCGCGCTGACGCTGGACGCCTGCGGCGGCGCCATCGACCCCGCCCTGATCGACACCCTGGTGCGGCTGCGCATCCCGGCCACGCTCTTCGTCACCCGGCGCTGGCTGGCACGCCACCCCCAGGCCCTGCGCGATCTGCAGGCGCATGGCCCGCTGTTCGAGATCCAGAACCACGGCGCCGAGCATGTGCCGGCGGTGATCGGCCAGCGCCTGTACGGCATGGCCGGGGCCGCCGACGCCGCGGCCGTGGCGCGTGAAGTGAGCGGCGGCGCCCAGGCCATCGTGGCCGCCGGGGGCCGCGCGCCCACCTGGTTCCGCGGCGCCGGCGCGGCCTATGACGCCGCGGGCCAGCAGGCCATCGCGGCCCAGGGCCATCGCATCGCCGGCTTCAGCCTGAACGCCGACGACGGCGCCACGCTGGGCGCCGCCGGCGTGGCCGCGCGGCTGCGCCGCGCCAAGCCGGGCGACATCGTCATCGCCCACATGAACCACCCGACCTCCGGCACCGCGCGCGGCTTCGCCGCCGCCCTGCCTGAACTGCAGCAGCGCGGCCTGCGCTTCGTCACGTTGTCGCAGGCCGCCGGCGTGCTGCCCGGACCCTGACCGCTGCCGGCCCCCGGTGCGAGAGGCTTTAAGCTCGCCGGGTGACCGACACCTGGCAACTTTCCCTGGCCGACGCGCCCGACGACCCGCTGCGCCGCGCCATCGCCGCGCCGCTGCTGGCGCACAACGAAACCCTGGCCGGCCCCAGCGGCCACCAGCCCCTGGCGCTGGTGCTGCGCAACGCCGCGGGCGCCATCGGCGGCGGCCTGTGGGGCGCCACGAGTTTCGGCTGGCTGTACACGCACATGCTGGTGGTGCCCGCCGCCGCGCGCGGCCAGGGCCTGGGCCGCGCGCTGATGGCCGCGGCCGAGGCCGAGGCCCGCCAGCGCGGTTGCCACCATGCCTGGGTGGACACCCAGTTCGGTGCGCGCGGCTTCTACGAAAGCCTGGGCTACACCGTGTTCGGTGAACTGCCCGACCACCCCCCCGGCTTCACCCGCAGCTTCCTGCAGAAAGCACTGGCTTGAACTCCTTCGCCCGCACACATCGGTTGCTGGCGGTGATGCTGCTGGGCTTCGCGTCCGGCCTGCCGCTGGCATTGACCGGCCAGGCCCTGCAGGCCTGGCTCACCATGGACGGCCTGGCGCTGGCCGACATCGGCTTCCTCACCCTGGTGGGCCTGCCCTACACCTTCAAGTTCGTCTGGGCGCCGCTGATGGACCGCTTCGACGCCCCCGGCCGCTGGCGCCGCCGCGCCTGGCTGGTGGCCACGCAGCTGGCCCTGGCCCTGGCGCTGTGGGCGCTGGCCGCGCTGTCGCCGCGTGAAAGCCTGCGCGCGGTGGCGCTGCTGGCGCTGTGCGTGGCCTTCCTGTCGGCGTCGCAGGACGTGGTGGTGGACGCCTGGCGCACCGACATCCTGCCGCCCGCCGAGCGCGGCCTGGGCGCGTCGCTGGCGGTGATGGGCTACCGCTTCGCGATGATCCTGTCCGGCGGCGTCACCCTGATCTGGACCGACGCGGTGCAGGGCAGCGGCTGGAGCTGGGGCGATGTCTACCGCCTGATGGCGCTGCTGATGGCCGGCACCGCCGTGCTGTCGGCGCTGTTGCTGCCCAGCCTGCCGGCGCGCCCGGCGCCCCCTTCCGGCGCAGCCGCCCCCGCGCCCGGCAGCGCGCGCCAGGAACTGCTGGGCTTTGCCGCCGTGCTGGCCGCGGTGGCGCTGGGTGTGCTGTTCACCCAGCGCGTGCTGGCCCCGGCGGCCGAAGCGCTGTTTGAAAGCGCCTGGGGCTACACCAGCCTGGCCCCGGCCCTGCGCGCGCGCTGGGCCGACCTGGCCGCGCTGCTGGTGGGGCTGGCGCTGACCTTGCCACTGGCCACCTGGGCCGCGCGCCGGGCGCGCTTTGCCACGCTGGTGAACGGGCTGGAAGGCTTCTTCAGCCAGCGCGGCGCCGCCGCCATGCTGCTGCTGGTGGTGCTGTACAAGCTGGGCGACGCCTTCGCCGGGGCGCTGATGACGCCCTTCCTGCTGACCGGCGTGCATTACGCCGCCGCCGAGGTGGGCGTGGTGAACAAGGTGATCGGGCTGTGGCTGACCATCGCCGGCGCGCTGGGCGGCGGCGTGCTGATGCTGCGCCTGGGCCTGTGGCGCTCGCTGATGGTCTTCGGCCTGCTGCAGATGGCCAGCAACCTGGGCTTCTGGTGGCTGGCCGCGGGCGGCAAGGGTAGCTTGGGCGCGCTGCTGCTGCCGGCCTTCGACTGGGGCTTCATCAAGATTGCGGCGCCCACGCCGGTGGACGGCGCGCTGCTGGCGGTGGTGGCCTTCGAGAACCTGTCCGGCGGCATGGGAACGGCCGCGCATGTGGCGCTGATGATGGCGCTGTGCCAGCAGCGCTTTTCCGCCACGCAGTACGCGCTGCTGTCGGCCTTTGCCGCGGTGGGCCGGGTGTGGGTGGGGCCCATGGCCGGGGTGCTGGCGCAGAGCATCGGCTGGCCGGTGTTCTTCCTCTTGTCCACCGCGGTGGCCCTGCCGGGGCTGTTGCTCTTGCTGGCACGCCGCAGCGCGGTGCAGGCGCTGGACGACGCCAGCGCGGCGGCCGCCCGTTGAGGCGCCACGAAGCGCCAAGAAGCGCCCTGTTGCAAACCTGACCCCGCGCTGTAAGCGTGCTTGAAGGGTTGGGCGCTTAGGCTGCGCGCCGGCGCTGATGGCCCGGCTGCGCAACCGCGGCGGGCCGCACCGTTCTACCGCCTGTGTGTTCCATTCCTGAGGAGATTAGTCATGCTCAAGTCACTTGTTAGCGCTGCGTGCGCCCTGGTCCTGGCCGCCGCCGCCCCGCTGGCGACCGCCGCCGATTTCGGCAGCGCCGCCGAAGCCCGTGCCATGCTGGACAAGGCGGTCGCCGCCGTGAAGGCCAACAAGGCCGGCGCCCTGGCCCAGTTCGCCAAGGGCGAAGGCGGCTTCAAGGACCGCGACCTGTACCCCTTCTGCGGCGGCCCGGACGGCAACTTCACCGCCCACCCCAGCCTCACCGGCAAGAGCATGAAGGACCTGAAGGACAAGGCCGACCAGCCCCTGGGCAGCAAGTTCTATGACCAGGCCAAGGAAGGCAGCGTGTCCGAAGTGGCCTACATGTGGCCGCGCCCGGGTTCCACCGACCCGGTGAAGAAGGTCAGCCTGGTCACCAAGGTGGGCGACCAGGTCTGCGCCGTCGGCTACTACCAGTAAGCCGTCAAGCGGCGCCGGGAGGTGACGCCACCGGCGACCCCGCCGGCGCCCTTGCCCCAGGCGGTGCCGGCGTGGCCACCCGCAGCAGCAGGTGCAGCCCGCCGGCCGCCGCCAGCAAGACAAGCAGCCCCAGGGCCCACAGGCCCCACACCGCGGGCTGCAGCCAATGCAAGGCGTCGCCCAGCCACGGGCCGGCGCCACGCAGCGCCTCCAGCAGCGCCAGCACGGCCTGCTGCAGGGCCTGCAGCGTGCCCACGTCCACCCAGTCCAGCAGCCAGGCGGGCAACCGCACTTCGGTCAAGGCCGACGGCGGCGGGGCCGCAGCGCCGCCGGCCATCCACTGCGCCAGCCAGCCGGCCAGGCGGGCCAGCAGCCAGGACATCAGGGTCCACACCCCGGCCAGCAGGCCGAATACAGTCCAGATCAGGATCTTCATCACCAGGCCTTCGCGGTTGGGGGTGAGATGGCGGCTGGCGCGGAAGGTTCAAGGCGCGCGGCGCAGCCGCATCACCAAGACCCAGCGGCCGAAAGGGTTCAGTGCGGCGGACACCCGGCCCGCCGCGTCCAGTTCCAGCGTGGTGCGCGCCACCGTCTGCTGCACATTGCCGCCCACGGCCTGCAGTCGGCGCGCGGCCACGTCCACCGCCACGACGATGTCGCAGTGCATGGGCGTGGCCGGGTGGCCGCCGTCCAGGGCCGGCACCGGCTCGCTGCCCAGGTCGATGCGGCCCCGCACCGCGCACACCAGGTCGCCCGGAACAGCCACGGCCGGCGTGGCCACCACGTCGAAGGCCGATGCCCAGCCGTCGCGCGCCGCCACCACGTAACGCGCATGGCCGTCGCTGGCGTGGAACTCGGTTTCGCTGAAACCCGCCTCGCGCAGCACCGCGCTCACGAAAGCGGCGCTCCAGGCCGGCGTCCACGGCGCGGGCTCGGTCTCGTCCACCGGCCAGCGCGTGACGCAGACATCGGTGCGCTCGCAATCATGCCGGGGGGTGTGGGGCGGCACGGCCTGCCAGTAGGCGTCCACCAGCGGGCACAGGCCCGCGCTGCGTTCGTCGCCGCAGCCGTCGTCCACGGTGTCGCAGAGGCCATCGGGCTGCAGCAGGCACAGCGGCTGACCGTCCAGCAGCTGCGCTTCGCGCGCGCCCCAGCGCTGCCAATGCGCCAGCGCCACGTCCATCAACCGTGCCACGCGTTCGGGCCCCACCGTGGTGGGCGCCACGCGCGGGACTGGCGGCACAGGCGGCAGCACGCTGCAGGCGCTGACCAGCAGCAACAGCGCCCCGCCGAGCAGGCGGCCGCCGCAGGCAAGCCAGAGGCTGGAAACGGGCATCCCAGAAACACATCGGGGCGACACCACCTGGTGCCGCCCCGACTGTAGGGCGCCTTGCGGCGCCGCCCCTCCCCAATCCGGGGACTATCGAACGGTGATGAGGTTGCCCGCCAGCGCGTTGTTCACCTCCACCGCCTCGCGCAGGTCGCGCGTGCGGTCGGCGATGGCGCCGATGTAGTAGCTGCCCGCCGCCAGGTTGGCCGGCAGGGTGATGTTCAGCGTCAGCGGCAGCGACGCGCCGGCACCCAGGGCCGAGAAGGTGGCGGTGCCGATCAGGTCGTCGGCCGTGGTGATGGTGGCGTTGCGTGACAGGTAGACGCCCACGCGGATGGTCGATCCCTTGGTGATGACCGCCTGGTCGCTGGCCGCGCCGATGGCGCCCGTGCCCTGGTTCAGCACCGTGGCATTCACGGCGAAGGCGCTGCCACGGGTCACGGTGGCCGGGGCCGACACCGCGCTGACGACCAGGTCCGGGCCGAAGCCGGTGCTGATCAGGCCGGTGGCCACCCGGGCGTTGTTGGCGTTGTTGGACTCGGCCACCAGGTTGGCGGGGTCGGCGATGGCGCCGATGTAGTAGCTGCCCGCGGGCAGGTCGGTGCGCAGCGCGGCCGTGGCCGACACCGCCACCGACGCGCCCCCGGCCAGCGAGGCCACCTTGGTGCTGGCGATCAAGCGGTCCGAGGGGCTGATGCCGCTGCCGGCGGACAGGTAGAAGCCCACCACCACCTCGCCCGCGGCGGCCACGCCCTGGTTCTTCAGCGTGCCGGTGAAGCTGACGTTCTGGCCCGTCACGGCGCTGGCCGGCCCGGCCACCGCGGTCATGACCAGGTCCACGGAGTAGCTGACCACCACCTTGGTGGTGCTGGCGCGCACGTTGTTGGCGTCATTGCTTTCGCCCACCAGGTTGTCCGGGTCGGCGATGGCGCCGATGTAGTAGGTGCCCGCGGGCACGTCCAGCGGGATGCCCGCCGACACCGTGAGGTTGCGGCTGGCGGCGGCGGCCAGCGCGGTGGTGTTCAGGCTGGCCAGCACCCGGTCGGCGGTGGTGATGGTGGCGTCGCTGGACAGGTACCAGCGCACCGTGGACGCCGGCGCGGCGGCCGTGCCCTGGTTCTTCAGCGTCGCCGTCAGGCTGATGGCCGCGCCGTTCTTGGCCGCCGGGGGGTTGCCCACCGCGGTGAACACCAGGTCCACCTTGGACGCGGCCACTGTGATGGTGTTGCCGGCACGGGCGTTGTTGACTTCGTCGCTTTCCACCTGCACGCCGGCCGAATCGGCGATGGCGCCGATGGTGTAGCTGCCCGCGGCCAGGCCCGCCGGCAAGGTCACCGCGCCGCTGGCCGCCTGCGAACCGCCAGCGGCCAAGGCGTTGATGCTGGCAGTGCCCAGCAGCAGGTCGCCGGTGGTGATGGTGGCGTCGCTGGACAGGTAGAAGCTCAGCGTGGTGGGCACCGACGCGGCACTGCCCTGGTTCTGCACCGTGGCCGACACGGTGATGGCCGTGCCCACGGTGCCGGTGGCCGGCCCGCTGACGGCGCCGGGCAGCAGGTCCACCGCGGCGCGGTTCACCACCATCACATTGCCCGACGCGGCGTTGTTGCTTTCATTGCTCTCGCTCACCTGGTTGGCCGGGTCCACCACGGCGGCCAGGAAGAAGATGCCTTCGCCCAGCGAAGACGGCAGGGTCACCGTCACCGGCACCACCACCTGGCTGGCCGGCCCGATGCTGGGCACCGGCGCATTGGCCAGCACCACGTCGTCCGGGCTCACGATGCCGTCGCGCGACACCAGCAGGTTCAGCACCGACGCTGGCGTGGCGCTGCCGCTGGTGTTGCCCACCGTCACGTTCACGGTGATGGTCGTGCCCAGCGCGGCGGCTGACGGGCCGGCCACGCCGGCCACCGTCAGGTCCACGGTGCTCACGCGTTCGCTGCCGGCGGTGGAGGCGAAGTCGATGTGGCCAAAGGGCTGGGTCGGCGTCCAGGCGGCGGTGAACTCGCCGTCACCCGCCACCTGGTCGGGGGCCACGCCGTCGTCGCGCAGGCTGAACAATTCGCCGGACGACGCGGTGCCGGTGACCGGCCCCACGGCGTTGCCGCAATCCAGGCTCAGCACCGACACCGTGCTGGCCGAGCCCACGGTGAAGGCCACCGGCAGCTTCAGCGCCGAGAACAAGGGCCGCTGCGAGCAGGCCGAGGCGTTGGCCGCGTTCAGGCGCCGGCCGCTCACGGTGCGCCCCTGCAGCGACGGCACCGGGTCGCCGCCGGTGAGGATGAGGTTGCGGATGGCGCGCAGGTCCAACTGCGGGTTCTGCGCCTTCAGCAGCGCCGCCACGCCGGTGACGTGGGGGGCCGACTGGGACGTGCCGGTGCCCGGCAGGATGGCTTCACCCGGGGCGGTGCTGAGGATGTCCACGCCCGGCGCACCCAGGTGCACGGTGCGGCGGCCATAGCCGGAGAACGAGACCAGGCCGTCGCGGTTGTCGGTGGCGGCCACCGACAGCACGTTGGGCAGCGCGAAGTTGCCGGGGAAGTAGTCGGTGACGTCGTTGTTGGCGCCGAAGTTGCCCCCCGCGGCCACGAACAGGATGTCGGGTTGCGCGGCAATGGCCTCGCCCAGGGCCACCGGCGTGGGGCCCACTTCGCCGTAGCTGTTGTTGGTGGCCACGATGTTCACGCCGCGCGCCTTCAGCGCGCGGGCGTATTCCAGGCACTCCACGGCCTTGTCCACGGTGCCTTCGCCATTGGCGTCCAGCACCTTGCAGGCGATGAGCTTGACGTTCCAGGCCACCCCGGTGATGCCCAGGGTGTTGTTGCCCACCGCGCCGATGATGCCGGCCACGTGCGTGCCATGGCCGTTGTCGTCCATCGGGTCGCCATCGCCATTGACCACGTCGATGCCGTGCACGTCGTCCACGTAGCCGTTGCCGTCGTCGTCGATGCCGTTGCCCGGAATCTCCAGCGGGTTCACCCACATGTTGGCGGCCAGGTCCGGGTGGGTGTAGTCGATGCCGCTGTCCAGCACCATCACCACCACCTCGGCGCTGCCGGTGCCGCGGTCCCAGGCCTGCGGTGCCTTGATGTCGGCGCCGGGCGTGCCCAGGTTCTGGCCGGTGTTCAGCAGGCTCCACTGGAAGGGCATGCCGCCGTCGTTGGGCAGCAGTTGCGCGCGCAGCACGAAGTTGGCTTCCGCCGACTGCACGTTGGGGTCCGCGGCGTAGCGCTCCAAGGCCTCCTGCACCGGCTGGGCCGGCGAGATGCGCACATGGTGCAGGCCGCTGCGGCGGAATTCGCGCAGCTTGCGGTTGCCTTCGGCGCTGTGCTTGGCGTCCTTGGTGGCGGCGCTCACGCCGTCCTTGAAACGCACCAGGATCTCGGCTTCGCGGCTCTCGCGGTCACGGCGGGCGAACACCTGGTCCCAATTCGACTTGTCCCCCAGCATGCCGGCCTGCAGCAGGGGGGTGGCGGGCAGCAGGGCCAGCGCCACCATCAGGCCGCCCACGCGGGCGCGCATCAGCTTCTTCACGGCAAATCCCTTGTTGTGTGGCCGCTGTCGCGGCGCTTGTGCCCAGACCGTGCGACCGGCAGTGCACAGGCACCACCGGTCGCCGGTGCGGTTCCCGAACGACGTGGAAAAGGGCAGCCGTGAAGGCCTGCTTTTCCGGTGCACAAATGCTAGGCGGGCGCCCTGTGATTGCCCTCCCCGCGTCCAGGGAGTCGGGTGACGGAATCACACCTGCAAGCGCGGGCCGCGCGAACAAGGGGGCGCGCTGTGCGAAGCCCAAGAAAAAGGCCCCTGGGCGAAGCCAGGGGCCTTGGACTTGCAGCGGTCCGGGGCGCCAGGCCGCCGGACCGTTTCCACCATCAGCGGATGCGAACCGCCAGGTTGTTGCGCACCGTGCCGCTCTGCGTGCGCAGGCTGGCCGTGGCCGTGCAGGTCGGGCCGCCCGAGCGGTCGATGGCCCAGGTGCCGTCGGCCAGGGAGGTGGCCGTGCCGGCGGTCTGCGCCGCCGTCGGGGCGGCCGGGGCCACCGCGGTGGTGTACATCGTCACCAGGGTGTTGGGCACCATGCCGGTACCCGAAGCGCGCCAACGGGTGCCGGTGCGGGTGCACTGCACGCTGCCGGCGGTGACGCCCACGGGCTCGTTGGCCACGGTGACGTTCACGCGGATCGGCGCCGAGCGGTTGCCGTTGGTGTTGGCCACGGTGTAGTTGAAGCCGAAGGCGCCCGGGGTGGCGCCGGCCACGTAGTTCACCGTGCCGTTGGCCTGCACGGTGGCGGTGCCACCGGTGACCGAGCCGGCCACGATCTGCGTGCTGGTGGCCACCAGGGTGCCACCGTTGCCGCTGTCGTTGGCGGTGACGTTGATGTTCACCGTGCCACCGGTCAGCACCGACGCGGTGTCGGTGGCGCCCAGCGGCAAGAAGCCGCCGACAGGCTCGGTGACCGTGAGGTTCACCGTGCCCACGTTGGACGCACCGGCCACCGCGGCCGAGGACACCACGTACTTGATGGTGCCCGTGCCCACCGACGCACCCGGGGTGAAGCGGATGGTGCCGTCGGGGTTGACCGCGGCCGTGCCCAGCGCCGCCGGAACCACACCGCCACCGACGAGGGTGACCGACGCCGGGTTGATGGGCGCCGCCACGTTGGCCAGGTCGTTGGCCAGCACCGGGATGTCGATCGCCGGCGCGCTGGCGGCCACCGTGGCCACGTCGTCGCGGGTGAAGGGCGAGCCGGGCGGGTTGGCCAGGTTGGGGTCGGTGGTGATGTCCACGCGGCCGGCGCCGCCGGCGGTGGAGTGCACCACGACCAGGGTCGGCGGCACGGTCACGCCGGTGGCCGTCAGGGTCATGGCCGCCGGGTCGCCCGCCACGCCGCCGCGCACGGCGGTGGTGACGAAGCCGTCGAAGGCCATGGTGGGCGGCAGCTGGGTGCCGAAGCCCTTGTCGCTGGAGGTGGCCACCGCGCTCAAGGTCTGGGTGGTGGCGTTGTAGGACGCGCTGACGATGGTGACCACGTCGCTGGTGGCGGCCTGCACGGTGGTGGGCGGGTTGTCGGCGCTGTTGGTCACCGAGATCTGGCCCGGCAGCGTGCCGCTGGGGTCGGTGAAGCCTTGGGCGAAGTAGCGCGCCAGGGCGTCGGGGCCCTGCATGCGCACCGGCGGCGTCTGGTTGGACGCGGCGGTCAGCAGCGGCAAGGGCTGCGTGGCCAGCACGCGGGCCACCTGGGCGCCCACGTTCACGTGGGTGCCGGCGGCGTCGCGGCTGTAGGTGGCCGACTGGATGGCCAGCGGGCTGCCCACCGGGTTGGCTACCAGGTTGCGCAGGCGGCCGGTCAGGGTGAACTGGTTGGTGCTGGCGCAACTGGCGTTGCCGTCCGGGCTGAGCGAGGTGCCCAGCGGGATTTCGGTGCCGTCGGCGCGGCGGCCGCAGACCATGAAGTAGTTGGTGCCGAAGGGGCTGCCGGTCACGAAGGTCGGGGCAGCGTCGGACAGGAACTGCGCACCGTTGATGGTCAGCGGGCCGGTGGCCACGCCGGTGGCGTCGGCGCGCTCCAGGAAGGGACCGAAGTCGCTGACCATGGCGCCGGTGAAGGCGCCGGGGCTCACGCCCACGTCGTCGCTCCACACCACGTCGCGCGCGCCGGTGACCGCGTCCACGGTCTCAGGGTGCACGCCGTAGGGGTGGTAGAACAGGTAGTTGCCCACTTCGGGCAGGCCGGCAGTGACGCGCAGGCGGGTGAAGGTGATCTGCTGGCCCGCGGTGGCGGCGCCGCTGGCAAAGGCAGCTTCCAGGGCCGACACGTAAACCACCTTCTGGCCGCCCGGCAGGGTCAGGGCCGAGGTGCCGCGGAAGTAGAAGGCTTCCTCCGGAAACAGCGACGGGAAGGTGTAGGGCTGCGAAGCGGTCTGCAGGCAGGCGGTCATCTGGGCCTGGCCGGGGTCGGTGGCGTCGGGCAGGCACAGGTCCAGCACCGCACCGCGCAGGTCCTGGTACCACAGCGGGAAGCCATGGCCCGGGGGCGAGGGGTTGTTGGTCGGGCCCACACGGGCCAGGTCGGCGTGCGCGGCCAGGCTCATGACCGCCAGGGCGGTGGCGCACAGTGCGCCCTTGAACTTCAGGGGTCGGGACATTCGGTTCCTCCACAAAATTGATGTACTGGTTGCACTACCGGGCCATTGCGGGGAACCCTGGAATGCCGCCGCGCGAAACAGGGGTGTTGACCTGCGCCAACATTCCGCGTGGGTGAAGTTTGCTTTTCGTCAATATCCTTAAGCTGCGCTTTATTGACGCAGGCCCCCGCAAATGAGGGCGCATGAATAAGTGGTTTTGACCCCAGAAGTCAGCCGTTAGGCGGCTGATGTTTCAACCCGCGAAAAGTCCGCGGGGCGAAACCTTGGCGCGCGCATCAGCGCGCCGGGGCCGATGCGGCGGCGCCTGCCGGCACTTCGGCCATGAAGCGCCAGTCGCTCACCCAGCGCGCGGTGGCGAAGCCAGCGTCGCGGGGGGCGAAGCCGCTGCGTTTGCGCGGCACCTCGTTGGCCCGGCTGTGCAGGCCGACAATGCCCGCGCCCACCCGCACCAGCACCCAGTCGGGCTGGCCGGTGAAGGGGTCGGGGTAGATGCGCCGCAGGTGGCGCATGGGCTGCGGGTAGCGCTTGTCCAGCAGCAGGTCGTCCAGCGAGGTGGGCAGCTGCCCCGGCCCGTTGGGCGTGTTGCGCAGGTAGCTTTGCAACGCCGCGCGCATTTCGGCGCCCACGGCCAGCAGTTCCAGTTCTCGCTCGCGCTGGGCCTGCAGGCTCCACACCTGGGTGACCGACAGCGTGGCCGTGGCCAGCACCGCCACCAGCAGCAGCACCGCCAGCAGCGCCAGGCCACGGGCCGGGCCGCTGGGGCTAGCGCGGCGCCTCATGGCCGTCGGCCGCGTGGGCCGCTGCCGACGCGGAAGACTCCGGCGCCTGCACGTCGAACACCGTGCCCAGCTCGCCCGGCGGGGGCGGCAGCAGCACCCAGTCCACCGCTTCGGTCACCGGGTTCACCGGCATGGACCGCAGGTAGCGTTCGCGCACCAGCTCGTCCAGGCTCTCGGGGTAACGGCCGCGGTCGGCGTGGTACTGGTCGATGGCCGCGCGCACCTGCAGCAGGTTGTGCGCCAGCACCTTGTCCTTGCTGCGGTCCAGGGCGCCGAAGTAGCGCGGGGTCACCAGCAGCAGCAACAGGGCGATGACGGCCAGCACCACCGACAGCTCGATCAGGGTGAAGCCGCGGCGCCGGCCGCGCGGTCCTGGGGTGCGCATGGGCTTCACCATTGCCGGAAAGGCACGCCGTTCATGCCAAGGCCCGGGGCCAGCGAATAGACGTCGAACACGTCCTCGCCCAGCTGCGGCTTGTCGTGCGGGCTGGCGTAGCTGCGCAGGCCCCAGGTCTGCTCGTCGCTCAGCGCGGGGTCCACGGCGAAGGGGTCGCGCGGTACGCGGCGCAGGAAGCGCAGCGGCGCGGCGCCGGGGTCACGCCGGTTGGGCACGCCCACCACCAGCGCCTGCAGCGACGGCGGGTAGCCGCTCTTGAGCAGCGAGCGGTCGATCAGCCCGGCATCGGCCGCCTGCTTGTAGGCGTCGATGGCACGGCGGATCTCGCGCAGCGACTGGCGCAGATCGGCTTCGCGCTGGCGCCGGATGGTCAGCTCGGCCAGCGGCAGCACCATGCTGGCCAGCACGCCCACGATGGCCACGCTGACCAGCAGCTCCACCAGGGTGAAGCCGCGGCCGGTGCGCAGGCGGGGCAGGGCGAGCATGGCCGGGCGGCGCCTCAGTTGCTGTTGGCCGGGGCGGGCGCGGGCGCAGGCACCGGCGGTGCGAAACCCGGGCGCTGGCGTGACGTGGGGGTGCCTGTCGTGGGCGCGGCGGGTTCGCCCGACGTGGCCGGGGCCGGGGCGGCCGCCGGCGCCGGGGCCGGAGCGGGCGTGGGCGCAGGCACGCCCGGCGTGAAGCTCATCGACGGGGTGATGCTGGACGGCGGCTGCAACAGGCTGTTGGCCGGGGACTGCACCGGGCTGGGCGGTGCGGTGACCAGGGGCGCGCCGCTGCGCGCACGCGTGGGCGGCGTGGGCGCCGGGCTGTCGATGCCGCCGCCACCGCCGCCACCGCGCACGCTGGATTCGGTGCCGCTGGCGATTTCGCTCTGCGCCAGGTCCACCGGCCGGTGGCGCACGATGCGCGGGGTGATGGACAGCACGATTTCGCTCTTGGCGCGGCTGCCGTTGTCGCTGCCGAACAGCTTGCTCAGCACCGGCAGCTGGCCCACGATGGGCACGCGCGAGCCGGTGTTGCGGTCGTTGTCGCTGATCAGGCCGGCCAGCACCTGGGTTTCGCCGTCGCGCAGGCGCAGCACGGTCTGTGCGTTGCGGGTGCCGATCTGGTAGGCCAGCGACCCCTGCGGGCCGGTGATCTCGCGCACGATGTTGCTCACCTCCAGGTTCACGCGCACGCCCACCTCGCCCTCGGCGTACACCTGCGGCAACACCTCCAGCTTCAGGCCCACGTCGATGTACTGCACCGAACCGGTGACCACCGGCGAGCCACTCTGCACCGGGGTCACGGTGTTCACGATCACCGGCACCTTGTCGCCGATGAGCACCGTGGCCTTTTCGCGGCTGCGCGCCCGCAGGCGCGGGCTGGCCAGCAGGTTCACGTCGATGTCCTGCAGCTTCAGGTTGATGCCCAGGCTTTGCACCGAGCTGCCCAGCCGCAGGTCACCGCCCTTGATCTCGCGCAGAGCGTCCAGGGTGACAGTGCCGTTGGACCCCACGCCGGCGGGCAGCGACAGCTGGAAGTTGTCCGGCCAGGCCACGCCCAGGTTGGTGAGGCGCTCGCGCGAGACCTCCATCACCTCCAGCTCCAGCATCACCTCGGGTTCCACGTTCTCCTGGGACGCGATGATCTTCTCGGCCACCGCCAGGGTCTCCAGCGGCTCGCGCAGCACCACCGCGTTGCTGCGCTCGTCCACCACCACGTCGCGCAGCTTCAGCAGGGTCTTCAGCACGTTCTGCACGTGCTTGGCGTCGGCATTGGACAGCAGGAAGGTGCGCACGTGCAGGTCCTGGTACTCGCGCTGCTTGGCGGTGGTGGCCGGGTACACCAGCACCGAGTTCGGCGTGAGCTGGCGGCGCGCCAGCTGGTTCTGCACCAGGATCAGGTCGATGGCCTCTTCCAGCGGCACGTTGGTGACGAAGATGGTGCTGCGCAGGTCCGACTTCACATCCTTGTCGATGACGATGTTGATGCCGGTGGAGCGCGACAGGGCCTCAAACACCATCTTGATGGCGGCGTCGCGGAACTGCAGCGACACCGGCTTGGCCATGGGCGAGTCGGCCTTCTTCTTCACCTCGGCCTCGCGCCGGTGGGCCACGTCGGCGTCGTTCACGCGGGCCAGCAATTGCACCGCCCGCAGGTCGGACGGGTCGGCCCGGTTCAGCTCGGCGGCCAGGCGGTGGGCCTCGGCGAAATCTTCCTTCTTCAGTGCGGCCTCGGCCAGCTTGTACTGGCCCTCGCGCGCACGGTGTGCGGCCACACCCAGCAGGCCGCGCTGCGCGCCCACATGGCCGGGGGCCGCGTCCAGCATCTCGCGGTACAGCTTCTCGGCTTCGTCGTGGCGGCCCTGGTTGCGCAGGTTTTCGGCCTGCCCGGCCTGGGCCTGCAGCCAGCTGTTGAGCTCGCGCAGGTAGTCCACCCGCAGCCGCGCTTCGGTGGGTTGCAGATCGCGCGCCTGGCGCAGCAGCTCCAGGCCGTCGCGGCCCTGGCCGCGTTCGATGAGCTTCAGGCCGTCGTCGTGCAGGCGCTGCGCGGCGCAGCCGGCCAGCACCAGCGCGGCCAGCAAGGGCAGCAGGCGCAGCGCGAACGGCGGCTTGCGGTGGAGTTCTCGGGAAGACATGCGTCAGCCCCCAGGGGTTGCGGTGGCGATGGGAATCTCCACCCGGTTGTTGTCGGGCAGCACGGTCAGCACCACCTTGGCGGCGGTGATGGACTCGACGCGAAAGCGCCCGTCGATGGTTTCGCCCACGCGGGCCTGGAAGAGCCGCTCGCCCAGCGTGAAGAACACCTGCGGCTCGGGCGTCTCGGTCTGCACCACGCCCATCAGCAGCAGCGGCGGGCCGGCCGGCACCGCCGGCGCCTGTGGCGCGGCGACCACCGCCACCGGCGCCACCGCCGGGCGCGCGGCCACGGCCGGCTGGGCCCGCGCGGCCAGCGGCGGCGGGGCGGGCGGGCGGCCCATCAGGCCACGCCCGCTGTCGGGCGGCACCACCTCGCGCGCACCGGGCCAGGCCGCAGGCGCCGCCGGTGCGGCTGCGGGACCGCCGCGCGCAGCGGGCGCGGCGTTCAGCGCCGCCGCCGCCGTGACGCCGCGCGCGGGTGCGGCCAGTTCCACGCCGTTGTCGTCGTCCGCCCCGGGCGGGCTGCCCAGCAGCGCCCACAGCGCGGTGGCGGCCAGCACCACCAGCAGCAGCGGGTGGATGCGGCGCGGCGGCCGGGCGTCGCTCATTGAACCGCACCCGTGCGGTGGTACAGCACGAAGCCCATGCGGGCCTCGGTGGCGCCGCCTTCGGCCTGGGGGCGCGACCAGGCCGCGCCGCTGACCGCGGCATGCGGCAGGCGGTTGAGCACCCCCACCATCAGCCGGCGCCAGGCTTCGAAGTCCTCATTGGCCGCCAGGGTGATCTCCAGGCGCTGGATGCCGGTGGAACGCGGCTCCAGCCGGCGGTACTGGGCCCGCGCGTTGGCCAGGCCGGCCTCACGCGCCAGCGCCAGCACGAGGGCCAGGTCGTCGTCGCGCTGGGCCAGCGGCGGCAGGCGGGCCAGCAGCACCCGCGCCGGCGCAGTGCCGGGCGGCAGCACCGGCGGTGTGGCGGGCACGGCCGGCGCGGCGGCCAGGCCGGCGCCTTGGGGCGCCTGCTCCGGGTCCACGAATTCGTCGCCCGCACGGGCGTCCATCCGCATGCCGGGCCGCGCGGCCGGGGGCCGTTCGGCCTGGGCCTGGGCCAGCGCGGCCTGCTTGATCTGTTCCTGCTGCTGGGCCGCGCGCTGGGCTTCGGCCTGGCGCTGGCGGGCCAGGCTGTCGCTGGCCTGGGCCAGGGCCTGGCGCAGCTGCGCTTCCTGGGCCTGGTCGGCCCGCGCCTGCCAGGCCAGCACCGCCGCCGCGCCACCGGCCAGCGCCGCCAGGGCCAGCGCGGCCAGGCCGGCCGCACCCAGGCGCAGGCGCCAGCGCCACAGGCCGCGGCGCAGGCTGTCGCCCAGGCGGATGAGCTGGGCCTTGATCATCGCCTCACCTCGCTGGCGGGGGCCGCGGCCAGGGGTTGCGACGCGGCCGACGGCGCCGGGTCCGGCACCGGGTCGACCACCGGGCCCCCAGGCGCCCAGCGTGCACTCAGCCGGAACTGGGTGGCCAGGCGCTGCGGCACCGCCACGGGTTCGTGCGCCATCAACTGCACCTGGCTGAGCGTGCCGCCCTGGCCCAGGCGGCGGGCATAGGCCAGCGCCGCTTCGGGCGAAGCCGCCTGGCCGCTGACCAGCAGCGAGCCGGCGCGCGCATCGGGCTCCAGCTGGGTGAGCGCCAGCTTGTCGTCGCCCTGGCGGGCCAGGTGGCCCAGCAGGCGGCCCCAGGGCATGGCCAGTTCCTGGGCACTGGCCAGCGCGTCGGCCTCCAGCGCGGCCGGCAGCGGCGGGGCGGCCGGCGGGCGGGCCCGGGCTTGAGCATTCACGCGGGCCAGTTGTGCGGCCAGCGCGTCGCGCTGCTGCGCGCGCTGCCAGGCCGGCAGGGCCTGCGCCAGCAGCGCGGCCAGCGCCAGCGCGGCCAGCACCAGCGCAGCCCAGGTCCACGGCGTCCAGCGCCGCCAGAAGGCGAGCGGCGCAAAGTCCAGTTGGCCGGCGCTCATCGGGCCTTCCTCGCCGTGGCCGCCGGCGCCCCGGCCGCGCCGCGGCCCTGCACGCGCGACCAACCCTCGGGCAGTGCGGTCTGCAGGTCCACGCGGGCCCAGCGCTGTTGTTCGCGCGGGCCGTCCGCGCTGCCGTTGGCCGCCGGCACGCCGTGAAAGCGCAGCAGCGCATCGGCCCGCCGCGTGACGGCGTCGGTCAGGGCCATGCGTTCATTGGCCAGCGCCACCCAGCTGCCGCCGCGCCGCAGCGCCAGCAGCAGGCCGTGCGCATGCGGCAGCGCCAGCACCCCGTGGGCGGGCCAGGCGGTGCGGCCGGCCACGCTGTGCTGGGCGGCCGGTCGCAGCGACCGCAGCCGCAGGCCCGCCACCCGCGCCACTTCCCCCAGCTGGCCGCACAAGGCCTCGGGCAAGGCGCTGGCCCACAGGCTGCGACCATCGGGCTGCGGGCTCAGGGCCAGGCGCAGGTCGGCGGGCGCGCTGCCCAGGGCCTGCTGGAAAAAGCGCGCCGCCGCGTCCGCGGCAGCGCCCGAGCCCATGCGGTCGAAAGCGCCGCGCAGCAGCGCGTGCAGCACCCAGGCGTCGTCCAGTTCGATGCCCAGGGTGGCGGGCAGGCGGCGGTCGGTGCGCCGGAACTCCACCAGCACATCGGCCAGCGCCGACGCCAGGGCGTCAGCCGCCTGGTCGCGCGCGATCGGGCCGGGCCAGGCGCGCTGCCACAGGGGCGCGCGCTGGTCCCAGGGCAGGCGGCTCGCCAGCTCCAGCTGCAGGCCACGCGGGCCCAGGCGCGCGTCAAGCCGCGTCGTCCAGCGTGGTGACACGGTTGATTTCCTCCAGGGTGGTCTGCCCGCTGGCCACCAGCTCCAGCGCGGTGTCGCGCAGCGAGCGCATGCCCAGTTCGCGCGCGGCGGCGCGGATGGTGCGCAGCGGCGCGCGCTGGCTGATGAGGGCGCGCATCTCGTCGTCGATGGTGAGTGTTTCCACCACCGCGCGGCGTTGCCGGTAGCCACTGCCGCGGCAGTGGCCGCAACCCAGGCTGCGTTTCAGGTGCTTGCCGGCCAGCCAGCCTTCGTCCAGCCCGCTGGCGGCCAGGGTGGCGGCGTCGGGGGTGAAGGGCTGGGCGCAGTCGGCGCAGTTCAGGCGCACCAGGCGCTGGGCCAGCACGCCGTTCAGCGCCGCAGCCAGGTTGTAGGCGTCGGTGCCCATGCTGGTGAGGCGGCCCACCACGTCGATGACGTTGTTGGCGTGCACCGTGGCGAACACCTGGTGGCCGGTGAGGGCGGCCTGCACCGCGATGGTGGCGGTGTCGGCGTCGCGGATTTCGCCCACCATGATCTTGTCCGGGTCGTGGCGCAGGATGCTGCGCAGGCCGCGCGCGAAGCTCAGGCCCTTGGCTTCGTTCACCGGGATCTGCAGCACGCCCTTCAGTTCGTATTCCACCGGGTCTTCGATGGTGACGATCTTCTCCAGCCCGTTGTTGATTTCCTGCAGCAGCGCGTACAGCGTGGTGGTCTTGCCGCTGCCGGTGGGGCCGGTGACCAGGAACAGGCCGTGCGGGCGGTTGGCCATGCGGCGCGCAAAGGCGGCGTCGCGCGGCACCAGGCCCAGGTTTTCAATCGTCAGCGCGTTGCTGCCGGCGCTGCCGCTGGTGGTGGACAGCGAACGCCGGTCCAGCACCCGCAGCACCGCGTCTTCACCGTGCAGGTTGGGCATGATGGACACGCGCAGCGCCACGTCGCGCTCACCCAGGGCCACCGCCAGGCGGCCGTCCTGCGGCACGCGCTGCTCGGCGATGTCCAGCTCGCTCAGCACCTTCAGCCGCGAGATGAACTGCGCCGCCACCGCCGCGCCGTCCACGCGGTTGACGGTGGTCAGCACGCCGTCCAGCCGGTAGCGCACGGTCAGGCCTTCGGCGTCGGTCTCGATGTGGATGTCGCTGGCATCCGAATTCAGCGCGTCGATCAGCGTGCCGTTGACCAGGCGCACGATCGGGCTGTCGGCCGCATACAGGTCGGCCATGGACAGCGACAGGCCGCCCTCGCCCCGGCGCGCGGCGGCGTTGGGGTCGTTGCCGCCCGCGTTCACGCGCACCTCGCGTTCGCGCTGGCGCAGCGTGGCGGCCAGGGTGTCGCGGTCGGCCACCGCCCATTGCACGTCCAGCCGGCCCTCGGCCGGCGCGCTGGCCATCAGCCGCTGCTCCAGCCACAGCCGCAGCGCTTCGTTCAGGGGGTCGGTCACCACCAGCAACAACGGCTGGCCGGGCCGGGTGAAGGCGGCGCACAGGCGGCCGCTGGCTTCCACAAAGGGCACCAGGGCCAGGTCCAGCGCCAGGCCCTGCAGGTCGGCCGCGCTCACACTGGCCAGGCCCAGGGCCTGGGCCAGCAAGGCGGCGTTGTCGCTGCCCGCCGCGGCCCCGGGGGCGGCGCCGACGGTGACCGTGGCCAGGTGGTCCAGCCAATGGCCCTGGCCCTGCGCCCGGGCCAGCGCGCGGGCACGCTCCACCGCCTGCGCATCGGGCAGCGCGGGGCGCAGGCGTTCGTCGGACAGGGCAACGTTCATGGGGCCGGGTTCATTCGATGGCGGTGGCCAGTTCCAGGATGGGCACGTACATCAGCACGACGATGGTGCCGATGGCCACGCCGATGGCCAGCATCAGCAGCGGCTCGAACAGGCGCGTGGCCCAGTCGATGCGCCGCGACACCTCCAGCTCCAGCAGCGTGGCCACGCGCTGGAACTGCGGGCCCAGCGTGCCGCTGCGCTGGCCCACTTCCACCAGGCGGATGACCAGGTGGTCGTCGATGCCCTCGGCGGTGAGCGCCCCGGCCAGGTCCTGCCCCGCCGACAGCCGGCGCAGCACGCCCTGGATGCGCACCCGGTCGTCGCCGTGCAGGGTGTCGGCCGCCAGCTCGATGGTGCGCAGCACCGGCAGGCCGCCGCGCAGCAGCAGCGCGGCGCTGCTGAAGAAGCGGGCCAGATGGTATTCGCGAACGGTGCGGCCCCAGGCCGGGATGCGGCCCAGCCAGCGCCCGGCCAGGGCGCGCCCGCGCGCGGTGCCGAACAGCAGGGCCGGGGCGGCGGCCAGGGCCAGCAGGATGGCCAGGGTGATGCCCTGGCTCTGGTGCATGGCGGCCGACAGCGTGAGCAGCATGCGGCTGGCCGGCGACACCTTCACGCCGCTGGACAACACCATCTCGGCAAAACGCGGCACCACATAGGCCAGCAGGAAGCCGATCACCAGCACCCCCACCGACACCACCACCGCCGGGTACAGCGCCGAGCCCAGCACACGCCGGCGCATGGCCTGCTGGGCGCGCAGGTCGGCGGCGTAGCGGCCCAGGCTTTCGCCCAGGTTGGAGGTGCGCTCGGCGCTTTGCACCAGCGCCACGATCACGTCGCCGAAAACGTCACGGTGCTGGGCCAGCGCGGCCGACAGCGCCAGGCCTTCGCGCAGCGAGCGGTCGAGTTCGGCCACCAGCGCCGCCATGGCCGGCGAGGCGGCGCGCTGGCCCAGGGTGTGCAGCGCGTCCAGCACCGGCAGGCCCGCGTCCAGCAGCGCCGCCAGGCTTTCGGCGAACAAGGCGGTGTCGATGCGACCGCGCCGCCCCGCGCGCGGCGCGCGGCCAGCGGCCGATGCCGCGCTGGCGGGCATCAGCTCGCCGTGGTCGTCGATGACCGCGGACAAGGGGGGGCCGGGTTGTCGCATCTAGGGTCGGGGCGCCAGCACGATGTCGGCGGCGTCGTTGTGGCCGCCTTCCTGGCCGTCCGCGCCCAGGCTGCTCAACAGGGGTTGGGGTGAGCCGGCAGGGCCGGTGAGGCGGTAGACGAAAGCGCGGCCCCAGGGGTCGGTGGGCACGGCACGCGCCAGGTAGGGGCCCTGCCAGCGCATTTCACCGGCCGGGCGCAGCACCAGGGCCACCAGGCCCTGTTCGGGCGTGGGGTAGTGGCCGGTGTCAAAACGGTACTGGTCCAGCGCCTTGGACAGCATTTCCAGCTGCGCATTCACCGCCGTCGCCGTGGCCTGGCCCTGGCGCATGAACAGCCGCGGCCCCACGATGCCGGCCAGCAAGCCCAGGACGGTGAGCACCACCACCACCTCCAGCATGGTGAAGCCGCACGCCGCGCCGCGCCGCGGCGGGCAGCCGGGCGGGCGGTTCAACCGGGCCCGGTGGGGGCCCGCGGTAGGGGTGGCTGGCGCAATCATGGTGAAGGCGGCGCGGCGCGGCGCAGCCGGGGGAGGTTACCTGGACCAAAGGGGCGGGGAGGCCGAACGATAAGCCAGCCGCCCGCCTCCCATGTGCATCCCGGCCCCTTTAATCGGGTGGACACAGGGCCACCGCTTCGTGGGGCGGCGCCGATAGCGTGCAAATTGCACGCACCGGCACACCGCCTCAAATGGACCGCCAGGCGAACCTATTCCCGCCGTTTCCCCCGCATTCCGAGGTGCGGCAAATTGTCCGGACCTTGTCCTACATCAATCTTCGCAAGGCACACTCGCGCCGGTGGTTTCGGACGTTCCGGGGCCCGTCAAGAAGTCATTTGAACAAACTACCGGAGGACGCGATCCCATGAAACCCATTTCCCTCACCAAGAACTTGGTCGCGGCCGCCGTTGCGCTGCTGGCGCTGAATGCCCAGGCTGTCGTCATCGACGGCAACACCTACACCTGCACCGGCTCCTGCGGCCAGCTGGGTGCCGACGGCAACGTGACCGCGCCGGACGGCCAGTACGGCTACGTCACCACCTCGGGTTCGAACGTCTTCTTCGGCGTGACCCCGCAACAGGTGTCCGACAGCAAGGTCAGCACCGGCAACGGAACGTCCAACGGCTCCAAGCTGGTGTCCTCGGTGTTCAGCACCGCGGGCGGCGCCTTCAGCGCGTCGTTCAACTACGTGTCCACCGACGGCAACGGTTTTGACGACTACAGCTGGGCCCGCGTGATCGACGCCACCAACGACAACCCGGTCAACAACACGGTGGCCTGGCTGTTCACCGCCCGCTCCACCAACAGCGGCACGCAGCAGATCGTTCCGGGCAACCTGGCGTTCTCGGTGCCCACCAGCACCATCACCAACTACGCGTCCTACAACTTCACCCAGCTGGACGGCAGCAATGGCCAGTTCGTGAACTGGTCGGCCCTGGGCGCGGCCGCTCCCGGCGGCCTGAACGGCACCGGCACCTGCTGGGAAACCAAGAAGTCCAACGGGGGCTGCGGCTTCACCGGCTGGCTGGACGCGTCGGTGAACCTGGCCGCCGGCAACTACCGCCTGGAAGTGGGTGTGATGAACTTCGGCGACACGCTGTACGACAGCGGCCTGGCCTTCAACGTGCCCGCCCTGGCCGCCCCCGTGCCCGAAACCGGCACCGCGCCCATGATGCTGGCCGCACTCGGTGCCTTCGGCTTCCTGGCCCGCCGCCGCATGAACCGCAGCGCCTGAGCGCTGCCCGGGCCGGGCGCCGCCCGGCCCGCCTGAACCACGCCCGCCCGGCCCATGCCGCGGCGGGCGTTTTCACGCCGCCGCGGCCGGACACGCTGCAGCACAATCCGCCGCCATGTCTGACACATCAAACCCAGCTCCGGTGCTGATCGCCGGCGGCGGCATCGGCGGCCTGGCGCTGGCCCTGACGCTGCACCAGATCGGCGTGCCCTGCGTGGTGCTGGAAGCGGTGGCCGAGCTCAAGCCCCTGGGCGTGGGCATCAACCTGCAGCCCAACGCCGTGCGCGAGCTGTACGACCTGGGCCTGGACGAAGGGGCGCTGCAGGACATTGGCGTCCAGGCGCGCGAATGGGCGCTGGTGGGGCGCAACGGCAACGATGTGTACGCCGAGCCGCGCGGTCTGCTGGCCGGCTACCGCTGGCCGCAGTATTCGGTGCACCGCGGCCAGTTGCAGGCGCTGCTGTTGCGAGCGGTGCGCCAGCGCCTGGGGCCCGACGCGCTGCGCCTGGGCCAGCGCGTGACCGGCTACCGCCAAAGTGGCGACGGTGTGACGGCACAGGTGGTGGCGCGCGACGGGCGCCGCCTGGACGTGCCGGGCCGGCTGCTGGTGGCCGCCGACGGCCTGCACTCGGCGGTGCGCGCGCAGATGCACCCGCAGCAGCCACCCATCCAGTGGGGCGGCGCCATCATGTGGCGCGGCACCACGCCGGGGGTGCCCATCCGCAGCGGCGCGTCTTTTGTGGGGGTGGGCTCGCTGCGCCACCGGGTGGTGCTGTACCCGATCTCGCCCCCCGACCCCGCCACCGGGCTGGCCACCATCAACTGGATTGCCGAGATCACGGTGGACAACTCGCAGGGCTGGACCCAGGGCGACTGGAACCGCCGCGTGGCCCTGTCCGACTTTGCCCACCACTTTGCCGACTGGAACTTCGGCTGGCTGGACGTGCCCGCGATGCTGCGCGGGGCGCAGGAGATCTTCGAATACCCCATGATCGACCGCGACCCCGTGCCCACCTGGGTGGACCACCGGGTGGCCCTGCTGGGCGACGCCGCGCACGTGATGTACCCGGTGGGCAGCAACGGCGCCAGCCAGGCCATCGTGGACGCGCGCGTGCTGGGCGCCGCCTTGGTGGCCCACGGCGTGGGCCCGCAGGCCCTGCGCGCCTACGACGACCGGCTGTGCGCGGACATCTCGGCCCTGGTGCTGCGCAACCGGGGGGCCGGGCCCTTCGGCATCCTGGGGCTGGTGGACGAGCGCTGCGGCGGCGTGTTCGACAACATCGACGACGTGATCCCCGCCGCCGAACGCGAGGCCTTCATGGCCCGCTACAAGGCCGCCGCGGGCTTCGCGATCGAAACCCTGAATGCTGCGCCACCCACCATCGCACCCGGCGCGCGGGTGCGTCCCGCCTGAGCCGCGCGCCCTCGCCCAGGAAGGGGACAGGACGTGGTGGAAGAACGGGTGGACGCGGTGGTCATCGGCGCCGGCGTGGTGGGCCTGGCGGTGGCACGCGCCCTGGCGCGGGCCGGTCGCGAGGTGTGGCTGCTGGACAAGGCAGACGCCTTCGGCACCGAAACCAGTGCCCGCAACAGCGAGGTCATCCACGCCGGCCTCTACTACCCGCCGGGCTCGCTGCGCGCGCGCCTGTGCGTGCAGGGCAAGGCCCTTTTGTACGACTACTGCGCGCAGCACGGCGTGGCCCACCGCCGCTGCGGCAAGCTGCTGGTGGCCACCCACGAGGACCAGCACCCGAAGCTCGATGCGCTGAAAGCCCAGGCCGAAGCCAACGGCGTGCACGACCTGCAGTGGCTGGGCGCCGACGAAGCCCGCGCGCTGGAACCGGCGCTGCGCTGCACGCGGGCGCTGCTGTCGCCATCCACCGGCATCGTCGACAGCCACGGCCTGATGCTGGCCCTGCTGGGCGACGCCGAAGCCGCCGGTGCCCAGTTCGTGGCCCGCGCGCCGGTGGTGGCCGGTGAAGTGACCGGCCAGGGCATCACCTTGCAAGTGGGCGGCGCCGAGCCCCTGTGCCTGCGTGCCAGCACGGTGGTGAACAGCGCCGGCCTGTGGGCACCTCAGGTAGCGGCGTCCATCGCCGGCCTGGCCGCGCGGCACGTGCCGCAGGCGCGCTACTGCAAGGGCAACTACTTCCTCTACAGCGGCAAACCGGCCTTCCAGCGCCTGATCTACCCCCTGCCCGAAGCGGCGGGCCTGGGCGTGCACGTCACCCTGGACCTGGGTGGCCAGATGCGCTTCGGCCCCGACACCGAATGGGTGACCGACATCGGCGACCCGGTGGACTACCGCGTGGACCCCGCGCGCGGCGCGGCCATGGTGGCCGCCATCCGCCGCTACTGGCCGGGCCTGCCCGACGGCGCCCTGGCCCCGGGTTATGCCGGCATGCGGCCCAAGCTGCACGGGCCGGGCGAGCCCGCGGCCGATTTCCACCTGCAAGGCCCGGCCGAGCACGGCGTGCCGGGGCTGGTGAACCTGTTCGGCGTGGAATCGCCAGGGCTCACGTCCTGCCTGGCCATTGCCGACGCGGTGCTGGCGCTGCTGGGCGACTGATGCGCGACAAGAAGCACCGCGACGCACGGGCCTAGGCTGCGCTTGCCAAGCCCCGCCAGCGCCCACCGCCCAAGAACACCAGCACAGGAGCCAACGCCATGACCACCGACCGCCGCGTGACCTTCTTCCATGCCCCGCACACCCGTTCCCACGGGGTGCGCATCCTGATGGAGGAATTGCAGGCCGACCACGAGCTGCAGGTGCTGGACATGAAAACCGGCCAGCAGCGCCAGGCCGCCTACCTGGCCATCAACCCCATGGGCAAGGTGCCGGCCATCCGCCACGGCGACACCGTGGTCACCGAACAGGCGGCGGTGTACATGTACCTGGCCGAGCTGTACCCCGAAAGAGGCCTGTCGCCGGCGGTGGGCGATGCGCTGCGCGGGCCCTACCTGCGCTGGATGGTGTACTACGGCTCCTGCTTCGAGCCCGCCATGGTGGACCGGGCCATGAAGCGCGAACCCGCGCCGCCTTCCACCAGCCCCTACGGCGACGCCGCCACCGTGGTGCGCCAGGTGCATGCCCAGCTGGAAGCCGGGCCCTGGTGGCTGGGCGAGCGCTTCAGCGCTGCCGACGTGCTGTGGGCCAGCGCCCTGGGCTGGATGACCCAGTTCAAGCTGGTGCCCGAAACCCCCGCCTTGATGGCCTACCTGGCCCGCTTCCAGGCCCGGCCGGCGGTGCAAAGGGCGAAGGAACTGGACGAGGCCCTGGTGGCGCAGCTGGAAACACAGCGCGCGGGCTGACCGGTGGCTGGGGGGCCAGGGCCGCCGCCCAAGGGCGGCCTTCCTCCCCAATAATTCCACCATGCGAACCTCGAGCGCCCCAGCCCTGGCCACCGACCCCGCGGCCACGCTGGACCTGCTGATGGCGCGCGCGCAGGCGGCGCGGCGGCACGACCCCCAGGCCGCGCTGGAATGGGCCCGCCAGGCCCTGGCCCAGTGCGGCGCCGACCAGCCGCCGGCCGACACCGCCGCCTGCCTGCTGCTGTGCGGCGAGTTGCAGCACGACCTGTCCGACTACGACAGCGCCTGCACCCACGCTGCACAAGCGCTGGCGCACTACCAGAACCTGCAGCACAGCGCCGGCATGGCCGACAGCCACGAACTGCTGGGCAAGGGCCACGAAAAGCTGGGCCGCAGCGCACAGGCGCTGGCGCAGCACCAGGCGGCGCTGCAGCTCAGCCAGCAGATCGGCGACGGCACGCGCAGCAGCAGGTCGCTGCTGAGCCTGGGCATCCTGCGCTACGACCAGAGCGACTTCCCCGGGGCCATCGCGCTGTACCTGCAGTCGCTGGAGCTGGCCCAGGCCGCGGGCGACGCCTACTGCCAGGGCCGCGCCCTGGGCTGCCTGGGCAATGCCTTCGAGCGCATGGGCGAATACGCCCGCTCGCTGGCCTACCACCAGCGCTGCCTGCAGCAGTTCGACGAAGGCAGCTTCCCGCGTGAACGCAGCTTCGCGCTGAACAACGCCGCCAATGTCTACATCGCGCTGGGCGAGCACCAGCAGGCCATTCCGTTTCACGAGCAAAGCCTGGCGTTGAAACGCCGGCTGAAGGACCGCTGGGGCGAAGGCACCTCGCTGCAGAACCTGGGCTACAGCCACCTGTGCCTGGACAGGCTGACCCAGGCCCAGGAATGCCTGGAACACAGCCTGGCCATCGTGCAGGACATCGGTGACCGCGAAGGCATCTGCATGGCGCGCCAATGCCTGGGCGACCTGGCCGCCAAACGGGGACGGCTGGACGACGCCGTGGCGTCCTACCAGGCCGGCCTGGCCATCAGCACCGAACTGGGCGACCGCTACAACCAGGTGCTGCTGCTGCTGTGCCTGGGCAAGGTGCTGCGCCAGCAGCAGCGCGGCGACGATGCACGCCAGGCCCTGAACCGCGCCCTGCAGCTGAGCGAAGACATCCAGACCAAGCGCCTGGCCCAGCAGGCGCGCAACGAACTGGCGGCCCTGTGCGAAGAAGCCGGCGACCTGGCGTCAGCCCTGGCCCATGTGCGCGAGGCTTACCGCATGGAGCGCGAGGTGTTCAGCGAAGACCTGGACGGCAAGCTGCGCGGCCTGCGCCTGCACTTCGAGCTGGAAAAGGCCGACAAGGAAAAGGAACTTCACCGGCTGCGGCATGTGGAACTGGCGCAGGCCAACCTGGACCTGCAGCAGTCCAACGAACGCCTGGCCCAGGCCAACCAGCAGAAGGAAAAGCTGCTGCAGGCGCTGGAAAAGCAGAAGCGCCAGCTGCAGCGCCAAAGCACCCACGACGCCCTGACCGGGCTGCACAACCGGCGCCACTTCGACCAGGAACTGGCCCGCGCCTTCCGCGCGGCCAAGCGCTACGGGCACGCGCTCAGCGTGGTCATCTGCGACATCGACGATTTCAAGAAGATCAACGACCGCTACTCACACCAGATGGGTGATGAAGTGCTGCGCACCATCGGCCGGCTGCTGACCCGCCACAGCCGCAAGACCGACGTGGTGGCCCGCTACGGCGGCGAAGAATTCGCCCTGCTGCTGACCAACACCCCGGGCGAGCAGGCCTACGCCACCTGCGACAAGATCCGCCTGCTGGTGGCCCGGCACCCCTGGGAGACCCTGCACCCCGAGCTGAAGGTCACGCTCAGCATGGGCATCTGCGACGACCTGAGCCCCGACCACCACGAGCCTTTGATGGCCCAGGCCGACAAGCGCTTGTACCGCGCCAAGCACCACGGCAAGAACCAGGTGGTGTTCCAGGCCTGAGCGCTGCGCCGCGGATGATGCGGCCGCTCAGCGCCGCGAAGCGCCAGAAGCGGCCGACGCCGCTGGCGCGGGGGGAGGCAGGCGTGCGCTGCCGCCCACGCCCACGCTGACCGGGCCGGCGCCCACACCCACACCGGCGCCCAGCGTGCCGTCGCTGTTCACCGACACGCCCACGCTGGCGCCGCCGCCGATGGGGATGCCGATGCCCAGGCCGATGGAACTGCAGCCGGCCAGCAGGCCGGTGATGGCGGTGGCCAGCCAACAAATCGTGCGAAACAAGGGTGTCATGCGGGCCAGCCTAACGGCCCGCCCGCTGGGTGTCCACTGCGCCCGGCAGCTGACCACGATTTCCAGGTCAGTGCCAGGCGCGAACACCAGGCCTTGCCGCTTCAGGCCGCGGCGTAGCGCACGTTGTACCTGCCGCCGTCGCCGACGAGCGTCACCACCGCCTGGTCGCCGGCCTGGTTGTTCAGCTTCAGCGCGGCCGCACCGATCAGGTCGTCCTTGGCGCCAGCGCTGCTGCCCAGGGCCGTGCTGATGCCACTGCGCATCGCCTGGGCCAGCGCGCTGCGGATCAGCGAAGTCACCGTGTTGGAAGCTGCACGTGTTCGGCCGCGGCAACGACAACCGCATCTGGCGCGCGTTCTCGCACGACGCGGGCAGCACCTGGGACCTGGCCTGGAGCGTCATTTGATTGAGCCGCAGGCGGCCAGCGAACGCCGCCATCGGCACGACCGCCTTCGTGGGCAGCCCGGGGGCCCACGAAGCGGCCCGGGGTCGAAGGCTGGGGCGGGCTGGCCATCAGTCCACCGTGAACCCCACGGCCCTCACGAGCGGGCCCCACTTCTCGAAGTCCGCCTTCAGAAGCGCCGACAGTTCGGCCGGCGACGAGGACTTGGCCTCGAGGCCCATCTGCGCCAGGCCGTCGATCGTCTCCTTGTCCGCCAGCGCGGCGCGCAGCGCGGCATTGGCGCGCGCCACCACCTCGGCCCCGGTGCCGCCGGGCAGGAAGAAGCCGAACCATTCTCCGAACACCAGGTCCTTGAAGCCCTGCTCGACGAGCGTGGGCGTGTTCGGTGCGAACTTGCTGCGCTCCGCGCCGCTGGCGGCCAGCAAGCGCGCCTTGCCGGCGTTGACATGCTGCGTGAACTCGCCGATCGGCCCCGATACGGCCGGGATCTGGCCGCCGATCATTTCCAGGATCGCCGGCTGCGTGCCGCGGTAGGGCACGTGTTTCAAGTCGACCTGGCGCGCCTTGCCGATCAGAGCGCCCATGAAGTGCGGCATCGCGCCGGCACCCGGGGAGCCGAAGTTGGCCTGCATCGGGTTGGCCTTGCACCAGGCGAGGAACTCTTCGACGTTTCGCACCGACGCCGGCACCGAGGGCCCGACGGCGAGGCCGAATTCGAAGGTGCAGCCCAGGCTCACCGCGGTGACATCGGCCACAGGGTCGTAGGGCAGCTTCTTGTAGATGTGCGGGTAGATGCCCAGCATCGACATCGGCGTCTGCAGGATCACGCTGCCGTCGTTGGGCAACTGCTTGAGTGCCTGGATGGCAATCTGGCCGCCAGCGCCGGTGCGGTTCTCGACCACGGCGCTCTTCGCGTAGCCGGTCGGGATCTTTGCAGCGACGCGGCGGCAGATCGTGTCCGACGTGCCGCCCGGAGGGAAGCCGGTGACCAACCTGAGGCTCTCGAAAGGCATGCCTTGGGCCTGCGCGCGTTGGGCGAGGGTCGCGAGCAGCGGGGCGAAGGCGGTGGTCTGCAGCAGCGTGCGGCGGCGAATGGACATCGTTGTCTCCGGCAGGGATGGGATGGTCTGGCGCCGCGAGCAGCCTGGCGACTGGCGGGCCCGCCAGCATCAGGCCTTGGGCAAGCCCTCGCCCAGACGGGTTAGCCCGCAGTCTCGATGCCGGCGCCGGGTTCGGGCCGGGTCGCTGGCGCAGCCTTCAGCGGGCTGCGGCCTGGACGTGAAACACCATCACCAGGGCCGGCTACAGGCTCCTGACCCGCACGGAAGGCCCCAGGTTCAGTTGTCGCGCAGGGCGCGGGCCGTCATGGCGATGAAGCGGGTCTGGTGCGCGGGGTCCAGCCAGCGTGTCACCACCACCGCCTGCAGCTCAGGATCCACCCAGACCATGTGGCCGCCGGCACCCTGCATGAACATCGCGCGCGCCGATGCGCCCTCGAACAGCCGGCCCTCGGGGTTCAGCCACACCAGCCAGCCGTAGAAGGGCGCGATCTCGGTGGGCTGGCCCATGCGGCGCACCCAATCCGCAGGCAGCAGCGCCCGGCCCTGGTGCATGCCGCCATCCAGCAGCAGCCGGCCCAGCCGGGCCAGGTCGCGGGCGCTGACCATCACGCCGCCGCCCCAGTGCGTGCCGCCGGGAACCGAGGGCAGGCGCCGGCCGTCCAGCATGATCCAGGCGTTGTCATAACCTTCCCAGCGGAAGCTGTCCTGCGCGCCCAGCGGTTGCAGCAGCGCGCTCTGCATCACCTGCTCCAGCGGTTCGCGGAACAGGTGCAGCAAGGCCAGCGACAGCTGGTTGATGCGCACGTCGTTGTATTCCCAGTAGCTGCCCGGCGCCTGCAGCGGGCGGCTTCCCCCCTTGGGGCCGCCGGCCGGACGCGGGTCGTGCGCGACCTTCCGCCAGCGGTCCACCTGGTCGGGCAGGCCGAAGCAACTGCCCTCCCACTCGCTGGTCTGTTCCAGCAGATGGCGCCAGGTGATGGGCGCGTTGTGCGGCGTGTCGAAGCCGATGCCGGGCAGCTGTGCGGCGACCGGCCGGTCCACGTCGGGCAGCAGCCCGCGCGCCTGCGCCACGCCGGCCAGCAAGGCCAGGCAGGTCTTGGCCACGCTGAATGTCTGGTCGGACCGGCCAGGCTGGCCCCAGCTGGCGATCTCGACGCCGCGCTGCCACACCACGCCGCTGCAGGGCCCGCGCGGATGCACGGGGCCGCGCAGACGGTTCCAGGGCGGAGGGTCTTCGTGATGCACCCCGAAGCGCTGGGGCTCGCGCAGCGGATCGCGCGTCCAGGGCGTCTCGTGGGCTTCGGCGAAGGCGGTTGCCAAGGCCAGGGGCTGCGAAGCAGGTGTGGGCATGGGCGGCAGTCTAGGGGTCTTCGCGGGCCGCCTGTTGTGCCGCGCCTTCCGCGGGCTGGGTCGGGCTCGGCATGGCCGTTTGCTCGGTGCGCGCGTCCAGGCTTGTTCAGTCGCGCTTCAGCAAATCGATGAACGCCGGGTTGAGGAAGACCTTCTCCCGGCCCATCTTGTGCTCGCGCAGGATGCCGATCGCCGCGAGTTGCTTGAGGTAGTTGCTCGCGGTCTGGCGCTTGGCGAGCCCCGACTCCACAACGTGCGCGATGCGGCAGTACGGCCGCACGAACACCAGTTCGGCCAGTTCGCGAGAGTAGATCTGGCTGGCATCTCGTCGCATGCGTTCCGTGGTCTCTTCCAGGAGACCACGCACAGCGACGATCTTGTTCATGGTCCAGCGGGCCGTCTCGGTCACACCGGTCAGCATGTACAGCAACCAGGGCTCCCACGCACCTGTCTCGGTGATGGATTGCAGGCCGCCGTAGTAAGCGGCCTTGTGGCGAAGGATGTGGCGGCTGAGGTAGAGCACCGGAATGTCCAGCAAGCCTTGCTCAACCATGTAGAGCAGGTTGAGGACACGCCCCGTCCGCCCGTTGCCGTCAGTGAACGGGTGGATGGCCTCGAACTGGTAGTGGCCCGCCGCCATGCGCACCAGGGGGTCGATGTCCGCGCTGCCCGGCAGGGTGCCGTGCATCCACTGTTCCCAGTTGGCCAGCTTTTCTCGAAGCAGAACCTCGCCTTCCGGCGGGGTGTAGATCACCTGCCGCGTGCGGTCGTTGCTGAGGGTGGTTCCGGGCGTCTTGCGGATGTCCATGTCCACGCCCTTGATCGCACGGCAGATCTGCACGGCCGTGTTGGTGGACAGCGGTCGGGTCTTCAGCGCCTGGTATCCCTGCCAGAGCGCACTTCGGTAGCGCAGCGCCTCCTTGGTCGCCGGATCGGCTTCACCTTCGCTGATGCCGTCGAACAGGAACATCTGATCCGTGGTGGTCACGATGTTCTCGATCTCGCTGCTGGCCTGGGCTTCGAGCAGCGGGATGGAGTTGATCAGCACCCCTTGGTTCGGGATCAGCCGCCCGGCCGCCTTCAACTCCGCGACAGCGGCGCGCGCAGGGATGCAGGCCTTGAGAACGGCCCGCGACTCCACGTCGACCCGCGGTGGAAGTGCCGGAAGCTCGTTGAAGGGCCGGGCGGGGTCGAAGGCCATGTGTCGAACGAAGGGGCTGGAATCGACTTATACCGGGCGACTTGTCGATCGGATCGACATGACGCCAGAACGTGTCGAATTCTTGTCGTCTTGTCGACATAATACAGCGATATGTCGATTCGAGACGCCACTTTCACGCTGTTCCGGGTTGCTTGACCAAGAGCCAGACGACGGTGGGGGCCTGCTTGACAGGATCGCGCAGAACCGCGACCCCGTGTGAGGCCGTGGCAAGCCGAGGAAACCGCCTCGAAACCGGTGCCGATCAACCGAACGACGCCCTGAAGGTGGTCGGGTCCAGCAGGCAGTGCTGCTCGATAGGCCCTTCCAGCTCGAACAACCGGGGAGAGGCCTTGAAGTCGAAAAGCCGGTAGACCCTGAACTGCTGCCCGGCCTCCCGCGCGAAGCGGACTTCGTTGGCGGAGACAAAGAAGGGCGTTCGCTCACCGAAAGTCGTGGTCTTGACCTCGATGAACCGATCTCGACCATCAATTTCGAAGGACTGGATGTCAAAACCCAGGCCATCACCTTGTTCGACCGACACATGGCGCACCCGGTCCGCCAATTGCCCGACGCCCGATTGGCTCAGGCGCCACTGCTCGTAGCGCAGGGCGAATTGCTCGCCGGCCAGACCCAGGGACCGATTTCGTGCTTCACGTTCGAGGTAGTCCCGCCGCAGGGCGGAACGCGCCTTGTAGGTCTTCTCAGGTTCATTGGCAGCCGTGTCGGCCTTGGGAGCTGCCGCCTTGACCTTCTCGAAATTCGCGAAATCCGAAACCGCCACCGGCTGCTGAACTGCGGCCAAGGCGACCTGATCAATGAGTTCATGGCGAGAAACCTGCAAGGCCACTTCATCCAGCAACCTGCTGCGTTGGAAGTTGCTTCGTGGCTTGTACCCGCGCAGGTAGGGGAAGCCCAGTTCCAGCATCACCGCGCTGATGTTCGCGTGCTTGAACTCGATGGACTGTTCGGAGCGACCGGGCAGCAAACCCACGAGTTGGCGCCGATGCGCCGCCTTGTTGTAGGCCTGACCGCTCAATTCAAACGTCAGCATCCGAAGGTAGTCGGCGACGATCAGCGCCACTTCGTCCGGACCCCAGTCGCTGCCCACGATGTCGCTGATCCGCCGAACATCGAACCCCAGTTCCTGCAACCGGGTCAGCACGGTAGCGTCGCCGCCTGAAAAATCGGCAGCTGCCAGTCCCTGGCTTCCTGGGAACTGGTGCGCCAACGCCGCGCCGACTACCGCCTTGGAGTCAGCCCAGTTGCCGGTTCGAGGATCGCGAACCACATACTCTCGCGCCTTGCCAAACCCATACCTGGCCAGGAACGCCGCTTGCCCGATGGCCATGTACTCATCGAGCGCTGCCTGAACTGCTGGCGCGCTGGTCAGATCACCTAGCGTCAGCGCCATGGGTCAGCTCACACGTCGATGTTCGCCGCCCTCAGCGCATTGGATTCAATGAAATCCCGCCGCGGCTCAACCTCATCGCCCATCAACATCGTGAACACCTTGTCGGCTTCAATCGCATCGTCGATCTGCACGCGCAGCAGGCGGCGCACGCCCGGGTCCATGGTGGTTTCCCACAGCTGGCTGGGGTTCATCTCGCCCAGGCCCTTGTAGCGCTGGCGGCCCACGGCGTTTTCGGCCTGGGCCATCAGCCAGGCCATGGCGGCGCGGAAATCGCCCACCTTCTGTTCCTTCTGCTTGTCGCCTTCGCCGCGCTTCACCACCGCGTCAGGCGTCAGCAGGCCCTTGAAGGTGAGGCCGGCCACGCTCAGGGCTTCGTAGTCGGCGCCGTGCACGAAGTCCTGCGTGATGACGCTGCTCTTGGTGTTGCCGTGCAGCTTGCGGCTGATGCGCAGGATGTGCTTGTCGGTGCGAACGTCAAACTCCGAGTGCACGTCGGCGCTGCTGCCCATGCTGCGCAGCGCGCCCTGCATGGCCAGCGCGCTGTGTTCGGCCTGCGCCGCGCTGTCCAGGTTCAGCACAATGCCGTCGCTCAAGGCCCGCAGCGCCTCCGGGTCCATCCAGTTGCCCAAGCGGTTGATCACGTTGCTGGCCAGCACGTACTGGCGCGCCAGTTCTTCCAGCGCACTGCCATTGATGGCGGGCTTGCCGGCACCGGGCTCCACGGCCGCGTCCTGCAGCGCCACCTTCATCAGGAACACGTCCAGCTCGCCGCCGTCCTTCAGGTACTGCTCGTGCTTGCCCAGCTTCACCTTGTACAGCGGCGGCTGCGCAATGTAGATGTGGCCGCGCTCCACCAGCTGCGGCATCTGGCGGTAGAAGAAGGTCAGCAGCAGGGTGCGGATGTGGGCGCCGTCCACGTCCGCGTCGGTCATGATGATGATGCGGTGGTAGCGCAGCTTGTCGATGTTGAAGTCTTCGCTGCCGATGCCGGTGCCCAGGGCGGTGATCAGGGTCAGGATGGCGTCGCTGGACAACAGCTTTTCGTAGCGCGCCTTCTCCACGTTCAGGATCTTGCCGCGCAGCGGCAGGATCGCCTGGAACTTGCGGTCACGGCCCTGCTTGGCGCTGCCGCCGGCGGAGTCGCCCTCCACGATGTACATCTCGCACTGGCTGGGGTCCTTCTCCTGGCAGTCGGCCAGTTTGCCGGGCAGGCCCAGGCCGTCCAGCACGCCCTTGCGGCGCGTCATCTCGCGCGCCTTGCGCGCGGCTTCACGCGCCCGCGCCGCGTCCACGATCTTGCCGCAGATGATCTTGGCGTCGTTGGGGTTCTCCAGCAGCCAGTCGTTCAGCAGCTTGCCCACGATGTCTTCCACCGGGCCGCGCACTTCACTGGACACCAGCTTGTCCTTGGTCTGGCTGCTGAACTTGGGTTCGGGCACCTTCACGCTCACCACGCAGGCCAGGCCTTCGCGCATGTCGTCGCCGGCAATTTCCACCTTGGCCTTCTTGGCCAGTTCGTTGTCGTCGATGTACTTGTTGATCACGCGCGTCATCGCCGCGCGCAGGCCCGTGAGGTGGGTGCCGCCGTCGCGCTGCGGAATGTTGTTGGTGAAGCACAGCACGTTCTCGCTGAACGCGTCGTTCCACTGCATGGCCACTTCCACGCCGATGTTGGTGCCCTGCTCGCTGGTCTTGTCGCCCACGGCATGGAAGATGTTGGGGTGCAGCACCTTCTTGCCCTGGTTGATGAACTCGACGAAACCCTTCACGCCGCCGGCATAGGCGAAGTTGTCTTCCTTCGCGTTGCGCTCATCCACCAGGCGGATCTTCACGCCATTGTTCAGGAACGAAAGCTCGCGCAGGCGCTTGGCCAGGATGTCGTAGTGGAACTCGTTGTTCTGCTGGAAGATTTCGGTGTCCGGCAGGAAGTGCACCTCGGTGCCGCGCTTTTCGGTGTCGCCGGTGATGCGCATCGGGCTGGTCTGGAAACCATCGCGCACTTCGATCACGCGGTCCTGCGGCACGCCCTGCTTGAAGTCGATCTGGTGCATCTTGCCGTCGCGGCGCACGGTCAGGCGCAACCACTTGCTCAGGCCGTTCACGCAACTGACGCCCACGCCGTGCAGGCCGCCGCTGACCTTGTAGCTGTTCTGGTTGAACTTGCCGCCGGCGTGCAGTTCGGTCAGTGCAATCTCGGCCGCGCTGCGCTTGGGCTCGTGCTTGTCGTCCATCTTCACGCCGGTGGGAATGCCGCGGCCGTTGTCGATGACGGAAATGCTGTTGTCGGTGTGGATGGTGACGGTGATGTCGTCGCAATGCCCGGCCAGGGCCTCGTCGATGGAGTTGTCCACCACCTCGAACACCAGGTGGTGCAGGCCGGTGCCGTCGGAGGTGTCGCCGATGTACATGCCCGGGCGCTTGCGCACCGCCTCCAGGCCTTCCAGGATCTGGATGCTGCCTTCGCCATAGGCCGCAGACGCTTCGTTGCCGGTGGACGCCGCGGCACCTTCGGCCGAAGGAATGGCACGTTGGGTGACACCCTTGTCGTGGTTGTCGGGCTGGGACGGCTGCTTCGGGTCGGTCATCGGAACTCTCTTCGGGGCGGAACGGTGCCAAACACCGTCCCTGGAAAAACGCCACAGCGGGCACCAAGGCCCGCTGCGGACTGCCGGTGTGCAGGCCGGGCTAGATGCGCATGGGCATCACCACGTACTTGAAGCCGGCCTGTTCGGGCACGGTGATCAGGGCGCTGCTGCTGCTGTCGGCCAGCTCGAAACGCACCATCTCCTGCGGGATGTTGGCCAGCGCGTCCATCAGGTAGGTGACGTTGAAGCCGATCTCGATGGCGTCGCCGCCGTAGTCGATTTCCAGCTCTTCCTTGGCCTCTTCCTGTTCGGCGTTGCTGCTGGCAATGCGCAGCGTGCCGGGTTCGATGTTCAGGCGCACGCCCTTGAACTTCTCGCTCGTCAGGATGGCCGCGCGCTGCAGGCTGGACAGCAGGCCGGCGCGGCCGAGGGTGAAGCCGTTCTTCTGGTTCTTGGGGATCACGCGGTTGTAGTCGGGGAACTTGCCTTCCACCAGCTTGGTGACGAACTCCATGCCCGAGAAACCGAACTTGGCCTGGTTGCCGGCAAAGCGCATTTCGATCGGTGTGTCTTCGTCCTTGAGCAGGCGCTGCAGTTCCAGCACCGTCTTGCGCGGCAGGATGACTTCCTGCTTGGGAATGTCGGTTTCCAGCGTGGCCTGTGCCAGCCCCAGGCGGTGGCCGTCGGTGGCCACCAGGGTGAGCGTCTTGCCTTCGGCCACGAACAGGATGCCGTTCAGGTAGTAGCGGATGTCGTGTACCGCCATCGCGAAGTGCACCTGGTTGATCAGGCTGCGCAGCACCTTCTGCGGCACCGCGAAGGCCGGGCCGAAGTCCACCGCTTCGTTCACCAGCGGGAAGTCCTCGGCCGGCAGGGTTTGCAAGGTGAAGCGGCTCTTGCCCCCGGTGAGCGTGAGCTTGCTGCCACTGGCACTGAGCGTCACCACCTGGTCGTTGGGCAGGGTGCGCAGGATGTCGATGAGCTTGCGCGCGCCCACGGTGGTGGAAAAGCTGCCCGTGTCACCGCCCAGGTCGGCCCCGGTGCGCACCTGGATCTCCAGGTCCGAGGTGGTGAACTCCACCTGCGGCCCGTTCTTGCGCAGCAGGACGTTGGCCAAGATCGGCAGGGTGTGCCGCCGCTCCACGATGCCGGCCACCGACTGCAGGGCCGACAACAACTTTTCCTGTGGAGCTTTCAAAACAATCATGTCTTCCTCTTCAACTCTTTAACTGAAGTATTTAACTTAGTCGTTGTAGTAGGGCGGCGGCCACCCTGTGGAGAACGCTATTTTCGCCTGTATTTGCAAGGGCTTAGCGCAGCCTGAACCCTGTGGGCCGCTGACCTGGCACGGCGGGAGGGTTCGATAACAAGTTCACGAAAGCGCAGGGGCCTGTGGACAGGTGCCAGGTTGTTGGAAAGTTGTCCCCAGGCTTGTGATTTGACAGGCTCAGCCTTTGAGGGTTTGTTCCAGCACGTGCAGCTGCTGGTTCAGCTCGGTGTCCTTGCTGCGCTCGCCGCCGATCTTGCGCACCGCGTGCAGCACCGTGGTGTGGTCGCGCCCGCCGAACAGCTCACCGATCTCGGGCAGGCTCTTCTGGGTCATTTCCTTGGCCAGGTACATGGCAATCTGGCGCGGCCGGGCAATGCTGGCCGGGCGCTTCTTGCTGTACATGTCGGCCACCTTGATCTTGTAGAAGTCGGCCACCGTCTTCTGGATGTTCTCCACCCCCACCTGCCGGTTCTGGATGCTCAGCAGGTCCTTCAGGGCTTCTCGCGCCAGGGCGATGTTGATGTCCTTCTGGCTGAAGCGGCTGTAGGCCAGCACCTTGCGCAGCGCACCTTCCAGCTCGCGCACATTGGCGCGCACGTTCTTGGCCACGAAGAAGGCCACGTCCTCGGGCATCTCGGCGCCTTCGGCGCGGGCCTTGGCCAGCAGGATGGCCACCCGCATTTCCAGTTCGGGCGGCTCGATGGCCACGGTCAGCCCGGCGTCGAAGCGGCTGGTCAGGCGCTCGTCGATGTCCACCAGCCCCTTGGGATAGGTGTCGCTGGTCATGATGATGTGGGCGCGCTTGGCCAGCAGGGCTTCGAAGGCGTTGAAGAACTCTTCCTGGGTGCGGTCCTTGCCGGCGAAGAACTGCACGTCGTCGATCAGCAGCAGGTCCAGGTTGTGGTACTTGGCCTTCAGCTCGTCGAAGGTCTTGCGCTGGTAGTTCTTCACCACGTCGGAAATGAACTGCTCGGCGTGCAGGTACAGCACGCGGGCGTCGGGCTTGTCCTTCAGCAGGGCGTTGCCCACCGCGTGCACCAGGTGGGTCTTGCCCAGGCCCACGCCGCCGTAGATGAACAGCGGGTTGTACATGACCCCCGGCGCACCGGCCACGTGCAGCGCGGCGGTGCGCGCCATCTGGTTGGCGCGGCCGGCCACCAGGTTGTCGAAGGTGAGCGCGGTGTTCAGCTTGTGGCGGTTGGCCGCTGGCGGTGCCGAAGGCGCCAGCGGCGCCATGCTGGGCTGCACCGCACCGGCATGGCCACCGTTCGCGCGGCTGGCCTCGGCGTTGCGCAAGGCAGCGTCCAGCAGCGAGCCGGCTGCGCGAGGGCCGCCAACCCCGGGTGCCGGCACGGGCACCGCCAGGCTGGCCGGGCTGGCCTGGCCGTTCACCAGGGCCCGAACGGGCATGCCCATGGCCAGGGCTTCGCGTGGCGCCAGGCTCAGCTCCAGGCGCACCGGTTTGCCCGCCAGTTCGCTCAACAGGCTTTCGATCCGGCCGGCGTACTGCGAGCGGATCCAGTCCAGCTTGAAGCGGTTGGGCACGCGCAGGGACGCCACCGAGCCGGCCTCGCCCAGGTCTTGCACCTCGGCAGGTGGCAGCGGTCGGATCCAGGTGTTGTATTGCTGTTCGGGCAGTTCGGCAGCCAGGCGCTCGCAGCCGCGCGACCAGAGATCAAGACTCATGTGGACAAGTTCTTCTAAGAGCGGCCGGATTGTAGGCTCCTCCTACCGGCCAGGGCGTGGTTATCCACAGTTTCGAAGCCGCGGTCAATACCCGCCGCAGCCCTTGGTTTGTGGTGCAAGTG